>NZ_JCALEE010000010.1:0-145206 GCF_059813225.1 Mycobacterium sp. NGS16
GTCCCCGCACCACTGCTGGCCCAGCTGGTCACCCACGGTGCCACCGTCAAACCGCTGCGCGACCCGGCCGATCTGCCGGCCGAACCGCACTACCGGCCCTCAACAGCGCTGGCCGCCTTCGTCCGGGCCCGCGACCTCACCTGCCGATTCCCCGGCTGCGACCAGCCCGCCACCGTCTGCGACATCGACCACGCCATCGCCTACCCGATCGGGCCGACCCACCCCGCCAACCTGCGCTGCCTCTGCCGAAAACACCACCTACTCAAAACCTTCTGGACCGGCCCCACAGGCTGGCACGACACCCAACACCCCAACGGCACAATAAACTGGACCAGCCCCACCGGCCACACCTACACCACCCGACCCGGCAGCACACTGCTGTTCCCCACCCTATACACACCCACCGGCACACCACCGCCACCACCGCCACCACCCGCACCAAACACCGACCGCGGCCTAATGATGCCCACCCGCACACGCACCCGAACCCAAGACCGCGCCCACCACATCAACTCCGAACGCGCCCTCAACAAAACCCCACCCTGACGGCGGGCGGGCAACTAGCTCTTGAAGGGCAGGATCTTATTGAGCTGGTCGAGCGACTTGCGCAGGTCGTGGATGAGCGCGGTGCCCCTAGCGGTCTGCGCCACGGCATAGATGCCGTCCTGGTGCTCGGCCAGCTCCGCGATGTTCTGGTAGGCCGCGCGCACGGATTCCAGCGTGCGCGCAAGCAGGTCCGTGGTGGACACGGTGTCGTTTGCTTGGGTCACGGTATGGGAGCCTATCGCTTCGCCCCCGGCGAGAGTCTGAAAACCGCGGAGCGCTCAACCTGGCAAACACCTGCGACATCCGGCGTAGTCTCTCGACAACACGACGGGGCGGGAAGGAGACGGCCGTGAAGCGCTATCTCACCGGGGGCTTGGCCGCCACGCTGGCTGCCGCCGGGCTGATGACCGGGTGGCTGGTCGCCTCGGCGCCGGTGGCCCATGCCGGTTGTCAGGACAACCCGCTGCTGTTCTTCTCCACCGCCCAGAAGTGCGACGGCCCGGTTCAGCCCGACGGTAGCTGGCAGCGCTGCGTGATCTACTACTACGAGCCGCCGAAATCGCCACCGTCGCAGCAGGACTGTCACCAGATGGGCCCGCTGGGCCGACAGTATCCGTTCCACTCGTTCTACCAGCCGGAGACGCACATCGGTCCGTAGCGGTGCTCAGTCCATCAACTGGGCGGCCACCGTCGCACCGAGTTCCCAGCACGCTTCCAATTCGGCCTTGCCGGGCTTGCCGGAGACCACCACATAGTCAGCGGCCTTCACCCACCCCAGGCCGGTCGTGATGGCGTCGACCGCACGTTCGGCGCCCTCGGTGCCTTCGTTGCCGTGCAGATACAGCCCGAAGGGCCGACCGCGGGTCGAGTCCAGGATCGGGTAGTAGCACACGTCGAAGGCGTGCTTGAGGGCGCCGCTGAGATAGCCCAGGTTGGCCGGGCTGCCCAACAGGTAGCCGTCGGCCGAGAGCATGTCGGTCGGCGACACCGCCAGCGCCGCGCGACGCACCACCTCGACTCCCTCGATCTCCGGGGTACCGGCCCCGGAGACCACCGCCTCGAACATGGCCTGGCAGTACGGCGAGGGCGTGTGGTGAACCACCAGCAGCGTCTTGCTCATCGGCTCTCCTGCAGCCGGACCGCGGTTTTCATCGCCTCCCGCGCCCGGCGACGGTCCCCGGCGTACTCATAGGCGCGGGCCAGCCGGTACCAGCGCCGCCAGTTGTCCGGGTCGGCGTCGAGTTCGGCGCGCACCGTGTGGAACAGGGCATCGGCGGCGTCGCGTTCGATACGACCCGACGGCCGTCGCGGCAACGCACTGGCGTCCAGTTCCATCCCGTCGACGGCGATCAACCGGGACAGCCGCTGGTGGGCGAGGCCGTCGCGCAGGGTGGCGATCATCGCCCACAGCCCGATGAACGGCATGATCAGCAGCGCCAGGCCCATCCCGATCGCCGGTAACGAGCCGGAGGTGATCAGCAGCACCGCGATCCGGCCCAAGAACACCAGATACATCAGCAGCGCCAGGCACATGAAGGCGATGAGCGCCTTGATCCGGGTGGCCGCCGACACTTCGACTACCTTATTTCAGGTCGAGGAGAGGCTCGATGCCGATCGTCAGACCGGGGAATTCGGCGACGCGACGTACCGCCAGCAGCACCCCGGGAACGAACGACGTCCGGTCGATGCTGTCGTGGCGAATGGTGAGCGTTTCGCCCATGGTCCCGAACAGCACCTCCTGGTGGGCGACCAGCCCGGCCAGCCGTACCGAGTGCACCGGAACACCGTCGACGTCGGCGCCCCGCGCTCCGGGCAGGCCGGTGCTGGTGGCATCGGGGTTGGGCGGCAGTCCTTTTCGGGCCTCGGCGATCAGCGCGGCGGTGCGGGTCGCGGTGCCCGAAGGCGCATCGGCCTTCTGCGGGTGGTGCAGCTCGATGACCTCTACCGATTCGAAGTACTTGGCGGCCTGGACCGCGAAGTGCATCGACAGCACCGCCCCGATGGCGAAGTTGGGTGCGATCAGCACCGACGCCCCGGGTTTGGCCGCCAACCAGGAGCGTACCTGCTCGAGCCGCTCCTGCGTGAATCCCGTGGTGCCGACCACGGCGTGAATTCCGTGGTCGATCAAGAACTTCAGATTGTCCATCACGACGTCGGGGTGGGTGAAGTCAATCACGACCTCGGTGCCGCCGTCGGTCAGCAGGCTCAGCTCGTCACCGGCGTCGATCTCGGCGGATAGGGTCAGATCCTCGGCGGCGCGCACCGCCGCAACCATCGTGGCGCCGACTTTGCCCTTGGCGCCCAGCACTGCTACCCGCATGGCTGCAACCCTAGCGGGGACGGCGAGCGCGACGAAGCCGGGCGCGGGGTCGCCGCTGTCAACACGGCAGCGCCCCTCAGGACACCTCCCGGCGGGCCTCGCCGGGCCGGTCGGCCTCGACCAGGCGTTCGGTCACGAAGCGGCACATCTGATCGAACGCCGCCCGGCTGTCCGGCAGGAACGGGAAGAGCGCCGGGAAGGCGTGCAGTTCACGCGCCCACACCTCAAGGCGGCTGGGCCGGCCCAGTTGCGCCAGCGCGGCGTGCAGGCGTTCTGCATCGCAGCGCAGGATCTCCGACTCGGCAGCGAGCAGCAGCGCCGGTGGCATCGTGTCCAACCGGCCGTTGATCGGCGACAGCGCGTGGCGCATGCTCGGCGACGGGCACACCAGATCAACGATGTCGGGCAGCACCGCCGGAATGCCGAAGGCGTCGGCGGTCCGGTTCGAGTGGGTGCTGCGCGCGACACCGTCGAGCTCCAGCAGCGCCGAGATCCCGATCACCCCGGCCGGAGCGGGCAGGCCCCGTTGTTGACCGGTCAGCGCGGTCGCGAACGCCAGGAACCCACCGGCGGAGTCACCCACCAGCACCGTTTTGGCCGGGTCGGCGCCAAGACCGAGCAGCCACCGGTAGGCGCCGACACAATCGTCCACCGAACCGTCCACCGTCACCTGCGGATACTGCCGGTAATCGACGTGGACGACCGGCAGCCGGGTGCGGCGGGCGAGCTTGGCCACCACATGCAGATGGGTGTCCAGGCCGCCGGTGACGAAGCCGCCGCCGTGGAAATACAGGATGACGCCGTCGCGGAACGCCTCGCCGAGGGGCCGGCCGCGATCAGCCGCCCGCACGACCTCGACCGGGACGGCGGCGGCCTCACCGCGGGTGAAGCTCACCCCCAGGAACGGCCGCACCCGCTGCAGCTTGGCCAGGGTGTTGATCCGACGGCCCATCGTCGTCATCCGGCCGGCGACGGTTCCGGTGCCGGCGTGCAGCACCAGGCGCCGCACCAGGCGCGGGGTGATGGCATGGGCGACCGCGTAGATCAGCTTGGCGGGAAGACTTGCAGGATGTATCGAACCGGCTCCGGGCATCCGGGAAGTCTAGGGGGACAGCTGAGCGGGCGCCGTGATTCGTCGAAATCGACTGGAAGTTAACGCCAATTCGCTCACGCGTCGATGACGATCCGGCCGCCGTTGGCCCGGGAGACGCAGACGAGCATCTCGTCGTCGCCCTCCGCGGTGCGCCCGCGCCGGTCGACATCACCGGAGACCACCTTGACTTTGCAGGTACCGCAGAACCCCTGCCGGCACGAGCATGCCGTCGTCGGGTCGGCGTCGAGCATCACATCCAGGGCCGAACGGTCCGCCGGGACCTGCAGCAGCCGCCGCGACCGGGCGAGCTCCAGCTCGAAGGGCAGGCCGTCCACCACCGGCGGCGGACTGAACCGCTCGTAGTGCAGCGGCGCATCGGCATGTTGGTCACGGGTGGTGCGCACCGCTTCGAGCATGGCGGGCGGGCCGCACACATAGACCGCGGTCTGCGGACCGGCGCCGGCCAGCAGTTCGTCGGTGCCGGCGAACCGCCCGTGCTCGTCGTCGGCCCACACCGTGACCCGCTCGGGATCGACTCCCAGTACCTCGTCGAGCAGCGGCATGTCGGCCCGACTGCGGCCGGCATAGACCGCGCGCCAATCGATTCCGCGTTGCGCCGCCTCGCGCAGCATCGGCAGCATCGGGGTCACCCCGATGCCGCCGATGACGAACAGCACGTCGCTCTCACCGGTGCCGAGATAGAACGCGTTACGCGGGCCCTCGAACACCAAGGTGTCGCCCACCGCGTAGGACTCGTGCATCTCCACCGAGCCGCCGCCGCCGTCGTCGAGCCGCCGCACCGCGATGCGGTACTCGGTGCGCCGCCCCGGCACACCGCACAGCGAGTACTGTCGGCGACGCCCCGACGGCAGCTGGACATCGATGTGACCGCCCGGGGTCCAGGACGGCAGCAGCCCACGAGGGTCTGCGATCGTCAGGGCCACCACGTCGTCCGTGAGCATCTCGCGCTTGGTGACGACCGCGGTGATGGTCCGTGAGACCGGGGCGACCCGCGACGGCTTCCAGCGCGACAGCCCCGAGACCCCGCCGAACAGCGTGACCGCCATCCACAGCATGTTGTAGAAGCGATCGTGTTTGCGCCGGCCGTAGAGGTCAGCAGGCCGGGAACTCCAGATCCTTTGCGGCATATCAGCTCTGCCGAGACTCGGGTGCGCCGGCATTGTCGGCCACAGCCCGCTCCACCCAGTCGGCGGTGTGCCGGGCGATCATCTCGGGCCGGTCGGTCACCACCCAGTGCCCACCGTCGATGTCCAGCACCCGGTGCCGGGGCGGGATCGAGCCGGTGAACCGCTGCAAGGCGGGGCTGACGAACAGGTCCAGCCGCGGTGCAAGCACCTGCACGGCGACCTCGGTGACCGGAAGCGGCGCGGACGGCTTTAAAAACGGTCGCGGCATGTTGGCCCGGTAGAGGTTGAGTCCGTTGACGTAGTCGTTCTCGCCGCGGTGCGTGGCCCGCCGCTGACCGCCGGAGCGGCCGATGCGCTCCAGGGTGTCGATGAGTTTGCCGCCGAATCCGGACCGGAACAGCGCCTCGGGCAATCGGGGGGTCAAAAACAGCCAGATGTAGGACGACTCCAGCAACTGTCGAATCACATCCACGACCGCCCGCAGGTTGCGCGGTGACCGCAGGAACCGGCCGGCGTAATCCAGGTGGGGCCCGGAAATCGAGGTGTAGGAAGCGATTTTGGAGGCGACACACGGGTCGGTGACCGCCGCCCAGCCCTGGATCGATCCCCAGTCGTGGCCCAGCAGGTGAACCTGCTCCACGCCGAGGTGGGCGATCACCGCGCCGACGTCGGCGGTCAGTTGAGGAAGCCGGTAACCGGACCTGTCCGCCGGTGCCGCAGACGCACCCGCGCCGCGCACGTCGTAGGCGACGACGTTGTAGCGGCCGGTGTCGGCGAGCGCCTCGGCCACGCCGTCCCAGACGTGGTGATTGTCCGGATAGCCGTGGATCGCCAGGATCGTCGGCCGCTGCGGGTCCACGTCGGTGTAGGTATGCACCGCCAGTGTGACACCGTCGGATGCGGTCAGAGTGGTCATGGGGCCTCTTCTTCCGGTGGTCAATGCGTGGCGCGGGCGGCGGGGGAAACTGCGAGGTAGTTGACCGCCTTCTCCACCCCGCCCAGTTGCGCCGGGTGAAAGCCCGGCCGGTAGTAGGAGGCGATGGCGGGCAAGAATTCAAACGGGGCGGGCACCAGGCCGCGACGCGCCACCGCGAACCAGTCCCGCCAGCGCGGCTTGGTTCCCGGTGGCAGCTGCGGGTCCACCTTGTACATGAACCGCAGCCCGCGCACCCACAGCAACAGCATCAGCGGGGTGACGGCCAGCTGGGTGCGAACCTGCCGGAGATATCCGGCCCGCAGGTGCTTCATCACGTCGAAGGCCACGGCCTTGTGCTCGACCTCTTCGGCGCCGTGCCAGCGCAGCATGTCCAGCATCGCCGGATGCGCCCCGACCGCATCCAGCGCCGGGCTGTCGAGCACCCACTCCCCCAGAATCGCCGTGTAGTGCTCGACGGCGGCCACCAGCGCCACCCGTTCCAACAGCCAGCGCTGCTGGCGGCGCTTGCTCCAGTGCGGCCGGTCCCCGAGCAGGCGAGCGAACAGCCATTTGATCTGGCCGGTGAACGGCGACATGTCGACGCCGCGCGCGGCCAGGTGGTCGACGACGCCGGCGTGCGCCTGGGAGTGGGTGGCCTCCTGCCCGATGAATCCCTGCACGTCGAGGCGCAGTTGGTCGTCCTTGATCAGCGGCAGCGCCTGCTTGAACACCTCGACGAAGAACTCCTCGCCGGCGGGCAGTAGCAGGTGCAGCACGTTGCAGAAGTGGGTGGCGAAGGGTTCCCCGGGTACGTAGTGCACCGGCAGGTCCGACCAGTCGAAGTCGACGTCCCGGGCCTGCAGGACGATCCGCTCGTGGTCCAGCGCTCCGTCGTGTGGGCCGGCCGCGCTGTCGTCAACCTTGAGCATGTCAACCCCCATTTACAAAGAGCTAGCTTTTGTCTTTGTCGTGGACAGATGATTCGCCAGGGTACAACGATACCACCGGTACCGGCTAGATCGACATCCTCGCCGAATTTGCACCGGCGTCAATACCTCAAACCGGCCATCACGTCAACATGAGCGATCATTAACTTTTTTGTAAACGTCTCGTTGCGGCCGTTAAGACTTCGTTAACCAGCTTGGAAGTCGGGGCGGCTGTCGGGAAACGTGGCTCCCATAAGGGCCGACTCCACCAAGAAGCTGGCCCTTTTCCATGTCTGCTGCCGTATTTGAGGAGAGCCCTGTTGTCGTTCGTAACCGCACATCCTGAGGCGATGGCAACCGCCGCCAATTGTTTGTCGAGCACCGGAGTCGCGCTCGCGGCCCAAAACGCGGCGGCGGCGGTCCCGACAACCGCAGTGGTGCCGCCGGCCGCCGACGAGGTCTCGGCGATGCTCGCCGCGCGATTCGCCGTCCAAGCGCAGCAGTACCACCAGATCAGCGCGCAAGCCGCAGCTATTCACGAGACGTTTGTGGCCACCCTCAACGGCGGCGCGAACGCCTACGCCACCGCCGAGGCCGCCAACGCGATCGCGGCCGGATAAGGCAGGAGACACAGCAGTGGATTTCGCAGCGCTCCCGCCGGAAGTCAACTCCGGTCGCATGTACGCCGGCCCTGGTTCAGGGTCGCTGCTGGCCGCCTCGGCGGCCTGGGATGAGTTGGCCGCCGAACTGCACACCGCGGCGGCAAGCTACCGGTCGGTGGTCACGGAGCTGACCAGTGGCCCCTGGCTGGGACCGGCATCGACGAAGATGGCCGCCGCGGCCGCACCGTATGCCACCTGGCTCAGCGCCACCGCTGAGCAAGCCGAGCAGACCAGCGCCCAGGCCAAGGCCGCGGCCGCGGCGCATGCGAGCGCGTTCGCGATGACTGTTCCGCCGGCGGTGATCGCCGCCAACCGCATGCAGTTGGCGACGCTGGTCGCAACGAACTTCTTCGGCCAGAACGCCCCGGCGATCGCCGCCACCGAGGCCCTCTACGGCGAGATGTGGGCCCAAGACGCGTCCGCGATGTACAGCTACGGCGCTGCCGCCGAGGCCGCGTCGCAGATGACACCGTTCAGCACCCCGCCCCAGACGGCCGACGCGGGCGGCGTGGCCGCGGAAGGCGTTTCGGCCACCGATGCGCTCGGGGAGGCGGCCACCGACGTGGCTGGGGACGCGGCCGGCCAGGCCTCCTCGTCCCTCCCGCAGACGATGCAGGGCTTGCCGAGCACGCTGCCGTCCCCAGCCGAAGCGCTCGCAGCAGACGGCCTGGCGCTTCCACCCATTTTCAGCGACCTGTCGACGCTGGGCGCCGCCCCGGTCTCGACCATGATGAGCAGCGCCATCATCGCCGCGTTCATCCCCGAATACCTGATCGCCGCCGCCGATCTCCCGTCGCCCTTCGGCCTGGCGGAAGCAGCCCCGGCCGCCATCGCGGCCGGCCTGCCGTTGGGCCTGACGCCGACGCTGGCCCCTGCGGGCCTGACATCGGCAACATCGGCGGCCTCGGCGGCGATCGGCAACGCGGCCTCGGTCAGCGGCCTGTCGGTTCCCAGGGCCTGGGCCACCGCAGCCCCGGAGATGCGGCTCGCCGCCGCTGAGTTCCCGATGGCCAACCTGGTCGCGACCGAACGCGCCGGCGGGATGTTCAGCGGCATGCCGCTGTTCGGCGGTGCTCCGCTGATGGCGATGGATGGGCGCGGCGGCGCCGGCTCACGAAATCACAAGGCATCCGAAGAGGACGCAAAACGGAAGGCAGTCAAGGGCCGACGGTCCACCATGTGGTGAGCGGATCAACCCGACGCCAGCGCCGCGACGATGTCGGCGGCCGGGCCCGGGCGGGCGGTCCGGTAGGCGGTCCCGGCCCACAGGCTGGTGCCGTGCGGGTCGTCCACCGCCACCGCCGCCGCCCGGATCGGTGTGGTCATGTGGTTGATCTCGGGGTATCCCACCGGCGCCACGTTGTCGAGGGTCCGGGTGAAGTCGTTTTCCAGTCCGCGCGCGTAGCGGCCGGAGAACGCACACGTCACCGTGGTGTTGCTGAATTCCGGATTCGTCAGCGCCGCACGGTGCGTCGGATTGGTGCCCGCCTCATCCGAGAGCAGCAGTGCGGTACCGACCTGCGCGGCCACCGCACCTCGTCCCAGCACGCCGGCGACGTCGGCGGCGGTGCCCAGGCCACCGGCCGCTACCAGCGGGACGTCGCGGTGGGCATGGCTGATCTCGGCCAGCAGCTCCTCGAGAGGTTCGCTGCCGGGGCGCACATCGGGCGCGAAAGTACCGCGATGACCGCCGGCGCGGGGGCCCTGCACCACCAGGGCATCGGCGCCGTGCGCCACCGCGACGCCGGCCTCATAAGCCGAGGTCACCGTGACCACGGTCAGGATGCGTAGCGCACGCAGCTTCGCCAGGTCCTCCGGCGCCGGCGTCCCGAACGTGAACGACACCACGGTGGGCCGCAGGTCGGCGATCACGTCGAACTTCTCCGGCCAGCAGTCGTCGTCGCCGAAGCGGGGCCGGCCCAATTCGACGCCGTAGTGCTCGGCCAGTGGTTCCAGCAGGTCGGCATACTCGTCGAGCAGCACCAGATCGGCGTCGCTGGGTTGCGGCACAAACAGATTGGCCCCGATCGGGCCGGCGGTGGCGCTGCGGGCGG
Organism: Mycobacterium sp. NGS16; assembly: GCF_059813225.1. NCBI lineage: Bacteria > Bacillati > Actinomycetota > Actinomycetes > Mycobacteriales > Mycobacteriaceae > Mycobacterium > Mycobacterium sp. NGS16. The sequence goes on from NZ_JCALEE010000010.1 coordinate 9,666, forward strand.
CGGTGATGTCGTCGGCCAGTTGTTGCGGGGTACGGTAGCCGCCCGCGACGAATCCCAGCCCGCCCGCCTGCGACACCGCGGCCGCCAGCGCCGGTGTGCTGGGACCGCCGGCCATCGGCGCACCGACCAGGGGGACCGCGAGTTCGGAGAAGCTGAAAGCCATTCCCCTACCCTGCCATCAACCGGCCAGCGCCCGCAGCCGGCGGGGCAGCGCCCCTTTCGACCGGTAGGGGCCCAGTACCGCCACCCCGTAGGGGCCGCGCAACAGTCGGTGCGCCACCGCGTTGACCTCTTCGACGGTGACTGCGTTCAGCTCCCGCAGCGTGCGGGAGATGGGACGGTAGCGTCCGTAGTTCAATTCGGTACGACCCAACCGGTGCATCCGCGAACCCGAATCCTCCAGGCCCAGAAGCAATCCGCCGCGTAACGAACCTTTCGCGATCCGGCACTCTTCAGCACTGATGCCGTCACGCGCAACCGAGTCGAGGACTTCGGCGGTCACCGCCGCCACTTCGGCGAATCGCTCCGGCTGGCAGGCGGTGTAGACCGACAGGGCGCCCGCATCGGCGAAGGTGTCCACCGACGAGTAGATCGAGTACGCCAACCCGCGGGACTCCCGAACCTGTTGAAACAACCGCGAACTCAATCCCCCACCGAGAGCCGTGTTCAGCACCGCCAGGGCCTGACGGTGCGGCCAGTACCGCCCCGGGGCGCGCACCCCCAGCGACATGTGGGTCTGGTCGGCGTCACGGTTGACCACGGTCAGCCCGGGAGTGCCCGGCACCCGGGCGGTGCCGCGCCGCGGCGGGGCAGGCTTCTCGCCTCGAATCAGGCGATGCCCGAAGTGTTCTCGCACCAGCGCCACTACGGTGTCGTGATCGACATTGCCGGCCACCGCCACCACCATGCGCTCCGGGGTGTAGCGACGCTGGTGAAACGAGCGCAGCTGGGCGCGGGTCATCGCCGTCACCGATTCGACGTTGCCGATCACCGGCCGTCCGATCGGATGCTCGCCGAACAGCGTCGACAAGAACACATCACCCAGCGCGTCCTCGGGATCGTCGTCGCGCATCGCGAGTTCCTCGAGCACCACGTCGCGTTCGAGGTCGACATCGGCGGCCGCGCAGGACCCGTTGAGCACCACATCGCTGACCAGCGCGACGGCCAGCTCCAGATCGGTGTCGAGCACATGGGCGTAGTAGCAGGTGTGCTCCTTGCCGGTGAAGGCGTTGAGCTCACCGCCGACGGCGTCCATGGCCTGCGCTATGCCGGCCGCCGTGCGAGTCGGGGTGGCCTTGAACAGCAGGTGCTCCAGGAAGTGCGCCGCCCCGGCCACCGTGGCGCCCTCGTCGCGTGATCCGACGCCGACCCAGACGCCCACCGATGCCGAACGGACCCCTGGGAGGTACTCGGTGACCACCCGCAGTCCGCCCGACAGCGTGGTGCGTCGCAGTGTGGCGCGCGCGATGTCAGCTCTCGGTGGCTGCGGCATCGGCAGGCTCAGTCGACCCCGCTTCTTGGGTCGCGGCGTCCGCTGCATCCTCGACGGGCACCAGCGAGATCTTGCCGCGGTTGTCGATGTCGGCGATCTCCACCCGCAGCTTGTCGCCGACCTTGACGACGTCCTCGACCTTCGCCACGCGCTTGCCCTTGCCGAGCTTGGAGATGTGCACCAGCCCGTCGCGGCCCGGCAGCAGCGAGATGAACGCGCCGAAGTCGGTGGTCTTGACCACGGTGCCCAGGAATCGCTCGCCGATCTTGGGCAGCTGCGGGTTGGCGATCGCGTTGATCTTGTCGATCGCGGCCTGCGCCGAGGGGCCGTCGGTGGCGCCGACGAACACGGTGCCGTCGTCCTCGATGGAGATCTGGGCGCCGGTCTCCTCGGTGATCGAGTTGATCATCTTGCCCTTGGGGCCGATCACCTCACCGATCTTGTCCACCGGAACCTTGATCGTGGTGACCCGCGGCGCGTACGGGCTCATCTCGTCGGGGGCGTCGATGGCCTCGGCCATCACCTCCAGGATGGTCAGCCGCGCCTCCTTGGCCTGGCTCAGCGCACCGGCGAGCACCTTGGACGGGATGCCGTCGAGCTTGGTGTCCAGCTGCAGCGCGGTGACGAAGTCCTTGGTGCCGGCGACCTTGAAGTCCATGTCGCCGAACGCGTCCTCGGCACCGAGGATGTCGGTGAGCGCGACGAAGCGGCGCTCGGTCTTGCCGTCCACCTCGACATCGTCGGAGACCAGGCCCATCGCGATACCGGCGACCGGAGCCTTCAGCGGCACACCGGCGTTGAGCAGTGCCAGCGTGGACGCGCAGACCGATCCCATCGAGGTGGATCCGTTGGAGCCCAGGGCTTCCGATACCTGCCGGATGGCGTAGGGGAACTCCTCGACGCTCGGCAGCACCGGAACCAGGGCCCGCTCGGCCAAGGCGCCGTGGCCGATCTCGCGGCGCTTGGGCGAACCGACCCGGCCGGTCTCACCGGTGGAGTACGGCGGGAAGTTGTAGTGGTGCATGTAGCGCTTGGAGGTCTCCGGCCCCAGCGAGTCGATCTGCTGCGCCATCTTCATCATGTCCAGCGTGGTCACCCCGAGGATCTGGGTCTCGCCACGCTCGAACAGTGCGCTGCCGTGCGCCCGGGGCACCACCGCCACCTCGGCGGAGAGGGCCCGGATGTCGGTGATACCGCGGCCGTCGATGCGGAAGTGGTCGGTCAGGATGCGCTGGCGCACCAGCTTTTTGGTCAGGCTGCGGTAGGCCGCACTGATCTCCTTCTCGCGGCCCTCGTAGGTCTCGGCCAGGCGCGTCAGCACCTCGGCCTTGATCTCCTCGGTCCGCTCGTCGCGCTCGGCCTTGCCGGCGATGGTCAGCGCCTTGGCCAGCTCGTCGGTGGCGACGGAGGCCACCGCGTAGTAGACGTCCTCGCCGTAGGCGGGGAACAGCGGGTAGTCGCTGGTCGGCTTCCCGGCCGCGTCGGCCAGCTCCTGCTGGGCTTTGCACAGCGCCGCGATGAACGGCTTGGCCGCCTCCATGCCCTCGGCCACCACGGCCTCCGTCGGCGCCTGCGCACCGGCTTCGATCAGCTCGATGACGTTCTCGGTGGCCTCGGCCTCGACCATCATGATCGCCACGTCACCGTCATCGAGGACACGGCCGGCCAGCACCATGTCGAACACCGCGCGCTCGAGCTGCTCGACGGTGGGGAACGCCACCCAGCTGCCGTCGATCAGCGCCACCCGCGCCGCCCCGACCGGGCCGGAGAACGGCAGCCCGGCCAGCTGCGTGGACGCCGAGGCGGCGTTGATCGCCACCACGTCGTAGAGGTCCCGGGGGTCCAGGCTCAGCACGGTCACCACGACCTGGATCTCGTTGCGCAGGCCCTCGACGAACGACGGGCGCAGCGGGCGGTCGGTGAGCCGGCAGGTCAGGATCGCGTCGGTGGACGGCCGGCCCTCGCGACGGAAGAAGGAGCCCGGGATGCGCCCGGCGGCATACATCCGCTCCTCGACGTCGACGGTGAGCGGGAAGAAGTCGAAGTGCTCCTTGGGAGCCTTGCTGGCGGTGGTCGCCGACAGCAGCATGGTCTCGTCGTCGAGGTAGGCCACGACACTGCCGGCCGCCTGCTGGGCCAACCGGCCGGTCTCGAAGCGGATGGTGCGGGTGCCGAAGCTCCCGTTGTCGATGGTGGCGGTGGACTCGAAAACGCCTTCTTCAATTTCAATGGCAGACATGGACGCCGTGCGGCCTTCCTGGTTCGTTTCAGCTGTTTCGCAACGCCAGACGTGGACCAGCGAAGAACCTGGATGCGGCTACGGTCGTCGATCGAAGCGGCCGGATCCTTGAAATCGCAGACCCGGCTGCCACTACCGAAGACCGCCCGACTCAGGTCTGGCCGATCGTGGGAACATGTCCCGTCGTGACGTGCCGGAGTGGCGCGCGCGGACTGCGTACGCCACACCGGTGTCCGGGCGCAAGGCCCGGAACGGTATCACTCTACACGGCGACGGTTATCGCCGGTTGTCAGCGACGCAGGCCCAGGCGCTCGATGAGCGAGCGGTAACGCGCCACATCGATCTGGGCGAGGTACTTGAGCAGGCGACGCCGCCGGCCGACCAGCAGCAGCAGGCCGCGCCGGGAGTGGTGGTCGTGCTTGTGGGTCTTGAGGTGTTCGGTGAGGTCGACGATCCGCTTGGTCAGCAGCGCGACCTGCGCCTCGGGCGATCCGGTGTCGGTCTCGTGCAGACCGTAGTTGCCCAGGATCTCTTTTTTCTGCTCGGCGGTCAGCGCCACGAAAACATCTCCATCAATGTCGTCCCGCGAAAGGTGATTACGGCGGCCGCCGCGGACTGCAGCACGCCGAGCGGGAAGTCTAGCAGCGCTGTGGCGGCCGAACCCAATCGAGCTGCCGGTCAGTCTTCGGCGAGCAGAGTGCGGGTCTTCTCGACGTCGGTGTTCATCACCGCCACCAGGTCCGCCACCGAGTCGAACTTCTCCTGACCGCGGATCCGGCTGACGAAGTCGACGGCGACCCGCTGACCGTACAGGTCGGCGGTTTGATCGAGGATGAACGCCTCGACGGTGCGGGCCCGCCCGGAGAAGGTCGGATTGGTGCCGACCGACACCGCGGCCCGGCAGCGTTGACCGGCGACGACGGTGCCGGGCACCGGGCCGTGTCCCAGCACGGTGAACCACGCGGCATACACCCCGTCGGCCGGGATCGCCGCGTAGGCCGACGGCGCCACGTTGGCGGTCGGAAAGCCCAGGTTCTTCCCGCGGCCGTCGCCGCGCACCACCAGGCCCTCCACCCGGTGTGGCCGGCCCAGGGCCTCGGCGGCGGCCACGACGTCGCCGGCGTCCACGCACGACCGGATGTAGGTCGAGGAGAAGGTGACCGACTGGGCCGGGTCGGTGTCGGCGCGCTCAGCCACCAGCGACACCGACTGCACCGCGAAACCGAACTGCTCGCCGGCGCGGCGCAGCGTCTCGACGTTGCCGGCCGCCTTGCGGCCGAAGGTGAAGTTCTCCCCCACCACGACCTCGACCACGTGCAGGTGCTCGACCAAGAGCTCGTGGACGTAGCGGTCCGGGGTGAGCTTCATGAAGTCGGAGGTGAACGGAATCACCAGGAACACGTCCACGCCGGCCTCTTCGACCAGCTCGGCGCGGCGCGCCAACGTGGTGAGCTGCGCGGGGTGATTGCCGGGGTAGACCACCTCCATCGGGTGCGGGTCGAAGGTCATCAGCACCGTCGGCACCCCGCGGGCCTTGCCGGCCTTCACCGCATGTGCGATCAGTTCGGCATGGCCGCGGTGCACACCGTCGAACACGCCGATGGTGAGCACGCACCTGCCCCAGTCTGTGGGGATCTCGTCCTGCCCCCGCCACCGCTGCACAACCGCAAGCCTAAACTGTTGGCTGTGAGCCCTTGGGAGCAGTCGGATGGCCTGACCACCGTCGCCCAGGACTATCTGAAAGTCATCTGGACCGCGCAGGAATGGTCACCCGACAAGGTCAGCACCAAGATGCTGGCGGAGAAAATCGGTGTCTCGGCCAGCACCGCCTCGGAATCCATCCGCAAACTCGCCGAGGCGGGCCTGGTGGATCACGAGAAGTACGGCGCGGTGACGCTCACCGACCAGGGACGCCGCGCCGCGCTGGGCATGGTGCGCCGGCACCGGCTGATCGAGACGTTTCTGGTGCGCGAACTCGGCTACAGCTGGGACGAGGTGCACGACGAAGCCGAGGTGCTTGAGCATGCGGTCTCCGATCAGCTGGTGGCGCGGATCGACGCCAAGCTGGGATTCCCGCAGCGCGACCCGCACGGCGACCCGATTCCGGCCGCCGACGGACAGGTGCCCACTCCCCCGGCCCGCCAACTGTGGGCGTGCGCCGACGGCGACACCGGCACGGTGGCCCGTATCTCCGACAACGACCCGGAGATGCTGCGCTACTTTGCCCAGGTGGGTATCAGCCTCGATGCCCGGGTGCGGGTGCTGACTCGCCGCGACTTCGCCGGGATCATCTCGGTGGTGCTGGATTCCCCCGCGGGCGCCGACGGCGAGCAGGCCACGATTGACCTGGGAAGCCCTGCCGCGCAGGCAATTTGGGTGGTATGACCGTCACCTCACGTGGCCGGCGAGCTGACCTGCGGTTCCGAAGAGTTCTTGCTGCCAGCGCGCGACGAGTTCGGTGGTGTCGATCTGGTCGGGGTGAAAGTCCCGCTTGTTGAACGGCCGCATGTCGGAGTAGAAGCCCTTCCACATCGGATTGCGCAGCATCTGCACCGTCTCCTTGAGGATCCGGAACGGTTGACGGCGGCCCTCGACGTCGGTGGTGGCGATCGAGAGCCAGGTGAACAGCACCAGGATCGGGATTCCGCAGTTCTGCGCGAAGCGCATCCACCGGATGCGGGTCGACTCGGGAACGCCGATGGCCCGGTAGACGTCGAAAACGACCGACTTATGTTCGAGCTCTTCCAGCGCATGCCAGTTCAGCAGATTGCGGATCTCGGGGTCGTACATCATCGCCTGGACCTCGGGGCGTTTGAGGATGTTCTCTGCCCACACCGCGGTGAAATGTTCTGCGGCCACTGTGAACCCGAGGAAGAAGTGGCGAAGTCGCCGCAGCCGGTCCGGGCTGGGATACTGCTTGTCGAGGAACTTCTCCATGCGCTCGGTGCTGCCCAGCAGGTACTCGAACCATGCGGTCGGATATCCCATCGCCGCCAGTTGTTCGTTGAGCTCGCGGTGCTGCAACCCGTGCGTCTTCTCCTGTCCGATGAAGCCGGTCACCCGCTTCTTCAGGTCGGGGTCGTCGATGACATCGACGTAGCGGCGCACCGAACGCACGAAGATGTCCTCGCCCGGCGGGAAGATCGCGGACAGGATCGCCACCAGGTGGCTGAACACGATGCTGCCATCCGCGAAATACCTGTTCGCATCGGGGTGAGCAGCGAAACCGAACTTCATCCGCCGCACCGTCGGGACCGTCATCACATTCGCCATGCCGGCAACGCTAAGCCGGTGGGCGTGACTAGTGAATGAGCGAACCGGACACGGATTTGATCGATTCGGACATCCGGCCGCGATGCCGGCTGGGCGGCGTACCGCCACTCCACCGAAGGAACGCGCGGGTGAACGCGGCGGCTTCGGAGTACCCCAGTTGCCGCGCGGTCTCCTCGACGGTGAGACCCGATCCGAGCAGCGTCGCCGCAAGGGTCGCGCGGACCTCGTCTACCAAGGCTCGGTAACTGGTGTGTTCGGCGGCCAGCCGGCGATGCAGGGTGCGTTCGGTGATGCCCAACTCGGCGGCGATCGTGGCCATCGACGGCAAGGCTCCGGGATCGCGAACCAACCTGCCCCGGACGCGGGCGGCGATCCCCCGACGCTGACGGCGGGTCTGCAGCAACTCCTCACACTGCTGTGCACACGCCTCGGCGGTGGCAGGGTCGGCTGCCGGCATCGCCAGGGCCAGCACATCGGCCGGGATCCTCAATGCGCTGCGCGCCGACGACGTATCGAACTCGACCGTCACCCTGGGGAGATCGATTCGTTCCGTGGGAAATTCGATACCAGGAAGTTCGACCTTGACCTCGATGTCGGATTCGAGCTGACTGAGCAGCAGCGGCACCATGGTGGTCAGTGCGAACAGGTCACGTGCCAGCAGGAAGCTCCGGACGTCGGCCGGGACCGCGCTGTCGTCGAATTCGATGACCACCCCGTCGGCGGCGTCATGCCGGCTCAGCCGGAGAAACGTCGATGACAGGGTCGCGTAGCGGCAGGCGATGTTCACCGCATCACCCAACGTCGGACTCGCCAGCAAGGCGTACCCGAACACCCCCATATTCGCGAAGTTGTACTGGAGTCCGACATCGCAGGCGAATTCATGCGGATCATCGACGCACGCGAGGACGTTGCGCACGATACCCAGCTCCTGGCCGGCCTGGACTTCCGTTGCACTGTCCTCGATGTCCGCCACGCTCAGGCCGGTTCCGGCCAGGCAAGCCGCCACGTCGATGCCGTGCAGCCGGGCGGCCTCTAGCAGATGCCTGCAAGTCGCCGAGGGTCGCGGAATATCCCAATCCGCCTGCGCGGCACCGCCTATCGCCACATGTCCGAATGTATCAAATCTAGCTCAGCAAGCCTTTGGCGATATGGGTGACCTGCACCTCATTGCTGCCGGCGTAGATCATCAGCGATTTGGCGTCGCGGGCCAGTTGTTCCACCCGGTATTCGGCCATGTAGCCGTTGCCGCCGAACAGCTGCACCGCCTCCATCGCCACCTCGGTGGCCGCCTCCGATGAGTACAGCTTCATCGCCGACGCCTCGGCCAGTGACGGCATCTTTCCCGCCCGCACCTTTTCCAGCGTCTGAAACACCATGTTCTGCACGTTGATCCGGGCCACCTCCATCTTGGCCAGCTTGAGTTGGATCAGCTGGAACTGCCCGATGTTCTGGCCCCACAGCGTGCGGGTCTTGGCGTAGTCGACACACAGCCGGTGGCATTCGTTGATGATGCCCAGTGACATCAGCGCGACCCCCGCGCGTTCGGCGACGAAATTGGCCCGGGCGCTTTCTCGCCCGTCACCACCAGTGTGCTGTTCGGTCTCGCCGAGCAACCGGTCCGGCGTGAGCCGCACGTTGTCGAAAAACAACTCACCGGTCGGCGAGGACATCATGCCCATTTTCTTGAACGGCTTGCCCTGGGTCAGCCCGGGCATCCCGGCGTCGAGGACGAAGGTCAACACCGGCCGGTCGCGCCGATCAACGCCCGAGCCGTCGTCCAACTTGGCGTAGACGATCAGCACGTCGGCGTAGGGACCGTTGGTGATGAAGGTCTTCTGCCCGTTGAGGATGTAGTCGCCGGTGCCATCGGCGGCACGCCGCACATAGGTCTTCATCCCGCCGAATGCGTCCGAGCCGGCGTCCGGTTCGGTGATGGCCCAACAGGCGATCTTGTCCAGCGTCATCAGGTCGGGTAGCCAGCGCTCCTTCTGCGCCAGCGTGCCGCGGCTCATGATCGTGGCCGCACCCAGGCCGAGGCTGACCCCGACGGTGGACAGCAGCCCGATGCTGACCCCGGACAGCTCAGAGACCATGATCGCGGCCATCGAGAGCTGACCGCCGAGATCGCCCCTTGCGCCCGGGGACGCGCGGTCGGCCGCAGGCGACGCGGCGTTGGCGCGTTGCTTGTCCAGCATGTTCTTGACGGCCTCACCGGCCATCACGTCCAAACCGAACTCGCTGAACAGCTTGCGCGCGATCGGATAAGGCGCCAGCGCACCGCTTTCCAGCGCGTCCAGCTGCGGCCGGATCTCTTTGTCGATGAAGCCGCGAACGGTGTCGCGCATGATGAGGTCGGTCTCAGACCACTCGAACATAGGGGTTCTCCCGGCGTCAGTGCGGCAGCCGCGCCGCGATGTCGTCGATCTGCCAGATGCCGTCGGTCTCGATGGTCTCGGTGTCATGCCACCCGGACAGTTTCGAGATCGCCCCACCTTGCACCGCGTACACCGTGCCGGTGATCGGACACTTGTCGGTGGCCAGATAGGCCACCAACGGCGAGATGTTGGCCGGGCTGAACAAGTCCAGCTCGCCGTCCTCCGGCTCGGCCATCAGCGCCCCCATCCCGGGCGTGGCCAGGGTGAGACGCGTGCGGGCGATCGGGGCGATGGCGTTGACCCGCACCCCGTAGCGATCCAACTCCTCGGCAGCGATCAGAGTCAGGGCGGCGATTCCCGCCTTGGCCGCACCGTAATTCGCCTGACCGGCGTTGGGCAGCGTGACCCCCGACCCCGAGGCGGTGTTGATCACCGCGGCGTTGGGCTGGTCGCCGGCCTTGGATTGGGCCTTCCAGTAGGCCGCGGCGTGATGCAGCATCGCGAAATGCCCCTTGAGGTGCACGGCGATCACGGCATCCCACTGCGACTCCTGCATTCCGGGGATGAACGAATCCCGCAGGATTCCGGCGTTGTTGACCAGCACATCCAGCCGGCCGAACTCGTCGATGGCCTGCTGGACAAGGCCTTTCGCGCACGACCAGTCGGCGATGTTGTCGGTGTTGGCCACCGCCCGGCCGCCGGCTGCCACAATCTCGTCGACCACCTGCGCCGCGGTGGCAGCGTCGGCACCCTCGCCGGCATTACTTCCGCCCAGGTCGTTGACCACCACGGCGGCGCCTTCGGCGGCAAAGAGCAGGGCGTGCTCGCGCCCGATCCCGCGTCCGGCACCGGTGATCACCGCGACCCGGCCTTCCAACACACCCATGTATGGCTCCTTGCTGTTCTCTAGTCGGCGATGACGGCCAAGCCGTCGGTGATGGCCATTTCGCCGGTGCCTACCCGCGCGGTCTCGAATGCGTAGGTCGTGGCGCCGTCGCCGCGACCACTGGTCCAGATCCGGGTCTGAAGGTCGTCGCCGGGCAGCACCATCTTGGAGAACCGCACCGCGAGGCGCCGCAGCCGGTTGACATCCGAGCCGGCCACCTCGGTGAGCACCGCCCAGGAGGTGAACGCCATGGTGCACAGACCGTGCGCGATGATCCCCGGCAGTCCGGCGTCGCGGGCGACTTCCTCGTCCAGGTGAATCGGCATCGGATCACCCGCGGCCGGCCCATAACGGAACGTCTGGTCGTGGTCGATATGTTGGACGACCTTGGCCACCGGCGCCTGCTCCCGCAGCGCGTCATCGAACTTGTGGCCGGGGCTGAGGTCCCCCACCCGTCGGCCCACATTGTGGCCGCGGAAGAAACAGGTCACATACTGTTCGTTGACCAATTCGCCGGCCTCAGTGCGGCATTCGAGGTAGACGGCGGCGCGGGTGCCCTTCTCCAGGCCCTCGTAGCCGATCATCTTGCCGCGCGAGACCAGCCGATCACCGGGGCGAATCGGCCGGTGGAAGTGGAAGTCCTGCTCGCCGTGCACCACTCGTGGGATCAGTTCGACCGGGGCGACCTCGACGGTCGGCGTCAGCAACGACTCGAACACCGGGACGATCGCGAATACCGGGGGCGCCAGATCGCCGTTGCGGTGCGCCGGGATCGGATCATTGGTCGCCTCGGCATAACAGACGATCCGCTCCCGGGTGACCTCGAAGCGGTCCTCGTCGGTCCACTTGTTCAGCCCGGCGTCGTCGAATTCCAGCTCGTCGGCCATCTCAGGCCGCTGCTGCCAGCGCCTCAAGCTGCGCGAGCGTCTTGTCGAGTTGCTTGGCGCCGTCTTTCTCCACCGCCTTCCCCAGCGCGCCCTTGATCAGCGCACCCTCGAAGTCGCCGGCCACGCTGAACACCGAGCCGTCGCCGTCGGGGCTGACCGTGAAGTCGAACCGGCACTTCACCCCCGCCATGCCGGTGCCCGACAACGTCAGGCTGCTTCCGGCACTCCCCTTTTCGGAGACCTTCTCGACCGTCCACTCGATCTTGTTCGCCATCCCGAGCATGACGATCTTGGCGGTCAGCGTCGAACCCGGCTCCAGCGCAGCCGGTGGCTCGGTGAGCCACTTCTCGTGGATGGTGAACCACTTGTCCCAGCTGGACAGATCGCTGATGGTGTCCCACAACGCGTTCGGGCTGACGGCCAGGTTCTTGGTGGCTTCGATGTGTCCCATGGGGTGTTCTCCTCGGCTCTCGGTGGGCTAGCGCTCGGCGCGCTGGTAGGCGGTGACCACGGCGGCGCCACCGAGGCCGATGTTGTGTTGCAGGGCGGCGGTGACGCCCGGCACCTGGCGCTGGTCGGCCTCCCCCCGCAGCTGCCAGGTCAACTCCGAGCACTGCGCCAGCCCGGTGGCCCCCAGCGGATGCCCCTTGGAGATCAAGCCGCCCGAGGGGTTGACCACCCAGCGTCCGCCGTAGGTGGTGTCGCCGTCGTCGATCAACTTGGGCGCCTCCCCTTCGGCGCAGAGCCCCAGCGCTTCGTAGAGCAGCAGCTCGTTCGCCGAGAAGCAGTCGTGCAGCTCGATCACCTGGAAGTCCTCCGGTCCGAGGCCCGACTGCCGGTAGACCCGTTGTGCAGCTTGCACATTCATGTCGTAGCCGATCAGGTTCTTGGCGGTGCCGTCGAAGGTGGAGGCGAAGTCGGTGGTCATCGCCTGCCCGACGATCTCCACGGCCCGCCCGGCCAGGCCGTGCTTGTCGACGAACCCCTCGCTGGCCAGGATCGCCGCCCCCGAGCCATCCGAGGTCGGCGAGCACTGCAGCTTGGTCAGCGGGTCATAGATCATCCGGGAGCCCAGGATGTCCTCGAGGGTGTATTCGTCCTGGAACTGGGCGTAGGGGTTGTTCACCGAATGCTTGTGGTTCTTGTAGCCGATCTTGGCGAAATGCTCGGCGGTGGAACCGTATTGCTTGATGTGCTCGCGGCCCGCGGCGCCGAACATCCACGGCGCCACCGGGAACAGCACCTCGGAGATCTCGGCCAGCGCCAGCACATGCTTTTCCATCGGCTGGGCACGGTCGTCATAGGTGGACTCCAGCGAGCCGGGCTTCATCTTCTCGAAGCCCAGCGCGATGGTGCAGTCGGCCAGCCCGCCGCGGATCGCCTGGGCGGCAAGGTAGAGCGCGGTCGAACCGGTCGAACAGTTGTTGTTGACGTTGACCACCGGGATCCCGGTCAGCCCCAGCTCGTACAGCGCCCGCTGCCCGGAGGTGGACTCACCGTAGACGTAACCGACGTAGCCCTGCTCCACCTCGCGGTAGTCGATCCCGGCGTCGGTCAGCGCCTTGGTGCCGGATTCGCGGGCCATGTCCGGGTAGTCCCACGCCGACCCGTCGTCGTTGTGACGCCGGCCCGGCTTCTCGAACTTCGTCATCCCGACGCCGATCACATACACCCTGTTCGCCATGGTTCTCCTCCACATCCCGCCAGGTGGCTAAAAACATACAGACGTGATTGCATCTTTACAAGGGCGCGCAGCGGGCCACGCCCGGCGGGCCACGCCGCCGGCCCAGCGATATCAGTGGGGGTACGGCAAGACGCCGGTGGCGACCTGACGCAGGTGTACGCACGCCCGATCCCAGCGCCGCCGGGCGCGCTGCGGGTCGTCGTCGACGAAGTTCGACACCAGGATGCCGCGCAGTGCGTCCATCGCGGTGTAGACGACGTTGCGGATCTCTTTTTGGGCGGGGTGTCCGGGCATCAGCTGGGCGATCGCGGCGACCAGGGTCCCGTTGACGACGGCTTCCACCCGCTCGATGTGCTGTGCGAGGACCCGGTCGGTGCGGGCGGCGACCCAGAGTTCCACGGTCGCAATGAACATCGGCCCCTGGTGGGCTTCCCACAGGAAGTCCAGGGCTGTTGCCACCGGGTCCGGGATGGACCGGACCTGGCCGAGTTCGCGGATGGCGGCCTGGGTGCGCTGCTGGGCCAGGTGTTCGACGGCGGCGACGACGAGATCTTCTTTCGACCGGAAGTGGTGGATCTGGGCGCCCCGGGTGACGCCGGCCAGTTCGGCGATACGCGGCGTGGTGGTGCCGGAGTAGCCGTAGCTCACCAGGCAGTCGATGGTGGCATCGAGCAGTCGAGTCCGCATCGCGGCGCTGCGCTCCGCCTGGGTGCGGCGCGCCGCCGGTGCACTCCCGCTCGCAGCCATCCCAGCACCTCCACGATTCGGCGTCCGACTCCCAACTCGCGCGTCAGCATAACGTCAGGGGGGCACGTTTACATACGCTCACGCTGGCATGTAACTCTGCGGCGACGCTCCCACAGCATGGGATCGGCTCGCCCCGGGTCCGCCCGCCTAGACCAACTGCCGCGGGATCTCCCGGCTCCAGTCCTGGGCGTAGACCCGGCGGCGGCCGTGCAGCTCATCGAACTCGTAGGCGTCTAGTTGCGCGGTCACGATGAAGCTTTCGGCGGTCGAGGACAGCACGGTCGAGGTGGTGATCTCGACGTTCCAATCGTCGCGCCGGAAGCCGTTGAGCGTGCGGGTCTCGCCGCACGCCGAGGTCGGGTCGTTGCCTTGAAAGCTGAACGACTCGGCGGTGTTGCGCCGCACCGCCGTTGCGGTTTCGTCGATGATCTCCTCACCCTGATCGTTGCCGATGTGCAGGGCGGTGATACCGGTGGCCAGGTCCCGGGCGATACGCCAGTAATGGTCGCCGGGCCGTACCTGCGTGGTGGCCAGCGGCGGTGCCGACTGGGCCGGGCCGAACGGCGGCAGCTGTGCGTCCTCGTCGTCACGTCGCGGCCGCACCGGCAGCGACAGCGTGCTGCGCCCGGTGGACACGGTCAGCATGACCGGTTCCGGAGCGGGCCACACCAGCGGGAAATAGGAGCTGGACAGCGACAACCGCAGCCGGTGCCCCGCCGGGAACACCTGCGCCATCCCGTTGAGCTTGACCCGCACCCGGTAGCGCTGCCCCGGCGTCAGCGGCTGGGGGTCGGCACTGCCGTCGCGGTGGGTGAGGTTCAGCAGGCCGTAGGTCACCCGAGTCGCCTCGCCGTTGGGTGCCACGTCGGACAGCCGGGCGGCAACCATCGCGACCGGCTTGTCGGCGGCGATCTCCAGGTCAAGTCGGGGCAGCCCGAGCACCTCGACCGGCTCGGCGAGCGGTTCGGTGTCGAACACCAGCGCGCCGCCGTCCCCGTCGCGTTGGTCGGTGGGCAGGTCCGGTGTCGCCGCGTAGGAGGCCCACTTCCCCGCCGACAGCCCTGCGCTGAGCGGCGAGCACACCGAGAGCTGTTCAGCTGCCGCATCATCGCGCTGTGCTGCCAGGCCGTGGCGGGTGAGCGTGTAGCAATAGTCCACGGTGTGCGGGCTGGGCCAGCTCGGCTCGCCCACCCACCTTCCCGGGCGCTGTTCATAGGCCGGGTTGGGCGGAACACTGTCCTGCATCCAGGCCCGCAGCATCGGCTCGTCCATGATCCCGTTGTCGATTCCCTTGAGCCAGTGGTCGAACCAGCGCACCGTCTCCTGCAGGAAGCCGATCGCCGGCCCCGGCACCCCGAGGTGGGGATATTTGTGGCCCCACGGGCCGATCAGGCCCTTGCGGGGAACGTCGAGATTCTCCAGCAACCGGAAGATGGCGTTGGTGTAGCCGTCGGCCCAACCGCCCACCGCGAACACCGGGCACGTCACGGCGCCGTAGTCCTCGTTGACCGAGGCCCGTTTCCAGTAGTGGTCACGGTGCTGGTGTTCCAGCCACTTTTCCACCCACAGGCCGCTGCCCTCCAGACGCTGCCGCCACATCTGGCGCCAGCGGTCCCCGACGATCGCCGGATCCGGCGGCAGGCTGTTGTAGGCGAACATCACCGTGGCCTCCGACAGGTTGTCCGACAGCAGGCAGCCGCCCATGTAGTGCATGTTGTCCACATAGAGGTCGTCAGTGGCCGAGGCACTGATGATCGCTTTGAGGGCGGGCGGGCGGCGGGCCGCGATGTGCAGGCTGTTGAAGCCGCCCCAGGAGATCCCCATCATCCCGACATTGCCGTCGCACCAAGGCTGTTCGGCCAGCCATGCGATCACCGTGCAGGCATCGTCTTGTTCGGCGGGCAGGTACTCATCGGCCAGTACCCCGTCGGAGTCGCCACTGCCGCGCAGATCCACCCGCACACAGGCATACCCGTGACCGGCGATATAGGGATGGTTCAACGCGTCCCGGTAGCGGGTGTCATCACGCTTGCGGTACGGCAGGTACTCCAGCACAGCCGGCACCGGTGTCTGCTCGGCGTCCACCGGCAGCCAGATGCGTGCGGCCAGCCGGGCGCCGTCTGCCATGGTGATGAAGGTGTTCTCGATCGTGCGGACGTGATGGGGAAAGGACGTGATCGTCTCCAACGGTCCTCCTTGCGGTCAACAGGCGGCGGCGGACTCCCTGATGGTGAACGGCAGCAGCTGCTGGGCGCTGGCGAAGTCCTCGGCAAGCGCATCGGTGCTCTGGGCGCCCATGTACAAGGTGGCCAACTCGTAGCGGTAGGGATTCTGGTTGGGCAGCTCCGAGAGCCGGTCCCCCACCGCTACGGTGATCTCCACCAAAGTGTCGGGAAAGCGTTCGCGGACCCGTTCGATATCCGACGCACTGGGCACGGCCTCGACCACGCCGTCGGTCTCGTGGCCCATCAGGCATTTCGCGGCCGTGGCGAACTTCCCGGCGCGGGCGTGCGGCCGCGGACGCCGGCCCAGCGCGACGTCGATGGCGAATTCGTGGTTCGACACCCCGTCCACCTTCGCGAACAAGTCACTGTGCGACTGCGAGATTCGGGTATTGACCTCGATCAACCAGAGCTTGTCGGCGTCGGCGTCCCACATGAACTCGGCGTTGAAGCACCCGTTGTCGAATCCGACGTGCCGCACGTAGCGCTCGGTGACATCGATCATGCGCTGCTGCAACGCAGAACTGATCGACGAAGCCGGATAGTCGAGGCGGTCGAAGCTGTGCCCGTCGGCGGCCCGGTGCATGTCGAACACGCCGTGCACCAGGAAATCCCCGCGGTACATCGACCCCTCGGGGGCGGCCTGGACCCCCGAAACGATGCTTTCGGCAATGCACGCCGTGCCGGTCACCCCCTCGACGCGCTCGGGGAGATCGACCATCCCCAGCGCCTCGTCGAACGCGTCCCCGTATCGGCGGATGCTCGCCCGGATCTCGTCGAGCGCCTCGGCGAACTGTGCCCGGGTGTGGATTTCGAACCCAAGTTGCGATGAATGTGACTTGACCGGCTTGACCCAGAACGGAAATGCGACATCCCCGGCGTCCAGGGCGTCCAGGGCGTCGTCGTCGAACGGGTCGAACGCCGCGAAGGCCGGCACGCATTCGGGAACCGATTCGCGTTGGGTCAGCCGCGACCAGTACTTGTGCTCGCACGTCAGGATGCTGCGCAGACTCGGAGCCGGGATGTCGTGCTCGGCAGCCAGCACCGGGCCCAGCACGCTGGTGGGAAAGTCCCAATGCGCGATGATCGCGTCTACGGTGCCGTCGAACCCGGCGAGCTGCGCGCGGGCCTCATCCAGGAGGGCGCCGAGTTCGTAGTGCTCGGCGCCGACCAGCACGTCGTAGTCGAGCAGACCATGAAAGCGCAGTTCGTCGGCGCCACGTACGGTGTGCAGCTCACCGCGCTGCTGCTCGCTGAGTCCCAGCACGAACACGTTTTTGGGCATATGGTCTGGGATGCCCGTTGTAGCGCCAGGCAAACCGGGTAACCCGTCAGCCATGGTCTCGCTACGTTCCCACCTGGTGACGATCTCCCTGCGCGCCCAGCGCAGTAAACGCTTCTACGCCGACCCGGCGGTGATGCGGGCACGCCTGCCCAAACACCAGAGTCCGCACAAGACCGAGCCGATCCGCTCGGTGCGCCGGCGGGTCCGGGTCGCCGAAAGCCACGTCGGCCAGACCCGCTGCTATGTGCTCGAGCCCCGTTCCGGCGCTGGCAGCCGGCGGGTGCTGCACCTGCACGGCGGTGGGTTCGTCGAAGAACCCGAGCCGCACCATTGGCGGTTTCTGCGGTGGCTGGTCGAGCACGCCGACGCCACCGTCGTGTTTCCCATCTACCCGCTGTGCCCCTCGGCCGGCCATCGGCGGATCCGCGCCTGCGTGCGCGCGGTATACGACCGGTACCTCGCGGACCACGGCGGGGCCTGCTATGTGTTCGGGGACTCGGCGGGCGGCGCGCTCACCACCGACCTGGTCGAGACGCTGCGCCGGGAGCGGGGGCGGTTGCCGACGGGCCTGGGACTGATCTCCCCCTGGCTGGATCTGGCGGTGGCCGACCCGCGTTCAGCGCGGATTGAACCGCACGACCCGGAGTTGGGAATCGAAGGCCTGCGCCAGGCCGGCCGGTGGTATGCCGCCGGGGAATCCCTCGAGGATCCGGGAATCAGCCCGGTGCACGCCGATTTCACCGGCTTCCCACCGATGGTGATGTTCACCGGAACCCGCGACATTCTCAATCCCGACGCCCGCCGGCTGTGTGACGCGGCCACCGCCAGCGGTGTACGGGTCGACTTTCACGAGTACGACGGGATGTTTCACAACTGGCTGATGCAGCCCATTCCCGAGGGCGCCCGGGCCCGGGCACAGGTGGGCCGGTTCTTCGAAGAGGTCTTCGAGACGGTTTAAAGCGTGGCCGGCCGGATGACGACCACGGATCTGGTGCGCTGGCCGGAATCCTGCAACAGCGCGATCACCCGGCCATCCGGGGCGGTCGCCGCGTAGACGCCGTCGATGCCGGCGGACACCAGTGGGCGGCCGTGGCTGACGTCCAGCTCCTCGTCGGGGGTCAGGTCGCGGCGCGGAAAGCTCTGCAGGCAGGCCTCATCCAGGCTGTAGCTCAGCTGCGGGGCGTCGCCGAGCTCTTCGAGGGTGCGCGCCTGATCCAGCCCGAAACGCCCGGCCCGGGTGCGCCGCAGGGCGGTCAAGTGCCCGCCGACGCCCAGCACGTTACCGAGGTCGCGGGCCAGCGCCCGGATGTAGGTGCCCGCCGAACAGTCCACCTCGACGTCGAGATCCACGAAGTCACCCACCCGTCTGACATCGAGCACCTCGAAGCGATCGATGCGCACCGGCCGGGCGGGCAGCTCGACGGCGTGCCCTTCCCGGGCCAACTGGTAGGACCGCTTGCCGGCGACCTTGATGGCGCTGACCGCCGAGGGCACCTGCGCGATATCGCCGCGCAGGCCCGAGACTGCGTCGGCAATCTGGGAGTCGGTGAGGTGGACGACTGAAACCGTCTGTAGCGCTTCGCCTTCGGCGTCCTCGGTGGAGGTGGTCTGACCCAGCCGGATAGTGGCGGCATAGGCCTTCGCCGACGTGGTGAGCAGGCCCAGAATCTTGGTGGCCCGTTCGATGCCGATCACCAGCACCCCGGTGGCCATCGGGTCCAGGGTGCCGGCATGGCCGACCTTGCGGGTGGAGAAGAATCGGCGGCACCGGGACACCACATCGTGGCTGGTGATTCCGGCCGGCTTGTCGACGATCACCAGGCCCGGTTGGGCGTTCACAGCACGATCGCGGTCAGCACCAGCCCGTCGCTGACCGACCACCGCCCGCGCAGCTCGGTCAGCGGCGGGCCCGTCAGCGCCGCAGGGTCGATGAGGATGCGGGAGACGAAACCACCGTCGGAATCGAAGCTGATGTGGGCATCTTCGAAGCCCAGCCAGCGCTTGGTCAGCGGAAACCATGCCTTGTAGGTGGCTTCCTTGGCGCAGAACAGAATCCGGTCCCAGTGCAGCTCACTCGGCAGGTCGGCCAGTTCGACGCGTTCGGCGGGCAGGCTGACCGCGTCGAGCACACCGTTGGGCAGCACGTCGTGCGGTTCGGCGTCGATGCCCACCGACCGCACGTCGGTATCGCGGCCTACCACCGCGCCGCGGAAACCCGCGCAGTGCGTCAGGCTGCCGACGATGCCGGCTGGCCAGCACGGTTCGCCCTTCTCCCCTTTGAGGATCGGCACCGGCGGCTGACCGAGCTCCTCGAGCGCCAATCGGGCGCAGTAGCGCGCCGTGACGAATTCGTTGCGCCGCTTGGCAACCGACCGCGCCACCAGCGGCTCCTCCTCCGGCAGCGGGGCCAAACCGGGCGGGTCGTCGTAGCGTTCGGCCCACGCCAGCGACCGCGCAGGGGCCAGCACCGTGTCGAGAAGTTTGCTCATCGGGACTGCCGTTGCCGCAGCCGTTCGGCGAATTTCGCACTCGCCGCGCGCATCTCGTCGGTGATGGTGAAGTGGCCGCCGAACTCGTTGAGGTAACCGGGCGGGTATTGCGGGTCGGGCAGCACCTGGCGCAGCCAGCGATGCGGCTTGCGGCGCTGCCACTCCCGCGGGTAGCCGACTGAGACCTCTTCGAAGCGCACCCCGTCGTAGAAGGTGGTGCGGGGGATGTGCAGGTGACCGTAGACCGAGCAGGTCGCGTTGTAGCGGGTGTGCCAGTCGGCGGTTTCGACGGTGCCGCACCACAGTGAGAACTCCGGGTAGTACAGCGCGTCGCAGGGCTCGCGCACCATCGGGAAATGGTTGACCAGCACGGTCGGCGTCATCCAGTCCAGATCTTCGAGGCGCTTGCGGGTGACGGCCACCCGGTCACGGCACCACGCGTCGCGGGTGCCGTAGGGCTCGGGAGACAGCAGGAACTCATCGGTGGCCACCACGTTCTTCTCCCGCGCGATGGCCAGCCCTTCGGCTTTGGTGGTCGCGCCGGCCGGCAGGAACGTGTAGTCGTAGAGCAGGAACATCGGCACGATGGTGGCCGGGCCGCCCTCCTCGGTCCACAGCGGGTACGGGTGCTCCGGGGTGATGACGCCCATCTGGTCGCACATGTCGACCAGATAGTCGTAGCGCGAGCGCCCGAACACCTGCATCGGGTCCTTGGTGGTGGTCCACAGCTCGTGGTTGCCGGGCACCCAGATCACCTTGGCGAACCGTTTCCGCAACAGGTCCAGCGACCAACGGATCTCGTCGGTGCGTTCGGCAACGTCACCGGCGACGATCAGCCAGTCGTCGGGGGTCGCCGGATGCAGCGACTCGGTGACCGGCTTGTTGCCCATGTGGCCGGTGTGCAGGTCGGAGATCGCCCACAGGGTCGGGCCGTGCGAGGCCGTCGGCTCGTGGATGGTCACGATCCTCAAGACTAGCGGCGCACGCGCGCACCGCGGCACCGGGCGAATTGGAACGTGTTCTCGCCGTTGCTGCAGTGGCCGGCGCCACAACTTGTACACTCCCGGGGAAAGTCCGGGCGGGAAGCGAGGAGTGGCATGCTCACCAAACTGCGTCTGGCCACGGCGTTCAGCGCGCTGGTGGTGGCCGTCGTGATGGTCTGGCAGCAGACACCGCCTGGCCGCAGCTCGGCCACCGCCGGGGCGCACGGGGTGCAGCTGCGCTCCACCGCCGCCCCGCTGGCCCCGCCGCCCACCTCGAGCAAGCCGGTCAACCTGACCAATCCGCGCCCGTTCGACGCCTGCGAGGACATCCCCTTCGACGTCATCGCCCAGCTCGGCCTGGCCTTCACCCCGCCCAAGCCGGTGGAGGGCGTGCGCTGCGAGTTCGATGCCGGCAACTACCAGATGGCCGTCGAAACCTTCGTGTGGCGCAGCTATGACGAGACCCTGCCCCCCGACGCGATCGAGATGGACATCGGCGGGCACCGCGCGGCGCAGTACTGGGTGATGAAGCCCACCGAGTGGAACAACCGGTGGTGGTTCTCCTGCATGGTCGCGTTCAAGACCAGCTACGGGCTGATCCAGCAGTCGCTGTATTACTCGCCGGTGTACTCCAACCCGGACATGGACTGCCAAGCCGAGAACCTGATGCGCGCCCACCAGCTGGCGCCGCACTACAAGTACTGATCCCGTGGTGAGCACCGCTCCGCGGCCCGCCGGCCGGCGCCTAGGTGATGTCGTGCTGAACCGGGCGCTGCGGCAGCTGCCCGCGCCCACCACCGGTTACACGGTGCGCCGCGAACGCATCCCGATGCGCGATGGCGTCACCTTGCTGGCCGACCACTACCAGCCGACCGGTGAGGTGGACGGCACCCTGCTGGTCCGCTGCCCCTACGGCCGGGGTTTCCCGTTCGCGCTGGTGTTCGGCCGGATGTACGCCGCCCGCGGCTATCGGGTGATCCTGCAGAGTGTCCGCGGCACGTTCGGCTCAGCCGGTGTGTTCGAGCCGATGGTCCACGAGGCCGCCGACGGCGCCGACACCGTGGCGTGGCTGCGCACCCAGCCGTGGTTCACCGGCACCTTCGGCACCATTGGCATCTCCTATCTCGGATTCACCCAGTGGGCGTTGCTGGCCGACCCACCGCCGGAGCTGGCCGCCGCCGTGGTCACCGTCGGGCCGCACGATCTGTACCGGTCGACCTGGGGTACCGGAGCGTTCGCCGTCAACGACTTTCTGGGCTGGAGTCATTTGATGGCCCACCAGGAGGACCGCCCCCGGATCCGGGCCGGCATTCACCAGTTGACCGCGGGGCGCAAGGTGAAGCGCGCCGCGGCCGGGCGGCCGTTGGGCGCGGCCGGCCGCAAGCTGTTGGGCAACGCCTCGACCTGGTACGAGCGCTGGATTGAACACCCCGACGCCGACGACCCGTTCTGGGATGCGCTGCGCCATCCGGCGGCGCTGGAGCGCTCCCGGGTTCCGGTGCTGCTGTTGGGCGGCTGGCAGGACCTGTTCCTGGATCAGACGTTGGCCCAGTACCGGGCGTTGCGCGACCGCGGCGTGGAGGTCGCGATGACCATCGGGCCCTGGACCCACACCCAGATGCTCACCACCGGGCTGGGCCGGGTCACCGCCGAGTCGCTGCAGTGGCTGGACACCCACTTGCGCGGCTCGGTCCGCAACCCGCGGCCGAGCCGGGTCCGGATCTTCCGGGCCGGGCGAGGCTGGTGCGACCGGTCGGATTGGGCGCCGGCCGAGGCCGCGCAGGCGTGGTACCTGCAGCCCGGTGGGATGCTCGGGCCGGCGTCGCCGGAGCCGGCAGCCGCGCCGGTCACCTTCCGGTTCGACCCCACCGACCCGCCGCCCACGATCGGCGGGCGGTTGCTGTCGGCGGCCGGCGGCTACCGCAACGACAGCCGGCTGCACCGTCGCGCCGACATGCTCAGCTTCACCGGCGCCGCGTTGACCGAGGACCTCGACGTCTGCGGCGTCCCGGTGCTGGAGTTGGACCACAGCAGCGACATCGGCGACGTCGACCTGTTCGTCCGGATCAGCGAGGTCGACGCGCGCGGTCGCTCCGTCAACGTCAGCGACGGCTACCGGCGGCTGCGGCGGCACACCGGAGGCGTGCGCATCGAGCTGGATGCCATCGCCCGCCGGTTCGCCGCCGGCACCCGGATTCGGGTGCTGATCGGCGGCGGCAACCACCCCCGCTACGCGGCGAACCCGGGCACCGGTGAACCGCCGATCACCGCAACCCGGGTGCAGCCGGCGGTGCACACCGTGCGGTTCGGCCGGTCACGGCTGCTGCTGCCCACGGACCGCGGCGACGGCCTTGACCAGTAGGTCTGACATCAGTCGCTGCGGATCCAACGCAGCGTCCGCGCTGCCCATCACCACGACCGACGTTCGGTCGTCGAGGGCGGCCGTGTACAGGTAGTCGGGATCCTCCTGGGGATCCTCGACGGTGAGCTTGGCCCCGGTCGTGGTGGCGCCGGCGATGCCCGGGGCGGGTATGCGCTCGACGGTCCCGGTCGCCTGCGGGGACCCGGACAGCGAGATCCGGTCGCAGCCTGCCGGAAGATCCTCGGCCGCAACCGGATTCGGTGATCGCAGGGCGACGACGTACATGTTGCCCTGATCGCCCTGCGCGATCACCCCGGCGGCTTGGGTGCCTACCGTCGGATCGGCATACCGCGGGATGACCGCCGCACGGCACTGCGGCGGATCGACCCGGGCGTCGGTGAACGCCGCGACCCCCGACCCGGCGATGTCCTGCTCGCCCAGCGTCTTGGCCGGGTGCGCCTGCGCGGTGAAGCCCTCGGGGAAGTCGTCTTTGACGGCGTCGACCCGCGAGATGTCATACGGTGCGGCGTCCTGCGCTGCTGCACCGGCCGGCCGTGGCGCCGCCGAACCGGCCGGGGCCGGCTCGGCGCTCTGACCGCACCCGGCGAGGGTCGCCCCCACACCGAGTGCAGCCACCACCATCAGCCCGTGGCGGGCGCCGGCTCGCCGACCGCGGTCAGGATTCGGCTGGCCCGCCACCGCGGTCACCACCACCACCACCAGTGGTGCCAGAAGTGGTGATGATGGCGCCACCAATGGTGGCCCCACCACTGAGGCATCGGCCCGGCGTGCCCGCCGGTGGCCAGCGCGCCCGGGCCCGCGACCGGCGGCTGGCCGCCGAGCACCAGCGGAGCACCGGTTACCTGCACCGTTGCCGGCGGTGATGCCGAGAACCCCGCCGGGGCGGCCTGTGCCGTCCCCGCAGCACCTGTCACCAGCGCACCGGCGAGCACGCCGGCGCTGATCGCTCCCGTCGCCACGCGGCGGCATGAATTCTTTGAAATCGACATCAGACCCTCCTTGTTCGATATTCGGATGCTAGCACCGCAACCGGACGCCAACAATGGCGAGGGCGAATGTTTTTCCGCCTCGCAAGACAGCGACGTATATGGTCGGTTAATTCGGTGATCATCCCGGATTATCGCAGGTGGGTCGCTATCTACTGATCTACTGACTCACTGATTTACGGGTTTCCGTATTTAATGAAAATATGACGCCGCCGACGCTGTAGATATGTCTTGCGGCACGGAATACGAATGAGTCCGATAGGGCCGCTGAAGGCGGTTGTTCGCGTCAAATGGGTAACGCCGGTCTGATCCTGGCTCCGGCACCGGGGCGAGTACCGGCTACCCTGGGCGGCAGTAGTGAGGCCACCACCGCAACCGAAGGTCACACGATGAGCGCCCAGCGAACAGCCGACTGGCCCCCCGCGCGTGAGCCCGGCATGAAGCCCACCGAACCGATCCCGCTCCGGCAGACCCGCACCCGCCGGACCGTCGACTTGTCGCCGGAGCAGCACCGCGCGCTCGATCGTTGGCAGCGCGACGCCGCCGACCGGGTGGGCTGCGCCCGCATCACCGGGCAAGAGGTCATGACGGCCCTGATCGACCAACTGCTGCGCGACCCGGATCTGTCGGCACAGATCATCCGGACCCTTCGGTCCCGGCGCTGAGCGCCCTGGCGATCTCCGCCACGGCTACGGTGAGGCGGTGACTGCTGACATCCTGCTGGTGCAGACCGAAGACCGGATCCGCACGCTGACCCTCAACCGCCCACAAGCCCGCAACGCCCTGTCGCGTGCGTTGCGTGACGCCACCTTCACCGCACTGGCGGACGCCGACGCCGACGACGATGTCGACGTGGTGATCCTCACCGGCGCCGACCCGGTGTTCTGCGCCGGCCTGGATCTCAAGGAATTCGGCGATTCGGCTGTGCTGCCGGACATCTCACCGCAGTGGCCGCCGCTGACCAAACCGGTGATCGGTGCGATCAACGGTGCGGCGGTGACCGGCGGCCTGGAGTTGGCGCTGTACTGCGACATCCTGATCGCCTCGGAGCAGGCCCGGTTCGCCGACACCCATGCCCGGGTCGGGCTGATGCCCAGCTGGGGCCTGAGCGTGCGGCTGCCACAACGTGTGGGGGTGGGCTTGGCCCGCCGGATGAGCCTGACCGGCGACTACCTGTCGGCGGCCGACGCGCTGCGGGCCGGCCTGGTCACCGAGGTGGTGCCGCACAGCGAGCTGCTGGGCGCCGCGCGTACGGTGGCGGCGTCGATCGTCGGCAACAACCAGGCCGCCGTGCGGGCACTGCTGGCCTCCTATCACCGCATCGACGAGTCGCAGACCGCCACCGGCCTGTGGATGGAGGCGATGGCAGCCAAACAATAGGCTGAACCGGGTGAGCGGCGCTGACGTCGCCGCCAACCGGGAGGCCGTGCTGAAACGTGGTCGCGCTCAGCTGCAATAAAAGCGACGTCCCAGGCGGTGCATGCGCACCGCCTGGGACGTGGCTACTTGCGACCCGCTCGTTAGATGTCGAGCCCCAGGAACGCGTCGCCCGGGTCCAGCAACGCGGAGGCGTCGAAGCCGCCGAACAGCGAGCTCAGGTCGAAGTCCCCGAACGGCGTCACGAAGGTGTCGGTGACGGTGGCGGCGGCGCCGTCCAGCCCCGGGATGGCGGTGTAGATATTGGCGAACCCGCCACCGAGGTTGAGCACGCTGTAGACCGAACCGACCGCCGGCAGGTCCGCGGCGTCGCCATCACCGGCGGTGACATCGTCGACGACGAACGACGTGGTGGTCATGCCCAACAGCTGCGTCACCGTCTCCTGGCCGTGCACGCTGCCCAGCAGCTCGGCGTCGGCACCGGTGCCGTCGTAGATGTTGAAGTCCTGCGACGTCAACGGCAGCGGCAACCAGGTGCCACCGAGGTTGAGCCCGGGCGTCCCGCCGCCGATGTTCAGCAACGGCGGAGCTCCGACGGTCTGGTAGACGGGCGCAAAGCCCTCGGTTGCGTCATCCCCCGATCCGGTGAATGGGTCGAAGGTGGTACCGCCGATCGCGAAGGCCTGCTCTCCACCTGCGGCGGTGCCCGCCTGCAGACCGGTGAACGCAGCACCCGGGTCCAGCGGCGCGGACGCATCGATGCCGGCGAACAGAGAGCTCAGATCCATGCTGCCGAACGGGGTCACGAAAACGTCGGTGATGGTGCCGTTTTCGCCCGGGGTGGCGACGTAGACGTTGGCGAATCCGCCGCCGAAGTTGAAGGCGTCATAGACCGTTCCCACCGCCGGCACGCCGTCGCCGTCGCCGCCGGTCACGACCAGTTGAGTGTTGGTCATGCCCAACAGGTTGGTCACGTCGACGCCGGTCGAGATGGTGCCGATCTGCGTGGCCTCATCCCCGGAACCGCTGTAGACGTCGAAGCTCTGGGTGGCCAGCGCGTTCCCGAGATGAGCCGGGTCGCCCAACGATGCGCCGCCGATGGCCAAGAACGGTGCCGCGCCGCCCAGCGCGGGGACTCCGGCGAAGCCCTCCGTCGTCGAGTCACCGGTGCCGGTGAACGGGTCGAGCGTGTAACCGCCGATCGCGAAGGCGTCGTCACCGCCGCCGGAGGCCCCCGCGTGCAGCGCGGCGAAGGCCTCGCCCGGCTGTAGCAGCGCCGAGGCGTCGATACCGGCGAACAACGAACTCAGGTCCATGCTCCCGAACGGCGTCACGAAGGTGTCGGTGATGGTGGCGTCGGCACCGTCGGCTCCCGGGACGGCGGTGTAGATGTTGGCGAAGCCGCCGCCGAAGTTGAACACGTCGTACACCGAGCCGACTGTCGGCAGGTCCGCCGCGGACCCGCCCGCTGCGGCATCGGCTTCGGTGACCGTGAACTGAGTGTTGGTGAAACCCGCCAGGTTCGTCACGACAACGCTGGAGTTGATGCTGCCCAGGCTGGTGCCGTCAGCACCGTACACCTCGAAGTTCTGGGGGGCGATGGGCAGCAGGCCGGCGGGGTTACCGCCGCCGAGGGTCAACAGCGGCGGGCCGCTGGTGAGCGGGTGCACCAGGGAGAAACCCTCCACGTCCGTTCCGGTGACGTTGCTGAACGGATCGAAGGTGTAGCCACCGATCGTGAAGGCGTCGGCGCCGGTGGCGCTGGGACCCACCGGGTCCGCATCCGGGCCGGCGACCGCGACCGCCGCCTGCAGAAACGCCGCCGTCAGCAACCCGCCGCCGACGGTCAGACCTGCGGCTATCAACCGATAATGCATCATTCGTGTGCTTCCTATCCCCTGCGTTCTCCACGGTCAGTGACTTACACCGCTGCGGTCAGCCGGTGTGCCACCGGTAACAACGGGACGAATACTACCCACGGGTAACCTAAATGTATAGATAGACCATGCAGGTTTTTTTCATCTTTTTGACGAACGCAGCGTTGCGGTAATGCACGCCGGCGGGTGACGCCGCCGGCTCAGCGGATCCGCCGGATGACCCGGCAGGGATTCCCGACCGCGACAACGCCGGCCGGGATATCCCGCGTTACCACGCTGCCGGCGCCGACGACGCTGTCGGCTCCGATCGACACCCCCGGACAGACGATCACGCCGGCCGCCAGCCAGACGTTGTCGCCGATGGTGATCGGCGCCGCCGACTCCCACCCGTCGCGCCGGGCATCGATGTCGTCGATCGGGTGCAGCGCCGTCAACAGCTGGACGCGCGGGCCGATCGAGACCTTATCGGCAATGGTGATGGGCGCGCAGTCGAGCATGATCGCGTCGTAGTTGATGAAGCACTCGGCGCCGATGCTGATGTATTTCCCGTAGTCGCAGCAGAATCGGGGCATGACCACCGAATTGGCCCCGAAGCCCCCGAGCAGGTCGGCCAACACGCTGCGGCGGCGGTCCTCATCATCGGGGTGGCTGTCGTTGAACGCGGCCAGCAGGCGCTGACACGCCTGCCGGTCGGCCACCAGATCGGGGTCCTCGGGGCGATACAGCGCCCCGCTGAGCATCCGATCGCGGTGAGTCGCCACGGCAGCCGATCCTACGGGCGTCCGCCCTGCGCCCACCGCCCGGAGAGCGCCCGCCACCCGACGAACACCAACCTCAGCACGATGAAGGTGGTCAGCCCCGACCAGAGGCCGGCCAGCCCCCAGTCCAGCATCAGCGACAGCCAGGTCAGCGGCAGGAAGCCGACCAGGGCGCTCAGCATGGTGGCGGTGCGCATGAACGCGGCATCGCCGGCTCCCAGCAGGACGCCGTCGAGGGCGAAAACGATTCCGGCAGACGGTAATTGGGCGACGAGGAACCACCACGGCACCCCGATCGCCGCCAGCACCGCGGCATCACCGGTGAACAGTCCCGGTAACACCGGCGAACCGGCCGCGAGCAATGCGGCCAGTACCGCGGCAGCGGCCGCCGAGAACACCGTGACCCGGATGGCCACCGCCTTGGCGTGGCCGGCGTCGCCGGCGCCCAGGGCCGCTCCGACCAGGGCCTGCGCGGCGATAGCCAGCGAATCGAGCACCAACGCAAAAAATGTCCACAGCTGCAGCACGATCTGGTGGGCACCCAGCGCCGCGGCCCCGAATCGCGCTGCGACCGCGGCCGCCGAGGCGAAGCAGGCCTGAAAGGCCAGCGAGCGCACGATCAGGTCACGGCCCATCACCAGTTGCGCCCGCAGCACCGCGCCGTCGAGCCGCAGCGGGACCCGCTCGCAGTGCAGTGCGCGCACGAACAACAGCGCGGCAAGCCACTGACCTACGCAGTTGGCCACCGCCGAGCCCGGCAGGCCCCAGCGCGGCATACCGAGCGCTCCGAACACCAGCACCGGGCACAGCAACGCCGAAACCGCAAAGCCGGCAACCACATACCGCGGTGGGCGAGCCGTGTCCTGCACGCCGCGCAGCCAGCCGTTGCCGGCCAAAGACACCAGGATCGCCGGAGCGCCGAGGATCGCGATCCGCAGCCACGCCCACCCGGCCTGCGCGATGTCGTCACGACCGGCGACCGCCGACACCAGCGGCGCCCCCACCGCCTGCACCGCGATGACGATCAGCGCGCCCAGGCCCAGCGCCAGCCAGGTCGCCTGCACCCCCTCGGCGACCGCGGCGGCGCGGTCGCCGGCACCGAAGTGGCGCGCCGAACGCGCCGTCGTCCCGTAGGACAGGAACGTGGCCTGCGAGCCGACCAACCCCAGCACCAGCCCGCCGATCGCCAGGCCGGCCAGGCCCAGCGCCCCGAGCCGGCCGACGACGGCGGTGTCGAACAGCAGGTACAGCGGTTCGGCGGCCAGCACCACCAGCGCCGGAAGCGCCAGCGCCGCAATCCTTCTGCCGGTAGCGGCGCCGGACTCCTCAGCCAAGGGCGGCGACCAGGCCGGCGACGACGTCGTGCGCTCCGCCGCTGACCGTGTAACCGGCGGCCAGCCGGTGTCCCCCACCGCCGAACGACACCGCGACTGCGCTCAGATCCACCGACGACTTGGCCCGCATCGACACCGCCCAGCAGCCCGGCTCGACCTCCTTGAACACCGCCGCCACCTCGGCCTGCTCGGTGGTGCGCACGATGTCGACGATGCTCTCCACCTCTTCGGGCCGCGCGGCGGTCCACTCGGCGTGATCGACCACGGCATAGACCAGCCCGCGCCCGTGCACCGCGTCGGGCAGCAACTGTGCTGCAGCCAGCACCCGGGAGAGCATCGTCAGCCAGCCGAACGGATGGGTGTCCATCACGGTGCGGGTGATCGCCGCGCTGTCCACGCCGGCGCCGACCAGCCGCGCCGCCAGCCGGTAGGCGCGGGCACTGGCCCATCGAAACGACCCGGTATCCGTGGCCAGCCCGGCATACAGGCAGTGCGCCACGTCCGCGTCGATCGATTGCCCCCACGCGTCGATCAGCTCCGCCACCATCATCGTCGTCGAATCCGCGGACGGATCAACGAAATTCGCCGTCCCGAACAGCTGATTAGACGCATGGTGATCGATCACCAGCAACTCAGTACCGGCGCCCGCCAGCTCCTGCAGCGCCCCGAGCCGATCAGCGCTCGAGACATCGACCGTGACCACCAGATCGGCGTCGCGGCTTAGCGCCTCGGGCCTGACCAGCAATTCGCCGCCCGGCAGCGACCGCAGGGACTGCGGCAGCTCGGCGGGACAGGCCGGGCGGGCGAAACTGACACCGACCGACTTGCCGCACCGGCGCAGGACCAGGGCAAGCGCCAGCCCGGCACCGATGGTGTCGGCATCGGGATGCACATGGCAGATCACTGCCAGCGTGCCTGCGCCCGCCAGCAGCTCCACGGCTCCGGCGGCGTCGACGCGCCGGCCCGGAAGCAGCGGGTCACCCGCCCGATCGCTCACCGTCACCGCTGTCTTCGGCACCCGCCCGTCCCGGGGCCTCCCGGTACGGGTTGGGGTCCCCGACCGGCTGTTTACCCTCCCGGATGCGGGCCAGGTCGGCGTCGGCCGCCTGTGCGGCCGCCAGCAGTTCCGACATGCGGTGGGCGGTGTCGGGCACGGTGTCCCGCACGAACGTCAGGGTCGGGGTGAACCGCACCCCGGTTCCGGCGCCGACCTTGGACCGCAACACTCCTTTGGCCCCATCCAAGGCGGCGGCAGCACCGCCATAGTCGGGGTCGTCGTCCAGGGAACGGCCCAGCACCGTGTAGTACAGGGTCGCGTCGTGCAGGTCGGCGGTCACCTTTGCGTCGGTGATCGTCACCCCGGCCAGCCGCGGATCCTTGATCTCGTACTCGATTGCCGAGGCGACGATCGTCGAGATCCGCTTGGCCAGCCGCCGCGCCCGAGCCGGATCCGCCACTACGTCCGCGCCTTCTCGACTAGCTCGTAGGTCTCGATGACGTCGCCTTCCTTGATGTCACTGTAGGTCAGCGTCAGACCGCATTCGTAGCCGTCGCGGACCTCGGTGACGTCGTCCTTCTCCCGCCGCAGCGAGGAGACGGTGAGGTTGTCGGCGACCACCACCGAATCGCGCAGCAGCCGCGCCTTGGCGTTGCGGCGCATGACGCCGGAGGTGACCAGGCAGCCGGCGATGTTGCCCACCTTCGAAGACCGGAAGATGGCCCGGATCTCTGCCCGGCCCAGCTCCTTCTCCTCGAAGATCGGTTTGAGCATGCCCTTGAGCGCGCTCTCGATCTCATCGATGGCCTGGTAGATCACCGAGTAGTAGCGGATCTCCACCCCGTCGCGGTTGGCCAGCTCGGTGGCCTTGCCCTCGGCGCGCACGTTGAAGCCGATGATGATCGCATCCGAGGCCGATGCCAGGTTGACGTTGGTCTCGGTGATACCACCGACTCCGCGGTCGATCACCCGCAGCGCCACCTCGTCGTCGACCTGGATGCCCATCAGGGCCTCTTCCAGCGCCTCGACGGTACCGGCGTTGTCACCCTTGAGGATCAGGTTCAGCTGGCTGGTTTCCTTCAGCGCCGAGTCCAGGTCCTCCAGCGAGATCCGCTTGCGCGAGCGCGCCGCCAGGGCGTTGCGTTTGCGCGCGTTGCGCCGGTCGGCGATCTGGCGGGCGATCCGGTCCTCGTCGACGACGAGCAGGTTGTCGCCGGCGCCGGGCACCGAGGTGAAGCCGATGACCTGCACCGGCCGCGACGGCAGCGCCTCTTCGACGTCGTCGCCGTGCTCATCGACCATGCGCCGCACCCGCCCGTAGGCGTCGCCGGCGACGATCGAGTCGCCGACCCGCAGCGTGCCGCGCTGGATCAGCACGGTGGCCACCGGGCCGCGGCCGCGGTCCAGGTGCGCCTCGATCGCCACACCCTGGGCCTCCATGTCGGGGTTGGCCCGCAGGTCCAGGGCGGCGTCGGCGGTCAGCAGCACCGCCTCCTCCAGGGCCGCGATGTTGGTGCCCTGCTTGGCCGAGATGTCGACGAACATGGTGTCGCCACCGAATTCCTCAGGCACCAAGCCGTATTCGGTGAGCTGACCGCGAATCTTCTGCGGGTCAGCGCCTTCCTTGTCGATCTTGTTGACCGCCACCACGATCGGCACGTCGGCGGCCTGGGCGTGGTTGATCGCCTCCACCGTCTGCGGCATCACGCCGTCGTCGGCGGCGACCACCAGGATTGCGATGTCGGTGGCCTTGGCGCCGCGGGCACGCATGGCGGTGAACGCCTCGTGACCGGGGGTGTCGATGAAGGTGATCAGCCGCTGCGAGCCGTCGAAGTCGACGGCCACCTGGTAGGCGCCGATGTGCTGGGTGATGCCGCCGGCTTCGCCCTCGCGCACGTTGGCCTTGCGGATGGTGTCCAGCAGGCGGGTCTTGCCGTGGTCGACGTGACCCATCACCGTCACCACCGGCGGGCGGCTCTGCAGGTCGGCCTCGTCGCCGGCGTCTTCGCCGTAAGACAGGTCGAAGGACTCCAGCAGCTCGCGGTCCTCGTCCTCGGGCGAGACCACCTGCACGACGAAGTTCATCTCGCTGCCGAGCAGCTCCAGCGTCTCGTCACCGACCGACTGGGTGGCGGTGACCATCTCACCGAGGTTGAACAGCGCCTGCACCAGCGCGGCCGGGTTGGCGTCGATCTTCTCGGCGAAGTCGCTCAGCGACGCGCCGCGCGCCAGCCGGATGGTCTCGCCGTTGCCGTGCGGCAACCGCACGCCACCGACGACCGGTGCCTGCATGTTCTCGTATTCGGCGCGTTTCGCCCGCTTCGACTTGCGTCCGCGCTTGGGTGCACCGCCGGGACGGCCGAACGCGCCGGCCGCGCCGCCGCGCTGGCCGGGACGGCCGCCGCCGCCACCGGGGCGACCCCGGAAACCGCCGGCGCCGGCGCCGGCGGGGCCACCTCCGCCACCGCCGGGAGCACCGCCGCGGTAGTTACCGCCGGGACCGCCGGGACGCCCGGTGGGGGCTCCGGGGCGGCCACCGCCGCCGGGACCCGGACGCGGGCCGCCGGGCCGCGCCGGGCGGCCGGGTGCTCCGAAGCCGCTGGGCCGGGGCGGCATGTTGCCGGGTGACGCGCCGCCGGGACGCGGCATGCCGGGCCGGGGTGCGCCCGGCCGGGGCGCCTGCGGGTGCGGGCGCGGGATGGCGCGCTCGACCGGCTGCGCCGACGAGAACGGGTTGTTGCCGACGCGCGGTGTGCGGGCGCCGGGCTTGGGTCCCGGGGTTGCCGGCCGGGGACCGGGCGCGGGGGCCGGCGGGCCGGGTTGCGCCGGGGCGGGCGGCGCCGCCGGCGCGGGGGCCTCGGCGGCGGGCGCGGCCGGAGCCGACGGTTTCGCCGCGGGCGCAGCCGGAACCTCGGCCTTCACGGCCTGGCCGTCCCCGGCCGGCGCCGTCTTCGGCGGGGCCGGGACGGCCGACTTGGCGGGCGCCGCCGGCGCCGGCTCTTCGCTCTTGGCCGCGGCTTTGCCGCCGCCGAACGACTCGCGCAGCCGCCGCGCGACGGGGGCTTCCACGGTCGAGGACGCCGACTTGACGAATTCGCCCTGCTCGCTCAGACGGGCGAGGACTTCCTTGCTGGTGACACCGAGTTCCTTGGCCAACTCGTGTACGCGGGCCTTTGCCACTACTTCTCCTGTCTATGAGGCGACAGCGGTGGTGGGCCGCGCCTCGGGTTTAGCTATGACGCATGGTCATCGGGACTTCACGGTGTGCTCATGTTCTTCGCTACCTGTTCTGTTCGCCGGGGCGGTGAGCCGATCTGGCGATCGAAGTACTCCTCCACCCCGGATACATCCGGGGAACCGCTGACCCGCAGCGCGTGCGCAAACGCTCGCCGCCGGATCGCCGCCTGCAGGCACTGCGGCCTGGGATGCAACCACGCACCCCGCCCCGGCTGGTTGCCCGCCCTGTCAACGGCGACGGCGTCGTTGCCATTCCCCGACACGGCGACCAGCCGAAGCAACTCGGCGGCCAACTCGCGTTTCCGGCACCCGACACACGTGCGCACCGGTCCCTGCGGGGAGCGGTGCGTCCGCGAGGCGGTTGTCGAAGTCTCGCGCTGGATCACGGCTCAGTCTACCCATACGACGGCGATCGCCCGAACCACCCGAAACCTGCCCCGGTGGTCGCGTCCCGCTCAGTGCTCGTGCGCCACGCCTCGACCGGCGTCATGCTCGGCGCCGGCCGCGGCCGGCTCCGGGGTGTCGCTGCGGATGTCGATACGCCAGCCGGTGAGCCGGGCCGCCAATCGGGCGTTCTGGCCTTCCTTGCCGATGGCCAGCGACAGCTGGAAGTCCGGCACCACCACCCGAGCGGCACGCGCCGCCTGGTCGATCACCGTCACCGACATCACCTTGGCCGGCGACAAGGCATTGCCGACGAAACGCGCCGGGTCCTCGTCGTAGTCGATGATGTCGATCTTCTCGCCGGCCAGCTCACTCATCACGTTGCGTACCCGCTGGCCCATCGGACCGATGCAGGCACCCTTGGCGTTGAGCCCGGGAACCTGCGAGGCCACCGCGATCTTGGACCGGTGGCCGGCTTCGCGGGCGACCGCGACGATCTCCACCGACCCGTCGGCGATCTCGGGCACCTCCAGGGCGAACAGTTTGCGTACCAGGTTCGGGTGGGTGCGGGACAACTCGATGCGCGGCTCGCGCAGCCCCCTGGTCACCCCGATCACGTAGCAGCGCAGCCGGTCACCATGCTCGTAGCCTTCGCCGGGCGCCTGCTCGGCGGGCCGGATGACGCCGTCGAACCCCTTCGCCTCGGTGCCCAGCCGAACCACGACGACGCCGCGGGCGTTCTCCCGGGCGTCACGCTGGACGACACCGGCGACGATGTCGCCTTCGCGCGCCGAGAACTCGCCGTAGGCCTTCTCGTTCTCGGCGTCGCGCAGCCGCTGCAGGATCACCTGGCGGGCGGTGGTCGCCGCGATACGGCCGAAGCCCTCGGGCGTGTCGTCGTACTCGCTGATGACGTTGCCGTCGGCGTCGGTCTCGCGGGCCAGCACCCGAACCATGCCGGTCTTGCGGTCGACGTCGATGACCGCGTCGGCCTGGTGCCCTTCGGTGTGCCGGTAGGCGGTGAGCAACGCCGACTTGATCGTGTCCACCACCACGTCGACCGAGATGCCCTTGTCGGCCTCGATCGCGTGCAGCGCCGCCATATCGATATTCATCAGCCGGCCTCCGTTCCCGCATCGGGGGCCTGCCGGCCCGTCAACTCCAACTCGCGTGCGCTCGGCGGCGAGAATTCGACTTGCACCACCGCTTTGCTGATCTCGCCCAGCGGCAGCCGGCGCCGGTTCCAGTCCCGCCCGGCCCGCACCACCAGCGTCACGACGTCGTCCTCGACGACCCCCACCCGACCGGTCACGCCGGTCCCGTCGGACAGGGTCACCTCGACCTTGCGGCCGTGCGCGCGCCGAAAATGCTTCGCCGTGGTCAACGGCCGGTGCACCCCCGGGGAGCTGACCTCCAGGACGTAGTGGCCGTCGAAGTCGAGGCCGTCAAGCAGATCCGACGCCGAGCGCGACAACGCCGCGGCGGTGTCGAGGTCCAGTGGGGTGTCGCCGTCGGCGACCACGGTGATCCGCGGCAGCTGCTCGGCAGTGTTGTCGATGACGACGTCTTCGATCTCATATCCGGCGCGCGTGAACTCAGCATCGAGCAGCTCGATCACCTGTGTCTGCGAAGGTAGCCGGGTGGCCACGGCGAGCTCCTCATCTTGAGTTGTCTCCGACGTCGCGTTCCCACGCGCCAGGCGCGGCCGGGAACCAGTCACCAACGATACGCCGTGGCGTGCGCAGCCACAGCAAACCGCCGAAAAGCGCCCGGCTACCCCAACAGTCGGCACACGACCGGCCCCGCCGCAACCGTCCGCGGCGGCCGGGATGGCAGGATGTCTCAGGTGCCCGGCCCCCTGACCGCCATCGACCGGCGGCGCGTGCTGACCGGCGCCGGGATGCTGGCCCTGCTCGCCCTGACGGCACCGGCGTGCGGGTCGTCCCCGGCACCGCCGGCCGTCGACGACCTGGAAGCGCAACGGCAGCTGGCGCACCGCGACAGCGCGCTGGCCGCCGCGGCCGGGGCGGCCTTGGCCGGACCGGATTCCCAGGCGCTGGCCGCGGCATTGGATCAGGTGTCGGCGGAACGGGCCGAACACGCCCGGGCGCTGGCCACCGAGATCGCCCGGGCCGCCGGTAAGCCCGCGCCGGCGATCGCCGAGACGACCACCGTCAGCAGTGCGCCGGATGGGCCCGCACCGACGGTGTCGCAGGTGATCAACGCCTTGCGCAGCGCGGCTGAGGGGGCCGGGAAGCTGGCCATCGCCTCGTCGGGCTACCGGGCCGGGCTGCTGGCCTCCATCGCGGCGGCCTGCACGGCCTCGTACGCAGTCGCCTTGGTGACGCAGTCATGACGTCGGCGGAACCCAGTGCGCTCAGCGGCCCCGACGCCGCCTTGTGCGATGCGCTGATCACCGAATACGGGGTGGTCTACGGCTACGGGCTGGTGTCGGCGTATTCCGCGCCGGAGCTCAACGACCTGGTGGTTCCCACCATCCGGCAGCACCGGGAGCGCCGGGACAACACCATCGCGATCCTTCGCGCCCGCTCGGTGCCGATCCCGCCCGCCGCCGCCGGATACCAGCTGCCCATGCCCCTGACCACCTCTGAGGACGCGCTGCGGCTGGCGGTCCGGATGGAAAACGACACCGCAACGGCCTGGCGCGCCGTCGTCGAGCAGGCCCGCGAGCCCTCGGACCGGGAATTCGCGGCCACCGCGCTGGGGCAAAGCGCGGTACTGGCGGCGCACTGGAATCGGGCGTTGGGCAATTGGCCGATCACCCGGGCCTTTCCGGGTGGCCAGGACTAACTGCGCTGGAACGAGAGGAGCTGATGTCAGTGTTGAATCGACGGATGCGGCTGGGCGCGCTCGCCGCGGCGGCCGCAGCAGCCGTGATGGGGGCGGTGGCCGGGCCGGCCGGCGCCTGGCCGATCCCCTACACCGCCGAGGACACCCGGTATCTCGACGCGACCCGCGGCAACTTTCCCGGTGACGACGACCAGCTGCTGCTGGCCGGCAAGCAGGCGTGCCGTCTGCTCTACACCGGCCAGCCTTCCAGCGCCGTGATCGACCAGGTGGCCGGGCAGTACGGCGCCAGCCCCGAACAGGCTGCCACCGTGGTGCGGGCGGCGCGCAGCACCATGTGCACCCAGGCGCCGGGTTAGGCAGCCTGACCGCGGACGCCGGCCGCGATCTGCCGGGCCAGGTCGGCGCCGACGGACAGCTCCCGGGTCTCCCCGGAGAAGCGGTCCCGCAGTTCGACGATCCCGTCGGCCCAGCCGCGTCCCAGCACGACGATCCAGGGCACGCCGAGCAGTTCGGCGTCTTTGAACTTCACCCCCGGTGAAGCCTGCCGGTCGTCGAGCAGCACCTCCATTCCGAGCCGGTCGAGCTCGCCGGCCAGCTCGGTGGCGCCGGCACGGGCCGCGTCGTCCTTGTTGGCGATCACCAGGTGCACATCGAACGGGGCGACCGCCGCCGGCCAGCGCAGGCCCAGCTCGTCGTGGTGCTGCTCGGCGATGACGGCGACCAGCCGGGAGACGCCGACCCCGTAGGAGCCCATGGTGAGCCGCACCGGGCGGCCGTCCTCGCCGAGGACGTCGGCGCTGAATGCGTCGGTGTATTTGCGGCCCAGTTGGAAGATGTGGCCGATCTCGATGCCGCGGGCGCTGACCAACGTCCCCGCCCCGTCCGGGGACGGGTCACCGTCGCGGACCTCGGCGGCTTCGATGGTGCCGTCGGCGGTGAAATCGCGTCCGGCGACCAGGCCGACGACGTGGCGGCCGGGCTGGTCGGCGCCGGTGATCCAGCTGGTGCCGTCCACCACCCGGGGGTCGACCAGATAGCGGACCCCGTTGTCCTGCAGCGCTTTCGGGCCGATGTAGCCCTTCACCAGGAACGGGTGCTTGGCGAAATCGCCGTCGGAGAGCAACGCGTACTCGGCGGGTTCGAGAGCAGCGCCGAGCCGCTTCTCGTCGACCTCCCGGTCGCCGGGCACCCCGATGCCCAGCAGTTCCCACTCCCCGCCGGGCTGGCGCACCTTGAGCAGCACGTTCTTGAGGGTGTCGGCCGCGGTGACGGTGCGGCCCAGGCCGGCGCCGTTGGCCCAGTCCACCAGGGTGGCGATGGTCGGGGTGTCTCCGGTGTCGTAGACCTGCGCCTCCGGTAGGCCCTCGACCGGTTGGGGTTGCGGGCGCGCGGTGGTCACGGCCTCGACGTTGGCGGCGTAGCCGGATTCCAGGCAGCGCACGAAGGTGTCCTCGCCGACCTCGCTCTCGGCTAGGAACTCCTCGGAGGCCGAGCCGCCCATCGCGCCGGACGTCGCCGCCACGATCACGTAGCGCAGCGCCAGCCGGTCGAAGATCTTCTGATAGGCCTCCCGGTGGGCCTGGTAGGCCTTGCTGAGCCCGGCGTCGTCAACGTCGAAGGAGTAGGAGTCCTTCATCACGAACTCCCGCCCGCGCAGGATGCCCGCGCGCGGCCGCGCCTCGTCGCGGTACTTGGTCTGGATCTGGTAGAGCACCACCGGGAAATCCTTGTAGGAGCCGTACTCCCCCTTGACCGTCAAGGTGAACAGTTCCTCGTGGGTCGGCCCGAGCAGGTAGTCGTTGCGGCGGCGGTCCTGCAGCCGGAACATGGTGTCGCCGTACTCGGTCCAGCGGTGGGTGGCCTCGTACGGAGCGCGCGGCAACAGGGCGGGCAGCAGGATCTCCTGGGCGCCGATAGCGTCCATCTCCTCGCGCACCACCCGCTCGATGTTGCGCAGCACCCGCAGCCCCAGCGGCAGCCAGCTGTACAGGCCGGGTGCGATCGGCCGGACGTAGCCGGCCCGGATCAACAGCTTGTGGCTGGGCACTTCGGCATCGGCGGGGTCATCGCGCAGGGTGCGCACGAACAGCTGGGACATCCGGGTGATCACAGGCCGAGAGCTTATCGGTGAGCTCGCCGGGGCCGACAGCGCGGCGTCCGGAGCCCATTACAGGTTGCCCGCGCCGAACGCGTCCTGGGCATCCTGGGCGTGCGCCACCTGCTTGGCGGTGTAGCCGATCAACAGCGAGATGGCGCCGACGATCACCGCCACCCCGGCCACCCACAGCAGACCGTAGGTGTAGCCGGCGTCGAGTGCGGCGATCTGACTGGCGTCCATCGTCTTCACCGGCATGTTGGTGCCGCCGAGGTACAGCGTGCGCGAGGTGATGACGGCCTGGATGACCGCCAGCACCAGCGGGCCCCCGAGATTCTGCAGCATGAGCGCGATCGCCGAAGTCGGGCCGATCTGGTCGAAGCCCACGCCGGCGATCGCCGACAGGGTCAACGGCACCACGATCACGCCGATGCCGAGACCGCCGAGCACGATCAGCGTCACGAAGTTCGGAAAGTACGAGATGTTCCGGTCGATGGTCGAGCCGTAGATCATCGCGCCCAGCAACACGACGCCACCGGCGATCACCAGCACCCGGGGCGGGAACCGGCGCACCAACTGGGAGGACAGACCCAGTCCGATGCCCAGCCCGATCACGAACGGAATGAACCCCACCCCGGCGTGCAGTGCCGAGTAGCCCATCAGGTCCTGCACGTAGAGGCCGATGGTCACGGTCAGGGTGAACAGTACCCCGCCGGCCAGGAAGATGGCGGCGAAGGTGGCCAGCCGGTTGCGGTCGCGGAACAGGCTGAACGGCACCACCGGGTTCTCGGCGGTGCGTTCCACCAGTGCGAAGGCCAGCAGTGCGACCACCGCCACCACGCCGGAGCCGATGGTGATCGTCGAGACCCAGCCCTTCTCCGGGCCGATGGTGAACGCGAACACCGCGGCGGTGCAGCCCAGGGTCGCCAGCAGCGCCCCGGCGGCGTCCAGCTTCATCCGCTCCCGGAAGGTCTCGGTCAGCGCGGTGCGGGCCAGGTAGATCATCAGCAGGCCGATCGGCACGTTGATGGCGAAAGCCAGCCGCCACGACACCTCGGTCAGGGCGCCGCCGATCACCAGGCCCATCACCGAACCCACCGCGGTCATCGCGCCGAACACCGCGGTGGCCGTGTTCCGGGCCGGCCCCTTGGGGAAGGTGGTGGCGATCAGCGCCAGCGCGGTCGGTGAGGCGATGGCCGAGCCGACGCCCTGCAGCAGCCGCGCGATCACCAGGGTGGGGGCGTCCCAGGCCGCAGCACACAGCACGGAGGCGATGGTGAACAGCGCCACCCCGCTGATGAAGGTGCGCTTGCGGCCGATGGTGTCACCCAGGCGACCGCCGAGCAGCATCAGGCCGCCGAAGGTCAGCACGTAGGCGCTGATCACCCAGCCGCGGCCGGCATCGGACAGACCCAGGTCGTCCTGGATCCGAGGAAGCGCGACGATGGCCACGGTGCTGTCCATCGTGGCCAGCAATTGCATGCCACCGATGGCGATCACGGCGTAGATGAAACGACGAGACGGCAGCATGGACATGACGAATCTGCTGGTCCGGCTCACGATATTCGCGTCCGACCGCCCCGGCGGCACTGGCTTGGCGGCGTCTGCCTGCCACTGCGCGGTCGCCCGTCCTGCATCATCAAGAGCAGTCATAACTGGCTACCCTACAGTAATATTAAGAGGTCTTTAAACCCCGAAGCCGGCCACGGCCCCGATGACGACGATCGCCGGAGGCCGGATACCCTCGGCGCGGATTTTCTCGGGCGCGTCGGCGAGCGTGGCCCGCAGCGTGTGCTGGGCGGGCGTGGTGCCGTGTTGCACCACCAACACCGGCGTATCTGCAGGTCGGCCGCCTTTTTGCAGCGCCGCGCTGAATTGCTCGATGCGTTCGATGGCCATCAGCAACACGATGGTGCCGCGCATCGCGGCCAGCGCATCCCAATTCACTAACGATTCGGGGTCATCCGGTGCCACATGCCCGCTGACCACCACGAATTCGTGATTCACGGCGCGGTGGGTGACCGGGACCCCGGCTTGCGCCGGCACGGCTATGGCACTGGTCACACCGGGCACCACCGTCACCGGGATCCCGGCATCGGCGCAGGCCAGCACCTCTTCGTAACCGCGGGCGAACACGAAGGGGTCGCCGCCTTTGAGCCGCACCACGAACTTGCCGGCCGAGGCGCGCTCGATCATCAGCGCGTTGATGGCGTCCTGGGCCATCGCCCGCCCGTAGGGGATCTTGGCGGCGTCGATGACCTCGACGTGCGGCGGCAGTTCGGCGAGCAACTCCGCCGGCGCGAGCCGGTCGGCCACCACGACGTCGGCGTGCGAGAGCATGCGCCGACCGCGCACTGTGATCAGTTCCGGATCGCCGGGCCCGCCGCCGACCAGCGCCACGCCACCGCGCACCACATCGGAGGTCGCCGCTGTTTCCAGGGTGATTGTGCCGTCCTGCAAGGCCTCCCGGATCGCCGATCGGATCGCCGCCGACCGACTGTGCTCCCCGCCGGCCAGCACGCCGACCGACAGACCGGCGTAGCCGAAGGTGGCGGGTGTGACCGCCGATCCCTCGACGGCGAGATCGGCGCGCACGCAGAAGATCCGGCGTCGGTCAGCTTCGGCGACCACGGCGGCGTTGATATCCGCGTCATCGGTGGCCGCGATCGCGTACCAGGCGTCGGCCAGGTCACCGTCGCGGTAGCCGCGCGACACCAGCGTGATGCCGGGCTTGCGCTCACCGAGCGCCTCGACCGCCGGGGTCGCGCTCGGGGCGATCACCGTCACCTGGGCGCCGCTGTCCACCAGCAGCGGCAGCCGCCGCTGTGCGACGCTGCCCGCGCCCACCACGACAACCTTGCGGCCGGCCAGCCGCAGCCCGACCAGATATGGGTTCTCGGTCACCCGGCAACTCTAGTGGCCCATCAGCGGAGCTGAAGCTGTTGGCTACCCCACTCCCACACCTGCTCGAACAGGGCGGGCTCCTCGGCGAGCCGCACGCCCAGCGACGGCACCATCTCCTTGAGCCGGGGCAGCCAGCCGGTGAACCGGCCGGGGAAGCAGCGCGTCAGCACCTCGAGCATGGCCGGCACCGCGGTCGACGCGCCCGGGGAGGCGCCGAGCAGCCCCGCGATGCTGCCATCGGCGGCGTTGACGATCGTGGTGTCGAATTCCAGTCGCCCGCCCCGGATCACCTGCACCCGCTGGCCCGCCCGTAGCGGCGACCAACCCCGGTCGCGCGCGTCGGGGACGAATTCCCGCAGCGCCTCGATACGGCCTGCGTGAGTTCGGCGCAGTTGGCCGAGCAGGTAGCCGACCAGTGCGCGTTCGGCGATCCCGACGCCCAGCAGCGAAGCCGCATTGTCGAGGCGGACCGACCTCGGCAGATCCGTGACCCGGCCGTGCTTGAGGAACTTCGGCGACCAGCCGGCAAACGGCCCGAACAGCAGCCACGACGCGCCGGTGACCACCCGGGCGTCCAGGTGCGGCGCGGTCGTCGACGGTGCGCCCGGGGCCGGCGCGCCGTACACCTTGGCGCGGTGCCGGTCGGTGATCTCCGGGTCCCCGCAGCGCAGGAACACCCCGCCGATCGGGAATCCGCCGAAGCCGCGGACTTCGGAGATACCGGCCTTGCGTAGCAGACCCAGTGTGGCGCCCCCGGCCCCGATGAAGACGAATTTGGCGTTGAGCCTTGCGGTTTCACCGGTTCGGCGGTTGGCCAGTCCCAGTGCCCAGCTGCCGTCGGATTCCCGTTCGAGGCTGCGTACCTCATGGCCGAAGCGCACCGCGCTGCCGTGCCGCGCTCCGTAACCGATCAGCTGGGAGGTCAGCGCCCCGAAGTCGACGTCGGTGCCGTCGGGCGACCAGTCCAGGGCCACCGGGGCACCGACGTCTCGACCGGCCGCCATCAACGGCAGCCGGGCGGCGAATTCGTCGAAGTCGGTGATGAACTCGGCGCCGGCGAACAGGGGGTTGGGCGCCAGCGCTTCATGGCGGCGACGCAGGTAGTCCACGCCAGCGGCGCCGTGCACGAAGCTGACATGCGGCACCGGGTTGACGAAGGTGCGCGGCTGATCCAGCATGCCGTGTTGCACCGCATACGACCAGAACTGGCGGGACACCTGGAACTGCTCGTTGACGCGCACCGCCTTGGCGATGTCGATCGAGCCGTCGGGCCGCTGCGGCGTGTAGAACAGTTCGCACAGCCCGGCGTGCCCGGTGCCGGCGTTGTTCCACGGGTCGCTGCTCTCGCCGGCGGCGGCGTCCAATCGTTCGACGACGGTGATCGAGGCGTCCGGCTCCAGCCGGCGCAGGATCGCCCCGAGAGTGGCGCTCATGATGCCCGCGCCGATCAGCGCGATGTCGGTGGTGGCGGCGGTGGGCACAGGGCTCAGGCTAATCGGGGCACA
The DNA here is from genome assembly GCF_059813225.1 of Mycobacterium sp. NGS16. Taxonomy (NCBI): domain Bacteria; kingdom Bacillati; phylum Actinomycetota; class Actinomycetes; order Mycobacteriales; family Mycobacteriaceae; genus Mycobacterium; species Mycobacterium sp. NGS16. Next base: position 52,876 of record NZ_JCALEE010000010.1, read on the forward strand.
CCCTTTAGGCTGGCGAAGACGGCGGGCGCGGCGGATGGGAAACACCAGTGGAAAGCTACGATCTGGCGATCACCGGAACCGGTTCGGGCAACAGCATTCTCGATGACCGCTACGCCGAGAAGCGGGTTGCGATCTGCGAGCAGGGCACCTTCGGCGGCACCTGCCTGAACGTCGGGTGCATCCCGACGAAGATGTTCGTCTACGCCGCCGAGGTTGCGCAGACGGTGACCGACGCGGCCCGCTACGGCATCGATGCCCGTATCGATCGGGTGCGCTGGCCCGACATGGTCTCGCGGGTGTTCGGTCGCATCGACCCGATCGCCGCCGGCGGCGAGCGGTATCGGCGCAGCCTGCCGAACGTCGACGTCTACGCCGCGCACACCGGATTCGCGCCGGTCAACTCCGACGGCAGGTACGTATTGCGCACCACCACCGGTGAAGAGTTCTCCGCCACCCAGGTGGTGATCGCCGCCGGGGCGCGGACCTGGATTCCACCGGTGATCGCCGACAGCGGCGTGCGCTACTACACCAGTGACGACGTGATGCGCATCGCCGAGTTGCCCGAGCACCTGGTGATCATCGGCGGTGGGTTCGTGGCTGCCGAGTTCGCCCACGTGTTCTCCGCCCTCGGGGTCCGGGTCACCGTGGTGATCCGGAGCCAGACGATGCTGCGGTACACCGATGAAACCGTGGCTCAGCGCTACACCGATCTCGCGGCGCGCAAGTGGGACCTGCGGGCGCACCGCACTGTAACCGGCGCCCGAAATGCCGGTTCAGGTGTCGAGTTGCAGCTCGACGACGGGTCGCTGCTGCGTGCCGACGCACTGCTGGTGGCCACCGGCCGGGTGCCCAACGGCGACCTGCTCGATGCCGAACAGGCCGGCGTCGACGTCGTCAATGGTCGGGTGGTGGTCGACGAATACCAACGAACCAGTGCGCCCGGGATCTTCGCGCTCGGCGACGTCTCCTCCCCCTACGAACTCAAGCACGTCGCCAATCACGAGGCCCGGGTGGTGCAGCACAATCTGTTGTGCGACTGGGAGGACACCGCGTCCATGCGCGTCACCGATCACCGCTACGTCCCGTTCGCGGTGTTCACCGATCCGCAGATCGCCGTTGTCGGGTTGAGCGAAACGCAGGCCGTGGCACAGGGTTTCGATGTCTCGGTGAAGGTTCAGGATTATGGTGACGTCGCCTACGGCTGGGCGATGGAGGACACCACCGGGTTCGTCAAGCTGATCGCCGAACGAGGCAGCGGACGGCTGCTGGGAGCGCACATCATGGGCCATCAGGCGTCGTCGATCATCCAGCCGCTGATCCAGGCGATGAGCTTCGGGCTGACCGCGCCGGAGATGGCCCGCGGTCAGTACTGGATCCACCCGGCGCTGCCCGAGGTCGTGGAGAACGCGCTACTGGGCCTGGAGTGAAAGGGATCCGATGAAGTCCACCCTGCTGTCGCGGCAAGACCTGGAGTTTCTACTGTTCGACTGGCTGCGCGTCGACGAGCTGACCCGACGTCCCCGCTTCACCGAGCACTCCCGGGAGACGTTCTGCGACACGTTGGATCTGTGCGAACAACTGGCGAGCAGATACTTCGCCCCGCACAACAAGAAGAGCGACGCCCAGGAACCCACCTTCGACGGGAAGACCGTCATCATCATCGACGAGGTCAAGGAGGCGCTGGCGGCCTGCGCCGACGCCGAGCTGATCGGCATGGCGATGGACTACGCCCTGGGCGGGGCGCAACTGCCGGCGACGGTGGCCCAGGCCGGGTTCGCCTGGCTGCTGGCCGCCAACGTCAGCACCGCCGGGTATCCGATGCTGACGATGGCCAACGCGAACCTGCTCGCCGAATTCGGCAACCCCGACCAGATCGACGCCTTCGTCAAACCGATGATCGCCGGCCGCTTCACCGGGACGATGTGTCTGTCGGAGACCCAGGCCGGTTCGTCGCTGGCCGACATCACCACCCGCGCAGAACCGCGCGCTGACGGAACCTACCGGTTGTTCGGATCCAAGATGTGGATCTCCGGCGGCGATCACGAACTGACCGACAACATCGTCCACCTGGTGCTGGCCAAGATCCCTGGCGGCCCGACCGGCACCAAAGGCATCTCGCTGTTCATCGTGCCGAAATATCTGGTGAATCCCGACGGCACGCTGGGTGAGCGCAACGACGTCGTACTGGCCGGGCTCAACCACAAGATGGGCTACCGCGGCATCACCAACACCGTGCTCAACTTCGGAGAAGGCGGCCACCGGCCCGGCGGCGAACCGGGCGCGGTCGGCTATCTCGTGGGCGCCGAGCACCGCGGCCTGAGCTACATGTTCCGCATGATGAACGAGGCCCGGCTGGGTGTGGGCATGGGCGCGATCGCGCTGGGCTACACCGGCTACCTGAAGTCACTGGAGTACGCCCGCGGCCGGCCGCAGGGCCGGCCGGTGTCAGCGAAAGACCCGGCGACGCCGCAGGTCCCGATCATCGAGCATCCGGACGTCAAGCGGATGCTGCTGGCCCAGAAGTCCTATGTCGAGGGGGCGCTCGCGTTGGCGCTGTACTGCGCGCGACTCGTCGACATCGCGCGCACCGCCGAATCCGAGGACGAACGCGATCACGCTACTGCCCTGCTGGACATCCTCACCCCGATTGCCAAGAGCTGGCCCTCGCAGTGGTGCCTGGCGGCCAACGACCTGGCGATCCAGGTGCACGGCGGTTACGGCTACACCCGCGAGTACGACGTCGAACAGCATTACCGGGACAACCGGCTCAATCCGATCCACGAGGGCACCCACGGCATCCAGAGCCTGGACCTGTTGGGCCGCAAGGTGACCCAACGCGACGGGGCGAGCCTGGCCGCCCTGCACCAGGCGATGACGGACAGCATCGCGGCCGGTCGCCGGGCCGGTGGCGAACCAGCCGAGGCGGCAACGCAACTCGACGCGGTGATCCAGCGGCTGGTCGCGGTCACCGCGGGCATGTTCGCCGCCGGTGACATCGATGCCGCGCTGGCCAACAGCGCCGTCTATCTGGAGGCCTTCGGTCACGTGGTGATCGCCTGGATGTGGCTGGAGCAGTTACTGGCCGTCGGCGGACGCACCGGGGATTTCTACGACGGCAAGCGCCAGGCCGCCCGGTACTTCTTCCGCTACGAGCTGCCCAAGACCGGCCCGCAGCTCGACTTGCTGGAGCGCCTGGATCGCACCACGATCGAGATGCAGCCCGACTGGTTCTAGGTGCGACCGGCGCCGTGGGACCCCGGATGCCCCGCGGGCTCAGGCAGGCTGAACTTCCTCGGTGTGTAACGACCTGATTGTCGGGGTACTGCACCGAAAGGTCGACAGCAACACCGAAGGACGGTCAGCGATGGTGGCCACTTGCCCGAGACGTCACCGGGCGCGGACCTGGGGGGCAAGCACGGCCATCGCAGCCCTTGTCGCAGCGGGCTGCTCGTCACCGCAACAGCCGGAGGGCGCCCCCGAGGTGACGCTGGCCCGGGTCAGCGTGCCCCTGCACGAACCGGTGTGGTCGTATGGCACCGGCGCCCTGATCGGGCTCACCGACGATCAGCGGTTGGCAAAGGTCGACGGTGCCGCGAGCCAGGACGCGGCGCGCACCACCTTGTCGGGGCCGTTGAGCGCCGGACGCAACGTGCAGATCAGCCAGATGAACGACCGGCACGTCTTCGTTCCTCAGCCCGGCCGCGGCACGGTGGCCGTCGTCGACCTCGCCAGCCTGCAGCCCGTCGAGCAGGTGGACGCCGGCCCCGCTCCGGCCTACCTGTCCGAGGATGCCGGTTTGCGGGTGCTGCTCGCCTTGTCGGCCGATGGCTCGACGGTGACTCCGGTGGAGCAATACGGCTACCGCAAATTACCGGCGGCCCGCATACCCGGTGAGCCGGCGGATTCGATCGACGGCTCCACCCGCGGCCGCGAGATCGACTACCACCTCTACGGGCGCTCGAGCATCCGTTACTTCAAGGGCCACTCGTCGCCACCCGACCAGCGGGGCTCGCTGGCCATGCACGTCGGCGCGTCGGCCGGGGACGGCACCAAGGTGACGCGCACCTATGTCGCCGACCACGATCACGGGGTGCTGTATGCGGTCGAATCCGGTCGTGGCGGTGACGGGTTGGAGGTGGTGGGGCACGCCGGCCTGCCGTCGTCACCGATCCGTTATCTGGGCACCGACGACACCAGGATCTACGCCGCCACCGACCAGCAGCTGGTGACCCTGGAGACGGCGAGCTTCACCGGCTACCCCGACGACATCATCCCGACGGTCAAGGTCGTCGACTACCGCGCTGGTCTCGGTGCGGAACAGGCCCGCTCGGCACCGCTGTCCGGGATGGCGATCGGTCCGCACCGGGTGTTCCTGACCTTGCGTGGGGCGCCGTATGTGATCAGCGTCGCCAAACCGCATCTCTGAGCCCAGGAGGGACACCGATGAGCACGTCCGCAGCGAACGTCTTCGGTGTCGACGACGACTTCGAGTGGATCGCCGAGCAGATCCGGGAACTCAAGCACCTGGGCGAGAAGACCGAGGTCACCCAAGACCAGAGCTACGACCTGTCCGTCCGATGGGGCACGGCGCTGGCCGGGCGGCTGCGGCGGCTGGTGCTCTACAGCTCGCAGGGCAGGCTCGAAGGCGCCGACGAACAACGGTTCCAGGTGCTGTGCACCGAACTGCGCGGGCTCTCCGAACTCATCGATCGTTTCGGACTCACGCAACCGGTGTTCACCGTGCCGGCACCGGCAAAAGCTAAGCGGCACCGGGGACCTCGACGGACCAACTCGCGGCGCGCGCCTGGCCGGCGTCGCGGTCCAGAAAATCCCTCTCCCGCAGCCTGATCGCCGTCCGTGGTTTGGCGCATTCCGGGTTGCGACACGTCAACGCCACCATGTAGGCGTCGTCGTCTTCGTCCAGGAACAAAAACCCCAGATACAGTGCGTCGCCGACGCTGAAGTCCGTTGCGCCACAGCACTCACAGTGCCCGCCCTTGGCGGCGAGCTGCTCGGTTACCCGCTGGCGCTCGGTGGCCTGCAGCCGGACCAGTTCCGGGCGCACCATCGCCTCCTCGGCCATCTCAGATCTCCACATCCTTGTCGTAGTGCACGTTGTCCTCACGCCAGCCGCCCAGGCCCATCCCGATGCCGGAATGGTCGTCGATGAACTCGATCTGGTTGATCCACTTGGCCATCTTGAACCCGACTTGGGTCTCCACCCGCAACCGCAACGGCGCGCCGTGCTTGATCGGTAAGGGTTTGCCGTTCATCTCGTAGGCCAGGATCGTCTGCGGCTTGTAGGCCAGTTCCAGGTCCATCACCTCGTAGAACTGCCCCGATCCCTCCGCGCTGGGTTCGTCGCGGCCGGTGTCCTGCATGGTCAGAAAGCAGATGTAGCGGGCCTGCGGCAGCGGGCGCACCTCCTGCAGCAGCCGGCTCAGGTGAATTCCACTCCACTGGCCGATGCTGGACCAGCCCTGGACGCAGTTGTGCAGTACCCGCTGGGTTTCCGGTTGACCCAGCGCCCGCAAGGCGTCGAGGTCCAAGGTCACCGGTTTCTCCACCAGGCCGCCGACCCGCAGCCGCCAGTCGGCAAAGTTGTGTACCGCCATCACCTTGTACTCATCCGAGCAGGGCGGCTTGCCGTTGACCCGGTGTTCTTCGGAGATCTTGCCTGGCGGGTAGTTCTGCCGGGAATTCAACGGCCGCAGCAGGATCAGCCGAGCCCGGGTGACAATGCTGCCCAGAATGCGGTGCACCTGGGTGGGCCGCCGCAGGCTCCATACCGTCGCCGCGACATGCACGGCCACGACCGCCGCAATGATGGCCAGCGACCACAACGTCGCCCAGTTGATGTTGCGCACCGCGCCGAAGATCATCAGCGACGTGAGCTGGCCCCAGCCCCAGAAGAACACCATCGACAGGTGGATCGCGATGAAGGCCAGGAACGCGGCCAGCCCGACGAAGTGCAGACTGCGTGCCCACTGCCGGCCTCCGAACATCTGGACATACCACGGGAAGCGCGCCTCGATCGCCGGGGATTGCGCGGCGCCGGTGAGGATTTGAAAAGGCGCCAGCACAAAGATGACGCCGGCATAGGTCAGCTTCTGGATGGCATCCAGCGGCTCGCCGGGCAGCAGCGGGGGGAGGTTGAACGTCAGGTAGGTGACGACGTCGTTCCAGGCCTCCGAAAAAATCGACCACGAATACGGCCAGTAGCGATGCCATTGGCCGGTCGCGAACAACAGGATGTAGTAGGACAATCCAACCGCGATCCAGCCCATCACCGAGATGAAGTGCCAGTGCCGCCCCATGCCCAGCTTCTTGTGCCCGGGTAGCGCAACGACTGAGCTGTAGTCCTCTTCCTCGTCGAGGGTGTCATAGAGCTTGTCGGTCGGCATTTCCCGGGGCGTGAAGCGTGCCCACTCGGTGCCCGGTTTGCTGTGCTCGTTCCAGTACAGCTTCGGGTGCGTGGAAAGTATCTCGATGCCGCTGCGCAGCAGCAACGTCAGAAAGAGGAAGTTGAGCCAGTGCTCGATGCGCAGCCAAGCGGGAAAATCGAGTGTCGTCATCAGTCGTGCCAGCCCTGGTGTTGGGGGTAGGCGACGTTGATCCGCAGCAACACCGACATGTGCACCGCGAGGAAACCGGCTGCGCAGGCCATGGCCCAGGTGCCGGGTGCGATGTCCCAGCGTCCGGTCAAGGCGACCAGACCCGGCCAACTGCCGGCCCGGCTTACCAGGTACAGCCCGAGAAAGACGACCGAAAGCAGATCGCCGAGCAGCCACCCCAGCGGTGGCAGCCGGGGGGTGACGGCAAGCCACATGATGCCCGCGGCCAGCAGGCAACCACTGATCAGCAGCGCGGAGTAGACCCCGAAGGACGCCGGCAGCGCTCGCTCCCGGATCACGACGTAGGCATGAGCTGCCGCGAGGCCCACCAGCAGCAGACCACCGAGTGCGGTCACCGTCCGCGGAAGGTCGAATGCGACATACCCGCCCAACCGCAGCATCCGGTGCAGCTGGTGCAGCCCCGTGCGCCGGAGGAGAGAGCTCACGCCGGCTGCGTACCCTGCGCCGCGGGGCGGCAAACCATCCTGCGCGGCCGCCACCATCCCGCCCCTCGTTGACTCAGTGCCGCTGTGCAGGTGGCGATTCCGGGCGCTCGGGTCGAGCCGGCGCCAAGGACCCGCAATCGCTCCGGCAAGTCCTCGCATCAGGGCGGACTCGGGACTAGCCTGACAATGATCCTGCTCCGACTGCGCCGGGGGCGCCACATGGCGAGAATCCTGCTGCTACCGCGCGACGGCGCCTGCCCGGCGCCGGTCGAATGAGCGGCGATGTCTGCGCCGGTATGGATGGGCGTCCCGCCGGAAGTGCATTCGGCGTTGTTGAACAGCGGCCCCGGAGCCGGGTCGCTGCTCAGGGCGGCCGCCGCGTGGTCGTCGATGAGCGCCGAATACGCCGCTGCGGCCGAGGAACTCAGCGCCGCATTGAACGCCGCCGGGACCGGGGTCTGGCAGGGTATCGCCGCGCAGTCCTACCTCGACGCCCATGCGCCGTTCGTGGCCTGGTTGGAGCAGTCGGCGGCTGCCAGCACCCGCATCGCCGTGCAGCATGAGATCGCCGCGGCCGCATACGAAGTCGCTGTCGCAACGATGCCGACCCTGGCGGAGCTGGCCGCCAACCATGCCGTGCATGCGGTGCTGGTGGCAACGAACTTCTTTGGCGTCAATACCATCCCGATCGCGGCCAACGAAGCCGACTACGCACGCCTGTGGGTTCAGGCGGCCGCCACCATGTCCGGCTATCAGACGGTGTCCGCCGCAACGTTGGCCGCTGCTCCGCCCGCCGCGCCGGCACCACGAATCGTCAACGCCGAGGCATCGCAGCCGGTGGCGGCCACCGGCGATCCGTTCGACTTGTCGTCGCTGATCGCACAGCTGGAGAAGTTCGAGGGCGCCCACAGCCTCCTGGAACTGATCTGGCCCGGCAATCCTTTCACCCCGTTCCCTCCGGGAACAGATTTCGGCGGCGCCTTGAGCGACATGGGGACCAGCTTCGTCGAGGGGCTGTTTCTCTACGATCCGCAGACCCTGGCCTTCGCGCACAACCCGGCCCAGCTGGTCTTCGTCATCGCCTTGGCGGGGGTCCAGCTCATCACGCACCGGATCTTCGACCTTGTCCAGCTGGTGTACAACTTCCCACAGCTGCTGCCGGCGATGTTGCCGCTGTTGCAGGCCCCGGTGACGGCGGTGGGCGGCCTGGCCGGGTTGGCGGGGCTGGCCGGGCTGCCGCAGCCCGCCGTGGTGCCGGCCGGAGTCCCGCCAGCAGCGGTCGGCATGCAGCCGTCCCCGACGGCCGTGGGCACTGCTGCCGCGTCGGGTACCTCCGCCCCGGCGCCGGCGCCGGCCGCCGCGGCCGCTCCCCCGCCCGCCTTGCCGCCGCCGGGCGCCGCCCCGCCGGTTGCCGGGTTGGAGGCGTTCGGCTATCTCGTCGGTGGGGGCGGGCCCGACATCGGGTTCGGTTCGGGAATGGGCAACAAAGCGCAGGAGCCGGACGCCCAGGGAGCCGCCGCTCGGGCCACCGCGCCCCTCGCCCGAGCGGAGGCGGGTCAGCGGCGGCGAGGGCGCCGGCGGGTGGGGCTACGCGGCTACGGCGATGAGTACATGGATCTGGATATGCCGATCGGCCCCGCGGCAGTGGCAGCGGATCGTGGCGCGGGGTCCCGGGGCTTTGCTGGAACCAGCCGGAAGGTCGGTGCCGGGGCGCCCAGCGGGTTGGCCACGGTGGCCGGCGACGGCTTCGGCGGCGGGCCGCGCATGCCGATGCTGCCGGATGGCTGGTGCGTTGGGAAAACGGACCGTTAGCCGTTGGCCTACGCCACTTTATTCACTTGCGTCACAGGCGATTTATTGGTCGGTGCCTCTCGCTACGATTCGCACATGCGTTCGAACAGTCGGAAAGAGATCGTCGAAGTCTTCGACGCGCTGGCGGCTGAGCTGGATCGGGCGCTGGAGCTGGACTTCTCGGCGCTGACACCGCGGGAGTGTGTGGCGCTGTTGCAGCGCTGCGAGCGATTGCGCCGCCGGCTGCCGGCGCTGGAGCATCCGCTGGTCAACCAGGTTGCCGCCACCGACCCGGCCGAACTGGGCGGCAAGCCACGCTGGGTGCTGGCCGACGAACTGCATCTAAGCCGCGGGGAGGCCGGTCGCCGCCTCGCCGAGGCCGCCGAGCTGGGCCCGCGCCGCACCCTGACCGGCGAACCGTTGGAACCGGTGTTGCCTGCCGTGGCCGCCGCCCAACGCGCCGGAGCGATCGGGGCCGCCCACATCGAAGTGATCCGCAAATTCTTCGACTACCTGCCCGACGGTCTCGACACCGCGACGTTGGTGCAGGCCGAAACAGAGCTCACCGAGCTGGCCGGCCAGTACCGGCCTGAGCAGCTGGCCAAACTCGCCGGGCGCATGGCCGATCACCTGCACCCCGACGGCAACTACACCGACGCCGACCGCGCCAAACGCCGCAGCCTGGTATTGGGCCCCCAGGACCGCGACGGCATGACCCCGATCAAAGGCCACCTCGACCCTCAGGCCCGCGCCACCCTTGACGCCGTGCTGGCCCGCTGGGCCGGCCCCGGCATGTGCAACCCCGCCGACCCCACCCCCTGCACCAGCGGCACCCCCTGCCAAGCCCAGATCCAGGCCGATGTGCGCAGCGCCGCCCAACGCAACCACGACGCCCTGACCGCCATGGGCCGCGCCCTGCTGACCAGCGCAGACCTCGGCCAGCACAACGGACTACCCGCGACCATCATCGTCTCGACCACCCTGACCGATCTGGAATCCGGCACCGGCAAAGCCCATACCGGCGGCGGCAGCTGGCTACCCATGCGCGACGTGATCGCCCTGGCCTCCCACGCCCACCACTACCTGCGGATCTACCACGGCGCCAAAGAACTGGCACTGTTTCACACCAAACGCCTAGCCACACCAGCCCAGCGCATCGTGCTGTATGCCAAAGAACGCGGCTGCAGCCACCCGGGCTGCCCCATTCCCGGCTACCTGTGCGAAGTCCACCACGACAACGACTACGCCAAAACCGGGCGCACCGACATCGACACCCTCAGCCTGCGCTGCGGCCCCCACCACCAACTGCTCACCTCAGGCGGCTGGACCACCCGCAAACTCCACAACGGCACCACCGAAACCCTGCCACCACCACACCTCGACCACGGCCAACCCCGCACCAACCACTACCACCACCCGGAAAAACTCTTGCGCGACAGCGAAGACGACAACGTGCCCTAGTCGCTGTCGGTAGCCTGCCGTAGCGTCCGGAGGCATGAAGACCGAGGCGTTGACCGCCGATTTCGTCGCAGAAGAATTCCGGTATGTAGCTGCCGGCGCGAAACGCCGCGCCGCATTTCCGGCAAAAGACTTCGTTCCCGGCCTCCAGGACATCACCGTCCCCGGCCTCGATGACCTGGCCAGCCTGCTGGCGTCGGCTCGCGGCTGGGGAGAGGTCGGAGGCCAGGACGAATGGTGGCGCGTCACGTTCAACGAACAGATGATTGAGACGGATTCAGCAGACATCCCGAACACCATCACCTTCCAGCGGACACGTCATAACCCGCGCACCGACTTCGATGCGTACCTGGCGCTACGTGGTACCGACCCGATCCTGTGGGCCTACGGCCGCGTGGACAGAAACCGGAGCGAGGAGAAGCTGTCGCATGTCAGCAGTGCGATGGTTGGCCTGCGGATGATGTGGGAATCAATCACATTGTGCACCGGCGAATATGAAAGCAAAGGGTTCGTGGCGGACATGAACTCCTGGCTTATGCGGGTGATCTACCGGAGAAACGGCGAGAACGAGTTTGAGTTTCGTACCCCCTGCCGGTTCCGGCAACCCGAAACGTGGGCGCCGCGTTGGGAGACCGTGGCGTGTCCCGCCAACAGATGCGTCGCTCAAGTCGGGCACCGCCGCAAGCATCGGCACGCCGACGGGCCTTAACCGCCTACAGCGGGGTCACATAGGCCGAGCTGATCCCGCCGTCCACCAAAAACGTCGAGCCGGTGATAAACGATGCGTCGTCGCTGGCCAAAAACGCCACTGCGGCCGCGATCTCTTCCGGCTCGGCGAAGCGGCCCACCGGTACGTGCACCAGCCGGCGCGCCGCCCGTTCGGGGTCGGCGGCGAAAAGCTCTTGCAGCAGAGGAGTGTTCACCGGCCCGGGGCACAGCGCGTTAACCCGGATTCCCTGTCGGGCGTACTGCACTCCGAGCTCCCGCGACATGGCCAGCACACCGCCCTTGGAAGCGGTGTAGGAGATCTGCGATGTCGCCGAGCCCATCACCGCCACGAACGACGCGGTGTTGATGATCGAGCCACGCCCGGCCGGCGTCATGTGCCGCAGTGCCGCCCGGCAGCACAGGTACACCGATTTCAAGTTGACGTCCTGAACCCGTTGCCAGGCAGGCAGTTCGGTGTTTTCGATCAGGTCGTCGTCGGGCGGGGAGATACCGGCGTTGTTGAAGGCGATGTCGACCGCGCCGAACGTCGCGGCCGCGGTGTCGAATAGCGCGTCGACCTGCGTCTGATCGGAGACGTCGACCGGCACGAACAGACCGTCCAACTCATCGGCGATCGCGGCGCCCGCCGACGGGTCCAGGTCGCCGACCACGATGCGGGCGCCCTCGGAGTGCATGCGCCGGGCGGCCGCCAGGCCGATTCCGCCGCCCGCACCGGTCACCACGGCAACCCGCCCGGCCAGGCGCTGGGTCAGATCGGTCACTCACATCTCCTTCACTGCGATGAATACGTTCTTGGTGTCGGTAAAGGCCAGGGGGGCATCCGGACCCAGCTCGCGGCCCAGCCCCGATTGTTTGAAGCCCCCGAACGGGGTGTTGAAGCGGACCGAGGAATGCGAATTCACCGACAGATTGCCGGCTTCCACCGCCCGCGACACCCGAAGCGCCCTCGAGAGGTCGTCGGTCCAGATCGACCCCGACAGCCCATACACCGTGTCGTTGGCCAGCGCCACGGCGTCGGCTTCGTCCTCGAACGGTAATACCGTCACCACCGGGCCGAAGATCTCCTCGGTGACGCAACGGTCGGTGGGCGCCGGGGTCAGCACTGTCGGCGGGAACCAGAACCCAGGGCCGTCCGGCGCCTGACCACGAAAGGCGACCGGCGCGTCATCGGGCACATACGAGGCCACCTTCTCCCAGTGTGGCCGCGACACCAGCGGACCCATCTCGGTGTCGCGCGAGGTCGGGTCGCCGACGACGACACCGGACACGGCGGGCTCCAGCAGCTCCATGAAACGGTCATAAACGTTGCGCTGCACCAGGATCCGGCTGCGGGCGCAGCAGTCCTGCCCGGCGTTGTCGAACACGCCGTAGGGCGCCGTCGCCGCCGCCCGCTCCAGGTCGCAGTCGGCGAACACGATGTTGGCGCTCTTGCCGCCGAGCTCCAACGTGACCCGCTTGACCCCGGCCGCCGCGGTGGCCAGCACCCGGGTGCCGTTGACGGTGGAGCCGGTGAACACGATCTTGGCCACCTCCGGGTGGGTGACCAGCCGCTCCCCCACCACCGCGCCCGGGCCGGGCAGCACCTGCACAAGGTCCGGCTCCAATCCGGATTCGACGGCCAGCTCGCCCAGCCGCAGGGTGGTCAGCGGAGTCCACTCGGCGGGCTTGATCAACACCGCGTTCCCGGCGGCCAACGCCGGGGCGAAGCCCCACGCGGCGATCGGCATCGGGAAGTTCCACGGGGTGATGATCCCCACCACGCCGAGCGGCTCGTGAAAGGTCACATCCAACCCGCCGGCCACCGGTATCTGTTGACCCGACAACCGTTCCGGGCTGGCCGCGTAGAACTGCAGCACGTCGCGGACATGGCCGGCTTCCCACTCGGCGGCCGCCACCGGATGACCGGCGTTGGTCACCTCCAGTGCGGCCAGCTCCTCGACGTGGGCGTCGACCACCGCGGCGAAGGCCCGCAACGCCGCCGCCCGCTCGGCCGGCGCGCGCCGCGCCCATCGCTTCTGCGCTGCCTGCGCTCGGCGCACCGCGTCGTCGACCGCGGCGGCGTCGAGGTGCTCGACGGCGGTGAACACCTTCCCGGTGGCCGGGTTGACTAAGTCGTGGGTCATCGGTTCACCTGTGCATAGTTGCGCGCCGCGTCCACGATCGCGGTGAACAAACGCAGGTCCTCGCGTGACGCCTCCGGATGCCATTGGACCGCGACCACGAAATCCTCCCCGGGGAGCTCGATCGCCTCGATGACACCGTCGTCATCGCGCGCGCTGACCACCAGCTTGTCACCCAGCTCGGCGATCGCCTGGTGGTGGTAGCACTGCACTACGCAGGTTTCGCCGATCAACTCGGCCAGCCGGGTACCGGCCACGGTGCGCACCGGCATCGGGGTGAACACGCCGTTGCCGGCCCGGTGGCCGGCGTTGCCGAGCACGTCGGGCAGATGCTGGTGCAGCGTCCCGCCGAATGCGACATTGAGCACCTGGGCACCGCGGCAGATCCCCAGCACCGGCAGCCCGCGCCGCAGCGCCTCGGCCAGCAGTGCGAACTCCCAGGCGTCCCGCGTCGGGTCGGGCCGATCGGTTTCGGCGTGCGCGGCCTGGCCGTAGCCGGAGGGGTCCAGGTCCCTGCCGCCGGTGATCACCAGGGCGCAAACCCCGTCGAGCACCCGTGCGGCGATCTCGGGCGTCACCGGCTGCGGCGGCAGCAGCACCGCGATACCGCCGGCGGCGGTGATGCCCTCGAGGTAATCGGCGGGCAGCAAGCCGGCGCGCACATCCCACACACCGGTCTGCGCCCGGTCCAGGTAGGTGGTCAAGCCGACCACCGGGCGATCGGGTTCAGAACCGTTCAAAACCCCGGACCCTTTCCCAGTCCGTCACCGCGGTGTTGAACGCGTCCAACTCCACCCGCGCGCCGTGCAGGTAGTGCGCGACGACGTCATCGCCGAACGCCTTGCGCACCACCGTGGATTCGGCGAACGCCTCGGCAGCCTCGGCCAGCGTCGAGGGCAGGTGCGGCAATCCGGCGCGGTAGGCGTCACCGTCGACCGGGTCGGGCAATTCCAGATCATTGTCAATCCCGTGCAGGCCCGCCGCGATCAGCGCCGCCACCGCCAGGTAGGGGTTGACGTCGCCGCCGGGTACCCGGCACTCCACCCGCAGCGAATCACCGTGGCCGACGACCCGCAATGCGCAGGTGCGATTATCCAGGCCCCACCCGATCACCGTGGGAGCGAAACTGCCGCCGACGAATCGTTTGTAGGAGTTGATGTTCGGCGCGTAGCACAGCGTCAGCTCCGCCAAGGTGGCCAACACGCCGGCCAGAAAGCTGCGGAACAACGCCGACATGCCGTGCGGGGCAGCCGGATCGGCGAACACCGCGGTGCCTTCGCTGCTGCGCAGCGACAGGTGCACATGGCAGCTGTTGCCTTCGCGTTCGTCGAATTTGGCCATGAACGTCAGGCTCTTGCCGTGTTGGTCGGCGATCTCCTTGGCACCGCTCTTGTAGACGCTGTGGTTGTCGCAGGCGACCAGCGCCTCCTCATAGCGGAAGGTGATCTCCTGCTGGCCGGTGTGGCACTCGCCCTTGACGCCCTCGCAGCGCATGCCCGCACCGGCCATGCCCAAGCGGATGTCGCGCAGCAGCGGCTCCAACCGGGTACCGGCGACCAGGCCGTAGTCGGCGTTGTAGTCCGTCCCGGGTGTCAGGCCGCGATAACCACCAGCCCACGCCTGCCGGTAGCTGTCGTCGAAGACCAGGAACTCGAGTTCGGTTGCCGCGTAAGCCACCAGCCCGCGCTCGGCCAGCCGCGCGATCTGCCCCGCCAGGATCTGGCGGGGCGCCACCGTGACCGGGTTACCGTCCGGCCAGAAGGCGTCGGCCAGCACATGGGCGGTGCCGGGCAGCCACGGGATGCGCCGCAACGTCGTGAAGTCGGGTCGCAGCACCAGGTCGCCGTACCCGGTGCCCCAGTCCGCGATCGGGTAGCCGGGAACGGTGTTCATCTCGACGTCGACCGCCAGCAGGTAGCTGCAGCACTCCACGCCGTGCCCGGCGACCTCGTCGAGGAAGTGCTGCGCCGCGACCCGCTTACCGACCAGCCGGCCCTGCATGTCGGTGAGCGCCACCACCACGGTGTCGATCTCGCCGCATCCGACCAGCTGCTGCAGTTCGACTTGGGACAGCATCGCGGGCCGGGTCATTGTGCTCCTTCACCGACGACGGTCCCCCCTGACGTTGAGTGCTGTCAGGCTACCCGCCCGCCGTCAGCCGATCGGCTCCAGCCGACGGAACTGCTGCGACCGATAGCAGTCGGCGCACGTCGATCGGCGGATCTTGCCGCTGGTGGTGATCGGCAGTGAGCCGGGGGCGACCAGCACGAGATCGGCGACCCGTACCCCGTGTGATCGCGAAACGGCTGCGGCGACATCCTTTTTCAGCGTCTGTATCCACTGCGCTTCCTCATCCGGGGTGCCCCGGCTCTTGATTTCGGCGATGACGACCAACTGCTCGCGCCCGTCCCCGGTCACCGGCACCGCCGCGACCCGGCCTCCGGTGAGTTCCTGCACGGTGGCTTCGATGTCGTCGGGGTAGTGGTTGCGGCCGTCGACGATCAACAGGTCCTTGATGCGGCCGACGACCAGCAGCTCACCGTCGTAGATGACGCCCAGGTCCCCGGTGCGCAACCACGGCTGCGCCGGTGTGCCCGGGGTCGGGACGTCGAGCCGCCCGCCGAAGGTGCGCTCGGTCGCCTCCGGGTTGTGCCAGTACCCGCTGGAGACATTGGGCCCGTGGATCCAGATCTCCCCGACTTGACCGTCTGGCCGCTCGGTACGCGTCTCGGGGTCGACGATGCGCACCGTGCAGGCGCGCGGGGCACCGATGCTGACCAGGTCGGCGCCGGCGGGGTCAGCTGCCGCGGTGCCGGCCACCAGCTTCTCGTAGTCGAGCCGGACGGTCACCGGCCGGTTCGCGCGCGGCGCCGAAGCCACGTAGACCATCGCTTCGGCCAGCCCGTAAGACGGTGCCAGTACATTGGCCGGCAGGTTGAAACGGGCGAACCGCTCGGTGAACCGGCGGATGGTCGCCGCGTGGATGCGTTCGCTGCCGGACAAGATGGTGTGCACGCCACTGAGATCCAGACCGGCCATGTCCTCATCGGTGGTGCGGCGCGCGGCCAACTCGAAGGCGAAGTTCGGCCCCGCGGTGAACGAGCAGGGGTTGATCGCCAGCTGCTGGATCCAGCGGGCCGGTTTCTGCAGGAAGCCGATCGGGCTCATCACCACCGATTGGCGGCCCAGGGTGACGGCGCCCATGACGCCGAGCAGCAGGCCCATGTCGTGGTAGAACGGCAGCCACGACACCAGGGTCAGGTCGGCCGGTGCCTCTCCCCCCTCGTCGGCGAAGTAATCGGCCAGCACCTGCTCGATGTTGGCGAAGACGTTGCGGTGCGAGACGACGACGCCGCGCGGCGAGCCGGTCGAGCCGGAGGTGTACTGCAGCAGCGCGGTCTTGGTGGTCAGCGCCCCGGCCCCGTTCCAGGTCACCGGCGAGTCGAGGTCGAGCAGATCCATCTCGATGATCGCCGGCGGGTTTCCGCCCAGGGCACCGATGCACGCCTGAATGTCGCCGACGACCGCCGACGTGGTGAGCACCGCTGCCGGTGCACAGTCCTTGAGGGCCGCCGTGACCCGCTCATCGTGGCTGCCGAACGCCGGTACCGGCAGCGGCACCACGATGCAGCCGGCTTCCATCGCACCGAAGAAGCCGGCGATGTACTCCAGGCCCTGCGGTGCGAGCAGCGCGACACGGTCGCCCGGCGATGCCACCGCGGCCACCTCGACGGCGATGGACTCGGTGCGCTGGGCGATCTGCGACCAGGTCAGTGTCTCGGCGTAGCCGGCTGGATCGACCTCGTAGTCGATAAAGGTGTACGCCGGCCGGTCCGGCCACTGCTGAGCACGTTCACGCAGCAGTGCCGGTATCGAATGTCCCCACGACAACACTTGCACCCCCCAAAGGATGATTATTCGATTTTTGTGAAGCCGACGCCCCCGATGACGCTCGGCTATGCCGAAAATACTCTTCCCGCCGACCCCTACCAGGTACTGGCCCGCAACACGATCTCCATCGCAAGTTGCGCAGTGAACTCGCTCGCGCTGCGGCGCCCCGGCAGCATAACCAGGCGGTGGTCGCCGTAAACGAACCGCTGGCTGGCGCTGGCCACCGAGGCCGAGGCCCGGGAACTGACCAGAACGGTCGTGTTGATCTCCACCGGTGGGCAGCGTTCGTCGCGGATCGCCCCGTTCAGATCCGGCGCCCGCGGATGTCCCCGGTCAAGCACCACCAGGCCGGTGAAGCGGTCCGGGCGCGTCGCCGCAAGCTCCCAGGCATTGTCACCACCGGTGCGGTCACCGACGAGCACGCCGCACTGGACTCCCAGCGAATCGAGGATTCCGACCACGGACTTCGGCGTCAGGCGCGGGTCCGCGCCGATCACGATGGTGCGCAACGACGCGGTGTGCAGCCGCTGACAGACGGCGTCGTACGAGGTAAGCGGATGTTGGGCGGCCGCGAGCACGACGACGACGGGCCCGGTGTGCGGGCCGGCGATATCGACCGGGATCGGAAACCCGTCGATGGTCATCATCGTGCCAGGCATTTCCGCAACGCTACAGCCAGCGGGCCCGCATCGGTGCGATTTTCGCAGGTCCTCAGCAGCTCGACAGTAAACAGCCGGGAAATCACACGAGTGTGAGGATCTCGGCGCCCTCGTCGGTGACCACCAGGGTGTGCTCGAACTGAGCGGACCAGCGCCCGTCGCTGGTCACCACCGTCCAGTCGTCGTCCCAGATCTCGTAGTCCAGGCCGCCGAGGTTGATCATCGGCTCGATGGTGAAGGTCATTCCCGGCTCGATGACGGTGTCGACCTCGGGTTGGTCGTAATGCAGCACCACCAACCCGTTGTGGAACGTCGTGCCGATGCCGTGCCCGGTGAAGTCACGGACCACGTTGTAGCCGAATCGGTTCGCGTAGGCCTCGATGACCCGACCGATCACCGAGAGCGCGCGGCCGGGCTTGACCGCCTTGATCGCGCGCATCGTCGCCTCCCGGGTGCGCTCCACGAGCAGCCGGTGTTCCTCGGAAACGTCCCCGGCCAGAAAGGTGGCGTTGGTGTCGCCGTGGACGCCGTCGATGTAGGCGGTGACATCGATGTTGACGATGTCACCGTCGGCGATCACCGTCGAGTCCGGGATACCGTGGCAGATCACCTCGTTCAGCGACGTGCAGCACGACTTGGGAAAGCCCTTGTAACCCAACGTCGATGGGTAGGCGCCGTGGTCGACCATGTAGTCGTGGGCGATGCGGTCCAGGGCATCGGTGGTAACCCCCGGGGCGACGGCCTTGCCCGCCTCGGCCAGCGCGCCCGCCGCGATCCGGCCCGCGACCCGCATCTTCTCGATCACCTCAGGGGTCTGCACCCACGGCTCGCTGCCCTCGGCGGCGGTGGAGCGGCCGACGTACTCCGGGCGCGGGATCGAGCGGGGCACCGGCAGCGTCGGAGACACCACACCGGGAGAAAGCGGGGCACGAACGGGCATTACGCCAGCTTAACGGCCCGCTAGCGGCGCAGCCGCTGCCGGCTGAGCCAGGGCCGCCGTGGGCCCCGGATGTCCACCGACCCGCACACCACGCGTCCGGCCAGCACGACATGCGGTGTGCCCTCGGCGGGGGCGTCCTTGCGGTGGTCTTTGGCGCTGCCGCCATAGACCTCGACGTCGTCGATCGAGGCGCTCGCTCCGTCGGGCAGCCGGATGCCGACGGAGCCGAATCGCATATCCAGTTCCATGACGACCACCGGCCCGGCGAAACGCGCCCTGGTGAGGTCGAGGTCGACAGACCCCAGGCGCCGCACCAACGCCAGCCGGGTCGGCACGATCCATTCGCCGTGCCGCTTGAGCGAGCCGGCCCAGCCGCGCAGTTCGACCCGGTCGGCCGCCGAGGTGACGATGGCGCGCGGCCCGGGCAGGTCCCCGATCAGCGTGTCGAGCTCGGAGCGCAGCCTGGCCTGCGACACCTGCGCCGCCCGTTCCTCGAATTCGCCGATGTCGATCAGCCCGAGGGAGACCGCATTGTGCAGGCGGCGCAGCGTGCCGTTGCGGTCCGCATCCGAGATGCGCAGCACCGCCGCCACGTCGTCATCAATGCCGGTCATGGCATCTCAACTTACCGCTGCCGGCGGGGGCGCGCCTTTAGAGCAGGAAGTTGTCCGGCAGCGAATCGAACATCACCTTGGTCATCCGCACCGCGTACTGCGAGCTGCCGCCGCCGACGATCAGCGCGGCGAATGCCATGTCGCCGCGGTAGCCGGCGAACCAGGAATGCGATCCGCCGGCGAATTCGGCCTCACCGGTCTTACCGAACACCGGCCCGCAGCCGGCGATGTCGCGCGCGGTGCCGTCGGTGACCACCAGGCGCATCATCTGACGCAGACCGTCGAGCATCTCCTTGCTCACCGGAGGAGCCTCCGGGCCGTTGACCGCGGTGGGCCGCCCCTGGATCAACCGGGGCACCGGGGTCTTGCCGGCGGCCACCGTCGCTGCGGCCAGCGCGACACCGAACGGGCTGGCCAGCACCTTGCCCTGCCCGAATCCGTCCTCGGTGCGTTCGGCCAGATCCACCGTCGGCGGCACCGAACCGGTGACCGTGGTGATGCCGTCCACCAGGTAGTCCACCCCGATCCCGTAGCGGCTGGCGGCCTGCGACAGCGCCCGCGGCGGCATCCGGCTGGCCAGTTCGGCGAAAGTGGTGTTGCACGAGTTGGCAAAGGCCCGCGACATCGACACCAGGCCGAGGTCGAACCCGCCGTAGTTGGGAATGGTGCGCTGGCCGATGTCGAGTTCGCCGGGACAGCCCACCATCGAATTCGGGGAGGCCATGTCACGTTCGATCGCCGCGCCGGCGGTGACCATCTTGAACGTCGACCCCGGCGGGTACAGGCCGGTGGTGGCGACCAGCCCGTCGGCGTCGGCGGCAGCATTCTGGGCAACCGCGAGCAGCTCGCCGGTCGATGGCTTGATCACCACCATCATCGCCTTGTCACCGCGGGTGTTGACCGCGTTCTGGGCGGCGCGCTGCACCGATCGGTCCAGGCTGATGGTCAGCGACGGCGCCGGCGACGGGTCGACCTCATGCAGCACCGCGACGTCGACACCGTTCTGATTGACGCTCACGACGCGCCAGCCCGCCTCGCCCTCGAGTTGCGCCGCGACGGCCTTCTTCACCTCGCCGATGAGCGCCGGGGCGAAACGGTCATCGGTGGGCAGCAGATCCGGACGCGGGGTGATCACCACCCCGGGCAGGTGGGCGATGGCGGCTTCGACACGGTCGTGGTCGTTCTTGCGCAGCGTGATCAGGTCCAGGGGGGTGATCGAGGAGCTGGCCTGTTCGGCCAGCCACTGCGGGTCGCCCAGGGTGTCGTCGAACGGCCGCAGCGCCTCGACCACCGCGCGCGCCGTGCGCATCAGGTTCTGCCCGGCCCGGCCGGCATCCAGCTCGTAGTGGTAGACGTAGCCGGGCACCAGCACGTCGGTGCCGCCGGCCTCGTTGACCGAGGCCCGCCGCGGCGGGTCGGCCCGCAGCGCGAACGTCTGGTGCTCGCCCAGCCGGGGGTGCAGACCGGTGGCCGTCCAGCGGACCGCCCAGTGACCTTCGTTGCGGACCATCTTGAGCTGGCCGTCGTAGGACCAGGTCCGGTTCTTCGGCAGCTGCCAGGTATAGCGGTAGGACACCGTCCCGGTGTCGTCGTTGTAGCGCGCGCCCAGTACCTGCGCGTCGAGGTGTTCGGCCTGCAATCCGGCCCAGGCGGCGTTGAGGGCACTGCGGGCCGTCGAGGGGTCATCACTGAGCTCGGCGGCGGCGGCCGTGTCGCCGGTGGCCAGCGCGGCGAAGAACCGCTCGGCGGTGGGCGCCGGGCCGTCCGGGCGGGGAGTGCAGGCGGCCAGGGCGAGCACCATCAACAGCACAGCCGATACTGATGTTGTTTTTGTTGCCATTGGTGCTGATGTTACGAAATGGACACGGTTGGCGCGCGGAGGCACACCGAGAGCTCAGTCCAGCAGCACCGTGGCGAACGTTCCGGCCTGGGTGAAGCCCACCCGCTCGTAGGCGGCGCGCGCCACCGCATTGAAATCGTTGACGTACAGGCTGGCGATCCGCCCGGTGCCGACGATCACCGCGGCCAGCATCGCAGTGCCACCGGAGCCCAGCCCGCGCCCCCGTCGTTCTGGATGCACCCAGACACCCTGGATCTGGCCGACCGTCGGCGACTGCGAACCCACTTCGGCCTTGAACACCACCTCACCGCGCTCGAAACGGGCCCAGGCTCGGCCCGCCGCGATCAGGTTGGCCACCCGCCGGCGGTAGGCCCGGCCGCCGTCACCGACCCGCGGATCCACCCCGACCTCGCCGATGAACATGTCGACGGCCGCCACCAGGTAGGCGTCGAGCTCGTCCGGGCGCACCTGGCGCACCTCGGGATCTATCGGGCAGCCCGGCATGGTGCTCAGCGCCATCAGCGGCTGGCTCTCCCGCACGTCACGGGCGGGGCCCCAGACGTCGGCGAGGCGCTGCCACATCGGCAGCACGTACTCGGCCCGGCCGACCAGCGACGAACAGCGGCGGATGGAGCTGACCGCCTTGTCGGCGAAGGCGGTCAGGTCGGCCGGCGCCCCGCGCAGCGGGATCAGATTCGCCCCGGCGTAGCACAGCGACTCGTCCGCGCCGCCGCGCGTCCACAGCTCACCGCCGATCGAGCGGGGGTCGACACCATGGTCAGCGACCCGCGCGGCCACCATGCAGGAGCCGACCGGATCCGCATCGAGCACCCGCCAGACCGCCGCGGCATCGCGGACGACCGACACCCGTCGCTGATCGAGACGGAAATCCGGCGGAGCCGACATCGTGACTCCTTCCGCGTACTGGTGCGTTCAGCTTACGGCGACGGTCGGTGAACCGCCGGGGGATCCCTCGCCCATTTCTGATGCGAGCCGCAGCGCCTCCTCGATCAGGGTTTCCACGATCTGCGCCTCCGGAACCGTCTTGATCACCTCGCCCTTGACGAAGATCTGACCCTTGCCGTTGCCGGACGCCACGCCCAGATCCGCCTCGCGCGCCTCACCGGGACCGTTGACCACACAACCCATCACCGCGACCCGCAGTGGGACGTCGATGCCCTCCAACCCGGCGGTGACCTCGTTGGCCAGCGTGTAGACATCGACCTGCGCCCGGCCGCACGACGGACACGACACGATCTCCAGGCCCCGCGGACGCAGGTTGAGCGACTCCAGGATCTGGTTGCCGACCTTGACCTCTTCCACCGGCGGCGCCGACAGCGAGACCCGGATGGTGTCGCCGATGCCGCGGGAGAGCAGCGCACCGAACGCCACAGCGGACTTGATGGTGCCCTGGAACGCCGGGCCGGCTTCGGTGACGCCCAGGTGCAGCGGGTAGTCACAGCGCTCGGCCAGTTGCTCGTAGGCGGCCACCATCACGACCGGGTCGTTGTGCTTGACGCTGATCTTGATGTCGCCGAAGCCGTGTTCCTCGAACAGCGACGCTTCCCACAGCGCCGACTCCACCAACGCCTCGGGGGTGGCTTTGCCGTACTTGGCCAAGAACCGCTGATCCAACGAACCGGCGTTGACGCCGATCCGGATCGGGATACCGGCGGCGCCGGCCGCCTTGGCGACTTCGCCGACCCGGCCGTCGAATTCCTTGATGTTGCCCGGGTTCACCCGGACCGCGGCACATCCGGCATCGATCGCGGCGAAGATGTACTTCGGCTGGAAGTGGATGTCGGCGATTACCGGCAGCTTGCTCTTGCGGGCGATCTCGGCCAGCGCATCGGCGTCTTCCTGACGCGGGCAGGCCACCCGCACGATGTCGCAGCCGGAGGCGGTCAGCTCCGCGATCTGTTGCAGAGTCGCGTTGACGTCGTGGGTTTTGGTGGTGCACATCGACTGCACCGCGATCGGGTGGTCGCTGCCCACCCCGACGCCGCCGACCATCAGCTGGCGCGTCTTACGGCGCGGCGCCAAGGTGGGCGCCGGCACCGCCGGCATACCTAGGCCGACGCTCATGAGGGCTCTCCTGTCAAAACAGTCTGATGGGGTTGACCAAATCGGCGGTCACGGTGAGCAGCATGTAGCCGACCACCACTACCAAGACTACGTAGGTGGCCGGCATCAGCTTGAGATAGTTCACCGGCGCAGCAGCGACCTTCCCGCGGGCCGACCGGACCATGTTGCGGAGTTTCTCGTAGACCGCGATCGCGATATGCCCGCCATCGAACGGCAGCAGCGGCACCAGATTGAGCACACCGAGAATGAAGTTCAGCTGCGCCAGGAAGAACCAGAACGCCACCCACAGCCCATGGTCGACGGTGTCGCCGCCGATGATCGACGCGCCTACCACGCTGATCGGGGTCTCCGGGTCGCGCTCGCCGTGCGGGTTGCCGATCGCGTGCATCAGCGCACCGACCTTGGACGGGATGTTGGCCAGCGACTTGCCCAGCAGCACCGACAGGTCACCGCTGAAGGCGAACGTGGCCGGCACCGCGGTGACCGGGTTGTACTGGGTCGGTCCGAATTGGGCGGCGCCGACGCCGATGGCGCCGACGGTGCTGGGGACGGCCTCACGGTCGGGGCCGTCGGCGATCCAGCGCTGCGTGGGAGTCACGTCGACGTACTTGGTGAGGGTGGCGCCGTCGCGCTCGACGACGATCGGCGTCACCCCGTGCTGTTTGCGCACGGCCGCAGCCATCTCCTCGAAGGTCGACACCGGCGTGTCACCGACTTTGACCACCACGTCGCCGGACTGGATGCCGGCCAGCGCGGCCGGGCCGGGACCCGAGCAGGTTCCCAGCTCGCCTTTGACGACTTCCGGTGCCACACAAGCCGTTTCGCCGATGACGGCGGTGGTCGGCGCGTGCAGGTTGGGCAGCCCCCAGATCACCGCGATGGTGTAGACCAGCACCAGGCCGATGATGAAGTTCATCCCGGGCCCGGCGAACAGCACCGCCACCCGCTTCCAGGTCTTCTGCTTGTACATGGCGCGGTCGACCTCGTCGGGCGCCAGTTCCTCCACCGCGGTCATGCCGGCGATATCACAGAAGCCACCGGCCGGGATCGCCTTGAGGCCGTATTCGGTCTCGCCGCGGCGCGTGGACCACAAGGTGGTGCCGAAGCCGACGAAGTAACGCCGCACCTTCATGCCGGTGGCCCGGGCCACCCACATGTGGCCGCATTCATGCAGCGCCACCGACACCAGGATGGCCAGCGCGAACAGCGCGATGCCGACCGCGAACATCATCGGGTGCTTCCGACCTTTCTCATCGCTATCGCCTCGACGACACGGGCTGCCCGCTCCCGGGCCCAGCGCTGCGCATCGAGTACGTCGTCCACGGTAGCGGGTTGGGCGGCCCACTGGTCGGCCGCGGCCAGCACCTCGGCGATGGTGTCGACGATGGCGGGAAATCTGAGCCTCCCGGCCAGAAAGGCCGCCGCCGCTTCTTCATTAGCCGCGTTGTAGACCGCGGTCATGCAGCCGCCGGTCTGACCGGCGTGGCGGGCCAGCTGAACCGCCGGGAAAACCGCATCGTCCAGCGGCTCGAATTCCCAGCTGGACGCCGAGGTGAAGTCGCAGGCCGCAGCCGCGCCGGGCACCCGGGCCGGCCAGCCCAGCGCCAGCGCGATCGGCAGGCGCATGTCCGGCGGGCTGGCCTGGGCGATCGTCGAGCCGTCGGTGAAGGTGACCATGGAGTGCACGATCGACTGCGGGTGCACCACGACGTCGATGCGGTCGTAGGGCACACCGAACAGCAGGTGGGTCTCGATGAGCTCGAGCCCCTTGTTCACCAGCGACGCCGAGTTCAGCGTGTTCATCGGCCCCATCGACCAGGTCGGGTGGGCGCCGGCCTGTTCGGGGGTAACGTGCGCCAGCTCGGACGCCGACCAGCCCCGGAAGGGTCCGCCGGAGGCGGTCAGCACGATCTTGGCGACCTCGTCGGGTGTGCCGCCCCGCAGGCACTGCGCGATCGCGGAGTGTTCGGAGTCCACCGGCACGATCTGGCCCGGCGCGGCGGCTGCCAGCACCAGCGGCCCGCCGGCGATCAGGGATTCCTTGTTGGCCAGGGCCAGCCGGGCCCCGGTCGCCAGCGCGGCCAGGGTGGGCCGCAGTCCGAGGGCACCGACCAGGGCGTTGAGCACCACGTCGGCTTCGGTCTCTTGCACCAGCCGGGTGACGGCGTCGGGTCCGCGGTAGGGGGCGCCGAGCGCTTCGCCGGCCCGTGGGTCGGCAACAGCGATATCGGTGACGCCGGTCTCGGCGCGCTGGGCGGCCAGCAGTTCCGGGTGGCCGCCGCCGGCGGCCAGCCCGACCAGCTCGAAGCGGTCCGGGTTGGCGGCGATGACCTGCAGCGCCTGGGTGCCGATCGAACCGGTCGAGCCCAACAGCAGAACTCTGGTGCGGCCCGCCGCAGACACACTCACCTGCCCATTGTGCCCGAGATCAGCTCGGCGGTTCCCCGCTGTAGTCACCGAAGCTCCACAAGTTGCCCTCCGGGTCGCGGACGGTGAACTCGCGGGCCCCGTAATCGGTGTCGCGCAGGGGCTGCACCACCTCGGCCTGGTGTTGCAGCACGCGTTCGTACAACCGGTCTGGGTCGCTGGTGACGACGTAGCCGCCCGCAGTGCCCGGTTCGCGGCACCACACCTTGCCGGGCTTGTGACTGCCGAGCATGATGCCGCCGCAGCCTTCGGGCCAGACCAACTCGGCGTGTTCGATGGTGCCGCCGTCGACGCCGTGTCGGGCCGTCACGACGAAGCCGAACGTCTCGACGTAGTAGTCGATGAGCCCCGGCGCGTCATGCGCTTGCAGTGTCAACCAAACAGTCGGATTCGAAGTTGTCATGGCACCACTCTGAGCGCACCGGGTGGCCACCGTCTTGAATGTTCCGGAACTCCTCGGACAGCCAGATCCCCGGCGGCACCCCGGCGAACCGCACGAACTCGCGGGTCAGGTGCGCCTGATCGGCGTAGCCGGCGTCACCGGCAATACCGGCGAGGTCGACCCGCCGGCGTCGGCGCGCCGCATCCGCCATCCGGGCGGTGGCGTATTCGAAGCGCATCAGCAGCGCGACGGTCTTCGGGGTGCGGCCCACCTCGCGGTTAAACAGCGTGGTCAGATGCCGTTGGCTCAGCCCGACCCGCTGGGCGATCGCGGTGACCGAAGCGCGCCCCCGGCTGCGCTCGAGAAGATGCCAAGCGTAGGCGACCTCGGGCCGCACGGCGCTGGGGCGCCCGCGGCTGCCCGTCGTCAAGTAGTCGGCCAGCAAGGCGAACGCCTGCGACCAGTGGCGGGTGTCGGCGACCCGCTCATGCAGCTGTTGCGCGCCGCGGCCGAGCATCGGCAGCGCGTCGAAGTCGGTCACGCTCAGCTCCGCCGCCGGCACGCCGAACACCGACCGCGCGGCCAACGGATGCAGGGCGACCTGGATGCCCGCTTGGCCGCGACGCTGGCGCACGTGGCTGGCCTGCAGGTGCAGGCCGCCGAGAATGACCGGATGCGGCCGGGCCGCCGGCAGGGCCTCGGCGGTGTCGGCGGCCTCCACGCCGTCGTCCAGGCTGACGATGAAGGTCAAGGTCGACGAGGGCAGCCCCCGGTGCACCGTGTCGGGGACGTCGAGCGCGCGGTAGCCCACCATCGACGTCACGCCCGGCGCGGAGCGCGGCGGAGCCACCACGAAATCCCAGATCTGCGGCGCGGCATCAGCGGCCATGGCGCCCACCGTAGCGCCGTAACCCGGCCCTTGACGGCTCAAGTCACCCGATGCAGAATCCTACACACTGTAGGAAATCTGAAAGGCGGACGAAGTGAGCACCCTGCGCCAATGGCTGTCCCTGCCCGATGCCGAGCCCGCCGAGGATTACGGATTCTTCGGCCCCGACTCGGTGACCTGGAAGGTGTGGAGCTACCCGACCTCACTGTCGATCGGTTTCCAGCGCGCCGTGGTCATCGAGGAGCTCGACCCCGGGCTGGTCGCCTCCGTCGACCACACCCAGGCGATCTACGACCGGCCGCGGACCCGCTACGACCGCACCCTGCGCTATTTCGCGATGGTGGCCTTCGGCGAAAGCCGCACCACCGTCGAGGCCGCCGACATGCTGGTGCGGATCCACTCCAAGGCCATCGGCGTCGACCCGGTCACCGGTGCGCACTACGACGCCAACGACCCCGCCGCCCAGCTGTGGATCCATCTCACCGCCTGGCACTCGATCCTGTACGCCTACGAGAAGTACGGGCCCGGCCCGCTCTCGGCCGACGAGGAAGCGGCCTACTGGGCCGACTGCGCCAAGGCGGCCGAGTTGCAGACCCTCGACCCGGCCGACGTGCCGCGCACCCGGGAAGGCATCCGCGCGTACTTCGAGCAGATGCGCCCGCAGCTGATCAACTCCGACATCGCCCGGCGCGCGATGGCCCACCTGCTGCACGCCGAGGTGATCCTGCCGCCGTCGCTGCCGCGGTTGCTGTGGCCGGCCACGCTGGTCATCACCGCCTTCCTGCGCCGCGGCACGCTGGCGACCATGCCGCGCTGGATGCGCCGGCTGGGCGGGGTGGGCACCTCGCGGCTGCTCGACGCGCTGATCGTGCCCCCGCTCAGTGCCGCGTTCACCTTGCTGAGCCTGAGCCCGCGCGTGCAGTTGATGCTGCTGCGGCTGATCTCACCGATGACGCTGCCGATCGGCACCCGGGTGCTGCGTTCGATCCGGCCGCTCGACCCGGTCACCACGACACCGCGCGAGGCCCAACAGCGTTTCGGCTACGCCGTGCCGGCGCAGGCCCACCTGGACTTCCGGGCCAAGCAGGCCAACCGGGTCTTCGGTGAAGGGTTGGCACCCAGCGATGAGGGGCTCATCGAGTCCCAGCCGATCCTGGGAAGCATCCGATGACCGGCGAGCTGCAGCAGCTGCTGGACCGCCGGCTGAGCATCCGCCAGCTGTTCTACCTGGCCGTCCTGGGATGGGTGCTGCTCGGCGTCTAGCTGGTGATTGGAGTGTTCTGGGCCGGCAGCCATTACCAGCACCTGGGCGAGGTCCGCGGCGCCGACAAGGTGTTCTCCGTTCTCGGCGAGATCGTCGCCTGGCCGGTACTGATCATCGCCGATATCCAACTACGCTGAACCGGTGCCGGAACCCGCCGCCAACCGGTCCCGCGCCGAGCATCTCGGTCCACAGCGCCGTCGCCCGCAGGTGCTCGACGCCGCCTTGCAGATCGCGGCGGACCACGGCGTCGCGGGGGTGACCATGGCGGCCATCGCCGAGCGCATCGGGGTCACCCGCCCGGTGGTGTACGCCTGTTACGACGGCCGCGGCGAGGTGCTGGCCGCACTGCTCGACCGGGAGACCGAGCTGATGCTCACCAGCCTGCTCGCCGAGTTGCCGCCGCAGCGGGCCGGCAGTGTCGAGGACCGGTTCGTCGCGGGCTTCTGCGCGTTCCTGTCCACCGTGCGTGAGCGCCCGGCGTCGTGGCGGATCATCTTCACCGCCGACCAGGACCCGGTGCTGGCGGCCGCCGTCGTCTCGGGCCGGGCCCGGCTCACCGAGCGGGTCGCCACGGTGATGCGGCCGCTGCTGAAACAGCGCGCACAGTCCGAGCGCACGCTGGCCGCGCTCACCGAGGTGTTCCTGGCCATCGGTGAAGCCGCCGCCCGCATGTTGCTCGATGCCGAGCAGCAGTGGACGCCGGAGAGCCTGGCCGAGATCGTCGGCCGCGCCGCCTACCGGACGTTTGCGATCTAGGCGGTATGCCAGAATGTTGCGCAGTCACCCGGGTGAATGTGAGGAGTCGAAGTGTCCAGTACCGAAGTGGAGCGCCATGGTGTTGACACCGCCGAGGTGCCGTCCGCGGCGTGGGGCTGGAGCGCGATCAATTACCGCACCTGGCACATCGTCGGCCTGGGCATCGTCGGGTTCCTGCTGCTGATGCTGCGGGGCAACCACATCGGCCACGTCGAAGACTATTTCCTGCTCGGGTTCGCCGCGCTGTCGCTGTTCGTCGTGGCGC
This sequence comes from Mycobacterium sp. NGS16, assembly GCF_059813225.1. Classification (NCBI taxonomy): domain Bacteria; kingdom Bacillati; phylum Actinomycetota; class Actinomycetes; order Mycobacteriales; family Mycobacteriaceae; genus Mycobacterium; species Mycobacterium sp. NGS16. The sequence goes on from NZ_JCALEE010000010.1 coordinate 82,046, forward strand.
GCGACATCATCGGCCGCAAGCGCGGCTGGCTGCGCTGAACCCCACTACTGGCTGTCGGCCGCCAACTGGCCACAGGCGGCTGCGATCTCGCGGCCCCGGGTGTCGCGCACGGTGCATTCCACGCCCTGGGCCCGCACCCGCCGGACGAACTCCCGCTCCACCGGTTTGGGACTGGCGTCCCAGTCACTGCCGGGTGTCGGATTGAGCGGAATCAGGTTGACGTGCACCAACTGGCCGAGCGCCTGGTGCAGCTTGCGGCCCAAGAGGTCCGCGCGCCAGGGCTGGTCGTTGACGTCGCGGATCAACGCATATTCCACCGACACCCGCCGGCCGGTGACATCGGCGTAGTAGCGGGCGGCGTCGAGCGCTTCGGCGACCTTCCAGCGATTGTTGACCGGCACCAGGGTGTCGCGGAGCTCGTCATCGGGGGTGTGCAGCGACAGCGCCAGTGTCACGCCCAGCCCCTCATCGGCGAGCTTGCGGATCGCCGGGGCCAGCCCGACCGTCGACACCGTCACCGATCGCGCCGAGATGCCGAACCCGTTGGGTGGCGGCGCGGTGATCCGGCGGACGGCGGCCACCACCCGGGCGTAATTGGCCAGCGGCTCCCCCATGCCCATGAACACGATGTTGGAGAGCCGACCGTGATCACGATCCCGTAGTTCGACGGCGGCGGCGCGGACCTGCTCGAGGATCTCGGCGGTGGACAGATTGCGGGTGAGCCCGGCCTGGCCGGTCGCGCAGAACGGGCAGGCCATGCCGCAGCCGGCCTGCGAGGAGATGCAGACGGTGTTGCGGCGCGGGTAGCGCATCAGCACCGACTCGAACTTGGTGTGGTCATGGGCGCGCCACAGCGTCTTGCGCGTCTCGCCGGCGTCGCATTCGATCTCGCTGGCGGCGGTCAACAGGGTGGGAAACAGCGCGTCGGCCACCGCGGAGCGCACCGCGGCCGGCAGGTCGGTCATCTGCTGCGGGTCGGCGTTCAACCGGCCGTAATAGTGGTTCGCCAGCTGGTTGGCCCGAAACGCCGGAAGGTCCAGTTCGGCGACGGCGGCGGCGCGGCCGGTCGGGTCGAGGTCGGCCAGGTGCCGCGGCGGCAGGGCGCGTCGCGGTGCGGTGAATACCAGCTGTGGCTTCATGATCCGTTTCAGTATGCCCGCGGCTCAGGGCAGGACGGTCAGCACGATCCAGGTCACCACGGCCGCGGGCAGCAGCGCGTCGAGCCGGTCCATGATCCCGCCGTGGCCCGGCAGCAGCCGGCCCATGTCCTTGATGCCCAGGTCGCGTTTGACCTGCGACTCGATGAGGTCGCCGAAGACCCCGGTGAACACCAGCAGCAGCCCCAGCGGCAGTCCCACCCACCACGGCCGGCCGAGGAACACCGTCACCGCGAACACCGCCGCGGCCACACCGAGCACCAGCGATCCGGCGAAACCCTCCCAGGACTTCTTCGGGCTGATCGCCGGCGCCATCGGATGCTTGCCGAACAGCACACCGACGGCGTAGCCGCCGATGTCGGAGAAGACCACCGGGAACAGCAGGCACAGCACCCGGCCCGGACCGTCGTCGCGGAAGACCAGCAGGGCCGCGAAGCTCATGCACAGCGGCACCCAGACCGCGATCAGGATCATCGCCGACATGTCCCGCAGGTAGTTGACCGGGGCGTGGTGCAGCCCCTGGTCGACCAGCCGCCACATCATGGCGACCACGACGGTGGCACCGAACGCGCCGAGCACTCCGCGGGCTCCGAACGGCAGCGACAGCCACAGCATCGCCTGGCCGCCGAGCGCCAGCGGCAGGAACGGCACGTCGTAGCCGACTTCCCGCAGCCGCCGGGTGATCTCGTGGGTGGCGATCGGAGTGGCCACTGCCAGGATCAGCACCCAAAAGCGCGGGGCGAACAGCAGCGTGTAGACCAGCAGCCCGCCGAGCACCGCCCCCACGACGATCGCGGCGGGGAGATTGCGTCCCGCCCGCGACTGCTTGTGACCGGTATCTGCACCGGTGTCGTTGTCTGTCACGGGTTTTGACTGCTGACGGCCGTTAGACCTCCAGCAACTCGCCTTCTTTGTGCTTGACCAGTTCGTCGATCTGGCTCACGTACTGCTGGGTGGAGCGGTCCAGGTCCTTCTCGGCCCGGCCGACCTCATCCTCGCCGGCGTCGCCGTCCTTGCGGATGCGGTGCAGCTCCTCCATCGCCTTGCGGCGGATGTTGCGCACCGAGACCTTGGCGTCCTCACCCTTGGCCTTGGCCTGCTTGACCAGCTCCTTGCGCCGTTCCTCGGTGAGCTGCGGCACCGAGACCCGGATCAGCGAACCGTCGTTGCTGGGGTTCAGGCCCAGATCGGAGTTTCGGATCGCGGTCTCGATGGCGCCCAGCTGGGACGCCTCGTAGGGCTTGATCACCACCAGCCGTGCCTCGGGCACGTTGATGCTGCACAGCTGGGTGATCGGGGTGGGCGACCCGTAGTAGTCGATGACGATCCGGGAGAACATTCCCGGGTTGGCCCGGCCGGTGCGAATGGTCGCCAGGTCGTCGCGAGCCACCGCCACGGCCTTCTCCATCTTCTCTTCGGCATCGAAGAGCGCCTCGTCAATCATCTGTGCCGTCCTCTCCCCCGCAAGCGGGTGGTACCCCACTTCTCAGGTGGTGACCAGTGTTCCGATCTTCTCACCCGCGACCGCCCGCGCGATATTTCCGTCCGTCAGCAGGTTGAACACCAGGATCGGCATGCCATTGTCCATACAAAGGCTGAACGCGGTGGCGTCGGCCACCCGCAGCCCGCGGTCGATGACCTCGCGGTGACTGATCGCGGTCAGCAGTTCGGCATCGGGGTTGACCCGCGGATCCTCGGTGAACACCCCGTCGACGGCCTTGGCCATCAGCACCACCTCGGCACCGATCTCCAGCGCTCGCTGGGCGGCGGTGGTGTCGGTGGAGAAGTACGGCAGCCCCATGCCGGCACCGAAGATCACCACCCGCCCCTTCTCCAGGTGCCGCTGGGCGCGCAGCGGAATGTAGGGCTCGGCGACCTGCCCCATGGTGATCGCGGTCTGCACCCGGGTGTCGATGCCTTCTTTTTCCAAGAAGTCTTGTAGCGCAAGGCTGTTCATCACGGTGCCGAGCATGCCCATATAGTCCGAGCGCATCCGCTCCATGCCGCGCTGCTGCAGCTGCGCGCCGCGGAAGAAGTTGCCGCCGCCGATGACAACCGCGACCTGCACGCCGTCGCGGACCACTTCGGCGATCTGGCGGGCGACCTGGGCGACGACGTCGGGGTCAAGCCCGACCTGCCCGCCGCCGAACATCTCCCCACCGAGTTTGAGCAGCACCCGGGAGTAATGGGGGCGGCCGGTCGGTGAGACCCGGTCGGTACTCGTCGGCTCCGTCATCAGGCTCCTCGGGCTCCGCGCATGACAGCGCCATCGCGGAAATCGGTCGCGACGGCACCTGTCATCCTGCCCTACCGGGCCGGTCAAAGGGTGCCCGGGGTCGAGACCCAGACCGCGCAACATCACAACAGATGAAAAATTTTTCAATTGATGGCTTTCTGCTGCTATGGTGGGCCCGTGCCGAACTCGCTGCACCAGGTGAAGGCCGAATTCTTCAAGACGCTGGGTCACCCGACCCGGATCCGGGTACTGGAGCTACTCGCCGAACGCGATCGAACCGTCGGCGAGCTGCTTCCCGAGATCGGCGTGGAGGCGTCCAACCTGTCCCAGCAGCTGGCCGTGCTTCGGCGCGCGGGCGTGGTGATGGCGACCAAGGAGGGCAACACAGTGGTCTACTCCATCGCCTCACCGGTGATCACCGAACTGCTCGCGGTGGCGCGCAAGGCGCTGACCGGACTGCTGGCCGATCAGATCGCGATTCTCGACGATCTACGGGCCGGCCGATGAGCTGGCTCAGCAGGATCTTGCGGCTCGGCCGCATCACCGAACCGGCCGGCGCCCGCCCGCCCGCTGACCCGCCCCGCGGGCTGTCCGGCTCGGTGCAGGTCCGCCATGTCGACGCCGGATCGTGCAACGGCTGCGAAATCGAGATCGCCGGGGCCTTCGGCCCGGTGTATGACGCCGAACGGTTCGGCGCCCGGCTTGTCGCGTCCCCCCGGCACGCCGACGCACTGCTGGTCACCGGGGTGGTCACCCGCAATATGGCCGAACCGCTGCGCAACACCGTCGGGGCCACGCCGAAGCCGCGGCGGGTCATCGCCTGCGGTGACTGCGCGCTGAACCGCGGGGTGTTCGCGCAGGCCTACGGAACGGTAGGCGCTGTCGGTGAGATCGTGCCGGTGGACGTCGAGATTCCCGGCTGCCCGCCCACTCCCGACCAGATCGTCGCCGCGCTCCGGTCGGTGACCGGAAGGTGACTGAGCCCCACCCCATGCGTCGCAACGCGGTTGGCCCGTTGCTCAGTGGTGCGACGACGATCGGAGTGGGCGCCGCCGGAGTCGGTGTCGGGTTGACCGGCGTGTTCGGTGCCGTGCCGGCGGTCCGGATCGGCTGGCTGCTTCCGCTGGCCGGCGTGCAGCTGCGGGTGGAGCCGGTCGGCGGCTTTTTCATGGTGCTGACCGGCGCGGTGGCGGTGGCGGCCGGCCTGTATTGGATCGGCTACTGCCGTCGCGAGCGGTTCGGTGCCATTCCGCTGACGGCGCTGCCGGTGTTCGTCGGCACGCTGCTGGCCGTCCCGGCGGCGGGCTCGGTGACCACGTTCCTGTTCGCCTGGGAACTGATGGCGCTGACGTCGCTGGTGTTGGTGCTCACCGATGCGCAGCGCGGCGAAGTGCGCTCGGCCGCGCTGATTTACGCGGTCATGACACAGCTGGGCTTCGTGACGCTGCTGTTGGGGATGGTCATCCTGGCGGCGGCCGCCGGTGACGACTTCAGCGGAATCGGCACGGTGCCCGACGGCGTGCGCCACACCGTGTTCGTGTTGACCCTGATCGGTTTCGGCTCCAAGGCCGGGCTGCTGCCGTTGCACGCCTGGCTGCCGCGGGCGCACCCGGAGGCGCCGAGCCCGGTCTCGGCGCTGCTCAGCGCCGCCATGGTCAATCTCGGTGTCTACGGCATCATCCGCATCGACCTGCAGCTGTTGGGGCCCGGTCCGCGCTGGTGGGCGTTGGCGCTGCTGATCGCCGGTGGCGCGTCGGCGGTGTACGGGGTGTTGCAGGCCTCGGTGGCCACCGATCTCAAACGGCTGCTTGCCTATTCGACGACGGAGAACATCGGGCTGATCACCCTGGCGTTGGGCGCCGCGATGTTGCTGGCGGGCGCCGGATCACGGCCGGCCGCGGCGGTGGCGCTCACCGCGGCGCTGCTGCACCTGATCGCCCACAGTGCGTTCAAAAGCCTCGGGTTCTTCGCGGCCGGATCCGTGCTGACCGCGACCGGCCTGCGCGACCTGGACCGGCTCGGCGGCCTGGCCCGCCGGATGCCGGTCACCACCGCGCTGTTCGGGGTGGCCGCGCTCGGCGCCGCCGGATTGCCGTTGGGCGCGGGCTTCGTCAGCGAATGGCTGCTGCTGCAGTCATTGATGCACGCCCGGCCCGGCCATGACGCCACCATCGCGCTGGTGACGCCGCTGGCGGTCGCGGCGGTGGCGCTGACCGCCGGACTGGGGGTGGCCGCGATGGTCAAGGCGTTCGGGATCGGATTCCTGGCCCGCCCGCGCACCGACGCCGCTGCGTCGGCGCGGGAATCCCCCGTCACGATGATCGCGGCGATGGCGCTGCCCGCGGCCGCCTGTGTGGTGCTGGCCGTCGCCCCCGGTGCGGTGGCTCCGATGCTGAACCGGGTGCTCGACGCGCTGACGTTCACCGACGCCCCGACGCTCGGGGTGTTCCTGCAGCTGCCCGGCTTGCACGGTTCCATCGCCCCGGGCGTGCTGGCCACCACCCTGGCCGCCGCCGTCCTACTGGTGTCGATCGGCGCCCGGTGGCGCTCGCGGCATCGTCCCGACCCGGCCACCGTGCCGCTGTGGGCGTGCGGCGCCGACGATCTGACCCCGCGCATGCAATACACCGCGACGTCCTTCGCCCAACCCCTGCAGCAGGTCTTCGACGATGTGCTGCGCTTCGAGACCGGTGTCGAGGTGAGCGGCCCGGCAGCGCCGACCTATGTGGTCGACCGGATCGCCTATCGAGCGCGGTCCGCCGACGTCATCGAGGACCGCTGGTATGCCCCGGTACTGAAGGCCCTCGCCGCGACCGCGCAGCTGGTCCGGCGCGCCCACACCGGCAGCGTGCACCTGTACCTGGCCTACGGCGCGCTGGGCGTGCTGATCGCCCTGCTGGTGGCGCGATGACCGCGATGGCCTACCTGGCGGGTTTCATCCAGGTCACCGGCGTCGTCGTCGGCACACCACTGGTCATCGGCCTGATGCGCCAGATCCGGGCGCGGGCCGAGGGCCGCGCCGGTGCCGGGATCTGGCAGCCGTGGCGTGACCTGCGCAAGCTGTTCGGCAAGCAGATGCTCCACCCGCGCGGCACCACCTGGGTGTTCGCGGCGGCGCCGGCCGCGTTGGCCGCCACCACGCTGGTCATCGTCGCCACCGCACCGCTGGTGGCCACCGACTCGCCGCTGGACCCGGTCGCCGACCTGATCACCGTGGTGGGGCTGCTGTTTCTGGGGACCGTGGCGCTCACGCTGGCCGGGATCGACACCGCGACGGCGTTCGGCGGGATGGGCGCCAGCCGCGAGATCACCATCGCAGCACTGGTCGAACCGACCATCCTGCTGGCGGTGTTCGCGTTGTCGATCCCGGCGGGCTCGGCCAACCTGGGCGCCATCGTCGGCAACACCCTCGCGCATCCCGGCCAGGTGTTCTCGTTGGCCAGTGCGCTGGCGTTCGTCGCGCTGTGCATCGTCATCGTCGCCGAGACCGGCCGGCTGCCGGTGGACAATCCGTCGACCCACCTGGAGCTGACGATGGTGCACGAGGCGATGGTGCTGGAATACGCCGGTCCCAAGCTGGCCCTGGTCGAGTGGGCCGCCGGCATGCGGCTGACGGTGCTGCTGGCGCTGCTGGCCAACCTGTTCTTCCCGTGGGGCATCGCCGGGGCGAATCCGAGCCCGGTCGACCTGGCGGTGGGCGCCGGTGCGATCGCGATCAAGGTCGCTCTGCTGGCGAGTGCGCTGGCCGTTATCGAGGTGTTCCTCGCCAAGCTGCGACTGTTCCGGGTGCCCGAATTGCTGGCCGGGTCCTTCCTGTTGGCGTTGCTGGCGGTGACGGCGGCGAACTTCTTCACCGGGGCGGGCCGATGAGCTACGACAACATGCTGGATCTGGCCGCCGGCGCGGTGCTGCTGACCGCGGTGCTGGCCGTCTGGCGCCGCGACCTGTCGGCGATCGTGCGGGGACTGCTCGTCGCCCAGGGTGCTGCACTGGCCGCCATCCCGGTGATTCGCGGTGTGCACGAACAGGATCGGGCCCTGATCGCGGTCGGGGTCGTGGTGGTGGCCGTGCGGGCCGTCGCGCTGCCGGGGCTGTTGGCCCGCGCGCTCGGCGCCGAATTAGAGCGCCGCGAGGCCACTCCCCTGGTCAGCATCGCCGCATCACTGCTGGTGGTCACCGCCCTGGTGGTGGTGGCATTCGCGATCGCCCAGCCCGTGGTGGACCTGCAGCGCAGCACCGCGACCAACGCCGCCCCGGCCGCGATTGCCACCGTCCTGATCGCCCTGTTCATGATGGCGACCCGCCGCCATGCCATCTCGCAGGCGGTCGGGCTGCTGATGCTGGACAACGGGATCGCCGCCACCGCGTTCCTGCTGACCGCCGGTGTCCCGCTGATCGTCGAACTGGGTGCGTCGCTGGATGTGCTGTTCGTGCTGATCGTGCTCGGTGTGCTGACCGGGCGATTGCGCAACGCCTTCGGTGGGGTGGATCTGGACCGGCTGCGGGAGCTGCGCGACTGATGACACCTCTGCTGCTGCTCGCCCTTCTGGCACCCGTTGGGGCGTCCGTGTTTTCGGTTGTGGCCGGCTGGCGCCGGCTCAGCGCAGTCGCGACGTGTGCGTCGGCGCTGACGATTCTCGGCTGCGGGATCGCCCTCGCGTTTCGGCTCGGTGACCGGGCACATCTGGCCCTGAACGGCCTGCTGCGCGCCGACGCACTGTCGGTGACCATGCTGATCGTGATCGGGGTCGTCGGCAGCCTGGCCACCTGGGCGAGCATCGGCTACCTCGACGCCGAGCTGGCCCGCGGGGTGACCGATCGGCGCGGTGCACGGCTGTACGGCATCCTCACCCCGGCGTTTCTGGCCGCGATGGCGCTTGCGGTGTCGGCCAACAACATCGGGGTGGTGTGGGTCGCCGTCGAGGCCACCACGGTGGTCACCGCGTTTCTGGTCGGGCACCACCGCAGCCGTGCCGCGCTGGAGGCCACCTGGAAGTACGTCATGGTCTGTTCGGTGGGCATCACCATCGCGTTTTTGGGCACCGTCCTGCTGCACTTCGCCGCTCGCCACGCCGGCGCCGGCGGCGAGGATGCGCTGCACTTCGACGTCCTGGTGGCCCATGCCGGCGGTCTCGACCCGGCGGTCACCCGGCTGGCCGGGGCACTGTTGCTGATCGGCTACGGCGCGAAGATGGGTCTGGCGCCGTTTCACAGCTGGCTGGCCGACGCGCACAGTCAGGCGCCGGCACCGGTTTCGGCGTTGATGAGCGGGGTGCTGCTGTCGGTCGCGTTCTCGGTGCTGATCCGGATCAAGCCGATCATCGACGCCGCGACGGGCCCCGCTTTCCTGCGGGCCGCGCTGCTGACCACCGGGCTGGCGACGATGCTCATCGCCGCGCTGCTGCTGACGGTCACCGCCGACCTCAAACGGATGCTGGCCTATTCGTCGATGGAGACGATGGGCCTGATCGCGGTCGCCGCCGCCGCCGGCACCGCGCCGGCCATCGCCGCACTGCTCCTGCACGTGCTGGCGCACGGGGTGGGCAAGACGGTGCTGTTCCTGGCCGGCGGCCAGTTGCAGGCCGCCCACGGCACCACGGCGATCAGCGAGATCACCGCGGTGTTGGGCCGATCACGGCTGGTCGGTGGCGCATTCGCGGCCGGGATGGTGGTGCTGCTCGGGTTGCCGCCGTTCGCGATGTTCGCCAGCGAGTTGGCGATCGCGATGTCGCTGGCCGACGCCCGGCTGGCGTGGGCCCTGGGACTGGCGCTGGTGGCGCTTCTGGTGGCGTTCGCCGCGCTGATCGCCAACTCCGGCCGCATGCTGCTGGGTGTACCGAGCCCCGGCGGCCCGCCGATCCAGGTGCCGGCCACCGTCGCGGCCGCACTGGTGACCGGGGTGCTGGCCGCACTGGCCCTGGGCGTGACCGCGGGCCCGCTGACCGACCTGTTCGCCACCGCCGCAACACAACTGGGGGCGCTGTGACGGCTTCGGTTTCCCGCGTCGCGGTCACCGGCACCGAGTTGGCCGACGCGACCGTGCGGTTGCTGGCCGACGGCTTCCGGCTCGCACTGGTGGCCGCCCACGATGAGGACGACCACCTGCGCGTGGTGTATCTGTTCCTCGCCGGCCGGCCGGACCGTCGCACCGAGCTGACCCTGACCGTTCCGGCGCAGCACCCGTCGATACCATCGCTGGCCCGGTTGTCTTTTCAGGCCGGCCGCTTCGAACGGGAGATGCTGGACCTCTACGGGATCACCCCGGTCGACCATCCGCAGCCGCGCCGCCTGGTGCGCCACGCGCACTGGCCGGAGAATTGGCATCCGATGCGCAACGACGCCGGGCCGCCGCCGGACTTCGTTGCGGCGGGCCGCTTTCCCTTCCTCAACGTCGAAGGCGCCGGCGTCTACGAGATTCCGGTCGGGCCGGTGCACGCCGGCCTGATCGAGCCGGGTCACTTCCGCTTCTCGGTGATCGGGGAATCGGTGCTGCGGCTCAAGGCGCGGCTGTGGTTCGTGCACCGGGGAATCGAGCGGCTGTTTGCCGGCCGCGGCGCCGGTGCCGCCGTCGAGCTCGCCGAACGGATCAGCGGTGATACCTCCGCCGGACACGCACTGGCGCACAGCCTGGCCGTTGAGGATGCCCTCGGTGTCCAGCTGCCGGATCCGGCGCACCGATTGCGCGCCCTGCTCGTCGAACTCGAGCGGCTCTACAACCACGCCGCCGACCTGGGGGCCCTGGCCAACGACGTCGGCTTCGGCCTGGCCAACGTCCACGCCCAACACGCCCGCGAGCAGCTATTGCGGATCAACGCGCAGGTGACCGGCCACCGTTTGTTGCGCCAGGCGATCCGGCCGGGCGCCGTTGTGCTGCAAGCGCTCCCCGATTCTGGGCAGCTGCAGGCCCTGGCCGAGGACATCGCGGAGATCGCCGAACTGACGCTGGGCAACTCGGTGATCTATGACCGGTTCGCCGGCACCTCGGTGCTGCATCGAAGCGACGCGGAAGCGCTAGCGACCCTGGGCTATGTGGCACGGGCCAGCGGGCTGGTCACCGATGCCCGCCTCGACCATCCGATCACCGACCTGCCGGTCACCGAGGCGACGGCGGCAACCGGCGACGTGCTCGCCCGCTACACCGTGCGTCGCGACGAGTTCGCCGCCTCGGTGGCGCTGTGCCGCAACCTGATCGAGAGCCATCGCGGGCCGCTCGAGTTCACCGCGGAGATTCCCGCGGCGGGCGGATCCGGTATCGGCATCGTCGAGGGCTGGCGCGGCACCATCGTGCACCGGGTGGAGATCGGCGCCGACGGAGCCATCACCCGCGCCAAGATCGTCGACCCCTCCTGGTTCAACTGGCCGGCCCTGCCGGTTGCCATGGGCGACACCATCGTCCCGGACTTCCCGCTGACGAACAAGAGCTTCAACCTGTCGTACGCCGGAAACGACTTGTAGCGGCTTGGGACCGCTGCGCCGTGTGTCAGGATATTTGACATGGGTGACGTGGACAGCGCTCCGCTGGGCTATCTGCTGTACCGCGTCAGCTCGGTGCTGCGCCCGCAGGTGTCGGCGGTGCTGGGCCCGTTGGGGCTGACGCTTCCCGAATTCGTCTGCATGCGAGTGCTTTCGCTTCGCCCGGGGCTGTCCAGCGCCGAGTTGGCCCGCCACATCAGCGTCACGCCGCAGGCCATGAACGCCGTGCTGCACCGGCTGCAGAACCGGGGCGCGGTGAGCCGGCCGCAGTCGGTGCCGTCCGGGCGGGCGCTGCCGGCGACGCTGACCGACGCCGGTCGCGACCTGCTGACCCAGGCGGAAGAGGCGGTGCGGGTCGCCGACGCCCGGGTGCTGGCGGCCCTGAGTCCGGCCGAGCAGCACCGGTTCCGGCAGATGCTGGAGCAGATCGGCGACCAGTGTTGATGGCGGCGGCCCGCTTCGCCCGGCTTCGCGCGCTTGCGACCTCCGCTAGCCCCGGCCGGTGATCCTGGGCCAGGGCTTCGCCGCCTCGAGTTCATAGGCCAGCTCCAGCAGCCGGGCGTCCTGACCGAAGTGGGCGCTGAACATCATGCCCACCGGCAGCCCGGCCGCTGATTCGGCCAGCGGCAACGAGATCGCCGGGTCCCCGGTGGCATTCTGCAGCGGGGTGAACGCCACCCAGTCCATCAGCCGATCGATGATCTGCCGGTAGTCGGCGGTGGGATCCAGGTGGCCGACCTTCGGGGTCTCGTGGGCCAGCGTCGGGGTGAGCACCACGTCGTAGTTGCGGAACAGCCGCGCGGTGTGCCGGCGCAGGCTCGCCAGCCGGGCGATCGCCAGCGGCAGCCGGTACAGGTGCCGGGTGGCATGGCGGTCCAGTCCCAGCGTCAGGTTGTCCAGCCGACCGCGGTCGAAGGTGGGGCCGAACATCCGCCGCCCGCCGCGCACCAGCGCGGTCGCCAAAAACGCCCAGTAGAGCAGGAAGTCGTCGGCGAAGTACCCCGGCACCGGTGGGCGGTCGACATAGTCGAGGTGATGTCCGAGTTCCTCGAGCAGCGCGGCGGTCTTCAACGTCAGCTCGCGCATCTCCGCCGACGTCTCGCGCTGGATCGATTGAGTGATCACCGCGATTCGCAGCCGCTGGCTGCCCGGCGCCCGGACGTCACCGACCGGGGGCAGTTTGGGGTTGCGCCAGATCCGTTCCGCCTCGGCGTAGAAGGCCGCGGTGTCCCGCACCGAGCGGGTGACCACCCCGTTGTAGACGATGCGCACCGGCATGGCGCGCAGGTCGGAGTCCAGCGGCAGCCGGCCGCGCGACGGTTTGAGGCCCACCAGACCGTTGCACGCCGCCGGGATGCGGATGGAGCCGCCGCCGTCGTTGGCGTGCGCGATCGGCACCACCCCGGCCGCGACGAACGCCGCCGACCCCGACGACGACGCCCCCGCGGTGTAGTCGGTGTTCCACGGGTTGCGCACCGCGCCCAGTCGCGGGTGCTCGGCGGCGGCGCTGAACCCGAATTCGGACAGCTGGGTCTTGCCCAGCGCGACCAGGCCGGTGCCCAGGTACAGCCGGGCGAAATCGCCGTCGGCGGCAGCGGCGTGCGGCTGCCACGCGTCGGTGCCCTGCATGGTCGGCATCCCGGCAACATTGACGTTGTCCTTGACGAAGGTCGGGATCCCGCCGAAGTAACCGCCGCGCGGCGCCGCGGCCGCGGCGCGCGCCCGGTCGAACGCCTGGTAGGCCAGGCCGTTCAGCTGCGGGTTGACCGCTTCGGTACGGGCGATCGCGGCTTCGACGAGCTCGGCGGGCGACACGTCGCCCGATCGGATCCGCTCGACCAGACCGACCGCGTCGGAGTCGCCGAGCGCGTCGTCACCGAAGGCGTGGACATGGTGCATGTCCTGACGCTAGCAAGAGCGCCCGTGCTGGGCAGGCTAGGCCTGGCCGACCTCGAACCGCGCAAACCGCGTCACGGTCACGCCCGCTTCGTCGAGCAGCGCCTTCACGGTCTTCTTCGAGTCCGACACCGCCGCCTGGTCCAGCAGCACGGTGTCCTTGAAGAAGCCGTTCACCCGGCCCTCGACGATCTTCGGCAGGGCGGCCTCGGGCTTGCCCTCCTCCTTGGCCGTCTCCTCGGCGATGCGGCGCTCGTTGGCCACCACGTCGGCGGGGACGTCGTCGCGGGTCAGATAGCGGGCCTTGAGCGCGGCGATCTGCAGCGCCACCGCGTGAGCCGCCTCGGTTCCGGCGCCGGTGTACTCAACCAGCACACCGACCGCCGGCGGCAGGTCGGAGGCCCGCTTGTGCAGGTAGGTCTCCACGGTGCCGTCGAAGTAGGCGACCCGGCGCAGTTCGAGCTTCTCGCCGATCTTGGCCGACAGCGCCTCGATCGCCTCACCGACGGTGCGGTCCCCGATCTTGGCAGCCTTGAGCTCCTCGACGTCGGAGGTCTTGGCCGCCGCTGCGGCGGTGACGACCTCCTCGGCGAGCGCCTTGAACTCGTCGTTCTTGGCGACGAAGTCGGTCTCGGAGTTCAGCTCGATCAGCGCGCCGTCCTTGGCGGCGACCAGGCCTTCGGCGGTGGCGCGCTCGGCGCGCTTGCCGACGTCCTTGGCGCCCTTGATCCGCAGCAATTCGACGGACTTGTCGAAGTCGCCGTCACTTTCAGCCAGCGCGTTCTTGCAGTCCATCATGCCTGCGCCGGTGAGTTCCCGAAGCCGCTTGACGTCGGCAGCGGTGTAGTTCGCCACTGTGGTGTGCCTTTCCTACGATGCGTCGGTGGTGGTGTCGGTGCCGGCGGCCGGCTCAGGTGCCGAGGTGGTGGCACCGGCGAGCAGCTCCTGCTCCCATTCGGCCAGCGGCTCGACGGCCTCGGCCTCGGCCTTGCCCTCGCCGTTGCCCTGACCGGCGCGGGCCTGCAGGCCCTCGGCCACCGCGGAGGCGATGACCTTGGTCAACAGCGCCGCCGAGCGGATCGCGTCGTCATTGCCCGGGATCGGGTAGTCGACCAGGTCCGGGTCGCAGTTGGTGTCCAGGATCGCGATCACCGGGATGCCCAGCTTGCGGGCCTCGCCGACGGCGATGTGCTCCTTGTTGGTGTCGACGACCCAGACGGCCGAGGGCACCTTGTTCATGTCGCGGATACCGCCGAGGCTGCGCTCCAGCTTGTTCTTCTCCCGGGTCAGACCCAGGATCTCCTTCTTGGTGCGTCCCTCGAAGCCACCGGTCTGCTCCATGGCCTCGAGCTCCTTGAGCCGCTGCAGCCGCTTGTGCACGGTGGAGAAGTTGGTGAGCATGCCGCCGAGCCAGCGCTGGTTGACGTACGGCATCCCGACCCGGGTGGCCTCGGCCGCGACCGATTCCTGCGCCTGCTTCTTGGTGCCGACGAACAGCACGGTGCCGCCGTGGGCGACGGTCTCCTTGACGAACTCGTACGCCTTGTCGATGAACGTCAGCGTCTGCTGCAGGTCGATGATGTAGATGCCGTTGCGGTCGGTGAAGATGAACCGCTTCATCTTGGGGTTCCAGCGACGGGTCTGATGCCCGAAGTGGGTGCCGCTGTCAAGCAGCTGCTTCATGGTTACAACAGCCATTGATCCATGGCTCCTTATTTGTTGTCGGTTGTCGCCCGGCGACGGGTGAGGCCGGGCCCTGGTGCCTGCTGAGCTGCCGGACCCCTGTCGGGGACCGCCGGCAACCGGTTGTGCTGCAGACACGCGAAGTCAGCCCGCTGACGCGAACCGCGCATGTGAGTTTACACGCCGCGAACAGGTGCTTTGTCCACAGCGGTGACTGGCCCGTTTCGGGGCCGCCGGGGTGAACTGGGCGGATGCGACGCACGGCGTTGTTCCTGGTCGCGGCGTTGCTGCTGGCGGCGCCGGCCCACGGCCACCCGGTGCGGCTGGACTGGCCGCTGCGCCCGCGCCCGGCGGTGGTGCGGGAATTCGACGCCCCGCGGCCGGATTGGCAGCGCGGACATCGGGGGGTGGACCTGGCCGGTGTCGCGGGCCAGCCGGTGTATGCCGCCGGCGACGCGACCGTGGTGTTCGCCGGGCTCTCGGGCGGCGTGCCGGTGGTGTCGCTGGCCCACCCGGGCGGGTTGCGCACCAGCTATCAGCCGGTTTCGGCATCGGTGCGGCCGGGCCAGCGGGTGACGGCGACGACGGTGATCGGGGTGCTGGCGCCCGGTCATCCCGGCTGTGGCGCGGCGGTGTGTCTGCATTGGGGCGCGATGTGGGGGCCAGCCTCGCGGGCCGACTACATCGACCCGCTGGGGTTGTTGGCCTCGACCCCGATCCGGCTCAAGCCGTTATCGTGACCGCCGAGTGTGGGGTTGATGCACGCGTGTCCGGAGAAAGCGTGACACAAGCCGACGTTCGGCGCCCGTTTTGGCGCTAGGCCCGGGGGTGGGCCCGCTCGTGCACCGCCCGCAGCCGCGCGACCGTGACATGGGTGTAGAGCTGGGTGGTGGCCAGGCTGGAGTGACCCAACAGTTCCTGCACGACCCGCAGATCCGCCCCGCCCTCCAACAGGTGAGTCGCCGCGGTGTGCCGCAACCCGTGCGGCCCCATGTCGGGGGCGCCGCCGACCGCGGCGACCGTCTGGTGCACGACGGTACGGGCCTGGCGCGGGTCCAGCCGGCCACCGCGGGCACCGAGCAGCAGGGCCGGGCCGGACTCCGCCGTCGCCAACAGTGGACGCCCGCGGGCCAGCCAGGCCTGCAGCGCCTCGGCGGCCGGCTCGCCGAACGGCACCGTCCGCTGCTTGTTGCCCTTGCCGAGCACCCGCAGCAGCCGACGTGAGGGATCGACGTCGTCGACATCCAGGCCGCACAGTTCGCTGACCCGAACGGCGGTGGCATAGAGCAGTTCGGCGATCAGCCGGTCCCGCAAGGCCAGCGGATCGTTTTGCTGTGCACCGGTTTTCGCGGCGGCCATGGCAGCGTGCGCCTGGTCGGTGCGCAATACCGCCGGCAGGGTCCGGCGAGCTTTGGGCAGTGCAAGCCGCGCCCCGGGATCCGATGCCAGCAGGCCGCGCCGGGCCGCCCAGGCGGTGAAGGTCTTGACCGTCGAGGTGCGCCGGGCCAGTGTGCTGCGGGCCGCGCCGGCGCCGGCCTGCTGGGCCAGCCAGCTGCGCAGCAGCGGCAGGCTCAGGCCGTCGATGCCAGGGTGTCCGCGTTCGGCGAGGAAAGCGAACAGCGACCGCAGGTCACCGAGGTAGGCACGGCGGGTGTGTTCGGAGCGTCCCCGTTCCAAAGCCAGGTGCTCGTCGAACTCCTCGAGAATCTCGTCCACCGACTCACGGTGGCAGAAGCCGTTCAAACGCTCAGGTGACGCGCCGCAGCGTGTCCGGGGTGAGATCAACCCGTGACGGATAACCGTCGACCGCCATGATCAGGTCGGCTTCGGCCAGCAGGGAGCGCAGCACGTGCACGATCCCGCCGACTCCGCCCAGCGCCAACCCGTAGGCGTAGGGGCGGCCGATTCCCACCGCGGTGGCGCCCAGCGCCAGCGCCTTGATGATGTCGGCGCCGGAGCGGATACCCGAGTCGAACAGCACCGGCAGCCCGTCGGCGGCCTCCACCACGCCCGGGAGGCAGTCCAGCGCCGGCAGCCCGCCGTTGGCCTGGCGCCCGCCGTGCGTGGAACAGTAGATGCCGTCCACCCCGCCGTCTTTGGCGCGCCGCGCGTCCTCGGGGTGACAGATTCCCTTGACGATCAGCGGCAGGTCGGTCAACGACCGCAGCCACGGCAGGTCGTCCCAGGTCAGCGGGTTGCCGAAGGTTTGCACCCAGGACAACACGGCGGCCTGCGGGTTCTCTTCGGGCGGTTGGGCCAGCCCGGCGCGGAACACCGGGTCGGAAAAGTAGTTGGCCAGGCAGTGCCCGCGCAGCTGCGGAAAGTTCGACGTCGACAAATCCCGGGGACGCCAGCCCGGAATCCAGGTGTCCAGGGTGACCACGATGGCCTGGTAACCCGCCGCCTCGGCGCGGCGCACCAGGCTTTCGGCCAACTCCCGGTTCTTCGGCGTGTAGAGCTGGAAAAACCCTGGGGTGTCGCCGAATTCCGCGGCCACGTCCTCCAGCGGGTCGGCGGTCAGGGTCGAGACCATCAGCGGAACACCGGTGGCCGCCGCCGCTCTTGCGCTGGCCAAGTCGCCGTGGCCGTCCTGGGCGCAGATACCGATGACACCGATCGGGGCCATGAAGATCGGGGCGGGCAGCCGCAGCCCGAACATCTCGATGGACAAGTCGCGCTGCGCGGCGCCGACGAACATCCGCGGAATGAGCCCCCATCCGTCGAACGCCGCGACGTTGGCCCGCTGGGTGCGCTCGTCTCCGGCGCCGCCGGCCACATATGACCACACCGATGGGGAGAGCGCCGCGGCGGCCTTGGCCTCCAACTCGGTGTAGGTCATGGGCAGCGCGGGCACCACCCCGGCCAGGCCCTGCAGGTAGATCTCGAACTGGTAGTCCCCGTACGCCATGGGGTTAGTCTGCCGCAGCCTCGGCTGCTTCTTTGCTGGCGAGCTCCTTCTTCCATTGCCGGAAGGTCTCTTCGGTGCGACCGCGCCGCCAGTATCCGGAGATCGACGCCCACTTGGCCTCCACCCCGCGCTCCTTGCGGATGTAAGGCCGCAGATTGTGCATGACGGCCTGCGCCTCGCCGTGGATGAACACCTGAACCTGGCCGGGCAGCCACAAGGTGGTGGTAACCGCCTCGATGAGCGGGGCGTTGTCACCGGCCCGGTCCTGCCCGACCAGGTCGGCACGTCCGCCGCGGTGCAGCCAGTTCAGCTGCACGCCCTGCGGCGCGGTCAGCGCGATCTCGTCTTCGGGGCCGGCGACCTCGATGAACGCCTTGCCGACGGCGTCGGCCGGTAACGCCTCCAGGGCGGCCGCGATGGCGGGCAGCGCGCTCTCGTCACCGGCCAGCAGATGCCAGTCGGCGGCCGGGTCGGGCGCGTAGGCGCCGGCGGGGCCCATCAGGTAGACGGGCTGGCCGGGCTGGGCGGCGGTGGCCCACGGGCCGACGACGCCGTGGTCGCCGTGCACCGAGACGTCGATGGTGATCTCCCGGGCGACCGGATCGGCCCGCCGCACCGTCAGGGTGCGGATCACCGGGCGATCCTCGGCCGGCAGGCCGTCGAAGCTGTCCAGCGTCAACGGCTGCGGGAGCACGGCGACATCGAGGTCGTTGCGCACGAAGACGACCTTGACGTAGGAGTCGGTGAACTCGCTCGGGCGGAAGGTATCGAATCCGGTGCCACCGAGCACCACCCGCACCATATGTTCCGAGAGGTGCTCGGTGCGGACTACCGCGAAGGTGTGAACCGGTCTTCCTGCCACGCTGCCTCCCCATCTTGGCCTGCCCCGCCGACTATACGAGCTACCGGTTGCCCCGGACGATCGCCCAGCTGCCGTCGCGGCGCTCGACCAGGCCCGCCACCTCCAGCATCGCCAGCGGCCCGAACACCTGTGGCGGGGGGAGCCCGGAGGCGACCGCGACCTGATCGACGGTCGCCACGCCGCGGCCCGGCAGCGCTTCGTAGACCTGACGTTCGGTGTCGCTGAGTCCGTCCAGCGGGGTCACCGGCCGGGGCGGGTCGGCTGCCAGCTCCCCCACCCGCCCGGCCAACTCGATCACCTCGTCGGCCCGGGTGACCAGCTCGGCACCGCCACGCAGCAGCACATGGCAGCCGGCCGAGGCCGCACTGGTCACCGGTCCGGGAACCGCGGCCACCGGACGGCCCAGCAGCCGCGCCCACGCGGCGGTGTTGGCCGCGCCGCTGCGCAGTCCGGCCTCCACCACGACCGTCGCGCCGGCCAGCGCCGCCACCAGCCGGTTGCGGGTCAGAAACCGGTGCCGAACCGGGCGGACTCCGGGCGGATACTCGGTGACCAGCAGACCGTGCCCGCCGATGCGGTGCAGCAGCGCGGAATGGCCTGCCGGATAGCAGATGTCGATGCCGCCGGCCAGCACCGCCACCGTCGTGCCGTCCGCGGCGAGCGTGGCGCGGTGTGCGGCACCGTCGATACCGTAGGCGCCGCCGGACACCACCGCCACGTCGCGCTCGACCAGCCCGGCGGCCAGGTCCGCGGCCACCACCTCGCCGTAGGCGGTCGCGGCCCGGGTCCCAACGATCGCGGTGGCACGTTCGGCGGTCTCCTCCAGGCGCGCCGGGCCCATCGCCCAGAGCACCAGGGGTGGGCGGCAACCCGGCTTTGGGGCGGCCGCGGCCCCGCCGAAGGCGGCGAACGCCAGTGCCGGCCATTCCTCGTCGTCTGGGGTGACCAGCCGACCGCCGCGGCGGGCCAGCAGTTCCAGATCCTGGGTAGCAGAGTCGATCTCGCGTCTGGCCTCGGTGTGCTTGGCCAGTTCCGGTTCGACGGCACCGCGCCGGATCCGCTCTGCCGCCTCGACCGGACCGACCCGGGCAACCAGGTCGGCCAGATCCGGCCGCGGCGGTTCGGCCACCCGGGACAGGTACGCCCAGGCCCGCAGGGTGGTCTGGTCGGTGCTCATCGGGCTGTCCCCGGTTGACGAAAGCTCAGGGCGGTGGCGACCTCGTCCAGGCCCGGTGAGTTGCGGCCCGCCAGGTCACTCAGCGTCCAGGCGACCCGCAGAGTGCGGTTGGCGCCGCGGATCGACAGCAGGCCGCGGTCCAGCGCGGTGCGCAGCGGGGCCATCGCGGCGGCACTGAGCCGAAACTTGCGCCGCAGCAAGGCTCCGCTGACCTCGGCGTTGGTGCCAAAGCCGTGCGGTTGCCAGCGGTCGGCCGCCGCGGCGCGCGCCGCTGCCACCCGGGCCCGCACCGTGGCCGTCGACTCCCCGTCGGCGGCGGAGAACGCGCCGGCCCGCACCGGATGCATCTGCACCCGCAGATCCACCCGGTCCAGCAGCGGACCGGACAAACGGCCGAGGTAGCGCCGTTTCTCCATCGGTTTGCAGGTGCAATCCCGCGGGTCGGCCGGCGCGCACGGGCAGGGGTTGGCCGCCATGACGAGCTGGAACCGGGCCGGGTAGTGGGCGACGCCGTCGCGCCGGGCCAGGCGGATCTCGCCGTCCTCCAACGGTGTGCGCAACGCCTCGAGGGCGCTGACCCGGATCTCGGCACACTCGTCGAGGAACAGCACCCCGCGGTGCGCGCGGCTCACCGCCCCCGGACGCGCCATTCCGGAGCCGCCGCCGACCAGCGCCGCGACGCTGGAGCTGTGGTGCGGTGCGATGAACGGCGGGCGGGTGATCAACGGTGCGCTGCCCGACAGTAGGCCCGCCACCGAGTGAATCGCGGTGACCTCCAGCGATTCGCTTTCGGTCAGCGGCGGCAGCAGACCCGGAAGGCGTTGCGCCAACATGGTTTTGCCGACACCCGGCGGTCCGGTCAGCATCAGGTGGTGTGACCCGGCCGCGGCTACCTCGACAGCGAACCGGGCGTGGGCCTGACCGACCACCTCCGCCAGGTCGGCGGGCGGTTGCAGGGCCGGCGCCACCGTGGTGATCCGCTCCTGCAGCCGCGCCGAACCGTCCAGCCAGTCGTGCAGCTGCCCCAGCGTCGCCACCCCGTAGACATCGATGCCGTCCACCAGGCTGGCCTCGGCGAGATTGTCCACCGGTACCACCGCGCGCGCCCAGCCGTCGTTCCTGGCGGCCAGCACCGCCGGCAGCACTCCGTGCACCGGCCGCACCCGCCCGTCCAGGGCCAGCTCGCCGAGCAGCACCGTCTTCTCCAGCCGGGGCCAGGGTGTGCCGCGGTCCGCCGAGAGCACCGCAGCGGCCAAGGCGATGTCGTAGACCGACCCCATCTTCGGCAGCGTCGCCGGCGACAGAGCCAGCGTCAATCGCGATGTCGGCCAATGCTGTTCACTGTTGGTGATCGCCGCCCGCACGCGATCCCGGGACTCCTGCAGGGCGGCGTCGGGCAGGCCCACCAGATGCACCCCGGGCAGCCCCGAACTGATGTCGGCCTCGATCTCCACGATCAGTCCGTCCAGGCCCCGCACCGCGACCGAGAACGCCCGCCCCAGTGTCACCAGCCCACCCCCTGCAGGTGGGCGATCTCCGGGTCGCGGCGCCGCCCGATCCGCACCCTGATCACGTCCATGCGGACGGTGTCCCAGTGCGATTGCTGACCGGCGAGCCACACTCCGGCCAGCCGGCGCAACCGGCGCAGCTTCTCCGGTGGCACCGCGTACGCCAGCCCGCCGAACCCGTCACCGGTGCGGGTTTTCACCTCGACGAACACCACGGTGCGCGCCGCCGGATCGGCAGCTATCACGTCCAGTTCGCCGTACCGGCAACGCCAGTTACGGGCCAGGATCGTCCACCCCTGCCCGATCAGGTGGTCGACGGCCAGCTGTTCCCCAAGCGCCCCCAGCTCGGCGCGCGTCATGGTTGTCATGCCGGCCAGGGTCGGTCATCGCACCGACAGCGTCGAGCCGCGGCGCGCCGAAAACCGCTGCAGCCCAGTCACTTGTCCACAGCGGCGACTTCATCCACAGCCGCCGGGTGACCGGCTAGCGCTAGCCGGCGTGCGCGCCCGGAGCCCGAACCACCAGCGGCACGCCGGGGAAGTATGCGGCCATCTCGGTGCGGGCACGGCGCAGCGCGGCGGTGCCGTAGCCCTTCTTGCGGTGTTCGGGGTGGATCCAGATCCGCACGTTGACCTCGCCCCGGTTGAGGTCGCCGAAGACCATGCCGACCTTCTGCGCACCGTCGACGGCGACGAACCACGCGGCGTCTTCGTCATCGACGCGAGACAGCCCGGAGAGGATTTCGTCGTCGAGGCCCCCGGCCGGCCCGCCGGACCCGTCGCCGCTGGCGCCGACGTCGGAGGTGCGCAGCGCAAAGATGTCACGATCGGCCGCACCGGCGAACGGGCGCAGCTGCAGCGTCTCACCGGAGCTCGCCGGGCGATCACCGAGGGTGAACGTCAACTCGTTGTTCAGGTCTTCGAGCTCCGCGGCGATCCGGCTGCGGGACTCCTTGGTCAGCTGATCCAGCGACATTCCGATCACCGCTTCGCAGCCCGCCGGTGAGGTGCCGAGCAGATTCGCGATCGCCTGCACCGCAGTCGCACGGTCGTCGGAGTCCACGATCACATCGAGTACCTCATGGCGGCGTTCCATGGCTTTGAGCAGTGCATCGGTGATTTCCCGACGGGAGACGGCACGGTCGACAGCGGTCATGCCTGCCAGCCTAGACCCAACTCCACGGCGACGCTGCGGTGTTATTCGGGCAGCCGCAGCTCGGGCTTTTCGACTTCTTCGATGTTGACGTCTTTGAACGTGACCACCCGCACCTGCTTGACGAACCGCGCCGGCCGGTACATGTCCCACACCCACGCGTCGGCGAGGCGCAGCTCGAAATACACCTCGCCGTCGGCGTTGCGCGGCACCATCTCGACACTGTTGGCCAGGTAGAACCGCCGCTCGGTCTCCACGACGTAACTGAACTGCCCCACGATGTCCTTGTATTCGCGGTACAGCGAGAGTTCCATCTCGGTTTCGTACTTCTCGAGATCTTCGGCACTCATCTGCTCAGCCGTCCTTCTGTTCGGTTCGTCGTCCCCATTGTCCCCGTAACCGGGGTCGCCACCGCGGCCAGCGCCGCCATATTGCGCACGTTGATGAACGAGTAGCGATGCTGACTGCACGGCCCCAACGCCGCCAGCGCCGCGGTGTGCGCAGGGGTGGAGTACCCCTTGTGCTCGGCGAAGCCGTAGCCGGGGTCCTCCAGCGCCACCATGTACCGGTCGCGGGTGACCTTGGCCAGCACGCTCGCCGCGGCGATGCAGGCGGCCACACCGTCACCGCCGACCACCGGAAGCGAGGGCATCGGCAGCCCCGGTACCCGGAATCCGTCGGAGAGCACGTAACCGGGCCGCAGGGCCAGTCCGGCCACCGCGCGCCGCATGCCTTCGATATTGGCCGCGTGCACGCCGCGCGCGTCCACGTCGGCCGGCGCGATGAACACCACGTGGTAGGCCAGCGCGTGCCGGCGGATCACCGGAAACAACTGCTCCCGCGCCTTCTCGGTGAGCTTCTTCGAGTCGTCGAGCGCCGCCAGCGCGGCGGGCCGGCCCGGCCCGAGCACACAGGCGGCCACCACCAGCGGTCCGGCGCAGGCGCCGCGGCCGACCTCGTCGACCCCGGCCACCGGCCCCAGCCCACTGCGATACAGCGCCGACTCCAGGGTGCGCAACCCCGGTGAGCGGCGGATCACCGTGCGCGGCGGCCAGGCCGGGGCCATGGTTTAAGGCTCCTGCTGCGGGTTTATCGCTTTCACCGGTCCCCAACGCGACGGCGGCCAGGCGATGAACCGGGTCTTGCCGATGACGTTGCTCACCGGCACCGTGCCGGCGTCGAGGTCTGCACCGGTGCACAGGATCCGGTGCTGCAGATCGGGCTGGATCGCCACCGTGTCGCAGTGCGCGCGGGAATCCGACGAGTGGGTCCGGTTGTCCCCCATCACCCACAGCCGGCCCTCCGGCACGGTCACCGGACCGAACTCGTTGCCCAGGCAGGGATAGACCATCGGGTCGACCATGAGGGTGGCCGGATTCAGGTAGGGCTCGTCGAGGGTCTTGCCGTCGACGGTCAGGCCGGTGTCGTTGCGGCACTGCACCGTCTGGCCCCCCACCGCGATGACCCGCTTGACCAGATCGTTCTCGTCGGGCGGGACGAACCCGATGAAGGACAAGGCATTCTGCACCCAGCGCACCGCGGTGTTGTCCGAGCGGATCGACTTGTAGCCGACGTTCCACGACGGCGGGCCGCGGAAGACGACGACGTCACCGGGGCGCGGCGCGCTGAACCGGTAGGTGACCTTGTCGACCATGATCCGGTCACCGACGCATCCGTGGCAGCCGTGCAGCGTCGGTTCCATCGACTCCGACGGGATGAGGTACGGGCGCGCCACGAACGTCAACACCAGGTAGTACAGCACCAGCGCGATCGCCACCAGCACGACCGACTCGCGCAGCGTGCTGTGCTTGCGGTCCTCGGCGGCGGGTGCCTCCGGCGCGCCGGCCTCGGCCTGGTCGACCTCGGGCTGGACGGCCTCGGGAGAGTTCTCGGGTGACGAGCCCGCGGTTTCGGTCACGAGATCAGGGTAGTGACCGCGTCAGCAGCGCCGCAGACCGACCGGAGCGAACCCGCCCGGACGGGCAAGTCAGCGCTTCTCCTTGATCTTGGCCTTCTTGCCGCGCAGTTCACGCAGGTAGTACAGCTTGGCCCGGCGCACGTCACCACGGACCACGACGTCGATGTGGTCGACGTTGGGCGAGTGCACCGGGAAGGTGCGCTCCACGCCGACGCCGTAGCTCTCCTTGCGGACGGTGAACGTCTCGCGGACGCCGCCACCCTGGCGGCGGATGACCACGCCCTTGAACACCTGGATGCGCTCTTTGGTGCCCTCGATCACCTTCACGTGCACGTTGACCGTGTCGCCGGGGGCGAAGGCCGGGATGTCGTCGCGCAGCGACGCCTTGTCGACGATGTCCAGCGTGTTCATTGCGGAAACACTTCCTCGCGGGTCGCGGCTGCCGACCGGCCCGCACACAGGTGCGCGTGCAGCCGGTAACCGAGCCGATGGGTTCGGGCATATTGTCGCATGGTGCGGTGCCCGAGACGCCGGGCCCCGGCTGCAGAATCAACTGCCGGGCGACAACTGCTCAATTGTGCCAGACGCGGCGCAACCAGTGAAATCGCGCAAATCGCCGCTGGTCGTTGCCGCCGGAACCGCCCGCATCGTGATAAGTCTGGTGAAGAGGCGGACCGCGCGATCGCGGCGTGCCCGCGGTAACCTATCCGGCGGGCCGATGGCAGCAAGTGTGGCGAGCCCGTAGATGTCGATTACCCGACTGATGCCTGTTGAGGAGGCCTACCAGCCGTGCGGCCATCGATGCTTCTGCTGACCATCGTCATGGTGATGTCGACGGTGGTGTTCGGCTGCGACGAGAAGGTCTACGGCGCCGCCGCCACCCGGCCCCCGCAGTACCGGGCGCCCGAGGTGGCGCCGGTGGCCACCGCGATCGACGCGCCCCGAGCACCCGCGATCCCCCCGGCCGCGGTGGTCGACGGGCTGGCGGCACGC
The DNA here is from genome assembly GCF_059813225.1 of Mycobacterium sp. NGS16. Lineage (NCBI taxonomy): Bacteria > Bacillati > Actinomycetota > Actinomycetes > Mycobacteriales > Mycobacteriaceae > Mycobacterium > Mycobacterium sp. NGS16. Next base: position 107,009 of record NZ_JCALEE010000010.1, read on the forward strand.
ATGCAGGACGCCACCGAGGAAGCCGCCAAGGCCGGTGCCAACATCTCGGTGGCCGTGCTGGACCGGATCTCGCACCAACTGGTCACCAACGGCAACACACGGCCCATCGCCACCGCCTCGGTGGCCAAGCTGTTCATCGCCGACGACCTGCTGGTCCACCAGTCCGAAGCCACATTGTCGGCCGACGACCAGGCCGCCCTGGATGTCATGCTGCGTTCCTCCGACGACGGGGCCGCCGAGACGTTCTGGAACCTGCACGGCGGCAACGCGATAGTCACCCGAGTGGCCAGCCGCTACGGCCTGGCCGGTACCGCCCCGCCGTCCAACGGTGCCTGGTGGAACACCATCAGCACCACCCCGGACCTGGCGCGCTACTACGACATGCTGCTCAATGGCTCCGGCGGCCTGCCGGCGGACCGGGCGGACATGATCATCAACGACCTGGCGCAGTCCACCCCCACCGGCATCGACGGCTACCCGCAGCGGTTCGGGATTCCGGAGGGCCTGTACAACGAGCCGGTGGCCGTCAAGCAGGGCTGGATGTGCTGCATCGGCAACAACTGGATGCACCTGTCGACCGGCGTAGTCGGCGCCGACCGTCGCTACGTGGTGGTGATCGAGTCCCTCCAGCCCAGCGACGACGCCACCGCCCGTGCCACGATCACCCAGGCGGTCAAGACGATCTTCCCCGGCGGCCGGATCTAGACCCGGATCTGGACTTCGCTACTCCCCCAACAGATCCGGGCGACGCTGCCTGGTCCTCTGCAGCGCGGCCTCATGGCGCCAGGCAGCGATCCGCGCATGGTCTCCGGAGAGCAGCACTTCGGGAACATCCAGTCCGCGCCAGCTCGGCGGCCGGGTGTAGCTCGGCCCCTCCAAGAGTCCGGCGCGGTCGGGGGAATGCGAATCATCGTGGCGTGACGCCGGATTGCCCAACACTCCGGGCATCAGCCGCAGCACCGCCTCGAGCATCACCAGCACCGCAGCCTCGCCGCCGGCCAGCACATAGTCGCCGATCGAGACCTCTTCGACCCGCATCCGCCGGGCGGCGTCATCGGCGACCCGTTGGTCGATGCCTTCATAGCGGCCGCAGGCGAACACCAGGTGCTGTTCCTGGCTCCACCGCTGGGCGGTGGCCTGGTCGAACCGTACACCGGCTGGTGTGGGGATGACCAAAACTGTTTGCTGCGAACAAATTTCGTCAAGCGCTTCGCCCCACACCGGCGCCTTCATCACCATCCCCGGCCCACCGCCGTAGGGGGTGTCGTCAACCGAGCGGTGGACGTCGTGGGTCCAGCGCCGCAGATCGTGAACGCCCAACTCGACCATTCCGGACTCGATCGCCTTGCCCGGCAACGACTGCCGGATCGGGTCCAGATAAGCGGGAAAGATCGTCAGAACATCGATTCTCATCGACTACCCGCCCAGGTCCAGCAGGCCGTCGGGTGGATCGATCTGCACGGTCTGGTCGGCCAGTGACACCGACGGCACGATCGCGCTGACGAACGGAACCAGCAGCTCCCCGCCATCGGTCCGCTTGATCGCCAGCAGTTCGCCGGCGGCGGTGTGCAGCACCTCGGTGACGGTGCCGACCCGCTCCCCCGTCGTGGTGCAGACGGTGAGCCCTTCGAGCTGGTGATCGTAGTAGGTGTCCGGTTCGGTGATCGGCGGCAGCTCAGCCGAGTCCACGACGAACACGGTGCCGCGCAACGCATCCGCACCGTCGCGGTCCGCGACCCCGGCTAACCGCACCAGCAGTCGCGCGCCGTGCGGACGCGCGGATTCGACGACGTAGTCGCGCGGCGGCCCGCCCTTCTGGTGGGCGTGCAGGGTCGCGCCCGGCGCGAACCGGAGTTCGGGGTCGTCGGTGCGGACCTCGACGACGACCTCGCCGCTGATGCCGTGGGCTTTGACCACCCGCCCGACCGTCAGCTCCATGAGCCGGCCGGCTACCGGTCGGTGTCGACCACGTCCACGCGGATGCCGCGTCCACCGATACCGGCAACGAGGGTGCGCAACGCGGTGGCGGTACGACCGCCGCGACCGATCACCTTGCCGAGATCGTCGGGGTGCACGTGCACTTCGACGGTGCGGCCCCGCCGGTTGGTCACCATGTCGACCCGGACGTCATCCGGGTTGTCGACGATGCCGCGCACCAAGTGCTCGACGGCATCTGCCACCACGGCACTCACGACCGCGCTCAGCTCTCGGCGGCCGGCTCGGCGGCCTCAGCAGCCGGGGCCTCGGCCGGGGCGTCCTCAGCCGTGGCCTCGTCCTTGGCCTTCTTGGCCTCCCCCGCCTTGGGAGCCTTCTTCTTCTTGGCGGTGGTGGCCTCCGTGGTCGGACCACCCTCGGCCTCGGCCAGCGCGGCGTTGAACAGCTCCAGCTTGCTCGGCTTGGCCGGCTTGACCTTCAGCTTGCCCTCGGCGCCGGGCAGGCCCTTGAACTTCTGCCAGTCACCGGTGATCTTCAGCAGCTTGAGCACGGGCTCGGTGGGCTGGGCCCCGACAGACAGCCAGTACTGGGCGCGCTCCGAGTCGATCTCGATCAGGCTCGGCTCTTCCTTCGGGTGGTAGCGGCCGATGACCTCGATGGAGCGGCCGTCCCGGCGGGTGCGCGCGTCGGCGACCGCGATGCGGTACTGCGGATTGCGGATCTTGCCGAGCCGGGTGAGCTTGATCTTGACAGCCATGAGTCACTCCTGGGTAGCACGCTGCAATTCAGCGATACCGGCGGATTTGCCGGTGTCCGGTTTTGCCTCGCGTGTATGACCACTGCGCGGTACGTAACCGCACGGCGGACAGCCGCCTATTGTGCCAGAACCGGCCCGTTGCGCCGAAATCGCCTCAGGGCAGCTTCTCGAAGCACTTGGTCTCGACGCGCCGGGTCATCCGCCAACCGCCGTCGGTCCGGACGAACTCGTCGTCGTACCACAGGCCCAGCAGCATGGTCGCCGGCTGCTCCCCACCGAAGACCATCGGGTTGAAGCAGAAGGTGCGCGCGGCGGCGGTGTCCCCGTCGACCCGGATCGACGGCAGGCCCAGCATGTGGGCGTAGCCGGCGAAGTTCGGCAGCACCTCCGCCAGCCAGGCCTTCACCTGCGGGTAGCGCCCGTCGATACCGCCCATCGCGCGGTAGTCGATGTAGGCATCGGCGGTGAAGACCGCGTCGAGGTCGTCGAAGTTGCGGGTGTCGATGGCGGTGGAGTAGTCGACCAGCAGCTGCTGGATCTGCCACCGGTCCGACATTTCGGCCTGGCTCAGCATTCCTCGATTCAACACCACGCCGGTAAGGTAACCGGCCATGCGGAAAATTCTGGCCGCACTCGCGGCTGTGCTGACCGTGTTCGTCACTACCGCGGTGACCGCTTCCGCCGATGTCGCCCAGCCCCTCGGTTCGGCACCGATTCCGGCCGGCCCCGCCCCGAACTGGCTCGTCGCCGACCTGGACTCCGGACAGGTGCTCGCCGAGCAGAACGGGTACGCCGTCACCCCGCCGGCCAGCACGATCAAGGTGCTGCTCGCGCTGGTGGCGCTCGACGAGCTGAACCTCGACGACACCGTGGTCGCCAGCCCGGCCGACACGCAGGTGGAGTGCAACTGTGTCGGCATCAAACCCGGCCACGCCTACACCGCGCGCCAGCTGCTCGACGGCCTGCTGCTGGTGTCGGGCAATGACGCCGCCAACGCGCTCGCGGACATGCTCGGCGGGCCGGAGGCGACCGTGGCGAAGATGAACGCCAAGGCTGCTGCGGTCGGCGCCACCACCACCCACGCCAGCACGCCGTCCGGCCTCGACGGCCCCGGCGGCCCCGGCGCCAGCACCCCGCACGACCTGGCGGCCATTTTCCGGGCAGCGATCGCCAACCCGGCGTTCGCCCAGATCACCGCGCAGCCCTCGGCGATGTTTCCCACCGAGTCCGGCGAGCGGCCCATCGTCAATATGAACGAGCTGCTGGCCCGCTACCCCGGTGCGATCGGCGGCAAGACCGGCTTCACCGACGCCGCCCGCAAGACCTACGTCGGCGCGGCAGCGCGTGACGGCCGCCGGTTGGTGGTCGCGATGATGTACGGGCTGATCCACGAAGGTGGCCCGACCTACTGGGATCAGGCCGCCGCGTTGCTGGACTGGGGTTTCGCGCAGGGCCCGCTCTCCGGCGGCGTCGGCAGCCTGTAGGCCACCCGGCGCGGTCAGTACACCCGGCCGCGCAGCATCACCAGATCCGGGCGGCCCAGCACGTCCGGCCCGCCGCGCGGGTCCTCGGTGAAGCAGAGCAGGTCGGCCGGGGCGCCGTGTTCCAGCCCCGGCGCGCCCAGCCAGCGCCGGGCATCCCAGCAGGCCGCGCCCAGTGCCTCGGTGGCACTGAGCCCGACACCTGTCAGGGCATGCACTTCGTCGGCGATCCGGCCGTGGGAGATCATGCCGCCGGCGTCGGTGCCGGCGTAGATCGGCACCCCGGCCTCTCGGGCGGCGCCGATCCGTGAGCGGCAGCTGGCATGCAGCGCCCGCATGTGCGCGGCGTAGGTCGGGTACCTGGCCGCCGAATCGGCGATCCCGGGGAAGTTCTCGATATTGATCAGCGTCGGCACCAGCGCGGTGCCGTGGGCCAGCATCAGCGCGATGATGTCGTCGGTGATACCGGTGCCGTGCTCGATGCAGTCGATGCCGGCGTTGATCAGCCCCGGCAGAGCATCCTCGCCGAAGACGTGCGCGGTGACGCGGGCCCCGTTGGCGTGCGCGGCATCGATGGCGGACTTCAGCACGTCGTCGGACCACAGCGGCGCCAGGTCGCCGATCCCCCGGTCGATCCAATCCCCGACCAGTTTCACCCAGCCGTCGCCCCGACGGGCTTGGGCTGCAACGGCTTCCGGCAGTTCAGCCTCGTCGTCGACGTCCAGGCCCAGCCCGGGAATGTAGCGTTTGGTGCGCGCCAGGTGCTGCCCGGCGCGGATGATCCGCGGCAAGTCGTCGCGGGAATCGAAGCCGCGGGTGTCGATCGGTGAGCCGGCGTCGCGGATCAGCAGCACCCCGGCACGACGCTCGGTTTCGGCCTGGCGCAGCGCCTCGTCAGCGTCGACCGGGCCGCCCGGACCGATTCCGATATGGCAGTGCGCGTCGACCAGGCCCGGCATGATCCAGCCGTCAGCGAAGACGGTCTGGGCGCCGTCGACCGGCTCGAGGCTGACCCGGCCTTCGACGATCCAGTACTCCACTGGAGTCTCATCGGGCAGCCCGCGGCCGCGAACGTGGAGCGCCAAACTACTTCTGGCCCGGGAAATTCAGCTTGGACAGGTCGAAATCGGCCAGCCCGGGCGGCAGCTCGTTGAGCCCCTCGGGCATCTGCGACAGATCCGGGAAACCGGCCGGCATGCCCGGCCCGAATGGACTGCGCACCTTCGGCGGGGTGGGCCCGCGCTTCTTGCCGCCCTTCTTCCCCTTGCCCTTCGCGGCTTTGCGGGTACTGCTCTTGCGGCCGAGCCCGGGCAGACCCATCCCGCCCATCATCGACGACATCATCTTGCGGGCCTCGAAGAACCGGTCGACGAGCTGATTGACCTCCGAGACGCTGACCCCGGAACCGTTGGCGATGCGCAGCCGGCGGGAGGCGTTGATGATCTTCGGGTCGGCCCGCTCGGCGGGCGTCATGCCGCGGATGATCGCCTGCAGCCGGTCGAGGTGGCTGTCGTCGACGGCGGCCAGCGCGTCCTTCATCTGGCCCGCCCCCGGCAGCATGCCCAGCAGGTTGCCGATCGGGCCCATCTTGCGGATCGCCAGCATCTGCTCGAGGAAGTCCTCCAGCGTGAGCTCCCCGGTGCCGATCTTGGCGGCGGCCTCCTCGGCCTTCTGCGCGTCGAAGACCTGCTCGGCCTGCTCGATCAGGCTCAGCACGTCACCCATGCCCAGAATGCGGCTGGCCATCCGGTCGGGGTGGAAGACGTCGAAGTCCTCCAGTTTCTCGCCGGTGGACGCGAACAGGATCGGCGCGCCGGTGACCTCCCGCACCGACAGCGCCGCGCCACCGCGGGCGTCGCCGTCGAGCTTGGTCAGCACCACACCGGTGAAGCCGACCCCCTCGCGGAAGGCGTCGGCGGTGGTGACGGCGTCCTGGCCGATCATCGCGTCCAGCACGAACAGCACCTCGTCGGGCTGGACCGCGTCGCGGATGGCGGCGGCCTGGGCCATCATCTCCTCGTCGATGCCGAGCCGCCCGGCGGTGTCGACGACGACGACGTCGAAGTGTTTGGCTTTGGCTTCGGCCAGGCCGGCGGCGGCGACCGCGACCGGGTCTCCGATGCCGATCTGGGCCTCGTGCGCCTGCGCGGAGGTGCCCGGATGCGGGGCGAACACGGCGACCCCGGCGCGCTCCCCGACCACTTGCAGCTGGTTGACCGCCCCCGGGCGCTGCAGGTCGCAGGCCACCAACAGCGGGGTGTGCCCCTGGCCGCGCAACCAGGTGGCCAGTTTGCCGGCCAGAGTGGTCTTACCCGCGCCCTGCAGACCGGCCAGCATGATGACCGTCGGCGGGGTCTTGGCGAACGCGAGTGTGCGGGTCTGCCCGCCGAGGATGCCGATGAGCTCTTCGTTGACGATCTTGACGACCTGCTGGGCCGGGTTGAGGGCACCGGAGACCTCCGCGCCCTTGGCGCGGTCCTTGATCCGGCCGATGAACTCCCGCACCACCGGCAGCGACACGTCGGCTTCCAGCAGTGCCAGCCGGATCTCCCGCGCGGTGGCGTCGATGTCGGCGTCGGTCAGACGCCCCTTGCTGCGCAGTCCCTGCAGGGCCGAGGTCAACCGGTCGGAGAGCGATTCAAACACGCAGCCAGCCTATAACTGCTCCCCGCGCGAGCCGGCAGGCGAAGGGGACCTCGCGGCAGACCGCGTGGTGCAGCGGACGCCGCCACCGCGATATCCCGAACACGTATTATGACCGCGAGGTTAGATAAATTGCACAGTTAATCGCGAGATTCGCGCCCGTTAAACAAGGGTTTCAGAGCTTTCACGCTCCGCTTGTTTTCGTTAAAGATACGCACCCAGCTGCTAATTAAATGTTACCGATCGCTGCGGTCGCTCTAATTCTGCAATGCTTCCTCGCATCGACAGTCAGCCCATCGGATCTCTCGGTTTCCGGTTCGATTCGCTCCGAGGAGAACACATGTCATTTGTGAAAGCGGGGCCTGAAGCAATGACCTCAGCCGCGGGCGAGCTGCAGGGCATCGGCGAAGCCCTCGCCGCACAGAGCGCCTCGATACGAATCCCCACCACCGCCATTGCCCCGGCGGGTACGGACCCGGTCTCCCAACTGCAGGCGGCGGTGTTCGCGACCTACGGCAGCCTCTACCAGTCGATCAGCGACCAAGCGGCGGTCGTTCACCAGCAGCTCGTGGGTGCCCTTGGGCAGAACGCCGTTGCGTACTCCACCGCCGAGGCGACCAACCAGTCCGCGACGTCGCTGGACGCGGCGATCCAGGGGTTCTTGACCGACATCCTCGGCGTCCCGACCAGCGGCAGTTCTTCGCTGCTGTCCGGCAACGCCGCCAATATCGGCAACATCGGAATGGGTAACTGGGCCTCTGCCTGCTCGGCCCTGCTCGGCCTGGCCGGCGGCGGTCTTCTCGACTTTCCCGAAGAGGTCGCCGCCGAAGCAGGGAGCCTGGTCGGGTTCGACCAGGCCATGCCGGCCGGCGCGGCGGGGCCGGCGGCCGGCGTGGGTGCGACACCGGCCGGGTTGGCACAGGCCACCGCAATGGGCGCCTCGGCCGCGCCGAACTGGGCCGGCGAAGGCGCCGCCGCGGCGGGCGCCACTCCGGCCCGTCCGGCGACCGCGAGCGCAGTCGCCCCGCACGCCACGCCGAGCCTGGCAGCCGTACCTGCCGCCCTGCCGTCGGCGGCACCCGGCGACCGCGGCATCGGAAGATTCGGCGCGCCGCGCTATGGCGCCAAGCCCACCGTCGTACCCAAGCAGCCCGCGGTCTAGCCCCGCCCGACGAGGATCGGATACCCGCATGTCTTTCGATTTCGGAGCCCTCCCCCCGGAGATCGTGTCCGCCTGGATGTACAGCGGGGCCCGGTCCGGGCCGCTGATGTCGGCCGCCTCGGCGTGGAGCAGCCTGGCCGCCGAGCTGGAGGCTTCGGCAGCGTCCGCCCAGGCGGTGATCTCAGAGTTGACCGGCGAACTGTGGACGGGGCCGGCTGCGGCGGCGATGACCGCCGCCGTAGCCCCCTATCTGACCTGGCTGAACACCACCTCCGCTGCCGCCCACCATGCCAGTTCGCAGGCGATGGCCTCGGCGGCCGCCTTCGAGGTCGCCCACGCGGCGACGGTGCCCCCGCCCGTGATCGTCGCTAACCGGGCACAGCTGGCGGCACTGGTCGCATCGAATCTGCTCGGGCAGAACACCCCGGCGATCCTGGCCACCGAGGCCCACTACCTGGAGATGTGGGCGCAGGACACCCTGGCCATGTTCGGCTACAGCACCGCGTCGGCCAGCGCAGCAGAGTTGTCGCCGATCTCTCCGGCGCCGCAGCCCACCAACCCGGCCGGATCGGCGGTCGCCGGCGCCACTGCAGCCGGGGGCCTCCAGCAGGAACTGGCCCACGCCCTGACGACCCTGCAGGGGGCGTTGCAGACGGTCAGCTCACCGCTGGCCTCGTCGACGTCGACGGCCATGCCCCTCGGCAACGCCGTCGACCTCTTCCTGGGCACCCCCTTGTTCTCGAACGCCATCAACGGAGGCGTGAACACCGCGGCATGGTTTGTGTGTACCGCAATCCCGACTGCGGTGTCGCTGGGCCACACCTTGGCCTTGGCCGGGCCGGCCAGCCTGGTATCCGACGTAACCGGCGCCGAAGGTCTCGCGGCCGGCTTGGGCCCGGCGGTCCTGGCCGGCATGGCGCAACCGGCGGGGGTGATGGCGTCCGGCGCGGCGCCGGTGGTGGCCGGACTGGGCCAGGCCGCCACCGTCGGCGAGGTGTCGGTGCCAGCCTCGTGGTCGGCGGCGGCGAGCACTGAAGTCGCGGCATCGACCGGCTCGGGCTGGACCGCTGCCGCCGAGGAGGCAGCGCCGATGCACGCCGTACCGGCCGGGATCGGATCAGCGGCCTGCGCCGGACGCTCCGGGTTCGGTTCGGGTCTGCCCCGCTACGGCGTCAAGCCGACCGTGATGCCCAAGCAGGTGTTCGTCTGACAGCGGCCGGAGCGACCCCGTGGTCTCGGTTCACCGCGGGGACCTCGCCCTCCATCTGGGGCTCAGGTAGGGGGGCCGACGGACGTCGATACTTCGGACAGGTTCGGTGGCGGATGCAGCCGCAGTTGAGGCCGATGATGCACGCTTGAGGACCGGGAGAACCTGCGCTCGGCGCCGCTACCGCCCGACTCGGCGGCGAAGTCGCCGCCGAGGTGCCGAACGCGCCGACACCGCTGAACCCGACGGCCAAGACCGCGCCGGCTACGGCCAGCCCGGCACGCGTCATCCTGCTGCCGTCGCGCATCGTCGCGATGTTTCGCCCGTGTTTCACCGTGCTCACACGCTACGGGTCATTCCTGGCAAGTTCCTGACTCCCAGCGGCTCACTCACCCAGTGCCTTGCGCGGTCCCAGCATCTAATTTCGCGAGAACGTAAACTGCCGAAGCGTTATTGGATTAATTCGTGGGCATCTCGCGCGCGATACAGAAAACTGGCAAGCGGCTTTGCTTCATGCGCGGGCGACAATTGATCGGTACCCCCGCAATATCGATGAACTCCACGTCCGCTCGGCATCAGAAAACGGCGGGCCGCGGCCTGAACAATGGCGAAAAGTACAGCGTCAGACCAACGCGCTGAGCAGATGCTTCTCGATCACCGTTCGATCCCTCGGCGCCGGCAGGACGACACAGAACACGTCGTCTGCCGTCGATCCCCTGGTGGTGACCTTCGCCCACACGACGTCGGCGCCGGCCCGTTCCAGCGCCGCGGCAAGCCGTGCCAGGAGGCCGGGGCGGTCCGCAGCGCGGACTTCGACGATCAGCCGGCCGGGCGTGCTGTCGAACCACAAGATGCGAGGCGGGGCCGCCGGGCCGCTCGCCGGGACGCCGGCGGGAACCTCACCGCAAATGATCCGGTGCGATTCGTCCCGACGTCGCTGCAACCTGGCCTGGACGTCGATACCGCCTGAGAGCGCAAGACGGAACTGCTCGCCAACTAGCTGGGCGACCGGCGGGGCGCCGAAATGCGGAGACACCACGAACTCGGTGATCGCCGACCCGTCCCGAATGTTGACCGTCGCCGCGTGCACCCGCAACGAATTCATCGCCAACACCGCCGCAGCCTTCGACAGCAGACCGCGCTGGGCGGGGGCGATCATGACCGCGCGGTAGGTGCGTCCACCGGGGTCGCGGCGCAGATCCACGTGTACATCACCCGCCTTCGCCAGCACGACGTACTCGGTGTCGACCGGGTCGCCCTGCGGCAGCGGCTCACCGGCCATCACGAGGCGGCAGCGTCGAACCAGGTCGGTGACCAAAGTTGCCTTCCAGCCGCTCCATGCCTCCGGGCCGGTGGCCAGCGCGTCGACCACGGTCAACGCGTGCAATACCTCGAGCGTCACTACGTCTGCGCCCAGTGCCGCCGCAACACAGGCGATGACGTTCGGATCATTCAGATCGTGCCGGGTGACGACCTTCGACAGCAGCAGGTGATGTGTCACCAAAGTGGCGAGCATCGTGACGTCACAGGGCCACAAGCCCAGCCGAGTACCGATCCGGGCCACCAGCTCGGCACCGATCAGGCCGTGATCGCCGCTGCGGCCCTTGCCGATGTCGTGCAGCAGAGCCGCAAGGACCAGCAGATCCGGACGTGCCACCTGGGTTGTGAACGCCGCAGCCCGAGAAGCGGTTTCGATGAGATGACGGTCGACGGTCCAGATGTGGACAGGGTCGCGGGGCGGCAGGTCGCGGATCATCGCCCATTCCGGGAACAGCCGGCCCCACAGCCCACTGCGATCCAGCGCCTCGATGGTCGTCACCGTCGCCGGGCCGGCGCCCAGTAGTACCAAAAGGTCGTCGACGGCCTCCCGAGGCCACGGCACCGGCAGGTCGGGCGCATCGCTAGCCAGCCGGCTCAACGTGGCTGGCGCGATGGGCAATCCGGTGCGGGCCGAGGCGGCCGCCACCCGCAACAGCAGACCGGGATCGCGCTCAGGCCGGGCGTCGCGGGCCAGTACCACCTCTCCGGCGAATGCGACCACGCCGTCATCCAGTGGTCTCCGCAGCCGCGGCCGCACCGCTGAGATTCCGCGTCTCGGCAGAGCGTTGGCAGCGATTCGCAGGCCCATGTCAACGCGGTAAGTGATGGTGCGCGCCGCATCGGACAGGCTGCGCGCCAGGTCGTACCGGTCGCCGATGCGCAGTGCAGCACCGATCTCGTCGGCGTACTGGGCCATCAGCAGGTCGTGTCCGCGCCCGGAGACTCGATGCAATTCGGTACGGACATCCAGCAGCCGGAGGTATGACGCGTCGACCAAACCTCCTCGGGCCTCCGAGCGGCAGACCGTCGCACGGTCCGCAAGGTGCGCGATTGCCAGCGCGTCAAGCAACTGCACGTCGCGCAACCCTCCGCGTCCGCATTTCAGGTCGGGCTCGATGCGATGCGCTACTTCGCCGCTACGCCGCCACCGTGCGTGCGTCGTTTCGATGAGTTCGCTGTAACGGGAGCGGATTCCGTACCGCCACCGGTGGCGCACCTCGTGGATCAGCTGCGTCGAGAGCCGTTCATCACCGGCGATATGGCGCGCGTCCAGCATGCCCAGGTCGGCGAACAGATCGGCACCGGCGACCTCGATCGCCTCGGCCACGGTGCGCACACTGTGGTCGAGGCGAACTCCGGCATCCCACAGCGGATACCACAACAGCGCGGCAACCTCTGCGACGGCGTCGGCGGATTTGCCGTCGTGCAGCAGCAGCAGGTCCAGGTCTGAGTGGGGAAGCAACTCGCACCGGCCCAGCGAACCGGTCGCGACGATCGCGAATCCGCTGTCCGCCGCGATGCCGATCTCCGTCGCCTTCGCGGTCAACCAGCGCTCGTGCAGCCGTCGCCACTCATCACGCAGCGCGGCGGAGTCCAGCCGGCCCGCGGACTCCGAGCGAAGCGCTGCCCGTGCCCGCGCCAAATCCATGGTGGTGCGGGAAGATCGCACCGACCGTGTGGCGGGGTTCCCTTCGCGTTGCGTCATCGCGGCCCACCGAGGTCAACTCGGATCGGATCTCATACGGCATCTGCTCCGCGCTCACCGGTACGCACCCGCATCACCGTCTCCACCGGGCTCACCCACACCTTGCCGTCGCCGATCTTTCCGGTGCGCGCCGCCCGCGCGATGATGTCCAGAATCTGCTCTACCGCAACGTCGTCGACCAGTACCTCGACCCGCAACTTCGGGACGAAGTCAACCGAATACTCCGCCCCTCGGTAGACCTCGGTGTGGCCCTTCTGCCGCCCGTAACCCCGAACCTCACTGACGGTCATACCCTGCAGGCCCGCCTGTTCCAGGCCGGTCCTGATGTCCTCCAGCGTGAACGGCTTCACGATCGCGGTGATCAGCTTCATACTCTCTTCTCTCTTCGGCGGAGTAGGCGGGGGCCGGGCTGCCGTCGACCGCGAAGTCGTAGCCGCTTTCGGCATGTAGCGCTTCGTCGATGCCCGAGGCCTCGGCTTCTGCGTCCAGACGCAGTCCGATGGTGTACTTGACGATCCATGCCACGGCAGCTGTGCCCACCGCCGAATAGGCCGCAACGCTGAGCGCGCCGATGATCTGGCGCCACAACTGCTGTGTACCGCCTCCGTAGAGCAAGCCGGGCGATACGCCGGCACCGCCTGCGATCGCGGCGGTCGCAGGTGCCGCCAGGAAACCCACCAGCACGGTGCCGACCAGCCCGCCGACCAGATGCACCCCCACGACATCAAGGGAATCGTCCAGGCCGAAACGGTATTTCAACCCCACCGCCAAAGCGCAGGCGACACCGGCGACGACACCGATCACCAGCGCGCCGACGACGTTCACCGAGGCGCATGACGGGGTGATGGCAACCAGACCGGCGACTATTCCCGATGCCGCACCCAGTGACGTGGCATGCCCGTCTCGAATTCGCTCGGCCAACAGCCAACCGAGCATTGCCGCGGCGGCCGCAACCGTGGTGGTGATGAAGGTCGACCCCGCGACACCGTTGGCGCTGACCGCCGAGCCCGCGTTGAACCCATACCAGCCGAACCACAGCATGGCGGCTCCGAGCATCACCAACGGGAGATTGTGCGGACGCATCGCCGCGGGCCAGCCGCGGCGCCGGCCCAGGATGACGGCAAGCACCAGCGCTGCGGTGCCCGCGTTGATATGCACCGCGGTGCCGCCGGCGAAGTCGATCGCGTGCAGCTTGTTGGCGATCCAGCCGCCGTGGGCTGCCGCCGCTCCGTCGAACGCGAACACCCAGTGCGCGACAGGGAAATAGACGAGGCTCACCCACAGAGCGGCGAACAGCAGCCAGCTTCCGAACTTCAACCGATCGGCAACCGCTCCCGAGATCAAGGCCACCGTGATGATCGCGAACATCAACTGGAAGGCGACGAAGACGTTCTGCGGCACCGTACCGACGACCGGAATCTCAACCGCCGAGCCGGTGCCGCCGGAACCGGCGGGCACGGCGTTGACACCGATCAGGCCCTTCAAGCCCCAGTAGTCGGTGGGGCGGCCCAGCACATTGCCCACGTCGTCGCCGAAGGCCAGCGAGTACCCGTAGAGCACCCACAACACGGTCACCACAGCCATCGCGCTGACGCTCATCATGATCATGTTCAGCACGCTTTTGGCGCGCACCATCCCGCCGTAGAAGAACGCCAGGCCCGGTGTCATCAGCAGGACCAGCGCGGCGCTGATCAGCATCCAGGCGGAATCGCCGGTGTCCGGCACCCCCATAATCGGAAAACGATCCAAGAGTCCAGACCTCCTCGCCGACCAGCTGCCCGGTACGTAGACCAAGTTGGTCAAACAATGCGGAGTTGTTGTTTCGCCTGCAGCGCTGCGCTGTTGCGGGCATGTCACAACCTGCTCACACAGCAGGGCCGTATGCGGGCCGCGACACCAGGGATGTTCGCTACAGCTGGCGCAACGCGAGGCGAGCGGCGTTGGCGCCGCACATGCCGTGCGCGCCCGGCCCCGGTGGGGTTGCCGCCGAGCAGATATACACGCCGGGGATCCCCGTACTGTAGGGCGACAGCGTAACGCGCGGGCCAAAGGTCAACTGGCGGAGGTCTTTTGCCCCGGTCATGATGTCACCGCCCACGAAATTGGGGTTGTAGCGCGGCATTTCGGTGGTGCTGCGCACGGTGTGGCCGATGACGCGGTCGCGGAAACCCGGGGCGAACCGCTCGATCTGGGCGATGATCGCCGCGGTGGCATCCCCGGTGTAGCCGTTGGGCACGTGGGCGTAGGTCCACACCGGGTGCACGTTGCCGACGGAGCGTTGCGGGTCGGCCAGATACTGCTGACCCACCAGGACGAAGGGCCGCTCGGGCATGCGTCCGGCGTGGATGTCGCGTTCGGTGGCAGCCAGCTCGCGGTGCGGCCCGGCCAGGTGCACGGTGCCGGCCAGCCGGGCGTCGGGGTTGGTCCACGGCACACCCTCCTCGACGGCGAAGTCGACTTTGAAGGCGCCCGGCCCGCGCCGGAACCGCCGATAGGCCGCGGACACCCGCGGCGGCAGGCGGGAACCGAGGATCCCGGCCACAGCCTCAGGTGCCAGGTCGAACAGCGTCACGTCGGCGGGCGGCAGTTCCGCCGCAGAGGTCACCGGCACCCCGGTCTCGATGGTGCCGCCCAGCTCGGTCAGCGCGGCGGCCATGGCGTTGGCGATCGCCTGTGATCCCCCGGCGGCCACCGCCCAGCCGTGCCGGTGGCCGGCCGTGAGGATGCCCAGCCCGATCGCCGAGGTCATCGGGTAATGCAGTGGCCGAAACGCGTGCGCGGCAACGCCGGCGAACAGCGCCCGCGCTTGCGGGGTGGTGAACCAGCGGGCCACTGCGGACGCGGGCAGCATCGTGGGCGCGCCGAACCGGGCCAGGGTCAGTGGATGGTGCGGCAGTCGCAGCAAGGGGCCCATGATGTCGGTGCTGAGCGCATCGAACCGGGCGACCGGGCGGTCGAAGAGTCGTCGCCAGCGGCCGCCGTCGCGGCCCAGGCCCGCGGCGGTCTGCTCGACCGAGCGGTACAGCACCCCGGCGCTGCCGTCGTCGAGCGGATGGGCGCAATCGATTTGCGGCCAGCGCCACCGCAAGCCGTAGCGGTCCACGTCGAGGCTGGACAGGAACGGGGAGCCGACGGCCATCGGGTGGATCGCTGAGCAGTCGTCGTGCAGCAGGCCCGGCAGGATGGCTTCGCTGCTGCGGGTGCCACCACCGACCTCGTCGGCGGCCTCGAGCACAGTGACCTGCACGCCGTGCTGGGCAAGGGTCACGGCGGCGGCGAGCCCATTGGGCCCGCCGCCCACCACAATCGCTGTGCTCACGCCGACACCTCCGGCCGGCAGCACCCGGCGGCGCTAGGCGTGCTTGCCCGGTGCACCGCCGGCGCCGCCGGCGCCACCCGTCCCGCCGTCGTTGGGTAGACCGGCCGCACCGGGGCTACCGGATGCTCCGTCGGTCGCTCCGCCGTTGCCCCCGTGCCCGCCGTCGCCGCCGGGACCGACGATGCCGTTACCACCGGCGCCACCGGCACCCCCGGCACCCCCGGCACTGTCCACCAGGTTGGTGGCCGCGCCGCCGTTTCCGCCGCGACCGCCGTTAGCACCGGTCAGGCCGCTGCCGCCGGCACCGCCGACGCCTCCGGCGCCGCCGGTGCCACCGGTGGTGCCGTGACCGGCGGCTCCACCCGAGCCACCGTCGCCGCCGCGGCCTCCCACGCCGAGCGGGTTGTTCAAGCCGGCACCGCCCGCGCCACCGGCGCCGCCATCACCGTCTACTCCGGCCTTGCCCGCCCCGCCGATCCATGCGTTGTTGGCGCCGGCCGCTCCACCGCGACCGCCGTCGCCGCCGTTGCCGCCGTTGCCGCCCATCGGCTGAGAAGCCGTGCCGGCGGCACCGGCCGCTCCGGCTCCACCGGCGCCGCCGTCACCGCCGTCACCGCTGATACCCAGGAACCAGCCGGCTTTGCCGCCGACACCGCCGTTGCCCGCGTCACCGCCGTTGAGTGCGGTGACCTCGGATCCGTTGACCCCGGCCCAACCCGACCCGCCGCGGCCACCGGCTCCGCCGAAGCCCCAACCGGCCAGGGCGTCGCCGCCTGCCCCGCCGTCGCCGCCGTCGTGCGACACCAGCGTCGAGCCGTCCAGCGTGTCGTGGAACCCGGTACCGCCCTGGCCGCCGGCACCGCCATCGCCGAACCACAAGCCACCCGAGCCGCCCTGGCCACCGGCACCGGCTTCGACCACCGTGCCGTCGGTGGCAAGGTAGGCGGCGGCTCCCTGACCGCCCGCACCACCGTTACCGAACAAGCCGGCATCGCCGCCGGCACCACCCATGCCGTCGTTGATCCCGGGCACGCCGGCGGCACCGGTGCCCCCGTCACCGAAGAGGAAGCCGCCGTCGCCGAGGTCGCCCAGACCGAGCCAGCCGAATAGCGAGTTGTTGACGCCGTTGAAGCCGTCGATGCCGTCGCCGATCAGATCGCGGCCGAACATCAACACCCACGGCGTATTGATCAGGTCGATCAGCAGCTGGTTACCGGCGTTATGCAGGAAGCTCTCCAGGGCATCGTGGATGGGGAGGTAGAAGGCGTCCTGGTAGAGCTGCGCCCAGTCGGCCGGCTCGAAGGCATTGAAGTCGACCGAGCCGATATCGATCGGATCGGCGCTGGCCATGCCGATGTCGACCTGATCGAACGCCGACAGGTCGAACCACGTGCCGGGGTCGAAGACGTCGAAATCCGCCTGGGCCGACGGCGCGGTCGCCATGGGCGTCAGCGCCAGCGCCAACGCCGCTGCGGCGCCCGCCACGGCACGACAGAACCGGCCGGCCGCGGTGCGACCACGCTGCCCGGTAGCGCGACGATGACGACGATTCATGGGGATTGACCTTTCTGAGACTGTGCTGCGCCGACTGGCCGAGGCTGGCTTAGGCGGGGTCGATCGTGTCGAGGCCGAGCAAGTCGGCGATCCACGAAAGGTCGGGGTTACCGTCCACGACAGACCCGAGGGAGTTCGGGAAGTCGGTGTCCGCGGGGTCGGTGGCCTCTGCCGAACCGCCGAACAGCGAGCCGGCGTCCTGCATGTCCAAGAACACCCGCTGCGCCGCGGTCCACAGCATCGAGAACGGTTCCTCCCCAAGGAATCCCCCGGGGATGTAGGTCTTGGGGTCCTGCAATTCCTTGAACATGTCCTGGACCCCTTGCGTCCAAGCATTGGACAGCGCGGCGTTGATGTCGGTCAGGCTGATGTTGCTCGGCAGCAGGTCCCAGCTGATGGTGGTCGGTACGTTGGCCGGGCCCTGGTTCCAGCCTTCGGTGAGGCTGCCGTAGCCGAGGTTGACCAGGATGCGCATGCTCGGTTCCAGCAGAGCCGCCAACGGGCTGCCCCAGACCGGGTTGAGCCGCAACAGATCCAGCAGCGGCAGGTGTTCGGTGGGGATCATGTAGTAGTTGGTCAGGCCCGAGGGGTCGGTGGAGTCCAAGGGGATTGCGTTGGCGATGTCCTCGTGGCTCAGCCCCAGGTATCCGTCGTGGATCAAGAACATGCCGGCGATGGCGTTGAGCGTGGACAGCAGGTTCAGCGGGTATTTCGGGAAGTCGGCGTACCCGTCGTATTCCATCGTGTAGACGTCGGTGGTGTAGTAGTCCGGAGTCGGGTGCCCCAGGGTCAATCCGTTCCAGAAGGTGAGGTCGCCGCCCCATAGGTTGAGCATTTCGACAATGCCACCGTTGGGGTTGGCGGCGTTGCCGACCAGCACGAAGTGGACGTCCTCAGCCGGCACGCCCTGATGCTGGAGCTGCTCCATGGTCATCGCCGACATCGCCGCGCTCTGCGAGTAGCCGAACACATACACCGGGTTTTCGGCGTTCACTTCGCCGGTGGCGACCTCCTTGTTGATCGCCTCGGCCAGGATCTGGGCGCCCTGGACTTCCGAGAGGTTTCCCGGGAAGTACAACTGCGGCGTGAACAGTGATTGCGCGGTGCCGGTGAAGCCGTGCGGCTGCAAATAGAAGAGGTTAGCGGCGTTGACATAACCGTCCGACGGCAATGGAATCCCGCTGCCGCCCATAACGAATGCGATGGATCCCTCGGTCAACTGCACCGCCGGCGCTGACGCAGCAGACGACCGGGCGGTGAGCGGCGACAGGCCGAGTATGCCGGCGAAGACGGCGAAAACGCTTACGGCAGCGACGAGTACGTGTCTACGACGCGGCGCGCTCGCGCCGGTCGGACCCGACGCCGCGACCAGTTCTGCCATGAAAGCTCCCAACCCCTGACCCTGCGACCGAACCGTTACCTGATCGAAATTAGATCACCCGCAACAGTTTTAGTCAGTAGTTCCGCGGAATGCCAGCCAGGCTGACATAACTTCGCTTATTGGGACGTAGTGATAATGTCGGCCATTTCCATCGGCCGAAACCCGGGCCGGAAAGGCGTCCGCGTAAAGTGTCTGCCGTGGATATTAATGGAGCAAGCGCGATCGTTACCGGTGGCGCATCAGGAATCGGTGCGGCGACTGCCCGCCAGTTGGCCGCCAAAGGTGCCCGGGTCGTCGTCGCCGACCTGCAGGCCGACAAGGGTGAGGCGCTGGCCCACGAGATCGGCGGGGTGTTCGTGCCGGTCGACGTGACCAGCACCGAGCAGATCATCGACGCCGTCAACACGGCGGCGGACCTCGGACCGCTGCGGGCACTGGTGAACTCGGCCGGTATCGGCTGGGCCCAGCGCACCATCGGCAAAGACGGCCAGTTCGAGTCGGCGCACAACCTGGACCTGTACAAAAAGGTGCTCGACATCAATCTGGTCGGCACCTTCGACTGCATCCGGATCGCGGCCACCGCGATGAGCCGCAACGAGCTGACCGACACCGGCGAGCGGGGCGCGATCGTCAACATGACCAGTGTTGCCGCCTTCGACGGCCAGATCGGCCAGGCCGCCTACTCGTCGTCCAAGGGCGGGGTCGTGGGTCTGACCCTGCCGGTGGCCCGCGACCTGTCCGCGGTCGGTATCCGGGTGAACACCGTCGCACCGGGCCTGATCGACACCCCGATCTACGGCGAAGGCGAGGCCTCCGAGGCGTTCAAGGCCAAACTCGGTGAGTCCGTGCTGTTCCCGCACCGGCTCGGCAAGCCCGAGGAGCTGGCGTCGATGGTGGTCGAGCTGCTCACCAACTCCTACATGAACGCCGAGGTCGTCCGGGTGGACGGCGGCATCCGGATGCCGCCGAAGTAGCCGGATTCCGACCCCGAAGGCCCCCGGTAATCGGGGGCCTTCTGCGTCGGGCACCTGATCACTGAGCCGGCGGCCCATTCCGTGGCGGGGTCGAGTTCGTCACGGCCGTACACCGCCAGCTCTCCGGGAATCCTCCACTCCAGCGCGTGCCGAACGTGAGCGGCCCTTGTCTGACACGATTGCGACGCGTTTGAACGCCGAAGGATGCGGTCCTCTCCAGCCGATTCCGCCGCATCCGGGGCCCCGGTCGACTATTCGAACTCGTTACCGCGTGACTGGTGTTCGCGGAGCCGGGTCGAGAAGGTCATCCACTCACCGGATTCGGCATCACGCAGCAGGCTCCGATGTTCGGCCAGCACAAGGTCGGGGTCTCCGCTGACCGTCGAGCTGCGCATGATCGAGAGGTACTGGCGGTCCTGAAGGCGGTCGTAGAACGCCAGCATCGTGGAGTTGTTGGCAAGCTCCACGAAGGCCCGGTGAAACTGCATGGCCAAGGCCGCGAAGCCCGGATAGTCGCGCCGACGCAATGCGTCCTGTTGTCCGTCAAGGTTGTCCAGGAGACGCGCACCCAGGAGTCGGCGAGCTTCCGGATCGGCGAGCTGCACCCCGGCGCATTCAAAGGCGTGCCGCACCTGGGCTGACTCGCGGATGTCGTCGACACTCAGTTCGCATACCAGCGCGCCGCGCTTGGGGTAGATGCGCACCAGTCCCTCGTCTTGTAGACGGCCCAGAGCCGCACGCACCGGCGTTCGGCTCATCGACATCGACGCCGCCAGGCTCGACTCGCTGAGCATGGCCCCAGCGGGGTATTCGCCGCTGAGGATGCCCGCGCGGATCACCGCATGGGCGTGCTGCGCGGAATTGGCAGACCCGGCGGCCATGCGCCTCCTCTCCGGATCTCGATGGTTCGCGTCCAAGCCTGGGCCCGGCAGATGATATCCGGCCGACGGTTCGCACCCTCTAGGATACCGCTAGTATCCTAGGTGTGGTTCGAATCGCTCGGGCCTGATCCGGCGAGCTGCGCCTGCCGGCGCGGGGAAATTGAGGAGTGCGGTGACAACACCAGTGGGCGCGCATCAGCCGGAGGAATCTGCTGCCGTTGCAATGGCGTTCGCCGATCGGATCACCGATGCGCTGGACGCCGCCAGCCTTGCGCTGCTGCTGAGCCTCGGTCACCAAAGCGGCCTGTTCGATGCGTTGGCCAACCTGTCAGCACCCGCGACCAGCGCTGAGATCGCCGCTGTCACCGGGCTCAACGAACGCTATGTCCGCGAGTGGCTGGGGGGCACAACCGTGGCCGGTGTGGTGGACTACGACGCCGCAACCGCGTCATATCGACTGCCGCCGCACCATGCTGCGGCGTTGACCCGTGCTGCCGGGTCCGCCAACCTCGCGCGCGTGGCGCAGTACATCGCCCTGCTCGGCGAGGTCGAACAGAAAGTGTTGGGGTGCTTCCAGCACGGCGGGGGGCTGCCCTACAGCGACTACCCCCGTTTCCATGCCGTGATGGCAGAACGCAGCGGTGAAGTGTTCGACACTGCGCTGGTCGACACCGTCCTACCTCTGGTCGACGGCTTACCGCAACGGCTGCGCGACGGCGCGGAGGTGGCCGATTTCGGCTGCGGCAGCGGCCACGCCGTCAACGTGATGGCGGCGGCCTTCGGCAACAGCCGCTTCACCGGCATCGACTTCTCGTCCGAAGGCATCGAACGGGCGACCCGGGAAGCGGCCCAACGGGGATTGCGGAATGCGACCTTCGAGAGCCACGACCTGACGACGTTCGACCGCGCTTCGGCGTACGACCTCGTCACCGCGTTCGACGCCATTCACGATCAGGCACACCCGGCGCGGGTGCTGGAGAACATCTATCGATCCCTACGGCCCGGGGGCACCTTCCTGATGGCTGATTCGCGGGCATCAAGCCAGCTGGAAGACAACATCGGCGTGCCCACCAACACCTACCGCTACACGGTCTCCCTGATGCACTGCATGCCCGTCTCGTTGGCGCTGGACGGTGCCGGACTGGGCACCATGTGGGGCCGCCAGCTCGCCATGTCGATGCTGGCCGACGCCGGGTTCACCGAGGTGAAATGCACTGAGATCGACGAGGACCCGTCGAACTACTACTACATCGCCCGCAAGCTGTGACGGTGCACGCGGCGCCGGGCTCGGTGCCTTGGGTCAGCCCGCGTTGCGCGCCAGGTTGATGGCGTACTCGCTGACGAAGTGGCCCGCTGCCGGTTCACCGGAACCACAGCTGCCGTCGGACTCCCCCACCCGCTTGACCCACAGGTAGGCGTCGGCGTGCGCGCCCGCGGTGTCGGCGGTCGGCGGCGTACCCAGCGCCCGTCCGCTGGGGTTGCACCACCCGAACGGATCGCCTTCCGCCGGGCCGTTGCCGTTGCGGGAGGTGTCGATCACGTAGTGGGCACCGCCCGTCATCCCGGAGATCTCTTCGCCGTAGCCGATCTCCTCTTCGGTGCTGAAATAGTTCGTGGAGTTCAGGGCGAAGCCCCGCGCACGCGCCACCCCGGCCTGGTTGAGCCGGTTGGCCATTTCGCCGGCGCTGACCCAGCGCGAGTGCCCGGCATCGACGTAGACGGCCGTCGCCGGGTTGCGGCCCAGGGTGTCGACGGCATAGCTGATCAGGTCGAAACGCTCCTGGCGCTGATCGCCTGACAGGCAGTCGGCCATCGCCAACGCGTCGGGTTCGACGATGATCGCGGCCGGGTTGCCGCCGATCCCGTCGGCGACGCTGTCGATCCAGGCGCGGTAGGACGCCCCGGAGGAGAATCCGCCCGCGGCGTAGCTGCCGCAGTCACGGTGCGGGATCGCGTAGAGCACCAGCACCGGCATGGCACCGGCCGCGGCCGCCGCCCCGGTGTGCCGGGCCACCGTCGCGCCGACGCTACCGACCCCGAACGCCTGGTCGAGCCAGTAGGCCTGCGGAGTGTTGGCCACCCGGGCCAACTCGGCGCTCTCCGGCTGCGCGTTGGCCGCATGCATCGCCTTCGAGACGGGATCGACGTAGAAGGGCATCCCGGCCAGCGGGTTGCCCTCATCGGCCAGTGCCGGGGCCGCGCCGGCCAGGGTCGCAGCGGCCAAGAGGGGGGTGAGGCAGCGCGCGATCGCGCCGAATGCTGAGGGGAGCACAGGCAGAAATTACCTTATGGCCGACCCGTGGTCACAAGACGGTCACGATCGAATACTGGCCTGCTCAGCCGAGCAGCGCGTCGACGAAGGCGGCCGGCTCGAACGGCGCCAGGTCGTCGGGCCCCTCACCGAGCCCCACCAGCTTGACCGGCACCCCCAGCTCCTGCTGCACCCGGAACACAATGCCACCCTTGGCGGTGCCGTCCAGCTTGGTCAGCGCCACCCCGGTGATATCGACGACGTCGGCGAATACCCGCGCCTGCGCCAGGCCGTTCTGCCCGATGGTGGCGTCGAGCACCAGCAACACCTCGTCGACCGCCGCGCGGCGCGTCACCACCCGCTTGACCTTGCCGAGTTCGTCCATCAGGCCGGTCTTGGTGTGCAGCCGGCCGGCGGTGTCGATGACCACCACGTCGGCGCCGGACGACACGCCCTTGTCGACGGCGTCGAAGGCGACCGAGGCCGGGTCGGCGCCCTCGGGTCCGCGCACCACCTCGGCGCCCACCCGCGCCGCCCAGGTCTGCAACTGGTCGGCCGCCGCGGCCCGGAAGGTGTCGGCAGCGCCCAGCACCACCCGCCGGCCGTCGGCCACCAGCACGCGGGCCAGCTTGCCGACGGTGGTGGTCTTGCCGGTGCCGTTGACCCCGACCACCAGCAGCACCGACGGGTGGTCGTCGTGCGGCAGCGCCCGGATGGAGCGGTCCAGGCCGGGCTGCAGCTCACCGATGAGCACGTCACGCAGCACCGCGCGGGCTTCGGCCTCGGTGCGCACCTGCCCGCCGGCCAGCCGTTCGCGTAGCTGCGAGACCACCGATTCGGTGACGGTGGGCCCCAGATCGGAGACCAGCAGGGTGTCCTCGACGTCCTGCCAGGAGTCGTCGTCCAGGTCTCCGCCGCCGAGCAGCCCGAGCATGCTGCGCCCCAACGCGTTCTGCGACTTGGCCAGTCGGCCCCGCAGACGCTGCAGCCGGCCGTCCACCGGTTCGATCTCCGGCTCCACGGTCTCGACGGCGGCGGGCGCTGCCGGGGGCTCGGGGGGCGCTTCGGGTAATTCGACCTCGGTGATCGTGCGCCGGGGTGCATCCCGGGGCTCCGTGGCGTCGTCTCCGATGACGGGGGCCGGGGGCTCGGTACGGCTGAACGTGATATCCGAGGAGGCGGCGTAGCCGCCCGAGCGGTCCAGGCTCTCGCGCTGCGGCGCGGACAAGCTGATGCGCCGCCGGCGGTGGCGCAGCAGGCCGAAGATCAGTGCGGCGATAACGACGAGTGCGGCGGCGACCGCGATGGCAATCCAGAGACCTTCAGTCACCCCGCCATTGTTTCAGGGCCAAGGTGAGCATGGCCTGCCGGTGGTGCCCGGCAGTCCGCGCCCACGACGCCGACGCGGGTACTCCGCAGCCAATCCAGCTGCGGGCGACCCACGGCGCCGGGCCCGGACGGTATTCCGGACATCACAGCTAGCCCGGGCTGGAGACCAGCTCCTCGCCGCGGATGCGCTGGGAGATCACCGCGGTGATCCCGTCGCCCTGCATGGTCACCCCGTACAGCGCGTCGGCGACCTCCATCGTCGGCTTCTGGTGGGTGATGACGATCAGCTGTGAGCGGGCCCGCAGCATCTCGAACAGCGCCAGCAGGCGCCGCAGATTGGTGTCGTCGAGCGCGGCCTCGACCTCGTCCATGATGTAGAACGGCGACGGGCGGGCCCGGAAGATCGCAACCAGCATGGCGATCGCGGTCAGTGATTTCTCCCCACCGGACAGCAGCGACAGCCGCTTGACCTTCTTGCCGGGCGGACGGGCTTCCACGTCGACGCCGGTGGTCAGCATGTCACTGGGGTCGGTCAGCAGCAGCCGGCCCTCCCCGCCGGGGAACAGCGCGGCGAACACCTCGGTGAATTCGCGCTCAACGTCGGCGTAGGCATCGGTGAACACCTGCAGGATGCGTGCGTCGACCTCCGACACCACGTCGAGCAAGTCCTTGCGGGCCGCTTTGACGTCCTCGAGCTGCGTGGACAAGAAGTTATAGCGCTCTTCGAGTGCGGCGAACTCCTCCAGGGCCAGCGGATTGACCCGGCCCAGCTCGGCCAGTTCCCGTTCGGCGCGCTTGGCACGACGCTCCTGAGTGGGCCGGTCGAAGGGCATCGGGGCGGGCGCGGTCACCTGCTCACCGCGCTCCCGGGCCTGCTCGAATTCGGCGAGTTCCAGCTCGGTCGGCGGCAACGGCACATCGGGCCCGTATTCGGCGATCAGGTCCGCCGAACTCATCCCGAACTGTTCGAGCACCGTCTGCTCAAGTTGCTCGATCCGCAACGCGGCCTGCGCCTTGGCGACTTCGTCGCGGTGCAGCGACTCGGTGAGCGCGGTGATGCGCGTACTCAGGGAGTTCACCTCATCGCGGACCGCGGCCATCGCGGCGGCCCGCTGCTGGCGTTCGCCGGCCAGCCCGTCCCTGATCCGCGCCGCCGCCACCACCACCAGCTGCAGGCGCTGGGCCAACGCCGTCCCGGCGTCGGCCACCGCGGCGGCCGTGGTCGCGGCGAGCGCACGGGCGGCACGGGCCTGTTCGGCGCGCACCCGCGCCTCGCGTTCGGCGGCGGCCGCCCGGCGCAGCGAATCCGCTTTGCCCCGAACGGCGTTGGCACGCTCCTCGGCAGTGCGCACCGCCAGCCGGGCCTCCACCTCGACGCTGCGGGCCGCCTCGGCGGCGGCCGCGATCTGCTGGCGGTCGACCGGCTCCGCGGCGGCGGTCGGCTCGTCCTGTTCGGCGTTGCGCAGCCGGGCCTCCAGTTCACCGAGTTCGGTGACGGCCTGCGCCCGCCCGGCCTCCAGCTCTTCGCGTTCCCGCAGCCGGCGGCGCCACTCGGTCTCGGCGGCGCGGGCGTCCTGCCCGAGCCGGCCCAGCTGCTCGTGGGTCGCGGCAATCGCGGCGTCGGATTCGTTGAGCGCGGCCAGTGCCTGCTCGGTGGCGTCCTGGCGGGTGGCCTGCTCGGCCAGGGCCCCCGATAGGGCCGCGCTGAGCTGTCCGACCTGCGTTTCGGCGGCGGCCAGCTCGGCGCGCGCCTTGTCGATCTCGCTGTTGATCTCCAGCGTGGACGGCTTGCGGTCCGATCCGCCGCTGACCCACCCGGCGCCGACCAGGTCGCCCTCGACCGTCACCGCGCGCAACCCTGGGCGGGCGGCCACCAGGTCCAGTGCCGCGGGCAGGTCGGTGACCACCACCACCGACGACAGCATGGCCGTCATCGCGCCGCGCAGCCGGTCGGGGGCCTCGATCAGCTCCAGCGCCCACTGCGCTCCGTCGGGCAGGGCCCTGGTGCCCTCGGGGGGCGGTGGCAGCGGCCAGTCCCCCAGCACGATCGCGGCCCGCCCGCCGTCGGCGCTTTTCAGCGCGTTCAGCGCCGCGCGGGCTGCACCGGCGTTTTCCGCGGCCAGCGCGTCGGCGGCCGACCCGAGCACCGCGGCCAGCGCCGCCTCGTAGCCCGAGCGCACCTTGACCAGCTTGGCGATCGACCCGAAAAGGCCGGCGCCGCTGTGGTTCTGGGCCAGCCAAGCGGCGCCGTCGCGGCGTTCCAGCCCCATCGACAACGCGTCGATGCGGGCGCGCAGGGAGGCGACCTGCCGTTCGGCGCTGCGCTCGGCGGCCTGGAGTTCGGCGACCCGCTCATCGGCCAGCCGCAAGGCGGCCACCGTCCGCTCGTGTTGCTCGTCGAGGCCGACCTCGCCCTGGTCGAGCTCACCGACCCGGCCCTGCACGGTTTCGAACTCGGCCTGGGCGGCCTGGGCGCGCGCGGCGGCCTCCTCGATGCGCGCCGACAGCTGTGCGACGTGGGCGTCGATCGACTCGACGCGCGCCCGAATCGTCTCCACCTGACCGGTCAGCCGGGCCAAACCCTCGCGGCGGTCGGCTTCGGCGCGCACCGCGGCCAGGTGCGCCTTCTCGGCCTCGGCGCTGCGACGCTCGCGTTCTGCCAACTCGGTGCGGGCGGCCTCGAGCCGGGTACCGGCCTCGGCCAGTTCGGCCAGCAGCTGCTGCTCGGCGGCGGCCACCTGCTCGGCCTCGGCCTCCAGCGCGTCCGGGTCCACGCCGCCGGTGGTGATCGGCTCCTCGTCGAGATGATGGGCGCGTTCGCTGGCGATCCGCACGGTGGCGCTGACCCGCTCGGCCAGCGCCGACAGCGAGAACCAGGTCTGCTGTGCGGCTTCGGCGCGCTGAGTCAAGGTGGCGACCGCTGACTCGTGGGCGGTCAGCTCGTCGGCGGCCACCGTCAGCCGCTCGGTGATCTGGTCGTGTTCGCGGCGCAGCGCCGCCTCGGCTTCGGTGGTCCCGGCGAATTCGGTTTGCCGGGTGACCAGGTCGTCGGCCGTCAGCCGCAGCCGGGCGTCGCGCAGATCGGCCTGGATGGTGGCGGCGCGGCGCGCGACCTCGGCCTGGCGGCCCAGCGGTTTGAGCTGGCGGCGCAGTTCGGTGGTCAGGTCGGTCAGCCGGGCCAGGTTGGCCGACATCGCTTCGAGTTTGCGGACCGCCTTTTCCTTGCGTTTGCGGTGCTTGAGCACCCCGGCGGCCTCTTCGATGAACGCCCGGCGGTCTTCGGGCCGCGACTCCAGGATCTGCGCCAGCCGGCCCTGGCCCACGATGACGTGCATTTCGCGGCCGATACCGGAGTCGCTCAGCAGCTCCTGGACGTCCATCAGCCGGCAGCTGGCGCCGTTGATCTCGTATTCGCTGGCGCCGTCGCGGAACATCCGCCGGGTGATCGACACCTCGGCGTACTCGATCGGCAGCGCGTTGTCGGAGTTGTCGATGGTGACGGTGACCTCGGCACGGCCCAGCGGGGCCCGCGAGGAGGTGCCGGCGAAGATGACGTCTTCCATCTTGCCGCCGCGCAGCGTCTTGGCGCCCTGCTCCCCCATCACCCAGGCCAGGGCGTCGACCACATTGGACTTGCCCGACCCGTTGGGCCCGACCACGGCGGTGATACCCGGCTCGAAGCGCAGAGTCGTCGGCGAGGCGAAGGACTTGAAGCCCTTCAGCGTCAGACTCTTGAGGTGCACGGGGTGTGAGACTACCGGTCTAGCGTTCGGCGAAGCCGTCGATCGGCTCGCCGGCATCGGACCAATCGACGACGACGGTGCTTACCCGGCCCGGTGTGGAGCCGCCCTGCAGCAACTCCAGCAGGCGCTGACAGTCCGCGCGGAGCCCCTGGGCGACGACCTGCACCCGCCCGTCGGGGCGGTTGGCGGCGTACCCGGTCAGCCCCAGCTCCAGCGCCCGCGACCGGGTCCACCACCGAAAGCCCACGCCCTGGACGTGGCCGTGCACCCAGGCGGTGAGCCGCACGTCAGGGCCGGCCACGGTCGGCGACCTCGAAACGCACCTCGGTGCCGGACTGCAGCGTGCGGCCCACCGTGCACACCTGCTCGACGGCGCGGTGCACCACCGTCAGCAGCCGCTGCACCTCGGCGTCATCCAGACCTGACAGGTCCAACTCCAGGGTCTCCTCCAGCAGCGGGTAACGCTCCTGCTCACGATCGGCCGGACCGCAGACCTGGATCGTGGCCGGGTAGTCGTCACCGAGGCGGCGGGCCAGTGGGGCGTCGCTGGACATGCCGGTGCACGCGGCCAGGGCGATCTTGAGCAGTTCGCCGGGGGTGAAAACGCCGTCGACATCCTCGCTGCCGACCAGCACCTGCGCGCCCCGGGAACTGCGGCCGGTGTAGCGCCGGGTACCGGTTCGTTCCACCCACAGTTTCGTCATGGGGACATTTTCACCGCCAGGCCGGCGCCTGGCTACGCCGGCGGGAGATCAGAGTGCCGCGACGTTCTTTCTGCCGTATTGGCGTTCCATCATGGCGGTGTCCCCGTATACCTGGACGCGCAGCGTCTTGCCGTTGCCGATGGTGTAAACCTCGGCGCTGTGGCCTCGTTCTCCACCGACCGAGGCCTCGCTGAGAACCACCACCGTGTCGCCGTCGGCCAGGAAGCGTGCGGAGCGATCATCGGCGCCTTCGCGGCCAGAGCCGTGACGAACTCGCTGAGTTCCTTTTTGCCCCGGTAGGTTCCGCTCACCGCGCTGTCACCCGGTTGCACCCATTCGATGTCGTCGTCGAAGAGCGCCATCAAGGCTTCGGTATCACCGCTGGCGAATGCTTGATAACCGCTTCCAGTTCGATGTTCTGCTCAGACATCCTTCGATTCCTTTCATGGGTAAATTCTGTTGTCCCCGGCCAGCTTTCAGCGCCATTGCCGGTACACCTCCGGTGACGTCCGGGCCCTGTCGGGCCGGCTCGGAGTCGGTGCGATGACCACGTGCGACACGATTGACACCTCCTCGGGTCATCGGTGGCTTCGTGTCCGTGATGCAGCTGCGAACACACGCCCAAGGCAAGCACTGCGGCCGCAAAATTGCCTCATCCCAACGGATGAGATCGCAGCTGGCCCTGCTGGTGCTGCGCGCCGAGGGCTTGACGCCGATCGCCGAGGGGTTGTCGGTGTCCTTGACCACCGTCAAGACCCACCTGCGGCATGTTTTCGACAAAACCGGCGGACCTGACGGCAGCCGCCTCGCGGCAAAGTGCACCGCACCGGGGCATACTGACCGTTCATGGCCACCCTCGTCGCATTCCACGCCCATCCCGACGACGAGGCGGTGCTGACCGGCGGGACCCTGGCACGTGCGGCGGCTGAGGGACATCGGGTGGTCGTGGTGACAGCGACAGATGGGCGGGTGCACAACGACGACGTGGAACGCCTCGCTGAACTACGTTCCAGCGCCGATGCGCTCGGCGTACACCGGCTGGAATGCCTCGGCTATGCCGATAGCGGCTTCGGTGCGCAGTTCTATCCCGATCCCCCGGGCCGGGTCAGGTTCGCCCGCGCAGACACCGAGGAGGCCGCGCAGCGGCTGGCCGCCATCCTGCGCGAGGAAGCCGCGGATCTGTTGTTGAGCTACCAGGCCAACGGCGGCTACGGCCACCGGGACCATGTGCAGGTGCATCAGGTCGGCAAGCGGGCCGCCGAACTCGCGGCGACACCACGCGTGCTGGAGGCCACTATGCCCCGGGAGTTGCTCGCCCGCATCAGTGCCACCGCTCGGCTGCTGCGGCTGCCGGCGCCGTACGGCCGTGACGTGGTTCGCACCGCCTACGCGCCGGGATCGTCGATCACCCACCGGATCAACGTCTTTCGGTACGCCCGGCAGAAGCGTGACGCGTTTGCCGCGCACCGTTCGCAGATCGGCACCAGCGGCGCGGCGGCCCGCCTGTTCGCGGTGCTGATGCGATGTCCACCGCAGGTCGCCGGGCTGATCTTCGGCCGGGAATGGTTCGTCGACCCGACGCTGCCGCCGGGGCGGGTATACCGCGACATCTTCGAGTGACCCGGCGTCAGCGCTGGCATTTCGGGCAGTAGTACGACGAGCGGTTCATGAACTTGGCCCGCCGTATGAGCGTCCCGCACCGCCGGCACGGCTGGTCTTCGCGGCCGTAGGCGTCCAGTGACCGGCTGAAGTAGCCGGATTCGCCGTTGACGTTGACATAGAGCGAATCGAACGAGGTGCCACCGGCGGCCAGCGCATCACCCATCACCGCCCCGGCGGCCTGCAGCAGTGCTCGCAACCGCGGGCGCGACAGCGTATCGGCCATTCGGGTGCCGCGGATGCCGGCACGCCACAGCGCTTCGTCGGCGTAGATGTTGCCGATCCCGGACACCACCGTCTGGTCGAGGAGTTGACGCTTGATCTCGGAGTGTTTGCGCCGCAGCACGTTCACCACCGATTCGGCGTCGAAGCGCGGGTCCAGCGGATCGCGGGCCAGGTGCGCCACCGGCAGCGGCACCATGCTGCCGTCGACGGTGACCAGCTCGGTGAGCTGCCAGCCGCCGAAGGTCCGCTGGTCGACGAAGCTGACCTTCGTCCCGTCGTCGAGCACCGCGGCGATCCGCAGGTGCTTGGTGTCGGGCAACTCCCCCAGCAGCATCTGTCCGCTCATGCCCAGGTGCACCACCAGCGCCTCGTCGGTGCTCAACAGCAGCCACAGATACTTGCCGCGCCGGTCGGTGCCGGTGATGCGGGCGCCGAGCAGCCGGCCGGTCAGGTCGGCAGGACCGGCCTCGTGCCGGCGCACCGCACGTGGATGGTGGACCCGGACGCCGCTGAGGGTGCGGCCCACCAGGTGAGCGTCCAAGCCGCGGCGTACCACCTCGACCTCGGGAAGCTCCGGCATCGTCAGGCGGGCGGCGCGTCGTCGGTCGGGTCCAGCGCATCCAGCGCCGTCCAGGCCGCGGCCGCGGCCTTCTGTTCGGCCTCCTTCTTCGACCGGCCGACACCGGAGCCGTATTCGGTGTCCGACACCACGACGACGGCGGTGAACTCCCGATCGTGGTCGGGCCCGGTCGAGCTGACCTGGTAACTCGGCACGCCGAGCCCGCGGGCCGCGGTCAGCTCCTGCAGGCTGGTTTTCCAGTCCAGGCCGGCCCCCAGGGTGGCCACGGTGTCCAGCAGCGGTCCGAACAGCCGCAGGATCACCGCCCGGGCGGTATCGATACCGTGCTGCAAGTACACCGCGCCCAACAGCGACTCCATACCGTCGGCCAGGATGCTGGACTTGTCGGCCCCACCGGTGTTGACCTCACCGCGGCCGAGCAGCAGGTGCGCGCCCAAGCCGTCCTCGGTCAGCCCGCGCGCCACATCGGCCAGGGCCGCCGTGTTGACCACGCTGGAGCGCAGCTTGGCCAGGTCGCCCTCGGGCCGGTCGGGGTGGCGGTGGAACAGTTCGTCGGTGATGGTCAAGCCGAGCACGGCGTCGCCGAGGAACTCCAGCCGCTCATTGGTGGGCAAGCCGCCGTTCTCGTAGGCGAAACTGCGATGGGTGACCGCCAGCGTGAGCAGATCGTCGGGCAAGTCCACCCCGAGCGCATCCAGCACCGCCTGCCGGGGACGGCTCACCGGTCACCGTCATCAGTGGACTGAGCCGACCCTGGACCCACCATCCCGGCGAGTTTGGCCCAGCGCGGATCGATCTTGTCGTGATGGTGGCCCGGTTCGGCGCCGGCCAACGCGACCCCGCAGTCCGGACACAGTCCCGGACAGTCCGGATCACACAGCGGCGACAACGGCAGCGCCAGCCCGACCGCGTCGACGATCGCCTGCTCGAGGTCCACCGCGTCGTCGACGACCCGGCCGACCTCGTCGTCGTCGGTGGTGGCGTCGGTGGTGCTGTCCGGGTAGGCGAACAGCTCAGTCAACTCGACCTCTATGTCGCCGGTCAGCGGCCGCAGGCAGCGCGCACATTCGCCCGCGGTGGCCGCCGAGACCGCCCCGGTCACCAGCACACCTTCGGACACCGACTCCACCCGCAGATCCAGCTCGACGGCGGTGTCCGGGGGAATCGCCACCAGGTCCAACCCGATACGGCCCCGGCTGGAGCGCTGCTCGTGCAGCGCGATCATCGAGCCGGGACGCCGGCCCAGCCGGGCGACGTTCACCACGAACGGCGAAGGCAGCTGCCGCTGCCCGCCCTTCACGCCAATACCCGGGTGCCTCGCCATGCCGCGATTCTACGCAGCGGGCATTGCCGCGTTCGCGGGTCAGCGGGTCGCGTAATCGTGGGTGCCCGCGGCGGTCCGCAGTTGGTGGCGACCGCGGTTGATCGAGCGCAGGGTGCCGTTGAGGAAGTCCTCGAACTCGGCCAGCTTGGCGTCGACGTAGATGTCGCACTCGCCGCGCATCCGGTCGGCCTCGGCGTGCGCCGAGTCGATCAGCCGGGTGGCCTCGGCCCGCGCCGAGGTCACCACCTCGTTCTGCGACACCAGCCGCTGCTGCTCCTTGATGCCTTCCTGAACGGCCTTCTCGTAGGCGGCGTTACCGTTCTCGACCAGCCGGTCGCATTCGGCCTGGGCACGGCTGGTGGCGGTCTCGAACTCCCGCTTGGCGGTCGCGCTCAGGCGGGCCGCCTCCTCGCGGGCCTCGCCGAGCATCCGCTCACTGTGCCCGCGCGCCTCGGCCACCATCCGGTCGGCCTGCCCCTTGGCGTCGGCCAGCAGCCGATCGGCCTCCGCCCGGGCGTGGCTGACCAGCGAGTCGGCTTCGGCGGTGGCGGAGCTGACCATCGAGTCCGCGTGTTCCTTGGCCTCGTTGAGCACCGAGTCACGGGCGTCGAGCACAT
The DNA here is from genome assembly GCF_059813225.1 of Mycobacterium sp. NGS16. Taxonomy (NCBI): domain Bacteria; kingdom Bacillati; phylum Actinomycetota; class Actinomycetes; order Mycobacteriales; family Mycobacteriaceae; genus Mycobacterium; species Mycobacterium sp. NGS16. Next base: position 139,760 of record NZ_JCALEE010000010.1, read on the forward strand.
CCTGGGCGTCGTCGAGTTCGCCGGGGATCGCATCCCGAATGTCGTCGATCAATTCCAGGACGTCGCCGCGGGGCACCACGCAGCCGGCCGTCATCGGCACACCACGGGCTTCTTCAACAATGGAGCCCAGTTCGTCAAGGGCTTCGAACACTCGGTACACGGCAGCACCCTCCAGGCATAGTTGTTGTTACTAGTGTGCCCTCTGTTACGTATGTGACTGCGTTAGCGACTCGGTGTGTCGGATTTTGGGCCGCCTCACCGGTAGCCTGTCCCGTTGAATCCGGACCAGCGAAAGGCGGCCATGACAAACGGTTCCGGGGAGTCTCGAGGTTCCAGCGGTTCCGCGACCGACATCGGCCGATTGCTGCTGCGCTGTCCCGACAGCCACGGCATCATCGCCGCGGTCAGCGCCTTCCTGGCCGATGCCGGCGCCAACATCATCTCGCTGGATCAGCACTCGACCGCGCCCGAGGGCGGGACGTTCGTGCAGCGGGCGATCTTTCACCTGCCCGGCCTGCCCGCCGCCATCGATGACCTTCGCCGGCGGTTCGGCGCCACGGTAGCCGAGCGGTTCGCGATGGACTACCGGTTCGCCGAGGCCGCCAAACCGAAACGGGTGGCGATCATGGCCTCCAAAGCCGACCACTGCCTGCTGGATCTGCTGTGGCGCAACCGCCGCGGCGAGCTGGAGATGACGGTGGCGATGGTGATCTCCAACCACCCGGATCTGGCCGAGCAGGTGCGCCCGTTCGGGGTGCCGTTCTTTCACATCCCCGCCAACCGCGACATCCGTGCCGAGGCCGAGCAGCGTCAGCTGCAGTTGCTGTGCGGCAACGTGGACTTGGTCGTGCTAGCCCGGTACATGCAGATCATCACCGGTGAGTTCATCGAGGCGCTTGGCTGCCCGCTGATCAACATCCACCACTCCTTCCTGCCGGCGTTCATCGGCGCGGCCCCCTATCAGCGGGCCCGGGAACGCGGCGTCAAGCTGATCGGCGCGACTGCGCATTACGTCACCGAGGTCCTCGACGAGGGGCCGATCATCGAACAGGACGTGGTGCGGGTGGACCACACGCACAGTGTGGGCGATTTGGTGCGATTGGGCGCCGACGTGGAACGGGCGGTGCTGTCAAGGGCGGTGCAGTGGCACTGCCAGGACCGGGTGATCCGGGTGGGCAATGAAACGGTGGTGCTCTAAACCGCTGCTGCGGCGCCGATTTCACCGGCCCGGTGCCACGCGTTGCGCTCCGCGCTGAACGCCTCGGTTTGTTGGCGACGGAACTCGGCGATCGTCTCGGCGTTGTCGGTCAGGAAGCGGCGGTAGTCGGGCAACGAGAACTCGCCGTCGCTGATCGATACCCGGCCACGGCCGGCCGCCATGTCGGCACGCATCTCGAGTAGCTCTTCGGCCTGTACCGGGTAGAAGCTGATGCGGTCGAAGTAGCGCAGCAGCCACGGTGTTTCGGGATCGAACAGGCCGGCGGTGGCGTGCCGGTGGTTCCACACCTGGGTGGTGCGTCCGACGAATTGGTAGCCACCGGGGCCCTCGATGCCGTAGATGCACAGGTAGGCTCCGCCGATCCCGACAGCGTTCTCCGGGGTCCAGGTGCGGGCCGGGTTGTACTTGGTGGTGACCAGCCGCTGGCGCGGGTCCAGCGGGGTGGCCACCGGTGCGCCGAGGTAGATATCGCCCAGCCCGAGCACCAGGTACTGCGCGTCGAAGACGATGTCGTAGACCTGCGAGATGTCGGTCAGTCCATTGATGCGCCTGATGAATTCGATGTTCGACGGACACCATGGCGCATCGGGCCGCACGCCGTAGGTGTAACGGCGGATCGCCTCGTGGGTGGCGGGGTCATCCCAGCTCAGCGGCAAGCGCACCGACCGGCTCGGCACGACGAGTTCACCGCAGGCCTGCAGCGCTTCGTCGATGCCCACCAGCTCCGCGACCACCTCGTCGCACGACACCTGCTCGGTGTCGAACTGGACCTGCAGTGAACGCACCCCGGGCGTCAGTTCCTGCATCCCGGGCAGTTCACGCTGCCGCAGTTGGTCGTAGAGCACCTGCACGCGTGCCCGCAGCGCCAGATCCAGTGTCATAGGGCCGTATTCGAGCAGGATTCCGCCGTCACCGGCGCGCCGCAGCGTGACAGCGGTCCCGTCGTGTCCGGTGTGATGCTGCAATACCCCGTCGTCACCGTCGCCGGAGCGGGAGTGCACAACGGGCAGCGCCGCCCGTCGGCGCGCGCCCAGCGACGACACCGGCGGGGCGTGGTCCGCGCGGACGGGCACCAGCCGCACGGTGTCACCGGGCGCGAGTTGGCCGAGTTTCCATCGGTCGCCGCGCACTACCGTCACCGGGCAGACGAAGCCGCCCAGGCTGGGGCCGTCGGGCCCCAGCAGGATCGGGGTATCACCGGTGAAGTCCAGTGCCCCAACGGTGTAGGCGGTGTCGTGGATGTTCGACGGGTGCAGGCCGGCCTCCCCGCCGTCGGGGCGGGCCCAGTGCGGCTTCGGTCCGGCCAGCCGCACACCGGTGCGGTCGGAGTTGAAGTGCACCGTGTAGTCGGTGGTGGTCAGGGTGGTCATGTCGGCGCGGGTCAGGAATTCTCGTGCGGCGTGCGGGCCTTCGGTCACCGCGAGTTCCCAATGCCGGCCGATGCTGGGCTGACTCTGCCCGGGCGCACGGTGCAGTGCCGGCGCTGCACCGTTACGGCCGGCGGCCCGAAGCTGGTCGCCTTCTTGCAGTGCGCGACCGTGATGCCCGCCGAACACGCCTTGGGTGAAGGTGGCTGCGCTGCCGAGGAATTCCGGCTCGACGAGTCCTCCCTCGACAAGCACATAGCAGCGCATACCGGGTCCGGCGATCGTGCCGATCTCAACTACGCCGCCGGCGGGCACCTGCACCGACTGCCACTGCGGAACCGGGGCGCCGTCCAGGGTGACCGGCACCGGGGCACCGGTCACGCAGACCCAGGCGGGGCTCGAGAACTGCAGACTGGGACCCACCTTGGTGCATTCCAGGCCGGCCGCCCCCTCGGGGTTTCCCAGCACCTGGTTGCCGACCCGAAACGACACGTCGTCCATCGGCCCGGACGGTGGAACCCCGACGTGCCAATAGCCCACCCGGCCGGGCCAGTCCTGCACCGTCGTGAACAGCCCGGGCCGGACCACCTCGATGCCGATCATCTCCGCCTGATCACCATGCGCACCGGCGTCGGGTCAAAACCGTTGCACGGGTTGTTGATCTGCGGACAGTTCGACACCAGCACCAGGGTGTCGGTCTCCGCACGCAACGTCACGCTCTTACCCGGAGCCGAGATGCCGTCGACGATGCCCAGGGTGCCATCGGCCTCGACGGGCACGTTCATGAACCAGTTGATGTTGGAGACGATGTCACGCTTGCCTAAGCCCCAGCGTGCGCCCTCGGCGAGGAAATTCTCCACGCAGGCGTGCTGGTGGGCGGTGTGATGCCCGTAGCGCAGCGTGTTGGACTCCTGCGAGCAGGCCCCGGCGATGGTGTCGTGGTTCCCGACATCGTCGGCGACGACGGTCATCAGCGCAGTCCCGTCAGCGGCGCGCAGCACCGAACCGGTGCCCACGAAGATGTTGCGCTGGGCGGCCACGGTGGCTTGCGCGCTGTAGCGCCGGGTGTGATCGGCGGCGTCATAGAGCAGACAGTCCACCGCCTGGTTGCCGTGCAGGTCGATGATCTGCAGCTGATCCCCGGCGCGCACCACCGCCGACCAGGGCGCCCGGGCCGGCACCACCTCGTCGGAGACGGCCGGTAACTGGGTGGTCATGACCGCTCCCCCGCTCCCGCGGCCCACGCCGCCTCGGTGTTCTCCAGAGCGCGCAGATACTCCGGGTCCTGGTTGGCCGGTGTCACCAACTGCTCGCCGGCTTTCCAGCCGAGTACGTCCAGCGCGGTCGCGGGCGGGTCGGGATCCAACGGGTGCGCGGCGTTGACCACCACCAGCAACACCGGAAGGTGGATCAGCAGGTCGACCGCTGCCCCGGCACCCGCGGATCCGGTGAATTCCAGTGCCCCGCTACCCGGTTCGACGCGGACACCGCGGAACAGCGACACCGATGGGGCCACGTCACGGATGTCCAGGCCGTGTTTGATCGCACCCAGCAGCAACAGCTGGCGGCCGGTGGCGTCGGGCCCGCAGAGCATGTCGTGATGGCCCGAGGAGTCGGCGACGACGGTGGCCAGTACCCGGCCCTGGTCCGAGAGCAGCGGATGGCCGGCGCCGAGGTAGGCCTGCCAGGGCACCTTCATGGTGTCGGCGACGTTGAGCCGTTCCCAGGGCGCCTCAGCGCGATACAGCAGCAGATGCGCGCAGGCGCCGCCGTCGACGTCGATGAACCGGATCCGGCCGCCCCGAGCCAGCACCTTGGTGGCGTAGCCGTTGGCCGGGATGGACTCGGCCCAGACCAAAGACGACGAGTCGACGTCATCGGGGGCCACCGGGATGCGCATCTGGGCCCGGTGCGCCTGGGCGCGGGCGTGGGAGCGGGCCCCGCGGGTGGAGTCGGTGCGTACTTCGTCCATGCCAGGACGGTACCACATTTTCTATCGATCGATAGTTTTTAGGGCGCGAAGGCCCGCCGCGTGATAGGCAGTAAGGCGTGCAGACCGACCGACGAGGACGTCCGCGGCTGGTGGCGTCTCGCCGGCCGGGCAACAGCGCGCGCGATGAGATTCTTGATGCGGCAGCAGAGTTGTTCACCACCATCGGCTATGCCGCCACCTCGACCCGGCGCATCGCCGAGAGTGTCGGCATCCAGCAGGCCTCGCTGTATCACCACTTCGCCGCGAAAGACGACATCCTCGACGCGCTGCTGGCCGGCACCGTGGACACCTCGGTCGCACTGGCCGCCGAGCTGCTGGCCGAAGGCGGACCCGGGGCGCCCCGGCTGCACACGCTCGTCGTCGCCGACGCCACCCAACTATGTGGTGGCAGCTGGAATCTGGGCACCCTGTATCTGCTTCCGGAGCTTCGTGTCGAGCGCTTCGCCGCTTTCCGCCGGCGCCGGGGCCAGTTACGGGATTACTACCGGGAGCTGTCGCGGGTGGTGATCGCCGAGCACGACGGACCAGCCGAGGCCGACGACTTTGCGTTCCGGTTGGTGGAGGCGGTGATCAACCGCCGCTCCGATGACGGCGCCTGTCCGCCGGAGTACCCGTGGGCCACCGCGGAGGCCGCGTTGCGGGTGCTGGGCTGCGGTGGTCGTTTCGCGCGGATGCGGCAGGGCACGGCGGACCGTTTGGGGTTGTCGCCGGGATAGCTCGCCGGACGCCGCGGTCACATGCGGCGGTATCGCCGGCGATATCGACTCGGCGTTGTTGTCGCCGGATCACACGCCCGCGGACTCGCGCGAAAGCCAACTGTCGGACCCTACTGCGATGATGAAGCCATGTCCTCGATCGCGGCGGTTGA
>NZ_JCALEE010000011.1:0-140358 GCF_059813225.1 Mycobacterium sp. NGS16
CACCCGGACGCGCAGTCAACCCGCGGCTAAAAGCCGCGCATCGGCCGTGCGGACAAGTGAAACGCCCCCGGAATCGCTTTGCGAATCTCTGCGGGTCCCGCGGGCTTGTCGCGCTGACCGGGTCTGGCCTGGTCGCTGCGACGTGGATTAAGTTACGCGAGGTGAAACTGGGAGTCAAATCCGCTGCTAGAAGCGGTATCTCGGCCGGTTCAAGATCAACTTCCGCCGGCCCGGGCCCCCGGCAACACCACGGCTAGACCCGCCCTAGACCTTCTCCACCCCGGCCACGTTTCGCTTGCCGCGGCGCAGCACCAACCACCGACCGTGCAGGAAATCCTGCGCCTGCGGCGCCCATTCCTCGCTGTCGACGCGAACATTGTTCACCGACACGCCCCCCTCGCCGATGGTGCGACGGGCCGCGCCCCGGCTCGCCGAGAGCCCGGTGGAGACCAATAGATCGACGATCCCGTCGGGAGCTCCTGGCTCCAGCTGCGCCACCGACGTCTCCTGCAGGGCCGCGCCCAGGGTCGATTCGTCCAGCCGCGTCAGCTCACCGCGGCCGAACAACGCCTGACTGGCCAGCTCGACGGCCTCGGTGGCCGCCGCCCCGTGCACCAGGGTGGTGAACTCGCGCGCCAGCCGGCGCTGGGCCACCCGCTCGTGCGGGCGCTCGGACGTCGCCTGCTCCAGCTCCCCCAGCTCATCGGCGGACAAGAAGGTGAACCAGCGCAGGTAACGGATCACATCGGCGTCGGCGGTGTTGAAGAAGTACTGGTACCAGGCATACGGGCTGGTCATCTCCGGATCCAGCCACAGGCTGCCGCCGCCGGTGGACTTGCCGAACTTGCTGCCGTCGGCGGCGGTCACCAGCGGGACGGTCAGCGCGTGCACGGTGGCGCCGAGCTTCTGGCGCACCAGCCGGACGCCGGCGATGATGTTGCCCCACTGGTCGGAGCCGCCGATCTGCAGCGAGCAGCCGTACCGCTGGTGCAGCTGCACATAGTCATTGGCCTGCAGCAGCATGTAGCTGAACTCGGTGTAGGAGATGCCCTCCTCGAGGCGGCGCCGGATGGTGTCGCGGTCGAGCATCACGTTGACCGAGAAGTACTTGCCGACATCCCGCAGGAACTCCACCGCCGACAGCGGCGCGGTCCAGTCCAGGTTGTTCACCACCAACGCGCCGGTGGGGCTGTCGTCAAAATCGACGAACCGCTCCAGCTGCCCGCGGATCCGCTCGGACCACTCGGCCACGGTGTCAGCGGTGTTCAAGGTACGTTCGCCGCTCTCGCGGGGATCGCCGATCAGCCCGGTGGCCCCGCCGGCGAGCACGATGGGCCGGTGCCCGGCCCGCTGGAAGCGCCGCAACGCCAGCAACGGCACCAGGTTTCCGGCGTGCAGGCTGGGCGCGGTCGGGTCGAATCCGGCATAGACGGTGATCGGCCCCCGCGTCACCTCGGCGGTCAAGGCGTCCGGGTCGGTGGATTGGGCGATCAGCCCGCGCCAGCTCAGCTCGTCGAGAATCGTGGTCGGCATGGGGTCGATTTTCCCGGATCAGTCGCTGGCGCCGGGCGCCGGTGCCCGCGGGCTGCGTCGGTAGGCCGATACTTCGGGCCGGCCGGGCACCCAAAGCCGCCACGGCCGGTCGGCGGCCTGGCTGACCCCCACCCGCGGGCCGGCCTGCGCGGCCAGCGGCGCACCGAGCTGCAGGCGCACCGGGCTGCGCGCGTCGAACAGGTCGATCCCGTTGTCCTCCATGGTGATTCCCAGGGCAGCGCAGAGATTGCCTGGACCGCGGGCCAACCCGGTGCTGGGCACCGCTTCGCCGCGACGGGCTCGGGCCACCGCGGCTCCCGCATCGATGGCCGCGGCCCGCAGCAGCACCGCCGACGCCGTCCCGTCCGGGCCACAGGCCACGTTGGCGCAGACGTGCATGCCGTAGCTGCGGTAGGTGTAGAGGCGCCCGGGTGGGCCGAACATCACCGTGTTGCGCCCGGTGGGGCCGCGATAGGAATGCGCCGCCCGGTCCGGCCAGGGCCCATCCGGCACGCCGCCGTAGGCCTCCACTTCGACGATCGTCGCGCGCACCCCGCGAGCGTCAAGGGTGGCGCCGAGCAGCAGGCGGGCGGCCGCCAGCGGATCCACCGCAAGCCGGGCAGCACTCACGCCGGAGATTGTGCCGGACCCTTGACAGCGCGCCGCCACCGGCAGAGTATTCAACGCATGATGATTTCATCGCCTGATGAATTATCCGGGCGTGGCGCCGCCCCAGCCGTCGCCATCACGCATCTGCGGGTGGTGCGCGGCAAGCGACCGGTCCTGCACGATTTGTCGGTGCACATCGCCCGCGGCGCGATCACCGGCCTGCTCGGCCCGTCCGGCTGCGGCAAGACCACCTTGATGCGCTGCATCGTGGGCACCCAGGTCATCACCGGCGGGCAGGTCGAGGTGCTGGGTGGCCCGGCCGGCTCGCCGCCGCTGCGCCACCGGGTCGGCTACATGCCCCAGCAGCCGACGATCTACGACGACCTGCGGGTGATCGACAACGTGCGGTACTTCGCGGCGCTGGCCGGGGTCGACAGCCAGGCCGCTGACGAGGCGGTCGACGCGGTGGATCTGCAGCGGCACCGGGGCGACTACTGCGCAAACCTGTCCGGCGGCCAGCGTGCCCGGGTCTCACTGGCCTGCGCGCTGGTCGGCCGGCCCGAGCTGCTGGTGCTCGACGAACCGACGATCGGTTTGGACCCGGTGCTGCGCGCGGAGCTCTGGCACCAGTTTCAGACGCTGGCCCGGCGCGGCACCACGCTGCTGGTCTCCAGTCATGTGATGGACGAGGCCGACCACTGCGGCGATCTGCTGCTGATGCGCGAGGGCAGGCTGCTGGCGCGCACCTCACCGAGACGACTGCGAGAGGAGACCGGATGTACGTCAATGGAGGAAGCGTTCCTGTCCGTCATCCGGCGCACCACCGCGCCCCGAGCCGGCTGACCGGGCCACTGCAGCTGCGGCCGTTCCTGGCGACCACCCAGCGGATCCTGCGGCAACTGGCCGGTGATCACCGCAGCGTCGCGATGGTCCTGCTGCTGCCCAGCCTGGTCATCACGCTGATCTACTTCATGTTCTCGGGCGCCACGCCCCCGCCCGGCACGCCGTCGCCGTTCAATGTCGCCTGTCTGATCCTGCTGGGGCTGTTCCCGCTGTTTTTGATGTTCGTCATCACCGCGATCACGATGCAACGTGAACGCGCGTCGGGAACGCTGGAGCGCATCCTCACCACCCCGCTGCGGCGGCTCGATCTGCTGGCCGCCTACGGGACGGCGTTCTCGATCGCCGCGGCCGCCCAGGCCAGCCTGGCGTGCGTGGTCGCGTTCTGGCTCCTGGGTTTCCAGACCCTGGGCAGCCCGGCGTGGGTGTTTGTGATCGCGATCGTCAACGCGGTGCTGGGCGTCGGGTTGGGCCTGCTGTGCAGCGCCTTCGCCCGCACCGAATTCCAAGCGGTGCAGTTTATTCCGCTCGTTATGGTGCCGCAGCTGCTGCTGGCCGGGATCATCGTGCCGCGCGCGGCGATGCCCGAATGGCTGCAGTGGATCAGCAATGCGATGCCGGCCAGCTATGCCCTCGAAGCGCTGCAGCAGGTGGGTGTTCATCCGGAGCTGACCGGGGTCGCGGTGCGCGACATCGTCATCGTGCTGGCGTTCGCGGTCGCCGCATTGGGCCTGGCGGCGGTGACACTGCGACGACGCACGGCATGATGTCCACCGAGCCCACCAGCCGCCGGCCGGGCCGCCCCTCCGGTGCCTCCGACACCCGGGACCGGATTCTGGGTTCTGCGCGGGAACTATTCGCCCGCAACGGTTTCGGGAACACGTCGATCCGGGCGGTGGCCGCCGATGCTGGTGTCGACGCCGCACTGGTGCACCATTACTTCGGCACCAAACAGCAGCTGTTCGCCGCCGCCACCGAGCTGCCGGTCGACCCGATGGTGGTGCTGGGGCCGTTGCGGGAAACCCCCGTCGATCGGCTCGGCCACGTCTTGCCGGAGCTGCTGCTGCCGCTGTGGGATTCCCAGGCCGGGACCGGGCTGATCGCGGCGTTGCGCTCGCTGCTCACTGGAACCGAAGTGCCGCTGGCTCGTTCGTTCTTCCGCGACATCGTCGTCGCCGAGCTTGCCCAACGGGTCGACGACCCGGCAGGAACCGGCGTACTGCGCGCCGAATTCGCCGCGAGCCAACTGATGGGCGTCGTGGTCGTCCGCTACATCATCGGCCTGGAACCGCTGGCCTCGCTGCCGCACGAGCAGATCGTGGCGATGATCGCCCCGACCCTGCAGCGTTATCTCACCGGGGATCTGCCGCAGGCCCCTGGGCGATGAGGCGGGCATGCTCGTCGTCGTCGACCGCGTCGGCCTCGTCGACCAGCAGCACCGGAATGCCGTCCTCGATCCGGTAGGCGCGGCGCAGGCGCGGGTTATAGAGCGCGCTGGCACCGGAACGCTGCACCAGCTGCAGTGGACCGCGGTCGGCGGGGCAGACCAGGATGGCGAGCAGCTCGGCGTCGATCACTGCTGGCCCCCGGCCAGTTCGGCGCGCACCGCGGCGGTCAACCGCTTGAACTGCTGGGTGCCGGCATCGAAGTACCAGGCGTGGCGCCCCGCCTTGGGCAGCCCCTTCTCGCGCAGCTCACCCAGCGTCGGACGGTAGACCGCGCTCAGCGGCAGATCCGGTACGACATGGATGACGTCGGGTCCGGCGCCGACGGGCATCTCGGCCACCGCCTCGCTGAGGTCCGCGGCGGTGATGGTCGCCCCCGGCCGTACCGTCATCGCCGACACGACAAGGTCGGGAGCACCCGGCGAACCGGCCGGCACCCGATAGGTCACCGCCAGATCGATGCCGTTGACGGCGCCGAGCGCGTCGGTGATCACCACCGGGTAGGCCGTCCCTCGGGGGGTGTGGATGCTCGAGCCGCGCCCACCGGCCAGCCAGTAGTCGCCGTCGGCGTCCCGCCGGAACAGGTATTCGGTGGAGATCCAGGTGTCGGCCGGGGCGAACACCCCGCGCTTGACCGAGGCGGACGGGTCGATCGGGCCGCGCGGCTTGGCCAACAGCACCCCGACCTCATCGGTCTCGGCGACGCGCACAAAGCCGCGGTCGCCCTCCAGGATCAGGTCGTGTTCGGGGTCGTAGGCGGCCAATTCCACCTCCACCGCGCCGGGCAGCGGGCGGCCCTTGCTGCCGACCTTGGCGCCGGAGACGTTGGCCAGCACGGCCTGACCGTCGGTGGTCGCGAAGAACTCGACGACATGGGCCGGCGCGAACGCCTCGGTGACCCGATGCCACAGGCCGACCGGCATACCGGAACCGATGAACAACCGCACCGGGTGGTTGCCCTGCAGCACGAAATTCGGGTCGTCGATGACCTCGCGCAGCATCGCCCAGGTGTAGGACACCACGCTGACACCGTACTGGCGCACCTCGGCGACGAACCGGTCCGGGTTCAACCCGCGGGACAGCGCGATGCGCGCCCCACCCACCACCGCACCGCCCAGGCTGACCAGCAGACCGGACTCGTGGTGCAGCGGCGTCAGGCAGTACAGCGTGTCGTTGGCTCCCAGCGCTGCTGTCGACGCGGTGCCGAATGCCGAGAGCGCCCAGCGGTAGTTGGTGATCTGCTTGGCCACCAGCTCGCCGGCCACGGTGCCGAAGGCGACGAACGCCAGGTCGCGGGCGAAGCCGGGGTTGGGCCGGTACCAGCCGGGCAGCTCCACGGCGTCGGGGTCGATCTGTTCCATGTCGACGACGTCGACGTCGGCGGGCAGATCCAGGTCGCGGGCCTCACCACCGCCGAGCACCAGTAGCTGGCAATCCAGTTCGCGGGCCGCCGCCAACGCCAGGTCGAGATTGCCCGGGTCGGTGATGATTTCGGAGGTGCCGCCCAGGCGTGCGGCCGCGGCCAGATCCCCGTCCGGGGGCATCAGCACGGCGACCGCACCCAGTCGCGACAATGCCGCGATCGCCACCATGGCGCTGGGCCGGGTGTCCATCAGCACGCCGACGTGCACGCCTTGGCGCACGCCGACGTCGATCAGCCCGCGGACGACGTTGTCGATCCGTTTGTTGACCGCCTCGTAGGTGTGCACCCGCCCGTCGAACAGCAGGAATTCGCCGTTCGGGGAGTCGGCTGCCTGTTCATCGATGATGCGGCCCAAGGAGATTCGGGTGTGGTCGTTGATCTGCCCCAATCGGGCCAGCCGGGGCAGGGTGCGGGCGGTCTCGACCGCCATGGTGCGCATCGACTTCTGCGCCGCCACCACGGCATCTGCGGCACCCCGCGCCAACGTGAGCGCCACACCGGAGGCCTCCCCCAGCCCGTGCGCGATGCGCGAGGTCATCGCGACACCGCCCTTGGTGTGTTCGGAGGTCTGATCGGCCATCAGCGCCACGCCGGCCGGTTGTGGCCCCTGCCCCTCCTGCCACAGCACCCAGTCGGCGACCGTCGGCCACGTCAGTTCGGCGGCCTTGGATCCCACCACCAGACCGAAATGCCCGGCCCGCAAGAGGTATTCGAACACCTTCGCGTTGGGGGCGGCGCGGCGGATACCGCGGACTGCGGCCGGCTGGCCGATATCGTCGACCTCGCCGACAAAGGCCAGCACCGGGCAGGTGATGTCGGTCAGGGTGACCAGTTGCCCGTTGATCGCGAAGCCACCGGTCATCATCCGGTTGTGCGCGATGAACTGCTTGAGCAGTTCGGAGATCGCTGGGCCCGACCAGGCGATCCAGCCCTCCGACTCCAGGAACCGCCGCTGCGCCTCGCGCGGCAGCAGGGCCTCCCGGTCGTGCAGCTGGCGCAGGAAGTCCATCCGGGCTTTGGCGGTCTTGAGCGGGTCCATCATCTGGAAGCCGAGGCGCGCCTGCCATCCCGAGATGTCCAGCCGGTTGAAGACGTGGTCGGCCATGAAGGACGCCACACCGGAGGCGATGTTGGGGGGCACGCCCATCGGCAGCGCGGCCAGCGTGTCGACCGGGGAGCCGAACGCGATGATGCTGGCGATGCTCTTCGAATGCCGGTAGGCCCCGGCCTGATAGGCGAACATGCCGCCCTGGGAGTAGCCGGCCAGGTGCACGTCACGTCCGGTCGTCTCGGCGACGGTGTCGATCGCCTGGCTCAGGCCGACGATATGGTCGGCCAGATTGCGGCGCATGCCGCCCTCGACCTCATCAGGTGAGCCGAAGTCGATCACCCAGGGATCCACTCCGGCCGCATGCAGGATGCCGACCGCGCCGTCCTCGCGGGTGACGTCCCACATGTTCGCCGACATCATCATCGGATGCACCAGCAGCACCGGCGCGCCGGGCTGGGGCTGGCCGGGACGATTGTCGGGAGGAAAGTAGCGCCGCAGCTTGTACATCGGTGTGCTCTCGACGATCTGGAACGGCGAGGGGACGGTGCCGGTCTCCAGGCCGCCCCAGCGCAGCACCTCCAGACCGTTCTGCGCGGTGGCCATCAGCCACTCGACCGGCCGGGTGATGGCCGACAGATTCAGATCCACGCTGCTCCCCTACGTCGCGCCCGATCGTCAATGACGTGCACATTCTGGCACATCAGCAACGTCCGTCCGGACCGTTCAACCGCGGCCAGTAGCCTTTGCGCAGTGGCACACCTGCTCGGAGCTGAGGCCCTTCACCTGCAGTACCCCACCGGTGTGGTGCTCGACTCAGTCACCCTGGGGGTGAATGACGGCGCCCGCATCGGCATCGTGGGCCGCAACGGGGACGGCAAATCCTCGCTGCTGCGGCTGCTTGCCGGTGCTATGACACCGGATTCCGGCCGGGTCACTCGCCGCACCGGTCTGCAGGTCGGTTTGCTGGACCAGGCCGACACCCTCGACCCGGACCGCACTCTCGGGGTGACGTTGGTCGGCGAGCAGGCCGATCACGAGTGGGCGTCGAACCCGCGGATTCGTGACGTGGTCGATGGACTGGTCTCCGACATCGCGTGGGACGCGCCTGTTGCCGGGCTCTCCGGCGGGCAGCGTCGCCGGGTCCAGCTGGCCGCGCTGCTGGTCGGCGAATGGGACGTGATCGCCCTGGACGAGCCGACCAACCACCTCGACGTGGAGGGGATCACCTGGCTGGCGGGCCATCTGCAGCAGCGCTGGGCGCGCAACACCGGTGGCCTGCTGGTGGTCACCCACGACCGCTGGTTTCTCGACGAGGTGGCCACCACCACGTGGGAGGTGCACGACCGCATCGTGGAGCCGTTTCAGGGCGGCTACGCAGCCTACGTGCTGCAGCGAGTGGAGCGCGACCGGATGGCCGCGGCCAGTGAAGCCAAGCGGCAGAACATATTACGCAAGGAGCTGGCCTGGCTGCGCCGTGGCGCACCGGCCCGCACCTCCAAGCCGAAGTTCCGCATCGAGGCGGCCAACGCGCTGATCGCCGACGTGCCGCCCCTGCGCAACGAGGTCGAGCTGGTGAAGCTGGCGACGGCCAGGTTGGGCAAGGACGTCATCGACCTGCTCGACGTCTCGGTCTCCTTCGATGGCCGCGACGTGCTGCGCGACATCGAGTGGCGGATCGGCCCGGGTGAGCGCACCGGGATCGTCGGCGCCAACGGCGCGGGGAAGTCCACGCTGCTCGGGTTGATCGCCGGGACGGTGGCGCCGGACAGCGGGCGGGTCAAGCGCGGCAAGACCGTGCGGCTGGGCATGCTCGATCAGCAGTCCGCGGAGTTGGGGCCCCTCGCCGGAGATCGGGTGGCCGACGTGCTGGGCCGGCTGCGCAACGACTATCAGGTCGACGGCCGCGAGATGACCCCGGCTCAGCTGCTGGAGCGGCTCGGGTTCGGGCGCGCGCAGCTGTCGGCTCGGGTGGGTGAGCTCTCCGGGGGTCAGCGCCGCCGGCTGCAGTTGATGCTCACGCTGCTGGCCGAGCCGAACGTGCTGGTGCTCGACGAGCCGACCAACGACGTCGACACCGACATGCTGACTGCCACCGAGGACCTGCTGGACTCCTGGCCGGGCACGTTGATCGTCGTCTCTCATGACCGGTATCTGCTGGAGCGGGTCACCGATCAGCAGTACGCGATTCTGGACGGCCGGCTGCGGCATCTGCCCGGCGGTGTCGACGAATACCTGCGGCTGGCCGCTGAGGCGCGCCGGGCACCGGCGCCGCGGCCGGCCGCTGGCTCCGAGCCGGCTGGTTCGCAGGCGCTGTCGGGCGCGGAATTGCGTGCCGCGCAGAAGGATCTGGCCGCCGTGGAGCGCCGGCTGGCGCGGCTGGCCGAACAGATCGAGGCCAAGCACCACGAGCTCGCCGCTTTCGACCAGTCCGATCACGTGGGCCTGGCGACGCTCACGCGGGAGCTGCGCGCGTTGGAGGACGAGGTGTCCTCTCAGGAGGGCCGCTGGCTGGAGCTCTCGGAGATCATCGAATAGCACTGGCGTCACGCGGGTCTCATTAGCACCCTGGCGGGACCATGTGGGTGTTGCCGAATCGGATAGCGCCCGCGCTATCGCGCGGCACGCCGCGCTACCGTGATAGCGCCGGCGCTATCGTTTTCCGATCTTGCACTACCCTGCGGTGACGGTGCCAATGTGGCACGCGTGACCACGGTCTGGTCAGCGCCGCTCGAAGTGCTGGTAGTCCACCGGCGACGTCCACTCCCCGCCCCAGCGCCAGCCGGCGTCGGTGAATGCGCGCACCGCCGGGTCGCCGGGGTGCAGCAGGCCCGGCTCGATCCGGTGGCGGTCCAGATAGACGCCCGCGTTCGTCGGTTCGAACCCACCGCGGTCGACCGACGGGTTCAGCAGCGGGTTGATGTCGATGGCGCGGCCGTAGGCGTGCTGCGCCCAGTTACCGGAACCGGGGATGCGCCGGCAGTTGAACGCCGACGTGTTGTTGTCCTCCATCGACAGTTCGTCGTCGCCGCCGCGGTAGTGGTTGACCGTCCGCATCTTCTCGATCGGGAAGTCCAGCCGGTACAGCCGCTCGAAGATCGCGATGACCTGGCGAACCAGTTCCTGGTGCACGATCAGCTCGCCACGGTGCGGTCGGGCGTCGAAGCCGAGGTGGGTCACGGTGACGCGCCGCAGTTGCGCGGGGTCGACCGGGCAGCCGGGGTGCCAGGTGGCGCCGAGGTCGGCGGCCGTGACGGCGCTGACAGTGGCGGCCGCCGGTCGAGGGTCGGTGGACGGCGCGGCCGGCGGGGGCGCGCCGGTGCATTGCGGCAACAGCCCGCACACCGCGACCGCCCACAACAGGCGGATGCTTAGCCGTCGAGCCACTGCCGCTGCCGCGCAGCGCGTTCGGCGAGGCCAGCCAGCTGATCGGCGACCCGTGCCGGTGCCGTGCCCCCGCGGGCGTCGCGGGAGGCCACCGACCCCTCGACGGTGAGCACCTCGCGCACCTGCGGGGTCAGGTCGGCGCTGATGTCGGCCAGCTCGGCGTCGGTGAGCTCGTCGAGGCCGACGCCGCGCTGCTCGGCGGCCCGCACCGCCGCACCCGCCGCTTCGTGGGCAACCCGGAACGGAACGCCTTGCCGCACCAGCCATTCGGCGATGTCGGTGGCCAGCGTGTAGCCGGCCGGTGCCAGCGCGGCCATCCGCTCGGTGTCGAAACGCAGGGTACCGACCAGCCCGGCCATCGCCGGCAGCAGCAGTTCCAGTTGAGCCGCCGAATCGAACACCGGCTCCTTGTCCTCTTGCAGGTCCCGGTTGTAGGCCAGCGGCTGGGCTTTCAGCGTCGCCAGCAGGCCGGTCAGGTTGCCGATCAGCCGGCCGGACTTGCCGCGGGCCAGTTCGGCGATGTCCGGGTTCTTCTTCTGCGGCATGATCGAACTACCGGTCGACCAGGAGTCGTGCAGCACGGCGTAGCCGAACTCCGTTGAGCTCCACAAGATGATGTCTTCGGCCAGCCGGGACAGGTCGACAGCGATCATCGCGAACACGAATGCCGCCTCGGCGGCGAAATCGCGGGCGGCGGTGGCGTCGATCGAGTTGTCCGCGGCCGCGGTGAAGCCGAGTTCGGCTGCGATCGCATCCGGGTTCAGACCCAGCGACGAGCCGGCCAGCGCCCCCGAGCCGTACGGCGACACCGCGGCGCGAGCATCGAAGTCGATGATGCGGTCCACATCGCGCAGCAGCGGGTGAGCGTGGGCCAGCAGGTGGTGCGCCAGCAGCACCGGCTGAGCGGACTGCAGGTGCGTCTTGCCGGGCATGATGGCGCCGGGGTGCGCAGCCGCCTGGTGAGCCAGCGCGTCGACCACGTCGAGTACGCCGGCCGCCACGCGCCGGACCGCGTCGCGCAGCCACATTCGAAACAGCGTGGCCACCTGGTCGTTTCGCGACCGTCCGGCCCGCAGCCTGCCGCCCAGGTCGGCGCCGACCCGGTCGATCAGGCCGCGTTCCAGGGCACCGTGCACGTCCTCGTCGGTGACCAGCGGCCCGAAGCTGCCGTCGGCGACGTCGGCGCCGAGGCTGTCCAGGCCGGCCAGCAGGCCGTCGCGCTGTTCATCGGTGAGCAGCCCGGCATCGTGGAGCACCTTCGCGTGCGCCTTGGAAGCGGCGACGTCGTAGGGGGCCAGCACCCAGTCGAAGTGGGTGGATTTGCTCAGCGCGGCCAGTGCGTCGGACGGGCCTTCGGCGAACCGCCCACCCCAGAGTGATCCTTCGTTGGTGCTCATGCGCTACCGGCCTGTGCCGACTCGGAATTCCACGACGCGGTATCGGCGTGTTGCGTCGCCAGATTCCGACTCGCGGTGGTGGAGGGTGAGCTCACGAGCCCAGGTCCCGGCGGGCGGAGATCTTCGAACTCAACCCGTGGATCTCGACGAAGCCGCGGGCGGCGCTCTGGTCGAAGGTGTCGCCCTCGTCGTAGGTGGCCAGGTTGAAGTCGTAGAGCGACTCCGCGCTGCGGCGGCCGTTCACCGCGATGTGCCCGCCGTGCAGCACCAGCCGCACCTCACCGGACACGTGCTGCTGGGTGTGCGCCACAAACGACTCCAGGGCCGACTTCAGCGGCGAGTACCACAGCCCGTCGTACACCAGCTCGGCCCACTTCTGATCGGTGTGCCGCTTGAACCGGCCCAGCTCACGCTCCAAGGTGACGTGCTCGAGTTCGGTGTGCGCGGTGATCAGCACCATCGCACCGGGTGCCTCGTAGATCTCGCGGCTCTTGATGCCCACCAGCCGGTCCTCGACCACGTCGAGCCGTCCCACGCCCTGGGCGCCGGCCCGCCGGTTGAGCTCCACGATGGCCTCCAGCACGCTGACTTTGCGGCCGTCGATCGAGACCGGGACCCCACGCTCGAAACCGATGATCACCTCGTCGGGGGTGTTCCAGTTGACCGTCGGGTCCTCGGTGTAGTCGTAGACGTCTTTGGTCGGCGCATTCCACAGGTGCTCCAGGAACCCGGTCTCCACCGCCCGGCCCCACACGTTCTGGTCGATGGAGAACGGCGAGCGCTTGGTGACGTTGATCGGGATGTCGTTCTCCTCGGCGAACGCGATCGCCTTCTCCCGGGTCCAGGCGTAGTCGCGAACCGGGGCCAGCACCTTGAGATCCGGTGCCAGCGAGGCGAATCCGACCTCGAAGCGAACCTGGTCATTGCCCTTGCCGGTGCAGCCATGCGCGACGGTGCCGCCGCCGTGTTCCCGGGCCGCGGCCACCAGGTGCTTGACGATCAGCGGCCGGCTGATCGCCGACACCAGCGGGTAGCGGTCCATGTAGAGCGCATTGGACTGAATGGTGGGCAGGCAGTAGCCCTCGGCGAACTCGTCGCGGGCGTCGACCACGACAGCCTCGACGGCCCCGCAGTCCAGGGCCCGCTGCCGCACCACCTCCATGTCCTCGCCGCCCTGGCCGAGGTCGATGGCGACGGCGACGACTTCGCGCCCGGTTTCCTTGCCGATCCAGCTGATCGCCACCGAGGTGTCCAGGCCACCGGAATACGCCAGGATGACGCGTTCGGACATCGAGTTCTCCTTGCTCTGTCTTTCTAAGTGCTACTGGTCTTACTGCAGGTCTTTGAGGGTGGCGGCGAGCTCTGCGCCGGTCATCGGCTCGCGCGCTGCCACGAAGATGGTGTCATCCCCGGCGATGGTGCCGACGACGTACGGTAGCGCGGCCCGATCGATCGCGCTGGCCAGGTAGTCCGCCGCGCCGGGCGGGGTGCGCAACACGGCGAGGTTGCCGGTGGCGTCGGTGGAGACCAGCAGCTCCCCCAGCAGCCGGGACAGCCGGTCGGTGCCGCCGGACACCCCGCGCACCGGGCTGCCGTCCTCGGGCACCACGTAAACCCCGGCGCCCCCGTCGACGCCGCGCAGCTTCACCGCGCCGAGTTCCTCGAGGTCGCGCGACAGCGTGGCCTGGGTGACCTCGATACCGTCGGCGGCGAGCAGCGCGGCGAGCTCGGTCTGGCTGCGCACCGACTCCGAGGACAGCACCTCGACGATGCGGGCCTGTCGGCCTACCCGGGTGACGGGGCTCTCCGGTCGGCTCATCGTGATCGTTCCAGCAACCACACCAACAGCGCCTTTTGGGCGTGCAACCGGTTCTCCGCCTCGTCCCACACTGCGCTGCGCGGCCCGTCGATCACCGCGTCGGTGATCTCGTCGCCGCGATGCGCCGGAAGGCAGTGCAGCACAGTGACTTCCGAGTCCGCGAGCGCGACGAGTTCGTCGTTGATCTGATAGGGCCGAAACGGTGCGACGCGGTCCAGCCCGTCGTCCTCCTGGCCCATCGAGGTCCAGGTGTCGGTGACCAGCACATCGGCGCCACCCGCCGCCTTGGCCGCATCGGTGGTGACGGTGACCGAGGCGCCGGTCTCGGCGGCGCGCGCTTCGGCGGCGGCGACGACGGCCGGGTCGGGGGTGAATCCGTCCGGTGCGGCGACGGTGACGTGCACCCCGGCGGTGACGCCGCCGAGCATCAGAGAGTGCGCCATGTTGTTGGCGCCGTCACCGAGGTAGGTCAGCTTCAGGCCGTTGAGGGCGCCTTTGCGTTCGGCGATGGTCTGCAGGTCGGCCAGCACCTGGCAGGGGTGGAACGCGTCGGAGAGCGCGTTGACGATAGGAACGCCTGCCGTGCTGGCCATCGCAGCCAGCCGATCCTGGCCGAAGGTGCGCCACACGATCGCCTCGACGTAGCGTGACAGCACCCGCCCGGTGTCCTCCAGCGTTTCGTCGCGGCCCAGCTGGGTGGAGCGGCCGTCGACGACGACGGCGTGCCCGCCCAGTTGGGCAATGCCGACCTCGAAGGAGAACCGGGTGCGGGTGGAGTTCTTGTCGAAGATCACCGCGACCCCGCGCGGACCCTCCAACGGTCGGCGACTGAACGGAGCTGCCTTCAACTCTGCTGCTAGAGCAAGGATTTCGGCCTGCTCGGCCGGGGTGACGTCGTCGTCGCGCAGGAAATGACGGATCATTTCGCGGCCTCCTGTGCGGTGTCCAGCACGCCGGGCAGGGCGGTGAGGAAACCGTCGATCTGCTCTTCGGTGATGATCAGCGGCGGGGCCAGCCGCACCACGTCGGGTGCGGCGGCGTTGACCAGAAATCCGGCGTCGCGGGCGGCGGCTTCAATGGCTTTGGCGCTCGGCGCCGTCAGCACCACGCCCTGCAGCAGGCCCTTGCCACGCACGTGGTCGACCAGCGGATGGTGCAGTTCCTCGATGCCGTGGCTCAGGGTCTTGCCGAGCATCCCCGCCCGGGCGATCAGGTCGCCGTCGGCGAGCGCCTTGAGCACTCCCAAGGCGGCCGCGGTGCAGACCGGGTTGCCACCGAACGTGCTGCCGTGGCTGCCCGGGGTCAGCAGGTCACCGGCCGCCCCGACGGCCACACAGGCCCCGATCGGCAGGCCACCGCCGAGCCCCTTGGCCAGGGTGACGATGTCCGGGGTGATGCCGTCATGCTGGTGGGCGTAGAACGCCCCGGTGCGCCCGACGCCGGTCTGCACCTCGTCGAACACCAGCAGTGCCCCGTGGGCGGCGGTGATCCCCCGCGCCTCGGCCAGGTAGCCGGCGGGCGGCACGACGACGCCGCCCTCCCCCATGATCGGTTCCAGGAAGACCGCGGCGGTAGCCGAATCCACTGCGTCGGCAAGCGCTTTGGTGTCCCCGTAGGGCACATGGGTGATCTCGCCCGGCAGCGGCTCGAACGGCGCCCGCTTGTCGGGCTGGCCGGTCAACGCCAGCGAGCCCATGGTGCGGCCGTGGAACCCGCCTTGGGCGGCAACGATCTTCGCCTTCCCGGTGAGCCGGGTGATCTTGAAGGCCGCCTCGTTGGCCTCGGCTCCGGAGTTGCAGAAGAAGACCCGTGCCGGGGCGCCCAGATGGTCCACCAGAGCCTCGGCCAGCGCGATGCCCGGCTCGGTGGCATAAAGATTCGAGGTGTGCCCCAGGGTGTTCAGCTGGGCGGTGACGGCCTCGATCACCGCCGGGTGCCGGTGGCCGAGCACGTTGACCGCGATGCCGCCGAGCAGATCGAGGTAGCTCTTGCCGGATTCGTCGGTGACCACCGCACCCTCGCCGCTGACCAGCGCCAGCGGCGGCGTGCCGTAGTTGTTCGTCATCACCGCAGACCAGCGGTCTTGCAGGCTCATGGGTTTACCACCTTGGTTCCGGTGCCGGCGTGGGTGAACAACTCGACTAGCACGCAGTGTTCGACCCGGCCGTCGATGATGTGGGCACTGGGCACCCCGCCGCGGACGGCGCGCAGGCAGGCTTCGACTTTGGGAATCATCCCGGATTCCAGTTTGGGCAGCAGCTGCTCCAATGTCGTGGTGTCGATCTCACTGATCAGCGAATCGGTGTCGGGCCAATCGGTGTAGAGGCCCTCGACGTCGGTGAGCATCAGCAGCTTCTCGGCCTGCAGCGCTTCGGCGAGCGCCGCCGCGGCGGTGTCGGCGTTGATGTTGTGCACCACACCGTCAGCGTCCGGGGCCAGCGTGGAGACCACCGGAATCCGGCCCGCGGCAATCAGATCCAATACCGCAGCGGTGTTGACCTCATCGACGTCGCCGACCAGCCCGATATCGGTGGCGACCCCGTCGACGGTGACGCTGCGCCGCACCGCGGTGAACAGCGCGGCGTCCTCGCCGGTGATGCCGACCGCATACGGTCCGTGCGCGTTGATCAGCCCGACGAGTTCACGGCCCACCTGGCCGAACAGCACCATGCGCGCCACGTCGAGCACTTCCGGTGTGGTGACCCGGAATCCGCCCTTGAAGTCGCCGTCGATGCCGAGCCGGGAGAGCATGGCGCTGATCTGCGGCCCGCCGCCGTGCACCACCACCGGCTGGATGCCGCAGTTGAGCAGGAACGCCATGTCGGCGGCGAACGCGTGCTTGAGGACGTCGTCGGTCATCGCGTTGCCGCCGTATTTGACGACGACGATCTTGCCGTGCAGCTGCTTGAGCCAGGGCAGTGCTTCGGCCAGCACCTGGGCCTTGTCGTGTGTGGTGAGTTCGGTCATGAGCTGTACGCGGAGTTCTCTTCGACGTAGGCGTGGGACAGGTCGGTGGTGCGCACGGTGGCGCACCCGGTGCCCTGGTTCAGTTCGACGGTGACTTCCACGTCGGGGCCGGACAGGTCGACTTCGCGCGCGCCCGGCATCGGCATGCCCTCACTGAACACCGGGGAGCCGTTGAAGGACACCGTGATCCGGTCCGGGTCGATCACAAACGGCACCATCCCCACCGCGGCCAGCACCCGGCCCCAGTTGGGGTCGGAACCGAACAGCGCGGTCTTGACCAGACTGTCGCGGGCGATGCACCGGGCGGCAACCAGCGCCTCGTCGTCACCACCGGCGCCGGTAACGGTGATCGCCACCCGCTTGGTGACGCCTTCGGCGTCGGCCTGCAGTTGGGCGCACAGGTCGTCGCAGGCGGCCAGCACCGCGGCGTCGAGATCGTCCTGGCTGGGTGTGATCTCGCTGGCGCCCGACGACAGCAACAACACCGTGTCGTTGGTGGAGCAGCTGCCGTCGATGTCGAGCCGGTCGAAGGTCAACGCGGCGGCCCGGCGCAGCGCCGCATCGAGCGCCGGCGCATCAGCCTTGGCGTCGGTGGTCAGTACCACCAGCATGGTGGCCAGCGACGGTGCCAGCATGCCGGCGCCTTTCGCCATCCCGCCCAGCGTCCAGTTGTCCTTGTGGTGCAACGCAACCTGCTTGGGCACCGTGTCGGTCGTCATGATCGCGCGGGCTGCTTCGTCGCCGCCGACCAGTCCCCCGGCCATCTCCTGCACCACCTCGGTGACGCCGGCCAGCAGCTTGTCCATCGGCAGCCGGTCACCGATCAGGCCGGTGGAGCAGACCGCGACCTCCGCAGCTCCCGTTTCGGTGCCCCAGTGCGATAGCGCCGCGGCGACGGCTTCAGCGGTGGCGTGGGTGTCCTGGAAGCCTCCCGGGCCGGTGCAGGCGTTGGCGCCGCCGGAGTTGAGGATCACCGCCCGCAGCCGGCCGCCTTTGAGCACCTGTTGGCTCCACTGGACCGGCGCCGCCTTGACCTGGTTGTTGGTGAAGACCCCGGCGGCGGTGTAGTCCGGGCCCTCGTTGAAAACCAGCGCCAGGTCCGGCGCCCCGGACGCCTTGATGCCGGCCGCGATTCCAGCCGCGCGGAAGCCTTCCGGCGCGGTGACACCCTGTTCGCGCAGCAGCCGCGTGTCGCTCATGGCGCCACCCCCACGACCGAAAGACCTTCGGATTCCGGCCAGCCCAGGGCCAGGTTCATCGCCTGCACCGCGGCGCCGCCGGTGCCCTTGACCAGGTTGTCGATCGCAGAAATCGCAATGAATGTCGAGGCGTGCTCGTCCACGGCGATCGCCAGGTGTGCGGCGTTGCTGCCGATCACCGACCCGGTTTTGGGCAGCTGGCCCTCGGGGAGCAGGTGCACGAACGGTTCGGCCTGGTAGGCCTTTTCGTAGGCGGCGCGCAGTTTCGGCAGTGGCGTGGTGGTTTTGGCCGTGCAGGTGGCCAGGATCCCCCGCGATGCCGGGATCAGCACCGGGACGAAGGACACCGTGACGTCGCGGTGGGTGACCGCCCGCAGGCCTTGACCGATCTCCGGGGTGTGCCGGTGGGCGCCGCCGATGTTGTACGCGCGCGCCGAGCCGATCACTTCCGAGCCGAGCAGGTCAACCTTGGCGGCCTTGCCGGCGCCGGAGGTGCCGCTGACCGCGACCACGGTGACGTCCGGTTCCACCAGGCCGGCGGCCACGGCCGGGAACAGGGCCAGCAGCGCCGCGGTCGGGTAGCAGCCCGGCACCGCGATGCGCCGGGCGTCCTTGAGCTGATCGCGTACCCCGGGCAGTTCGGGCAGGCCGTAGGGCCAGGTGCCGGCGTGCGCGGAGCCGTAGAAGCGTTCCCAGTCGGTCGGGTCGCCCAGCCGGAAGTCCGCACCGCAGTCGATCACCAGGGTGTCGTCGTCGAGCTGTTCGGCCAGCACGGCCGAATGTCCGTGCGGCAGGCCGAGAAACACGACGTCGTGGCCGGTCAGGACGTCGACCTCGGTCGGTTGCAGCACCCGGCTGGCCAACGGCATCAGGTTGGGGTGCTGCTCGCCGATGGTGCTGCCGGCGTTGCCGGCGGCGGTCAGCGCCCCGATGCTGAGCCGGCCGTCGGCATAGGCGGGATGTCCCAGCAGCAGCCGCAGGATCTCACCGCCGGCGTACCCGCTGGCACCGGCCACCGCCACCTTGATCTCTTTGGTCACCGCGCGATTCTGCATGATTATGCGCGTATATGCAAATTCATTAAACCATGTGCGCCAGCGGACGACGGAGCGCCTCGAAGAGCCGTCGTTGTGCAGAGCCCACGGTAGCCGCCTCGGCCGCGAGATCGGCGACGAGATCCCCAATACCGGCCGATCCGCGGATCGTCGTCGGCGCCCGCGTTGCCGATGAGGGCGCGCCGAAACCCGGGGGTGTCCAGCACCAGCGGCATGGCCATGGCACAGGCTTCGGCGACACCGATGACAAGACCGCGGCGATCGCTGATCGATGCGGCGCCGGGCCCACCATCGAGGGTCCGGTTTCGGCGCTGCTCCTGCTGGCAACCGGACGCGAATCGGCTGCCCTGCATTATCTCAGTGGCGATGGCGCGGGTTGCTGCGGAACGGCTGACTTCTGCCGGCGGCTAGCTGCCCTGCCCGGCATCGCGGTAGCCCTCAAGGAGCCGCAACCACACTTCGCTGATGGTCGGGAAACACGGCACGGCATGCCAGAGCCGGCTGATGGGCACCCGGCCGACCACGGCAATGGTGGCCGAGTGCAGCAGTTCGGCAACCCCGGGCCCGACGAATGTGACGCCGAGCAAGTATTCGCCGTCGGCGTCGACCACCATCCGCGCCCGACCGGTGTAGCAGTCGGCGTGCAGCTTGGCGCCCATCACCGCCTCGCCGATCTCCACGTCCACCACCTGCACCCGGTGGCCGGCCTGCTGCGCCTGCTCGGCGGTGAGGCCGACCGCGGCGGCTTCGGGGTCGGTGAAGAACACCTGCGGGACCGCGTGGTGGTCGGCGGTGGCGGCATGCGCGCCCCATGCCGCGGTGTCCAATGGCTTTCCGGCCGCCCGGGCGCCGATCGCGTCGCCGGCGATACGTGCCTGGTACTTGCCTTCGTGGGTCAGCAGCGCCCGGTGATTGGCGTCGCCGCACGCGTACAGCCACCCGTCGTCCACCGCTTTCACCCGGCAGGTGTCATCGACGTCCAGCCAGTCACCGGGGGTCAGTGCGACGGTGTCCAGTCCGATGTCGTCGGTCAGCGGCGCCCGGCCCGTCGCGAACAGGATCTCGTCGACTTCGAGCTCTCTGCCGTCGGTCAAGTCGAGCCGCACCGGGCCCGCGGGGTCGGCGCGATGCAGTTTGGCGACCGAAACACCGGTGCGCACATCGACACCCGCGTCGGCGAGCCCGCGGGCGACGTATTCGCCGACGAAGGGTTCCATCCGCGGCAGCAGCCCGGACCCACGCACCAGCAGCGTCACCGCGGCGCCCAAACCCTGCCAGGCGGTGGCCATTTCGGCGCCCACTCCCCCGCCGCCGACGACAGCGAGCCGGCCCGGTACCGAACTGGAGTCCGTGGCTTCACGATTGGTCCACGGTCGCGCGTCGGTCATGCCGGGAATATCCGGAAGCGCTGGTCGGGTGCCGGTGCAGATCACGACGGCATGCCGAGCGGTGAGCGTCGTGACGTCGCCGCCGGGTGCGCTGACAGCCACCCGCCGTGGCCCGTCCAGTCGCGCATGGCCCCGCACCAGCGTCGCGCCGATTCCGTTGAGCCAGTCCGCCTGGCCGGTGTCGTCCCAGTCCCCCACATAGCGATTACGGCGGACGAAGACCTCGGTGGTATCGATCGAGGAGCTGACGGCCTGTCGTGCGCCGGCGACGCGGCGGGCATCGCTGAGCGCGAGCACCGGCCGCAGCAGGGCCTTGCTGGGCACGCACGCCCAGTAGGAACATTCACCGCCGACGCGCTCACGTTCGACGACCGCTACCGTCAATCCGGCGGCTCGGGCACGGTCGGCGACGTTCTCACCGACGGGTCCGGCCCCGAGCACAACCACATCGTAGGTTTCGGATTCGTGCATCGAGTCGACCCCCTCGAGGTTCCCGCTTGGTGGCGGTTGGCGCCTCTCAGCATGCCGGAGCACCGGGGTTCGCGATAGCCTCGCGCACGGTGGGACCTAGCGCAGGGCCGCACCGACGCGCTCGGCCGCGCAGGCCACCGCCGCGTCACGCGCCGCGCTGGCCTCGTCCTCGGTCAGGGTGCGATCCGGGGCCCGGAAGCGCAGCGCGAACGCCAGCGATTTGCGGCCCTCCCCAACCTGCGGGCCGGTGTAGACGTCGAACAGGGCGATGTGCTCCAGCAGCTCGCCGGCCCCGTCACGCACCGCATCGGCCACCGACTGGGCGGTCACCTTCTCGTCGACCACCAGCGCGACGTCCTGGAAGACCGCGGGGAATGGTGACACCCGCGGCGCCGGCAGCGACGCAGCGATCGGGATGGCATCCAGGTTCAGCTCGACTGCGCAGGTGCCCTTGGGCAGGCCGGCGCGTTCGATGACGGCCGGATGCAGCTGCCCGGCGTGGCCGATCAGCGTCTCGCCGACCAGCACCTCGGCGCAGCGGCCCGGGTGCCACGGCAGGTACGCCGCGGCGCGCAGCGTGACCTCGACACCGCTGGCGCGGGCGATGATCCGAGCGGCTTCGATGGCGTCGGCGGCCTCGACGGGCCGGCCCGGTCCCCAGGGGCCGCGGGGTTCGATTAGCCCGGTCAGCCCCACCGCAATGTGCTGCGGTTGGTGCGGCAGGGCGCCGTCGATTCCGGCGATCTCGGCGTCGGTGGGCCGACGATCCACCGGGACGGCCGGCAGGGCGGAGTCGCCCCGCGCCGGCTGCACCACCTGAGCGATCGAGAACAGGGCGACATCGCTGATGCCGCGCGAAACGTTGCGCACCAACGCTTCCAGCAGCCCGGGCAGCAGTGTGCTGGCCAGCTGCGGCCGGTCGGCCTCCAGCGGGTTGAGCACCGACACCGTGGCGCGGCGCGGGTCATCGTCGGTGAGCCCCCAGGCGTCGAAGACACCGGCGGGCAAAAACGGTGTGGTGAGCACCTCGACGTAGCCGGCCAGCGCCAGCGACTTGCCGATCGCGCGGCGGCGCCGCTGGGCATCGGTCAGGCCGCGGCCGGCCGGCGCCGTCGGCAGCACCGACGGGATGGATTCCAGCCCTTCCAGGCGCAGCACCTCCTCGACCAGGTCGGCTGGCTGGCGCAGGTCGGGGCGCCAACTCGGCGGGGTGACGGTCAAGACATCGGAACCCATTACCGCGCAACCGATCTGGGTCAGTCTCCGGGCGGTGGTGCCCTCGGGGTAGCCCACCCCGGCGGTGCGATCGGGCAGGTCGGCCGGGATCTCGATCGCCGGCTGCGACCAATCCTGGACCGGGGGGTCACCGCGCCAATCGGTCAGGGTGGGTTCGACGACTCCCCCGGCGATCTCGGCCAGCAGCGCCGCGCAACGGTCCAGCACCGCCACCGAGATGGCCGGGTCAACCGAGCGCTCGTAGCGTCGCGCCGCCTCGCTGGGTAGGTGCAGGCGCCGGGCGGTCCGCGACACCGCCGCGGGGTCCCAGATCGCGGCCTCGAGCAGCACGTCGGTGGAGTCGTCGCGCATTTCGGTGCTGCCCGAGCCCATCACGCCACCGATCGCGGCGGTCGCCGCGTCGTCGACGATCAGCACGTCGGCGGGATCCAGCTTGCGTTCGATGTCATCGAGGGTGGTGACGGTCTCGCCGGGCCGGGCGAAGCGCACGTCGAACCCGCCGATGATCCGCGCCCGGTCGTGGGCGTGCATCGGGTGGCCGAGTTCGAGCATCACGTAGTTGGTGGCGTCGACGGCCGGAGAGATCGCCCGGATGCCGCAGAGCAGCAGGCGACGCTGCAGCCACCACGGCGACACCGCCGCCGGGTCGATGCCGGTGACGCCGCGCAGCGCGAACCGGCGCACCCCGGTGCCCGGCTGCACACTCAGCGGCCACGCCTGGCCCTCGTTGGGCAGTGCGGGCACGACCTCGCGCGAGGCCGGGTCACGGAAGTCCAGATCCAGGGCACACGCCAGGTCCCGGGCCAGCCCCCGCACCGACATGCAGTAACCGCGGTCGGGGGTGATCGCCAGCTCGTAGACCACGTCGTCGAGGCCGAGCACCTCGGTGGCGTCGGCGCCCGGCTCCGCGGTGCCGGGCGGCAGCACCAGGATGCCGGAAGAGTCTGCGGCAACCCGCAATTCGGCTGTCGAGCAGATCATTCCGTCGGAAGTGCGGCCGTAGGTCTTGCGGGTGGCGATGGCGAAGTCGCCGGGTAGCACCGCGCCGGGAAGTGCCACCACCACCAGATCGCCCACCACGAAATTGGTGGCGCCGCACACGATCTCGCGTGGCTCGACTTCGCCGACGTCGACGAGGCAGGCCCGGATCGGCTTCTTGAACTCGGTGAGTTCCTCGATCTCGGCGACCCGGCCCACTTTCAGCGGCCCGGTGACCGGCCCCAGGGTGTGCACCGCCTCGACCTCGTGGCCGACCCGCAACAGCGCCTGCTCCAGCGCGTCGGCGGAGAAGTCGAAGCCCGGCGCGCCCGCGGTCAGGGCCTCCCGCAACCAGCTGTAGGGAATGCGCATCAGGCACCCACCCCGAACGGCAGGGAGAACCGCACATCGCCCTCGACCATGTCACGCATGTCGGGAATTCCGTTGCGGAACTGCAGGGTTCGCTCCAGCCCCATGCCGAATGCGAAACCGGAGTACTCATCCGGGTCGACGCCGACGGCGCGCAGCACATTCGGGTGCACCATCCCGCAGCCGCCCCACTCGACCCAGCCGGCGCCGCCCTTGCGGCCTTCGAACCAGATGTCGACCTCGGCGGAGGGTTCGGTGAACGGGAAGAAATGCGGTCGGATGCGGGTCTTAGCGGCCGGCCCGAACTCGGATCGGGCGAAGGCGTCCAGGGTGCCGCGCAGGTGCGCCATGGTCAGCCCGCGATCCACTGCCAGCCCCTCGACCTGGTGGAACACCGGCGTGTGGGTGGCGTCGAGTTCGTCGGTGCGGAACGTGCGCCCGATCGAGACGACATAGACCGGCAGATCGCGGGCCAGTAGGGCACGGATCTGCACCGGAGAGGTGTGGGTGCGCAGCAGTTGGCGTGAGCCGGCCGGGGCGATGTGGAAGGTGTCCTGGTCGCTGCGCGCCGGGTGGTCGACGGGGAAGTTCAGCGCATCGAAGTTGAAGTGCTCGGCTTCGACCTCGGGGCCCTCGACCACCTCCCAGCCCATCGCCACGAAGGTGTCGGCGACGTGTTCGGCCAGCATGGTGATGGGGTGCCGCGCGCCGGCGGGCCGGCGCGCCGAGGGCAGCGTGACGTCGATGCTTTCGGCGGCCAGCACGGCGGCGTCGCGTTCGGCGCGCAGGGCCGCCAGCCGCTCGTCGTAGGCGCGTTGGGCTTGCGCGCGCGCGGCGTTGACGCGCTTGCCGGCGTCGGCGCGGTCGGCTTTGTCCAGTCTGGCCAGGGCCTGGCGGGCCAAAGCCAGCGGCGCCTTGTCACCGAGGTGCTCGGTCTTGGCGTGCGCCAGCGCGTCGAGATCGGCGGCGGCGTCAAAGGCCCGCTGCGCTGCGTCCAGCGCCGAATTCAGGGTCGCGTCGGAGACGACGGACGGGTCAACGGGTTGATCGCCCACGCGGCGCGACTCTCCTTGCTGGCTGGGTTGGCTCGGGCCCGGTTCGAAATCGGTCCAGGGCGCCTCGGCCGGAATGCTGGCCGGTCCAAATCATATAGACCGCGGCGTGCCACGCCGCAGCGAGCACGACGATTGCCCGGCCGAGGCGCTGCTGGCACTTTGTTCGTCCGACATTCTTGTCCAGGGAGTGACAGTGCCCATCAGCGCAAGCGAGGCCCGCAAACAGCTTTTTCCGCTGCTGGAGCAGGTCAACACCGACCACCAGCCGGTGCGCGTCGCGTCGCGCGGTGCTATCTGTGGCGGTCTGCGGGAACGCCCGGCGGCTGATGGAGGCCGGCGCCGCGCCCCGGATTGGCCACCCCGACAAAGTCGATTGCTGAGCCGCGGGAGATGGCCGGCGGCGAGGCGTGAAGGAGATCCGCTTCGATCCCGCCGGCTGGGGGACGTCCCATTGTGGCTCGGCTCCGACGTGAAGCTGGCATGTCGCCTCGTCAGGATGAGCGCGGAGAACCAGCGGGATCCGTTCGACGGGATCGGCGAGCCCGAACCGCTGAAAGGCGAGCCGTCCGGCTACTGGTCGCCTCGCATCGACGACCAGCACCGGCTTGACTGCCGCGCCCACGACGACGAGGCCAGAATCTTCCAGGCCCGCCGCTACCACTACTGATAGCCGAGAGCCCCGCACGCGGTGGACGTGCGGGGCTCTCGGCCGCGTGCGCTAGCTGCCGGTCGCGGGCTCTGCTCCCGCGCCGCCGGCGACGCCCTCGCCGCCGGCCGTGGTAGTGGGCGCCGTCGGCTTGGGAGGCGTTACGCCCTTCTCGGAACCAGACGAGCCGCCGGTGCCACCGCTGCCGCCCGAGCCGCCCTTGATGCTGCCGACGCCTTCGCCGCCGTCGCCGCCGTGACCGCCGTCGCCACCGTGGCCGGTAGTGCCGGTTGCGGTGCTGCTGCCGCCGTTACCGCCATTTCCTCCGGCGCCGACAATTACGCCCTGGCCGTTGGTCGGTGCAGTCCCGCCACCAGCAAGGAGGTCGCCGCCGTCACCGCCGTCGCCGCCGGTGCCGCCGTTGCCCTTTTCGCTGCTGCCGCCGGCACCGCCGACGCCACCGTTGTGGGCCCGCCAGGTCGCGTCGCCGCTGTCACCGCCCGCGCCGCCCTTGCCGCCGTCGCCAGTGGTGCCGGTGCCACCAACTCCACCGTTGCCGCCGGTGCCGCCGGAGCTGAACACGTTGCCGCCACCGGTGCCGTCGGCGCCGGTGCCGCCGGCACCGCCGTCACCACCGGTCTTGCCGTTGCCGCCGGCACCGCCGTTGCCGCCGCTGCCGGCGAAGTTCAGGATCTGGCCCTTGCCGGCCAGGTTGCCGTTGACGTCGTTCCAGCCGGTACCGCCGTTGCCCGCGCCGCCGTCACCGCCCTTGCCACCGACGCCACTGGCGCTAGCGCCGCCGGCACCGCCATTGCCGCCGCTGCCGCCCGTGATGGTGCCCTCACCGCCGTTACCGCCGTTGCCACCTGCGCCGCCGTCGCCGCTGTCGGTGGCGTCCTTGCCGCTGTTGGCAGCGGCGCCACCGGCACCACCGGCGCCACCGGAACCGCCCCAGATAACCCGGGCGCCGGCGTCGTCGGCGGCGGATCCGCCGTCGCCGCCGTCACCGCCGGCTCCGGCGTCACCCGTTACGGACGCTCCACCAGCGCCGCCCGCGCCGCCGGCACCGGAGACACCGAGGATGGTGCCGGAGCCGAACTTGCCGCTGAACCCGTCGATGCCCCAGGTGCCGTCGGACTTCCAGCCGGTCGCGGTGCCACCGGCACCACCGTCACCGCCGGCGCCACCATTGCCGGAGCCAGTCGCGGCGCCGCCCTTGCCGCCGGCGCCGCCCGCACCGCCGTACTGGGTGCCGGCGTTGCCGTTACCACCATCGCCGCCGTTGCCGCCGTTCCCGGCGCCATTGCCGACGCCACCATTGCCGCCGGCGCCGCCGTTGCCGCCCTTGGTCAGGGTGTTGGGGTCATTTCCGGCGGGCTGGTAGGCGTTGCCGCCGTTACCACCGTCGCCACCGCTGCCGGATGTGGTGCCGCCAGCGCCACCGTTGCCGCCGGCCCCACCGTTGCCGCCGGTAGTTGGGTTGAAGACGGTGGGTCCGCCGGGATTTGAGTCGTCGCCTGCGGGCGGAGTGACGTAGCCGCCGCCATCGCCGCCGTCGCCGCCGTCGCCGTTGGTGCCACCTGTGCCGCCGTCGCCGCCGGCGCCGCCGTTCGGGTGGAGGACGCCGTCGGAGTTGGCACCGTTACCGCCATTGCCGCCGTGCACGCCGCTGGAGTCTGCGACTCCTACGCCCTTATCACCGGCGGCGCCGGCCGCCCCGCCGGTGCCGCCGGTGCCTGCTGCGCCGCCGTCGCCGCCCTTGCCCACAGCGCCCGCGTTACCGGCGTTGCCGCCTTTACCGCCGGAGCCAAAGCCGTACTGGCCCTTGTAATTCCAGTTGCCGTCAGCGCCGTTACCACCGTTGCCGCCCGCGCCGCCGGCACCGCCCTGGCCGCCCTTACCGCCGTCACCGTTGACGCCCTTGGTGCCGTGCTCCGAGGCGCCGCCGTTACCGCCCGCGCCGCCCTTGCCGCCGTCGTAGCCCGCACCACCGTTGCCGCCGTTGCCCCCGGCGCCGGTGCCGCCGTTGTCGAAGGTGCCGTCAGCGCCGTGGCTGCCCGTCTCGCCGACGTCGCCCTTGCCTCCTGCGCCGCCCTTGCCGCCGTTACCGCCGTCACCGGAGACGGAGCTACCACCGGCTCCACCGGCGCCCCCGACGCCACCGGCGCTGTGCGAACCGTCACCACCGGCACCGCCGTTACCGCCGTCGCCGCCGTCGCCGAATGTTCCGCCGTCGCCGCCGCTGCCGCCGGCACCGCCCTTGCCGCCGTTATTGCCGTCGCCGCCATTGCCACCGTTGCCGCCGTGGTCGTGGGTGGCATCGGCGTCGGCTCCGTTGCCGCCGGCGCCGCCCGTGCTGGCCTCGACGGGTTTGCCGCCCTCAGCGCCGTCGGCACCCGTGGCACCGGCGTTGTCCCCGGAACCGCCACCGGCACCGCCCGCGCCGCCGTGACCGCCCTGGCCGTTCTCGCCGGCCTTCCCGCCGTTGCCGCCGTTGCCGTCCCCGCCGTTAGCCCAGGTCCCGTCGGCGCCCTTGCCGCCATCACCGCCCGCGCCCTCAGCACCGCCGGCGCCGCCGGCCCCGCCGTTGCCGTTCTTTCCGGCGACGCTGCCCGCACCGCCACCGGCTGCGCCGGCCTGGCCGCCCTGGCCGCCCTTACCGCCGTCGAAGCCGTCGCCGCCCTTGCCGCCGGGCCCGCCGTTGCCGGTTCCACCGTTTTCGAAGGTGCCGTCGTCGCCGTTTGTGCCCTTGGCCCCGTCGTGCCCGGCGCCGCCAACACCACCGACACCACCGTTGCCGCCGTTGCCCGCGTCGGTGCCACCGACGCCCCCGGTACCACCGACGCCGCCGGTGCCGCCTTCCGCGCCCTGGTAGGTGCCGCTGAGCCCACCGGCACCGCCGGTACCGCCCGTGCCGCCGTTGCCGACCTTGCCGCCGTCACCACCGGTGCCGCCGTTGCCACCGGTACCGGCCCCATGGGCCTCATTGAAGCCAGCACCACCGGCACCGCCGGTCCCGCCCTGGCCGCCGTTGCCGCTCTCGCCGCCGCTGCCGCCGGTCCCGCCGGCGCCGCCAACACCGGCATCGTGATTGGCGTCGGCGTCCATGCCGGCGCCGCCGGTGCCGCCCTGCCCGCCGTTGCCGTTGACCGTGCTGTCCTTGCCGGCTGCGCCGGCGCTACCGAGCGATCCGCCCTTGCCGCCTTCGCCGCCCTTGCCGGCCTCGCCGCCCGCACCGCCGTTACCGCCGGTGCCACCGTCGCGGTGGTCGGCGTCGCCGGCCGCGCCGGTCCCGCCCTGGCCACCCGAACCGCCAGCACCACCAGCTCCGCCGGCGCCGCCGCTGCCGAAGATCGCTTTCGTGGCGTTGCCGCCCACACCACCGGTGCCGCCGACGCCGCCCTCGCCGCCGTTCCCGCCGACTCCACCGTTGGTGCCCCAAGCACCGGTCGCACCGGTGTCACCGACCGCACCCGCGCCCCCGGCGCCACCTGCACCGCCGATGCCGAACAGCCAGCCCATGGCGTCGCCGCCCTTGCCGCCGTCGCCGCCCAGCCCGCCGGCCCCACCGGCACCGCCGATGCCCATGATCGAGCCGCCCAGGCCGCCATTGCCGCCATCGCCGTCATGGCTGTCCGCCGTGCCGGCACCGCCGGCCCCGCCGTTGCCGAATAGTCCGGCGTTTCCGCCGTCACCGCCGCCTCCGGCGCCGTCCTCGCCGCCGCCATAACCGGCCCCGCCGTCCCCGAACAGCCAGCCGCCGTTGCCGCCGTCCGGGTTCTCCGCGGTACCGTCGGCGCCGTTGCAGATCAGGCCGCAGTAATCCGAGTCCTTGAACAGCGAGTTGATGAACTCGAGCGTGCCGGCGTTCGCCGGATTCTCGATCCACGCCTCCACGGCCGTGTGCATCGGCGTGTAGAACAGCGTGTTCCACAGCGACGTGATGTCGAACGCCGGAGTCGAGTCGGCGGCCACACCCGGGTCAGCCGAGCTGAACCAGGAGCTGATGTCCCAGGCACTGCTGTCCCAGCCGCTGCTGTCCCATCCGACCGTCGAATCCGAGACCGGGTTGAACAGATCGGTCAGCCAGTCGAAGTCGAGGTCGGCGCGCGCCGTGGGGGCGGTGGCCAGCGGAGCCATGCCGAAGGTCAGGAACGCCGCCACCGTGCCGCCGGCGCCGACCAGCCGCTTACCTGCCCGGCGGCCGTTGTTCCGACGCTGCTCCCGACCTGCCATGATTCCCCGCTTCTGCGCTGAAGGCGACCTGTGTAGAACTGAACAAATAGATGGGTTGTTCACGCAGACTATTCCAAGGAACGGGGTTCCTCCACTCGAGTGCGGGAATCCGTTGCCGCGGTTTGGCGTCCGCGACGGGCGCTTACTCGGCGGCGGGGGCCTCGCGGTGAACCGCCTTGAGCCGGTACATCATCAGATCGGCGGGCACCCCGCTGGTCTTAGCCGACAGCACCTGCCGGCGCGCCCGCTTGGCCACCACGCCCAATTCGTCGAGGTCGGCGGGGTCGATGCGCTCCAGAGTCGACCCGGACACCACGATGCCGCCCTTGACGGCGCGCTCCATGACTCGTGCGGCGATGTTAACGTCCACGCCGAGCCAGTCGTCGGCCAGCCGCTGCGGCCGGCCGGTGTGAATACCGGCCCGCATGCGCGGCGTGAAGCCGTTGACCTCCACCGTGCCGATGGCCTGCTGAGCCTGCAGCACCGCGCTCACCGCGACCAGCGGATCACGGAACACCGCCATGATCCCGTCGCCCATCCGTTTGACGATCCGACCCCCGGCATCCAGCAGCGGCGGTTCCACCGCCTGCGACACCCGCCGCAACAGGGTGAGGGTGGCGTCATCACCGGAGCGCAGCGACCACGTTGAGAAACCGACCAGGTCGGTGAAGACCAGCGTCGCCTCGGCGTTGGACGGCGCCCGTGACATCCGCTCGGTCAGCGCCTGCCAGATCTGCAGCGCCCCCAGGCTGACCTCCCGGGAGGCCGCCGACCGGTCGCCCATCAACCGGCCCGCCGCCCGAGCCGCGGCCTGCGGTCCCCCGTCACCGGCCGTCGACAGCGGGTCGCCGAACTCCGGGTCACCGGGCAGCGCCCGGCGCACACGCCGGACCAAGTCCACTACCCGCACGTCGTTGGTCGCCCGGTTCAACCAGGCCGCGGCCTCGTCGAGGGAGAACGAACGGCGGCGGCTCGCACTGGTCTGTTCCGGAATCTCCACCACCTCCTCGAGCTCGTCAGCCTGCCGACCGACCGGCTCGAGGTCCATGTGCCTCAGCGTAGGTGGCGCTCGCGGCCACCGGCAACGGCAGAGGCACGTGGCGCACGCCACGGTCGGCGATCCTGCCGCGACGCGCCCGCGATGTTGTAGACAACACGTGTTGTCACAATTATGGTTGTGTCAGGTTCGCCAGACAGGAGACGTGATGACCGTTACACCGACCACGTCCGCCGAGCGGGCAGCAGAGCCCGCCGAGCAGAGTGCCCCGTTGCAAGCCCCGCCCAAACCCGCAGCGGCTGTCGAACCGTTGAACTCAGAATCGCTGACCTGGAAGTACTTCGGCGACATCCGCACCGGCGTGATGGGCATGTGGATCGGCACCATCGAGAACATGTATCCCGGCCTGGGCGCCGGTGTGCAGGAGCACTCCAGCCTGTGGCGTGAGCCGCTGCAGCGGGTCACCCGGTCGGTGTATCCGATCATGGGCGTGGTCTACGACGGGGCCCGCGCCCAACAGACCGGCGCCTCGATCCGCGACTGGCACCGCGACATCAAAGGAACCGACGAGCAGGGCCGGCGCTATCACGCGCTGGACCCCGACACCTTCTATTGGGCGCACGCCACGTTCTTCATGCTGATCATCAAGCTGGCCGAGTACTTCTGCGGCGGGCTGACCGAAGCCGAAAAGCACCAGCTCTTCGACGAACACGTGCAGTGGTACCGGATGTACGGCATGAGCATGCGCCCGGTGCCGAAGTCCTGGGAAGAATTCTTGGAGTACTGGGACCGGGTCTGCGAGGAAGAGCTGGAGATGACGCCGGCCGCGCAAGGCATCTTGGACATGCGTATCCCCAAGCCGTGGTTCGTCATGATGCCGACCCCGGTGTGGGATCAGCTGTTCAAGCCGATGCTGGCCACCCAGCGCTGGATTGCCGCGGGACTCTTCGAGCCGGTGGTCCGGGAGAAGGCCGGCCTGCGCTGGTCCGAGGGTGACGAGGTGCTGTTCCGGTTGATCGGCAAGTTCAGTCAGATAGCGTTCAGCTTCGTGCCCGAGGAGATCCGGCTGCACCCGCGCGCACTGGCCGGCTATCGCCGTGAACAGGGCAAGATTCCCGCCGATGCACCGCTGGAAGAAGCGCCGTGGCGCACCGCACCGCCCAGGGACCGTCGCGCCAGCGGGATGCACTACGTCCCGCCGCGGCGGTTGAGCCTGATCGAGCGCGCCGGCTCGTTGGTGCACAGCACCTTCTCGCTGGCCGGGGTGCGCCCGCCGCGGCCACGACCACGGCCGAAGGCCGCCTAGGCGCGGGCGGCGTGGCGCTGCGCCCGCGCACTCTGGTACAAGCAGATCGCAGCTGCCGCAGCCACATTCAAGCTCTCCGCGCCACCGGACATCGGGATTCGCACCCGATGATCGGCGGCGGCTGCGGCGGCGGCCGGCAAACCCTGGGCTTCCGGTCCGAACAGCCAGGCGGTGGGCGCGGCCAGCACCGGGTCGGCGTCGTCGAGGCACAGCTCGCCGTCCAGTGCCGTCGCCAGCACCTGTAGCCCCGCCTGCTCAAGCGCGGCCAGCACGGCATCGGTGTCGGCCGCGACCACCACCGGGACGTTGAAGATGCTGCCCGCCGAGGAACGCAGGCACTTGCCGTTGTAGGGATCGACGCTGTTGCCGGTCAACACCACCAACCCGGTCCCGGTGGCGTCGGCGATGCGGATCAGGGTGCCGGCGTTACCCGGCTCGCCGATACCGACCGCCACCGCCACCAGCTGCGGCGGGCCCGCCAGCACGGCGTGCAGGTCCGGCTGCGGAAGCGTACACACCGCGACCAGCCCGGCCGGAGTGACGGTGTCCGACAAGACTTTTGCCGCCCGATCGGTGACCAGGTGGACACGGGCGGGTGCGGTGGCCAGCAGTTCGCCGTGGCGCTGGGCCGCCGCTTCGGTGGCGAAGACTTCAATGAGCAGGCCGCGACGGATCGCGGCCTCGATCAGATTGGGCCCCTCCGCCAGGAAGCGCTGTTCGCGCTTCCTGGCGGCATGCCGGTGCAGCTTGACCGCCGCGACCACCCGGGCCGAGCGTTCGGTCAGCATCCCAGAAAGACCCAGCAGGGTCAGGCGGCCTCGCCGGAGGGCGCGTTGACATCCTCGGGCAGCGCCGCCTTGGCGACCTCGACCAGCGCGGTGAACGCGGCCGCGTCGCTGACGGCGATCTCGGCGAGGTTCTTGCGGTCCACCTCGACACCAGCGGCCTTGAGGCCCTGGATCAGTCGGTTGTAGGTGACGCCGTTGGCGCGGGCCGCCGCGTTGATCCGGGTGATCCACAGCTTGCGGAAGTCGCCCTTGCGGGCGCGACGGTCACGGTAGGCGTAGGTCAGCGAGTGCAGCTGCTGCTCTTTGGCCTTGCGGTACAGGCGCGACCGCTGGCCGCGGTAGCCTTTCGAGGCCTTCAGGATGGTGCGCCGCTTCTTCTGGGCGTTGACTGCCCGCTTCACGCGTGCCATTGGGTGTTCCTACTCTCGTTGGGACGTAAGGGATGTGCGTTGCCTGGAGCGGCTGTCAGCCGTTGAGCATCGCATTGACGCGCTTGGTGTCGCTGGCAGCCACATCGGTGCGCCCGGCCAGCCGGCGGGTGCGGGTGCTCGGCTTGTGCTCAAGCAGGTGGCGACGGTTGGCCTTCTGCCGCACGATCTTGCCGGTGCCGGTGCGACGGAACCGCTTTGAAGCGCCACTGTGGGTTTTCGCCTTGGGCATGTTTCCTCAGTTCTGGTGTCGGGATCAGTTGTCGGGTTTGGGCTCGGCCGCGTCCGCCGGGGTCTCCGGGGTGGGTGCGGGCGGAACCGCGCCGGCGCCGGCCTGCTCGGCCGCCTTGGCCCGGGTTTTCGCGCCGCGGTGCGGTGCCAGCACCATCGTCATGTTGCGCCCGTCCTGCTTGGCGGAGGTCTCGACGAAGCCGTATTCGGCGACGTCGGCGCCCAGCCGCTGCAGCAGGCGGTAGCCCAGCTCCGGCCGGGACTGCTCGCGTCCGCGGAACATGATCGTCACCTTGACCTTGGCCCCGGCTTCGAGGAAGCGGACCACATGGCCCTTCTTCGTCGCGTAGTCGTGGTCGTCGATCTTGGGGCGCAGCTTCTGTTCCTTGACGACGGTCTGCTGCTGGTTCTTGCGAGACTCGCGCTCCTTCTGGGCCGCCTCGTACTTGTACTTGCCGTAGTCCATGATCTTGCAAACCGGCGGTTTGGCGGTCGGGGCTACTTCGACAAGGTCGAGATCGGCATCCGCGGCGACGCGAAGCGCATCTTCGATGCGCA
Source organism: Mycobacterium sp. NGS16 (assembly GCF_059813225.1). Taxonomy (NCBI): domain Bacteria; kingdom Bacillati; phylum Actinomycetota; class Actinomycetes; order Mycobacteriales; family Mycobacteriaceae; genus Mycobacterium; species Mycobacterium sp. NGS16. The sequence continues at coordinate 33,410 of NZ_JCALEE010000011.1, forward strand.
CGATGCCTACCTGCTCCCCTCCCGGGCCGATCAAACGGACCTCAGGTACGCGAATGCGCTCGTTGACGCGGATCTCAGTGCTGATGGGACCTCCCTGGGTAGTCTTTCGGTCGCGCCGGCCGCCGTGGTCGTCCGGACGCAGCGGCGGAAGAAACCACCCACCAGCAAAAAGGCCCTGCACGAAGCAGGGCCCGATACCGACCGATCGCGACCCGATGCCATCGGGCCACCTGCGCGGGTGCGCAGAGCAGGCGGTTCGCACCGCCTGCGACCGGACCACTGCGCCTGACGGATCGCTCCTCGGCGAGTGGTGGGAGGGAACTCCACTTGCAGTCCTGGCGTACGCCGGGACGGTCGCGGCACACAGTCTAGCAGCAGTTGCGCATTCCACTAGCCCAGCCGTTGCACCCAAGGCCGGGCCTCACACTATTTTCCAGGTTTGACTGCTTATTCTCGCGGGCTATGACGCTGACTGGGCCATCCAAGCCGGGCTTGCGCCGGCGTTCTTCCTCGCGGTTCCACTGGGTTCCGGCGGCCGCCGCTTGGGCCGTGGGCACCGCCGCCACCTTGTCGCTGGTGGCGAGCATGTCCCCGGTGATCCGCTGGGTCATCCGGGTGCCCCGCGAGTTCGTCGACAAGTACCTGTTCAACTTCCCCGACACCAGCCTGGCCTGGGCGTTCGTGCTGGGCCTGTTGGCCGCAGCGCTCAGTGCCCGCAAACGCATCGCCTGGTGGCTGCTGATCGCCAACCTGCTGGTCGCCGGGGGCTGGAATCTCAGCCGGCTGGTGTCGGGCGGCAGCGACCGGCTGCAGGTCGTCAGCGGCGTTGCCGGTCTGGCCCTGCACGCCGCCGCTTTAGTGGTGCTGGTGCTGGCCCGCGGTGAGTTCTGGGCCAAAGTCCGCCGCGGCGCCCTGCTCAAGTCCGCCGCCACCCTGGCGGCCGGCTGGACGGTGGCCATCCTGCTGTGCTGGGGGCTCATCGAGGTGTTCCCCGGAACCGTCGAGCGGCCCTGGCGGCTGCCGTATGTGGTGAACCGGGTGGTCGGCTTCGCCCTGCTGGAACCGGACTTCTTCCCCGGCAAGCCCGATTTCGGGCTCAAGGCGCTGTGCGGGCTGCTCGGGGCGCTGGCCCTGATCATCGCGGCCATCGTGCTGTTCCTGTCCCAACGCGCCGACAACGCGCTGACCGGCCAGGACGAGTCGGCGATCCGCGGGCTGCTCGAGCAGTTCGGCCAGAACGATTCGCTGGGCTACTTCGCCACCCGCCGCGACAAGTCGGTGGTGTTCGCCCCCAACGGCCGCGCCGCCATTACCTACCGGGTCGAGGTGGGGGTCTGCCTGGCCAGCGGCGACCCGGTCGGCGACCCGCGGGCCTGGCCGCAGGCCATCGCCGCCTGGCTGCACATCTGTCAGGAATACGGCTGGGCGCCCGGCGTCATGGGCGCCAGTTTCGCCGGCGCCCAGGCCTTCCGGGACGCCGGCCTGAGCGCCCTGGAGCTCGGCGACGAGGCGATCCTGCGGACCGCGGAGTTCAAGCTGTCCGGACCGGATATGCGCGGGGTGCGTCAGGCGGTGACCCGGGCCCGCCGGTCCGGGCTGACGGTCCGGATGCGCCGGCACGGGGACATCGGCGCCGAGGAGATGGCCCGGGTGATCGAACGCGCCGACGCCTGGCGCGACACCGAATCCGAGCGCGGCTTCTCGATGGCGCTGGGCCGCCTCGGCGACCCCGCCGATGCCGACTGCCTGCTGGTCGAGGCGGTGCGCGGCGACCCTCGACCCGGCCCACAAAGCGGCGAAGTGGTGGCGATGCTGTCACTGGTGCCGTGGGGGCGCAGCGGGGTCTCGCTGGATCTGATGCGCCGCTCACCGCATTCCCCCAACGGCACCATCGAGTTGATGGTCAGCGAGCTGGCACTGCAGGCCAATACCATCGGCGTGAGCCGCATCTCGTTGAACTTCGCGATGTTCCGGGCGGCATTCGAACAGGGCGCCCAGCTGGGTGCCGGCCCGGTGCTGCGGGCGTGGCGTCGGCTGCTGATGTTCTTCTCCCGCTGGTGGCAATTGGAGACGCTGTACCGCTCGAACATGAAGTACCAGCCGCAGTGGGTGCCGCGGTACGCCTGCTACGAGGACGCCCGGCTGATCCCCCGGGTCGGTGTCGCGTCGGTGATCGCCGAGGGCTTTCTGGTGCTGCCGTTCTCCCGGCGCAACGAACAGCACACCGGACACCACTCCTCGGTACCGGCGGCGGTGGCCGCCAGCGGGCGGCTGCACGCCGACGGCACCGCCCCCGACGCCGAGACCACCGGGACCGCCGCGGTGCCCGAACCCGCCGCGGCGCTCCCCCGGCTTCCCGAACAGGTTCGGGTCCGGATGGCCAAGCTGAAATCGTTGCAGGACAACGGTGTTGACGCCTATCCGGTGGGCTCCCCGCCCAGTCACACCGTCGCGCAGGCGTTGCAGAGCGGCGCCGACGAAACCGTCTCGGTGGCCGGGCGGGTGCTGCGGATGCGCGACTACGGCGGCGTGCTGTTCGCCGAGTTACGCGACTGGTCGGGTGAAGTGCAGTTGCTGCTGGACAACGCGGTGCTGGCCGAGGCCGGCCAGGCCCGCGCCGCGGACTTCAGCGCCGGCGTCGATCTGGGCGACCTGATCGAGGCGACCGGCCGGATGGGCAACAGCCGCAACGGGACCCCGTCGCTGCTGGTGCGGCACTGGCGGCTGGTGGGCAAGTGCCTGCGTCCGCTGCCCGACAAGTGGAAGGGGCTGACCGATCCCGAGGCCCGGGTGCGGTCCCGCTATGTGGATCTGGCGATCAACACGCGAGCGCGCGAGCTCATCGCGGCCCGCAGCAAGGTGCTGCACTCGCTGCGGAACACCTTGTTCGCCAAGGGATTCCTGGAGGTCGAGACCCCGATTCTGCAGCAGCTGCACGGCGGGGCCAACGCGCGGCCGTTCGTCACCCACATCAACGCCTACGACCTCGACCTGTACCTGCGGATCGCCCCCGAGCTCTACCTCAAGCGGCTGTGCGTCGGCGGCGTGGAGCGGGTCTTCGAGCTGGGGCGGGCGTTTCGTAACGAAGGCGTCGACTTCAGCCACAACCCGGAGTTCACCCTGCTGGAGGCCTACCAGGCTCACGCCGACTACCTCACCTGGATCGACGGGGCCCGCGAGCTGATCCAGAACGCCGCGGTGGCGGCCAACGGCGCACCGGTGGTGATGCGGCCCGGCGCCGACGGCCGGCTGGACGCCGTGGACATCTCCGGGCAGTGGCCGGTGCGCACCGTGCACGACGCGGTCTCGGAGGCTCTCGGAGAGCAGATCGACGCCGACACCGATCTGGGCTCCTTGCGCCGGTTGTGCGACCGCGCGGGCGTGCACTTCCTGCGACAGTGGGATGCCGGCGCAGTGGTGCTCGAACTCTACGAGCAGCTGGTGGAGGCCCGCACCGAGCGGCCCACGTTCTACACCGACTTCCCCACCTCGGTGTCGCCGCTAACCCGGCCGCACCGCTGCAAGCCCGGGGTGGCCGAGCGCTGGGACCTGGTGGCCTGGGGAGTCGAGCTGGGCACCGCCTACAGCGAGCTCACCGACCCGGTGGAACAGCGCCGCCGACTGCACCAGCAGTCGCTGCTGGCCGCCGGCGGCGACGTCGAGGCGATGGAGCTCGACGAGGACTTCCTGCAGGCCATGGAGTATGCGATGGCCCCGACCGGCGGCCTGGGCATGGGCGTCGACCGGGTCGTCATGCTCATCACCGGCCACAGCATTCGCGACACGCTGCCGTTCCCGCTGGCCAAACCGCGCTGAGCGGGCGCACGGTCCATCATGGAGGGGTGACCACCGCGACCTTCGCCCGTCTTCGCCGCGCGGTCTTCGCCCGACACGCCAACCCGCTCAGCGCCTGGAGCCGCTGGGCGACGATGCCGCTGATCCTGCTGCCGGTGTGGCGGCGCTCCTGGCGGGATGCGGCGTGGATCTCGGTGTGGTTCGCGCTGAACCCGGTGATCTTCGGTGAACCGGCCGGGACGTCGGCCTGGTCGACCCGCGCGATGCTCGGCGAGGAGCAGTGGATCACCGACCGGCCCCGCGACGCCGCCCTGCTGCTGAATCTGGCCGGCAGCACCGCGACCGTCGCCGCCCTGGTGAGCGCCCGCCGCCGGCGGTTGCTGCCCGCCGTGATCGCGACGGCGGTGGCGATGACGCTGACCATGGGCTACTGGGCGTTGATGGTCCGCTACTTCGACCGCCGCCGGTAACGTGTCGAGCATGGGTGACGATCCGAGCGGCCCGCAGCCCGACCCCGGATTCGACGAGGCCGGCGTGCCGACCTTCGAATCGGTGCGCGAGAAGATCGAAAACCGGTATCAGACCTCGAACGGCGCGCAGGAACTGGATTCGGAGACGCCCGAGGGCCGCAGCGTCGAGAAGCAGTACCAGGACCTGCAGCGCGCGGCCGCCGAGCGACTGGAGCAGATCCGGACGTCGATGCATGAGGGTGAGCACTGACCGGTGCGCAGCTTCACCATCGCCGAGCGGCGAAACCGTTTGGCGCGCCGGCACTTCCTGGCCGCCGAAGCCGCGACCGAGCCGATAACGCAGGTGGCGGCCGCGCTGATCGGCCTGCACGCCACCGACCCCGCCACCCCCTATCTGTCGCTGTGGGCCCGGGTGGCACCGTTCGCCGTCGCCGACCTGGACAGTGCGCTGTATGAAAAGCGTTCCCTGGTCAAGCATCTGGCGATGCGCCGCACCCTGTGGGTGATCGATCCCGCCGATCTGCCCGCGGTGCAGGCCGCCGCCAGTGACCGGGTGGCCGCCACCGAGCGACGCCGGCTCATCGCCGATGTCGCCAAAGCCGGCGTGGCGGCCGACGGCGAACGCTGGCTCGACCGGGCCGGTGCGGCGGTGCTGGCTCACCTCGGCGAACACGGCCCGACCCGCAGCACCGAACTGCGCGCTGCCCTGCCGGAACTGGCCGGAACCTACGATCCGGCGCCGGGTAAGTCCTATGGCGGCCAAACGCATCTGGCGCCGCGGGCGCTGACCGTGCTCGGGGTCCAGGGTGACATCGTGCGCGGGCCCAACGACGGTGCCTGGACGTCGTCGCGGCCGCGGTGGACGACCGCCATGGACTGGCTCGGCGAGCCGGGTGACCCGCTGGCCGCCGAGGTGGCGCAGGCGCAGCTGCTGCGCACCTGGCTGCGGGCGTTCGGTCCGGCCACCGCCGACGACATCAAGTGGTGGTTCGGCACCACCAAAACCGCGGTCCGAAAGGCGTTGAGCGACATCGGCGCCGTCGACGTCGACCTGCACGGCACACCCGGATATGCACTGCCCGATGATCTGGAGCCCGAGCCGGAACCCGCGCCGTGGGGTGCGCTGCTGCCCGGGCTCGACGTCACCACGATGGGCTGGTATCACCGCGACTGGTACCTCGGCGAGCACCGCGGGCAGCTCTTCGACAACAACGGCAACGCCGGGCCCACGGTGTGGTGGAACGGGCGGATCGTGGGCGGCTGGTATCAGAATGCCGCCGCCCAGGTGCAATTGCAGCTGCTGGAGGACCCCGGCCGCCCGGCACGCCAGGCGCTGGAGAAGCGCGCAAAGCGGCTCACCGAGTGGCTGGGCGGGGTGCGGGTGCCGCCGCGGTTCCCGTCGCCGCTGGTCAAAGCGGCGCCGCGCTAAGCTTATGGCACTGGTACCATAACCATATGGCGCTGAAGAAGACGACGGTGATGGTCGATGAGGACGATCTCGCCGTGATCAAGGAGGCGGCCGCGCGAGACGGACGGCCGGAGTCGGAGTACTTTCGCGAAGCCTTCCACCTCGCTGCTTTGAGGGCCCGTCGCTGGCCTGAAGACTGGGACATTCCCGCGCTGAGCTTCGGACATCCGGTGACCGTTGACGAGATCCATCAGGTGGTCGCTGAGGTTGCCGGGCGCACTACCGAATGATCCTCGTGGGAGACACGTCCGGTCTGGTGGCCGCCCTGAACGTGGACGACCCGGAGCACGCCGCGGCACGACAGGCCCTGATCAAGGCTGCACTGACCGTCATCTCCCCCTTGGTTCTCCTCGAGATCGAACACGTCACCACGCGGAGCGTCGGTAGGCGGGAGGCGCTGGCGATCAACGATTGGCTACTCACCCAGGAGCGCACCGGGCGCGTCGCCGTCGACGTCGTTCCGGCTCGCACGCTGCGAACCGCTCGCGCTGTTCAAAACCGTTACGAAACCTTGCAACTCGACCTTACTGACGCGGTCACCGTCGTATTGGCCCAACAGTACGAGACCAACGCGGTGCTTACGCTGGACCGTCGCGATTTCCGGGCCATCGTCCCCCTCAACGGGGCTCCCGCATTTCGGCTGTTGCCCGACGACGCGTAACGCGTTCACACGCTAAGCGCTGGCCTTACGCCGCCGCTTGGTGGCTTTCGCCGGTTTGGCCGGCGCCCCCAGGATTTCAGCAAGAAACTTCCCGGTGTAGCTCTCCGGCACCGCCACCACATCCTCGGGTGTGCCGGTGGCCACCACCGTCCCACCGCCGGCCCCGCCTTCTGGGCCCATGTCGATGATCCAGTCCGCGGTCTTGATCACGTCCAGGTTGTGCTCGATGACGATCACCGTATTGCCTTTGTCGACAAGGCCGTTGATGACGCCCAGCAGCTTGGCGATGTCCTCGAAGTGCAGGCCGGTGGTGGGCTCGTCGAGGATGTAGACGGTTCGCCCGGTGGAGCGCTTCTGCAGCTCCGAGGCCAGCTTCACCCGCTGCGCCTCACCGCCGGACAGCGTCGGCGCGGGCTGCCCGAGGCGCACGTAGCCCAGGCCGACGTCGACCAGGGTGCGCAGGTAGCGGTGGATGCCGGTGATCGGCTCGAAGAAGCTACACGCTTCCTCGATCGACATGTCGAGCACCTCGGCGATGGTCTTGCCTTTGTAGTGCACCTCCAGCGTCTCCCGGTTGTAGCGGGCGCCGTGGCAGACCTCGCAGGGCACGTACACGTCGGGCAGGAAGTTCATCTCGATCTTGATGGTGCCGTCGCCGGTGCACGCTTCGCAGCGGCCGCCCTTGACGTTGAACGAGAACCGGCCCGGTTGATACCCGCGCACCTTGGCCTCGGTGGTGGCGGCGAACAGGGTGCGGATCTTGTCGAACACCCCGGTGTAGGTGGCCGGGTTGGACCGCGGGGTGCGCCCGATCGGCGACTGATCCACCCGCACCAGCTTGTCCAGGTGGTCCAGGCCGGTGATGCGGGTGTGCCGGCCGGGCACCAGCCGGGCGCCGTTGAGCTTGTTGGCCAGCACCGCCGCCAGGATGTCGTTGACCAGCGTCGACTTGCCCGACCCGGACACCCCGGTCACCGCGGTGAGCACGCCGAGCGGGAAGGCCACGTCCACGCCGGCCAGGTTGTGCTCGCGGGCACCGACTACGCCGAGCTGGCGCTTGGCATCCACCTTCCGTCGAACCTCCGGCACCGCAATGCTTTTCGCGCCGGACAGGTAGGCACCGGTGATCGAGTCGGGGTTGGCCAGCAAGTCGGCATAGGGCCCGCTGTGCACGATCCGCCCACCGTGCTCCCCTGCCGCCGGTCCGATGTCGACGATCCAGTCGGCGTGGGCGATGGTGTCCAGGTCGTGCTCGACCACGATCAGGGTGTTGCCCAGGTCGCGCAGCCGCACCAGGGTTTCGATCAGCCGACGGTTGTCACGCTGGTGCAGCCCGATCGACGGCTCGTCGAGCACGTAGAGCACCCCGACCAGGCCCGAGCCGATCTGGGTGGCCAGCCGGATGCGTTGCGCCTCACCGCCGGAGAGCGTTCCGGCCGCCCGCGACAGGGTCAGGTACTCCAGCCCCACGTCGAGCAGAAAGCTCAGCCGGGACTGGATCTCCTTGAGCACCTGACCGGCGATGGCCTGCTCCCGCGGGCCCAGGGTGAGCGCGTTGAGGAAGTCCGAGCAATCCGCGATCGACAGATCACTGACCTGCGCAATGGATTTGCTGCCGTACTCACCGGCGGCCAACGTCACCGCCAGGATCTCCGGCTTGAGCCGGGTGCCGGCGCACTCCGGGCACGGCACGTCCCGCATGAAGCCGGCATAGCGTTCCTTCATCTGCTCGGACTCGGTCTGCTCCATCTTGCGCTGCAAGAACGCCATCACACCTTCGAAATCGGTGTAGTAGGAGCGGGTCCGGCCGTAGCGGTTGCGGTACCGCACGTGGACCTGTTCGTCGGAGCCTTCCAGGATCGCCTTGCGGGCCTTGGCCGGCAGCTTGCGCCACGGGGTGTCGACATCGAAGCCCATCACGTCGCCCAGGCTCGACATCATCCGGGTGAAGTACTCGCTGGTGGGGCCCATCGACCACGGCGCCACCGCGCCCTCGGCCAGGGTGCGGTCCGGGTCCGGCACCACCAGGTCGGCGTCGACCTCCTTGCGGATGCCCAGCCCGGCGCATTCCGGGCAGGCCCCATACGGCGAGTTGAACGAGAATGACCGCGGCTCCAGGTCGTCGACGGACAGCGCGTGGCCGTTGGGGCAGGCCAGCTTCTCGGAGAACCGCTGCTCCCGGTGCGGGTGGTCGTCATCGCGGTCGACGAACTCCAGCACCACGATGCCGTCGGCCAGGCCCAGCGCGGTCTCGATGGAATCGGTGAGCCGCTGTTTGGCCGACTCCTTGACCGTCAACCGGTCCACCACGACGTCGACGTCGTGCTTCTCCTGCTTCTTGAGCTTGGGCGGATCGGTGAGCGAATGCACCACGCCGTCGACCCGGACCCGGCTGTAGCCCTGGGTGTTCAGCTTCTCGAACAGGTCGGCGAACTCGCCTTTGCGGGTGCGCACCACCGGCGCCAGCACCTGAAACCGCAGGCCCTCATCCATCGCCAGCACCTGATCGACGATCTGCTGGGGGGTCTGGCGGGCGATGCGCTCACCGCAGACCGGGCAGTGCGGGGTCCCGGCGCGGGCGTAGAGCAGCCGCAGGTAGTCATAGACCTCGGTGATGGTGCCCACCGTCGAACGCGGGTTGCGGTTGGTGGACTTCTGGTCGATCGACACCGCCGGCGACAGGCCCTCGATGAAGTCGACGTCGGGCTTGTCCATCTGGCCCAGGAACTGCCGGGCATACGCCGACAGCGACTCGACGTAACGGCGCTGGCCCTCGGCGAAGATCGTGTCGAAGGCCAGCGAGGATTTGCCTGACCCGGACAGGCCGGTGAACACGATCAGCGCATCTCGCGGCAGGTCGAGGTCCACACTGCGCAGGTTGTGTTCACGCGCGCCCTTGACGATCAGCCGGTCAGCCACCCGTCCATGCTAGGTGGCGCTACCGACACCCAGCTCAGGGCCAGTACGGTGGCGGATATGACGCCTTCGATCTCGGTTGACGACAGCTACACCGGTCACGTCGAACCCGGCACCGCGGCGCGCCGCACCCTGCCGGGGGCCTCGATCATCAAGACGTCGGTGGGTCCGATGGACAACAACGCCTACCTGGTGACCTGCGCGAACACCGGCAAGACGTTGCTGATCGACGCGGCCAACGACGCCGAGAACCTGGTGGCGCTGGTGCGCGAGCACGCCCCGGAGGTGGCGCTGATCGTGACCAGCCACCAGCACTTCGACCACTGGCAGGCCCTCGAAGCGCTCGCCGAGGCGACCGGGGCGCCTACGGCGGCGCACGCCCTGGACGCCGAGCCGCTGCCGGTGACCCCGGATCGGCTGCTGGCCGACGGCGACACCGTGACGGTCGGTGACCTGAGTTTCGACGTGATCCACCTGCAGGGCCACACCGAGGGCTCGGTGGCGCTGGCCCTGAACGGCGCGGCCACCGGCGGGGTGACGCAGTTGTTCACCGGAGATTGCCTGTTCCCGGGCGGGGTCGGCAAGACCTGGCAGCCCGGGGATTTCGAGCGGCTGCTCGGTGATGTGAGCCGCAAGGTGTTCGACCGGTTCGGCGACGACACCGTCGTCTATCCCGGCCACGGCGACGACACCACGCTGGGCGCCGAGCGCCCGCACCTGGCGGAGTGGCGTGAACGGGGTTGGTGACGCCGCAAAACGCCTTGTCAGCTGGTAAAAGCCGCCTATACTGAGGCCCTTCGGGGGGCCGGAGGCTGCGGAGGGGTCGGGTGACGGCCATACCGGCGTGTGCAACGTGCGGAACCGTGCCGCGCCAGGGTGCGCGGTTCTGCGATGGCTGCGGTTCGCTGATCGTGGCATCCACCGAGCACGCCGAGTACAAACAGGTGACGGTGCTCTTCGCCGACGTGGTGCAGTCGATGCAGCTCGCGTCGGCGGTGGGCACCGAGCGGCTGCGCGAAATCATGACCGAGCTGGTGACTCGGGCGGCGGCGGTGGTGCAGCGGTTCGGCGGCACGGTCGACAAGTTCACCGGTGACGGTCTGATGGCGATCTTCGGGGCGCCGATGGCCTTGGAGGACCACGCGGTGCGGGCCTGCCGCGCCGCCCTGGTAATGCAAGAGCAGGCACGCGGACTGGCCGAGCAGCTGCGCCACCGCGACGGGGTGGACCTGCAGGTGCGGGTCGGGATCAACTCCGGCGAGGTGATCGTCGGCGACCTCGGTTCCGGGGCGCTGGGTTACACCGCGATCGGTGAGCAGGTGGGGATGGCGCAGCGGATGGAGGCCGCCGCGCCGCCGGGCGGGGTGATGCTCAGCGCGGCGACCGCGCAACTGGTGGCCGCGGTGTCGGTGCTCGGGGAACCGGAGCTGGTGCGCGTCAAAGGTGTTGCCGATGCCGTCCCGGCGCGACGTCTGCTGAGCATGTCCCCGCGCCGCCAGCGCGACCGGTCCGCGGAGTCGGTACTGGTCGGCCGCGATGCGGAACTGGCCACGCTCAAGGCGATGCTGAGCCAGGCGGTCAACGGGCACGGGGCGGCGGTGTGCGTCGTCGGCTCGGCCGGGATCGGCAAGACGCGACTGGTCGACGAAATCATCCAGTGCGCGAAAGAGGTTGGCGTCGAGGTGTTTTCCGCGTTCTGTGAAGCGCACACCACCGATGTCGCGTTCCACGTGGTCGCCGGTCTGCTGGGCGCCGCGGCACGGGTCGGTGGCCTCGACGACGCGAATATGCGGGCCACCGTGCGGGCTCGGGTCCCCGATGCCGACCCCGAAGACATGCTGCTGCTCGATGACCTCCTGGGCATCGTGGAACCCGGGGTGGAGCTGCCGAAAATCGACCCGGATGCCCGGCGGCGGCGGCTGACCGCGCTGGTCAACACCGCCCAGCTGGCCCGCACCCATCCCGCGATCTTCGTCGTCGAGGACGTGCACTGGATCGACGAGGTCAGTGAATCCATGCTCGCGGACTTTCTGACGGTGATCGCCGCCACCTGCTCGCTGGCGCTGATCACCTGCCGCCCCGAGTACCGCGGCACGCTGCAGCAGGTGTCCGGCGTGCAGACCATGACCCTCGAGCCGCTCAGCAACCGGGACACCTCGCTGTTGGTGGCCGACCTCGTGGGTACGCACCCCTCGGTGACCGAGGTCGCCGCCATCATGACCGAACACTCGGCCGGGAACCCGTTCTTCGCCGAGGAGATCACCCGCGAGCTGGCGCAGCGCGGCGTGCTGATCGGTGAACGCGGCAGCTACCTATGCCGCACCGCCGCGGCCGAGATCCATGTGCCGGCCACCCTGCAGGCGACGCTGGCCGCGCGCATCGACCGGCTCGGCACGGGCGCCAAACAGGCCCTGGCAGCGGCCGCGGTCATCGGGACCCGCTTCAGCGGCGAACTGTTGGTCGAACTGGGCGTCGATCCGTGCGTCGAGGAACTGATCAGCGCCGAACTGATCGAACCGCTGTCCCCGCCGGCGCCGGACGCCGACTACGCGTTCGGGCATCCGCTGATCCGGGTGGTCGCCTATGAAGCACAACTGAAGTCCGGTCGCGCCGAGGTGCACCGACGGCTTGCCAGGGCCATCGAAGCGCGGGACCCCGCATCGGCTGACCAGAACGCCGCCCTGATCGCTGAGCACTGGGAAGCCGCCGGAGAGGGACATGTCGCTTACGGGTGGCATCTGCGCGCCGCGACGTGGGCGTTGAACCGCGACATCATCGCGGCACGAATGAGTTGGGAACGCGCCCAGAAGATCGCCGACACGCTGCCCGCTGACGATCCCAACCGGACCGCAATGCGGATCGTCCCGCGCACCATGCTGTGCGGGATCGCTTGGCGCGCAGGCTTGAACGACATACCGACCCGGTTCGAGGAACTGCGCGAGCTGTGCGACGCCGGCGGCGACAAGCCGTCCTTGGCGATCGCCATGGCGGGTCTGGTGATCGGCTACGTGTTCCAGGATCGGATCCACGAGGCCTCCGAGCTGGCCTCGGAAACGATGGCGCTGCTGGATTCCATCGACGACTCGTCCCTGACCGTGGGACTGTCGTTTGCGCCCATCTTCGCCAAGACCGAGTTGGACGGTTGGGATGACGTGGCGGAGTGGTCCCAACGAGTCATCGACCTGGCCGATGGCGATCCCACGATGGGCAATTTCCTGGTCGGCTCTCCGCTGGCGGTCGTGCTGGCCGAGCGCTCCATCGCACGGTGGCGCCTGGGCCACCCCGGGTGGCGCGACGACCAGGAACGCGCCCTCGCCATGGCTCGCGACACCGACCCGCTGTCCTTTGTCGTCGCGGTGGCATTCACCTACCAGGCCGCGATCGCCTATGGCGTCTTGAACGCCGACGACGCAGCGGTGCGCACCATCGAGGAAGCCGTCGCGCACGCGGAACGCTCGGGTGACGACTACACCCTGTCCAAGGCGCGGCAGAACTTGGGTTTTGCGCTGTTACACCGCCCCACCGTCGCCGAGCGCGAGCGGGGACAGCAGATCTTGACCCAGGTCGGCCAGGTGGGTGAGTTCCCGATCACCCTCGTCTTCCTGGCCCGGGAAAGGGCTCGGCACGGGGACCGCGAGCATGCCCTGGCACTCATCCGCACCGTCGCCGACCACCTGATCCGCAGGGGCCAGCTGCTGGGCTGGGGCTTTCACGCGACCAACGTTTTGGTGGAGACCCTGCTGGACGGACCCACCGACGCCGATATGGCCGAAGCCGAGGCCGCGATCGACTTGCTGGCGACCGCACCCGCCGAAGAGAACCTGGCGATTCGGGATGTCTGGCTGTTGCGGCTGCGGGCGCTGCTGTCCCAGGCGCGCGGCGACGCAGCCGCCTATGCCGGCTTTCGTGACCGCTGCCGCGACATGGCCGAAACACTCGGCTACGAAGGGCATCTCGCCTGGGCCGAAGCGATGCCCTGACGCTAGCCGGTGGTGTGCACGATCAGCACGTCCACCTTGGCGCGCCGCGAGACATTGGCCGGCACCGATCCGAGCAGCCGCCCGGCGATCGTGCTCAGCCCTACGTTGCCGACCACCAGCAGGTCGGCCTTGACCGACTCCGCCAGATCCACCAGCGCGTCCACCGGAGCGCCGACGACGGCCTTCTCCTCCACCTCGTAGGCCCCGGCCGCGATAGCGCGCTCCCGGGCTTCCTTGAGGATGGCGTAGATGGGGGCGTTGCCCGAGGCGATGTAGCTCTCGTCCTTCAGAGCATCGGTGGCCCGGGGGTCGTCGGCGTGCGGCAGGTAAGCGGTGGCGACGACGACCTTCGCGCCCTCCCCAGACGCCAGGTGACCGGCGCGGTCGACGGCACGCAGCGACGAATCCGAGCCGTCCGTACCGACCACCACCGTCTTGTAGCCGCTCATCCGTAACCCTCCCGGTGAAAAGTTGCTGTGTTCTAAGCCATGGCGACATTAACGCGTCGACGGCCCCGATGGGGGCGATTGGCGTCACATGTCGGCTGCGTCGCTGCACACACATCCGACCCGACCGGCCCCGAAATCACGGTAACGTGGAAATTCATCACCCTGGTCCCCGCCGAGAGGGCACGCCGTTGAGCCAGGTACTGACCCGAGCCCCGGCGACCACGACAGCGGCTCCGCTCCGCCGGCGGCGCACACCCCCGGATGCAGCGGTGATCGGGGGGCTGGCGACGGTGATCAGCGGGATCGGGGCGGGTCGGCCGTCGCTGTGGTTCGACGAGGCGGCGACGATCTCGGCGTCGACGCATCGTTCCCTGCCCGAGCTGTGGCACCTGCTGAGCCACATCGACGCGGTGCACGGCCTGTACTACCTGGTCATGCACGGCTGGTTCGCGGTACTGCCCGCCACCGAATTCTGGGCGCGGGTGCCGAGTTGTCTGGCGGTCGGCGCGGGCGCCGCCGGAGTGGTGGTCTTGGCTCGCCGGTTCGCCGACCGGCGGGTATCGGTGTGCGCCGGGGTGCTGTATGCGGTGCTGCCGCGGGTGACGTGGGCGGGTGTCGAGGCCCGCCCGTATGCGTTTGCGGCGATGGCCGCGGTGTGGCTGACGGTGCTGTGGGTCAGCGCAGCCCGCCGCAACACCGGCGCGCTGTGGGTGGGTTACGGCGCGGCGGTGGTGGCGTCGACGCTGCTGAACACCTTCACCGTGCTCCTGGTGGCGGTGCATGCGGTGGCGCTGCGGGTGGGCGGAGGCGGACGCTCGGCGAGGCGGCGCTTTGCCGCTGCGGCCGGCGTCGCGCTGGCGGCTCTGGCCCCGTTCCTGTGGTTCAGTCAGCGGCAGATCTGGCAGGTCGCCTGGATCGAGCCGCTGAACCGGCACACCGTCGTCGAGGTGGTGCAGCAGCAGTTCTTCGACAAAAGCGTGCCGTTCGCGGTCGGGGCATGGCTGCTGATCGCGGCCGCGGTGGCGATGCGCGCCCGCCGGGCACCCAGCGGCCAGGTGCGCCGGCTGCTGATCCTCTGCGCCGCCTGGATGATCATCCCCACGGTGGCCACCCTGGCCTATTCGGCGGTGGTGAAGCCCGTCTACTACCCGCGCTATCTGATCTGCACGGCGCCGGCGATGGCGATCGTCTTGGCCGTCGCGGTCACCACCGTCGCCGGGTCACGGCGCGCCGTCATCGGTGTCGTCGCACTGCTGGCGATCGCCGCGGCACCCAATTATGTTGTGGGCCAGCGTGGTCGGTACACCAAAGAAAAAGGCTGGGACTACAGCGCGGTCGCCGACGTGATCGACGCGCACGCCGCGCCCGGGGACTGCCTGCTGATCGACAACACCACCCGGTGGTTGCCCGGCCCTATCCGGGCGCTGACCGCCGCGCGTCCCGAAGCGTTCGCGAAGCTGACCGATCCCGGCCGGGGGCCGCACCGCCAAACCCTGGGGCGGCTGTGGGACGGGCACCTGGCGGTATGGGCGCTGACCGATCAGCTGGCCGGCTGCCCGGCGATCTGGACGATCACCGATCACGATCACGCGCTGCCGGCCCACCAGGTTGCTGCGATGCTGCCGATGGGCATCCGGTTCGCCCGGACCCCTGACGGTCAGGTGCTGGACCGGCTGGGTTTCCACGTCGTCGAACGCTGGCAGTTCACCTTCGCCCAGGTGATCAAATCCACCCGGTGAACCCGTCAGGAGGTGGCGCCGACCAGCGGCTCGGCACCGCGGCTGGCCCGATAGGCCACCACGCAGCCCAGGGCGGCCAGGGCCGCGAAGGTCGCGAACAACCAGCGGGCCGCCGGCAGGCCGGTGCTGATCGCGGTGTTGACCACCAGGCCGGCGAATCCCGCGCCGAACGCCCCGCCGATCAGCGCGATGGTGTTGATCGCGGCCGCGGCCGTGCCGCCCTCGGCGGGGTCGTCGACGCAGCTCATCGCCCACGCCGACAGGTGCGGCCAGCCGGCGCCGACGCCGATGCCGACGACCAGCAGGGCGATCGCCCAGATCGCACCGACCGCGGTCGGGTTGTAGTGGTTCATCCGGGTGAACGCGACCACCGCCAGGCCGGCCGACATCACCAGCGGCGCGCTGATCACCAGGCCGATGACCACCCGCACCTTGCTGACCGAGGCGCTGGCGATCTCGCTGAACGTCCAACCGGTCGACAGGGCGGCGCCCAAGAAGCCGGCCATCACCGGCGGCAGGTGGGCCAGCCGCTGACCCAGCAGCGGGATGTACAGGTTGGCCTTCGTGGTGGCCATCAGCAGGCCCAGCGTCACGTAGATCCACTTCTCCCGCCCCGGGTGGAACGCGCTGGGCGGCAGGACCGCCGCCGAGGAGCGCCGGTCCAGGACCAGGAACACCACCAGCAGCACGCCGCCCGCGATCAGCAGGCTGGCCGCGCCGAACAGGCTGTGTGGCAGCTGCGCGACGCTGACCGCCAGCGCGGCACCGCCGAGCAGCAGCAACGAGCGCACCGGGATCTTCATCGGTTCGCCGTGGTGGCTGCCGCGCCCGGCCGCCAGCACCACGCTCACCGCGGCGGCCATCACCGCGGACAGCGCCGCCATGACGCCGAACGCCCAGCGCCAGAGGCCGAACTGGGCGAACAGCCCGCCGGCTGCCGGCCCGACCAGGGTGCCGACCCCCCACATCGCCGATACCAGCCCGGACGCGCGGGTCCACAGCCAACTCGGTAGGACGGCGTTGATCAGCGCATAGCCCAGGCCGGCCAACAGGCCACCACCCATGCCCTGCAGGGTGCGCCCGACCAGCAGAATCTCCATGTGCGGCGCCATAGCGCACACCACGCCTCCGGCGCCGAACGCCAGCAGTCCCAGCAGGTACGACGACCGGGAACCGATGCGGACCAGCACCGCATTGGCCGCGGCGGCGGCGATCACCGATCCGACCAGGTACAAGGTGGTCACCCACGCGTAGAACCGCTCACCGCCGATGTCTTTGACGGTGCTGGGCAGCAGGCTGATCGTCAGAAACTCGTTGGTGGCGTAGAGGGCCACGCCCCCGGCCAGCACGGCCGAGGTGCCCAGGTACCGCTTTCCGAGCAGCTCACGCCAGCTGCCAGTGCTTACCGCGGAGTCGGTCATCACCGCGTCAGTCAGATCCACCACCGCATTGCAGTCAATCACGGATCATCACGACACGCGAAAACACCCCGCTTGCTGGCGCGTCACTTGATCCCGGCCGCGTCCATCCCCCGCAACTCCTTCTTGAGGTCGGCGATCTCGTCGCGGATGCGTGCGGCGAGCTCGAATTGCAGGTCACGCGCCGCGTTCATCATCTGTTCGGTGAGGTCTTTGATGAGGTCGGCCAGTTCGGCGCGTGGCATGCCGGTGGTGTCGCGGCCCTCGAAGACCCCGGCGCTGACGGCCCGGCCGGGCTCGCCCTGGGCGCGCCGCCCCCGGGAGGCATTGCGCCCCGAACCCGCGACCTCGACATTCTCACTGTCGGCGGCTTCCCGATACACCTGGTCGAGGATGTCGGCGATCTTCTTGCGCAGCGGCTGCGGGTCGATACCGTGGGCCTCGTTATAGGCGATCTGCTTGGCCCGGCGCCGCTCGGTCTCGTCGATGGCCTCTTGCATCGAGTCGGTGATCTTGTCGGCGTACATGTGCACTTCACCGGAGACGTTGCGGGCCGCCCGGCCGATGGTCTGGATCAGGCTGCGCGTCGAGCGCAGGAACCCTTCCTTGTCGGCGTCGAGGATCGATACCAGCGACACCTCGGGCAGGTCCAGGCCCTCCCGCAGCAGGTTGATGCCGATCAGGACGTCGTAATCGCCGAGCCGCAGCTGGCGCAGCAGCTCCACCCGGCGCAGCGTGTCGACCTCGGAGTGCAGGTAGCGCACCCGGATTCCCGTCTCCAGCAGGTAGTCGGTGAGGTCTTCGGCCATCTTCTTGGTCAGGGTGGTGACCAGCACCCGCTCGTCGGCCTCGGCGCGCTGCCGGATCTCCCCGATCAGGTCGTCGATCTGGCCCTTGGTCGGCTTGACCACCACCTTCGGGTCCACCAGGCCGGTCGGGCGGATCACCTGCTCCACGAACTCACCGCCGGCCTGGCTGAGCTCGTACGGGCCCGGGGTGGCCGACATGTAGACCGTCTGCCCGATCCGATCGGCGAACTCCTCCCAGGTCAGGGGCCGGTTGTCGCAGGCCGACGGCAACCGGAACCCGAACTCCACCAGGTTGCGTTTGCGCGACATGTCGCCCTCATACATGCCGCCGATCTGCGGGACGGTGACGTGCGACTCGTCGATGATGAGCAGAAAGTCCTCGGGGAAGTAATCCAGCAGGGTGGCCGGCGGGGAGCCGGGGCCGCGGCCGTCGATGTGGCGCGAATAGTTCTCGATGCCCGAGCAGAACCCGACCTGGCGCATCATCTCGATGTCGTAGTTGGTACGCATCCGCAGCCGCTGGGCTTCCAGCAGCTTGCCCTGCTGTTCCAGCTCGTCGAGCCGGGCGGCCAGCTCCTCCTCGATGGTGGAGATCGCCTGCGACATCCGTTCCGGGCCGGCCACGTAGTGGGTGGCCGGGAAGATCCGCAGCGAGTCGACCTTGCGGACCACGTCCCCGGTGAGCGGGTGCAGGTAATACAGTGCCTCGATCTCGTCGCCGAAGTACTCGATACGGACGGCCAGCTCCTCATAGGACGGGATGATCTCGACGGTGTCGCCGCGCACCCGGAAGGAGCCGCGGGTGAACGCCATGTCGTTGCGGGTGTACTGCACGTCGACCAGCAGCCGCAGCAGTCCATCCCGCGGCACCTCGGAACCGACCTGGAGCTCCACGGAACGATCCAGGTAGGACTGCGGGGTGCCCAGGCCGTAGATGCACGACACCGACGCCACCACCACCACGTCGCGCCGGGACAGCAGGCTCGAGGTCGCCGAATGGCGCAGCCGCTCCACGTCGTCGTTGATGGAGCTGTCCTTCTCGATATAGGTGTCGGTCTGCGCGATGTACGCTTCCGGCTGGTAGTAGTCGTAGTAGGAGACGAAGTACTCGACGGCGTTGTGCGGCAACATCTCTCGTAGCTCGTTGGCGAGCTGTGCGGCCAGCGTCTTGTTCGGCGCCATCACCAGGGTGGGCCGCTGCAACCGTTCGATCAGCCAGGCCGCGGTGGCCGACTTGCCGGTGCCGGTGGCGCCCAGCAGCACCACGTCCTTCTCCCCCGCCTTGATGCGCCGTTCCAGGTCGGCGATGGCGGCCGGCTGGTCACCGGCCGGCTGATACTCGCTGACGACGTCGAACCGGCCACCGGCCCGGACGATGCCTGCGACAGCGTCAGCAGGCGGCCGGTACTCCGAATGCGCGACGACCGGGTGTTCCGTTGCAAAAGCCACGAACCCAGGGTAAGCCGGGTGTCTGACAAGGAGAGGCGGTCAGCGGTGCACCCACCGAAGCACGAAACCTTCGACCTGGTCGCATACACCAACACCGACCCCAAGGGGGTGGTGCGTGCCGTCGACGTCTATACCGTGCAGCCGTGGGGTCTCTACCTGGCCCGGCCCACCCCGGGCCGGGCCCAGTTCCACTACCTGGAGTCCTGGCTGCTGCCTGCGTTGGGGCTGCGCGCGACCGTCTTTCACTTCAACCCGGGCCACGAACGCGACCAGGACTTCTACCTCGATGTCGGCGACTACACGCCCGGCCCGGCGCTGTGGCGCTCCCGGGACCACTATCTGGACCTGGTGCTGCGCACGGGGCAGGACGTCACGGTCACCGACGTCGACGAGCTGATGGTCGCCGTGCGCGAGGGCCTGCTCAGCCAGGACGACGCCGAACGGGCGGTGCTGCGGTCCCTCGCCGCCGTCGACGGCCTGGCCCGCAACGGCTATGACCTGCAGCGCTGGCTGACCGGCCAGGGCATGCCGGTGTCCTGGCCGGTCAGCGAGGGTCTCACCGGCGCGCCGCCGGGATCCCACTAGCCCCACGAGTCTCGTCGACGCCGGGCTGCGAGCCCGGACAGTTAGGTAATCTCGTGAACATGAACGCCAACCTGCGAATCGGTGTCGCCACAGCGACCACCGCGGCCCTGCTCGGGTGCGGTCAGCTGATCCCAGCGCCGGCGGCGGCGTCCCAGGAGCTGCACAACGTCACCTACATCGCGCGGGTCGACGCCTGGACCCAAGGCAGCGTCGTCACCTTCATGCTCAACGACTACCAGACCGCCAGCGGCGACATCGACGGCTTCGGGGCACCGTTCGAAGCCAACGCGGTGTTGTCCGATCCGAGCAAGGCGGGCATGGTGATCCGGCTGCGCTGGCCGTCGTCGGCCAACGTGCACTGCGAGATCCACGTGGACGACATCGTCGCGGTCAAGAGCGACCGGTTCGTCTCCACCTGGAAGGACAGCAGCGACCCGCGCAACGGCGCGATGCTGTGCGGCGCGCTGATCAGCAGCATGGCCTGACCGGCCCTACGGGCGCCATCCGGTGTCGTCGGCCCATGCCCACGCCCGCCGGTAGGCGCCGTCGAGCCAGGGTTCCTTGGCATCGGCGTACGCCGCGATGCCACCGTCGGCGCCGGCACGTTCGGCCTCCCGCTTGACCGCCAGGTACTCGGCGCGTGCGTCGGCGTCGGCGGCCAACCATGCCGGGAACAGCAGAGCGAACCGCTGATTGGGCCGGCCGTCTACCCGCAGGTGGACGTTGGTGGGCCGTCCCGGATCGGCGGAGGCGTGAAACCGCTTCTCCCACAACGGCAAGTCGCTGGTGTGAGCGACATCGGTGGTGATCGACTCGATCCGGGGGTAGCCGGCGGCCAACAGATCCTCGGCGAGTTCGTCGGCGACGGCGAGCGATTCCACCGTGACCTGAACATCGATGACGTTCTTGGCGTCCAGCCCCGGCACCGCGGTGGACCCGATGTGGTCGACCCGGATCGCCCGGTGCCCGCAGCAGGTCCGCAGCCGCGCCAGGATGCGCTGGGCTTGATCGGGCCAGGACGAATCGGCCGGCACCAGCGTCGTCGGCGACGGCACCGGACGGCGGGCGGCGATGTTGTCCGCGAACGGCACAATGCGCTGCTGCCACAGCCGCAGTGCCTGCGCCGCCAGGTCGTCGGGGTCTCCGGAGTTGTCCAACCAGACGTCGGCGACCGCGCGGCGCTGCGGCTCGGTGGCCTGCGCGGCCACCCGGGCCCGCGCGTCGGTCTCCGCCATGCCGCGGTACCGGAGAAGTCGCGCGACCCGGGTCTCGATGTCCGCGTGCACCACGATCACCAACGGGAACATCGGCGCCATCTGCGACTCGACCAGCAGCGGGATGTCCTCGACGATGATCGCGTCCTCGCCCGCCATTGCGATCAGCTCGCTGCGCCGCCGCGCCACCAGCGGGTGCACGATGCCGTTGAGCGTGGCGCGTTTGTCGTCGTCGCTGAACGCGATCGCGGCCAGCGCGGGGCGGTCCAGCGCCCCGTCTTCCAGCAGGATGCCCGGCCCGAAGGCCTCCACCAGGGCGGCCAGGCCCTCGGTACCGGGTTCCACCACCTCACGGGCGATGACGTCGCCGTCGACGACGATGCCGCCACATTCAGCGAATGTGGCGGCAACTGTCGACTTCCCGGCGCCGATACCGCCGGTCAGGCCGATACGCAGCATCCGGCAGCGTGACTAGGCGCTGTTACCGGCGAGCTTCTCCCGCAGCGCGGCGAGCTGCTCGTCGCTGGCCAGCGAACCGCCGGCCGGCGCGTCGTCGCGGTGCGAGCCGTTGGCGCCGGAGCGCGGCTCGGCGTGCTCGGCGGCGGCGAACTTCTCGATCTGCGCGGTGTGCATCTTGTGCCGGCGCTCGGCCTCGGCGTAGCGGGCCTCCCATTCGGCCCGCTGCTTGTCGAAGCCTTCGATCCACTCGTTGGTCTCGGCGTCGAAGCCCTCGGGGAAGATGTAGTTGCCCTGCTCGTCGTAGCTGTCGGCCATGCCGTACTTCGACGGGTCGAACTCCTCGGTGTAGTCCTCGTTGGCCTGCTTGAGGCTCAGCGAGATCCGGCGCCGGTCCAGGTCGATGTCGATGACCTTGACCATGGCGTCGTCGCCGACGGCGACCACCTGGTCGGGCACCTCGACGTGCTGCTCAGCCAGCTCGGAGATGTGCACCAGGCCCTCGATGCCCTCCTCGACCCGGACGAACGCACCGAACGGCACCAGCTTGGTGACCTTGCCCGGCACGATCTGGCCGATGGCGTGGGTGCGGGCGAAGTGCCGCCACGGGTCTTCCTGGGTGGCCTTGAGGCTCAGCG
This sequence comes from Mycobacterium sp. NGS16, assembly GCF_059813225.1. Lineage (NCBI taxonomy): Bacteria > Bacillati > Actinomycetota > Actinomycetes > Mycobacteriales > Mycobacteriaceae > Mycobacterium > Mycobacterium sp. NGS16. The sequence goes on from NZ_JCALEE010000011.1 coordinate 55,457, forward strand.
ACACCCGCTCGCGGTCCATGTCGACGTCGAGCACCTCGACGGTGACCTCGTCGCCCACCTGAACCACCTCGGACGGGTGGTCGATGTGCTTCCAGGACAGCTCGGAGACGTGCACCAGGCCGTCCACCCCGCCCAGGTCGACGAACGCGCCGAAGTTGACGATCGAGGAGACGACACCCTTGCGGACGGCGCCCTTCTGCAGCTGGTTGAGGAACTCGCTGCGCACCTCGGACTGGGTCTGCTCCAGCCAGGCGCGGCGGGAGAGCACCACGTTGTTGCGGTTCTTGTCCAGCTCGATGATCTTGGCTTCGATCTCGCGGCCGATGTAGGGCTGCAGGTCGCGGACCCGGCGCATCTCCACCAGCGAGGCGGGCAGGAAGCCGCGCAGCCCGATGTCGAGGATCAGGCCGCCCTTGACGACCTCGATGACGGTGCCCTTGACGGCCTCGTCCTTCTCCTTGAGCTCTTCGATCGTGCCCCAGGCGCGCTCGTACTGGGCGCGCTTCTTGGACAGGATCAGCCGACCCTCTTTGTCCTCCTTGGTCAGGACCAGAGCCTCGACCTCGTCACCGACGGACACCACCTCGTGGGGGTCGACGTCGTGCTTGATGGACAGCTCGCGGCTGGGGATGACGCCTTCGGTCTTGTAGCCGATGTCGAGCAGGACCTCGTCCCGGTCAACCTTGACGATCGTCCCCTCTACGATGTCGCCATCGTTGAAGTACTTGATCGTTTTGTCGATGGCGGCGAGAAAATCCTCGGCCGAGCCGATGTCGTTGACGGCTACTTGCGGCGAGGTGACGGTGGGACTTGGCATGTGTTGGGTTGCTCCGGACAAGTTGTGGTCGTAGGGACGGGGTAGTAACGGTCTAGTCACGCATGCGGGGCATGCGGTGGCCACGATCTCGGTCTAGGACTAGTCGAGGCCTACCTGTCGAGGCTACTCGACGTGTTGCACGCTGGACAAACCGGTGGTCTACGCTGCGTCGCTATGCCCGGGATGCGGAACCGCCGAAAGGTCGGAGCGCCGCTGTTCGTCATCGTCCTGCTCAGTGTCCTCACCGCGTTGCTGCTGCTGGTGTTCACCGCCGCCAACCCCGCCGGCACGTTGACCGCGTTGGTGCTGGCCAGCCTGTCGATGCTGGTGGTGCTGTTCTGTTACCGGTGGCTGGACCGCTGGGAGCCTGAGCCGCGACGGCTGCTGCAGCTGGCCTTTCTGTGGGGGGCCTCGGTCGCAGTGCTGCTGGCGGTGGGCCTGGAGACCTTCGGGTCCTCGGTGGCCACCGTGCGGCCGCTGGTGTCCAAGACCTTCGATATGGCCGCGATCCAGGCGCCGTTCATCGAGGAAGCCGCCAAGGGCCTGTTTCTGCTGATCATGCTGACCGGCCGACGGCGCCATGAGCTGAACTCGCTGACCGACTGCATGGTGTATGCGGGCATCACCGCGGTGGGATTCGCCTGGATGGAGGACATCGTCTACATCGCGCCGGCCGAGTCGCCGACCCAGATGGCGGCCGTCGCCATCGCGCGGCTGATCTTCGGGCCGTTTGCGCACCCGCTGTTCACCACGATGACGGGTATCGGGGTGTTCTTCGCCCTGCGCCGCCGCGGCTTCTGGGGGAAGGCGTCGGTGATTCTGCTCGGGTATCTGGCGGCGGTCGCGATGCACGCCTCGTGGAACGCCTCGCTGGCGATGGGCGGCGCCCGATTCTTCCTGGTGACCTATGTGACCTGGATGGTGCCGGTGTTCCTGCTGATGGTGTTGCTGGGTGTACTGAGCCGCCGGCACGAACAGCAGTTGGTGGCGAGCAAGCTGCCCGCGATGGTGGCCGGCGGACTGATCAGCCCGAACGAAGAGACCTGGCTGGGCTCGATCCGGACCCGCAAGCAGGCGATCCGCGAGGCGCGGCGCATCGGGGGCCGGCCCGCCGCCCAGTCCGTCAAGCGGTTCGCCGCCCAGGTGGTCGAGCTGGCGTTCGTACGGGACCGCATCGATCGCGGCTTCGGCGACCCCGAGGTGTTCGCCCTGCAGCACGAGGACGCCTATGGGGTGGTGGCCGCCCGGACGGCGGCGCCGGTGCTACACACCATGGCCGGGTACCGCTCGCCGGCGCTGGTGCGGCGCTGACCCCCGCGCCGAGTGTCCGGTTGTGTCACGCGAATTGCCCCGCTGACGTACATAACCCGACACTCGGCGGGCCTCCGGCAGCGACTCAGTGCGCGGCGGCGTCCCAACTGCGCCCATAGCCGACCGCCACCTCCAGCGGCACGCTGAGCTCATAGGCGCCGCCCATTTGCGCGCGCACCAGCTTTTCCAGCGGCTCACGTTCGCCGTCGGCCACCTCGAACAGCAGCTCGTCGTGCACCTGCAGCAGCATCCGCGACCGCAGATCGGAGGCCTTCAACGCCTTATCGACGTTGATCATCGCCACCTTGATGATGTCGGCGGCGCTGCCCTGGATCGGGGCGTTGAGCGCGGCCCGCTCGGCGGACTCGCGGACCTGACGGTTGCTGCTGTCCAGCTCCGGCAGGTAGCGCCGCCGGCCCAGCACCGTCGAGGTGTAGCCGTCCTTGCGGGCCTGCTCGACGACCCGGTGCAGGTAGTCGCGCACCCCGCCGAACCGGTCGAAGTAGGCGTCCATCTGCTCTTTGGCCTCTTCGGTGGAGATCTTGAGCTGCTGGGCCAGCCCGTAGGCGCTCAGCCCGTAGGCCAGGCCGTAGGACATCGCCTTGACCCGCCGCCGCATATCCGGCGTCACGTCGTCGATCGGCACGCCGAACGCCCGCGACCCGACGAACGAGTGCAAGTCCTCGCCGGTGTTGAACGCCTCGATCAGGCCCGCATCGCCGGACAGGTGCGCCATGATGCGCATCTCGATCTGGCTGTAGTCGACTGTCATCAGCTCGCTGTAGCCGGCGCCGACCACGAACGCGTCGCGGATCTGCCGGCCCGCGTCGGTGCGGATCGGGATGTTCTGCAGGTTGGGTTCGGTGGACGACAGCCGGCCGGTCGCTGCGATGGTCTGATTCAGCGTGGTGTGGATACGGCCATCGGAGGCAACCGATTTCAGCAAGCCGTCGACGGTCACCTTGAGCCGGGTGACGTCGCGGTGGGTCAGCAGGTGCTCCAGGAACGGATGGCCCGTTTTGTCGAACAGCGACTGCAGCGCGTCGGCGTCGGTGGTGTAGCCGGTCTTGGTCTTCTTGGTCTTGGGCATGCCCAGCTCGTCGAAGAGCACCACCTGCAGCTGCTTGGGCGAGCCGAGGTTGATCTGCTTGCCGATCACCGCGTACGCGGCCTCGGCGGCATCGCGGATCTCGTCGCCGAACCGGCTCTGCAGCTCGCTGAGCCGGTCCAAGTCGACGGCGATGCCGGCGGTCTCGAGTTCGGCCAGCACCCGCTGTAGTGGCAACTCGATGTCGGCGAGCAGGCCGCCGGAGTCGATGCGGGCCAGCTCGGCATCCAGGGCGTCGGCCAGGTCGGTGACCGCCCGGGCCCGCAGCAGCGCGGTCGCGACCGCCTGGTCGTCGATGCCATCGGTGTCGTCGAGCAGCGAGAGTTGTTGCTGCTCATCGGATTCGGCCCGCAGCTCGCGGCGCAGGTAGCGCACCGACAGATCATCAAGGCTGAAGCTGCGCTGCCCAGGCCGCACCAGGTAGGCGGCCAGCGCGGTGTCGGAGGTGACACCGTCGAGGGTCCAGCCGCGCCCGGCCAGATCGTGCATGGCCAGCTTCGCCTCGTGCAGCGCCTTGGGCTTGGCCGGGTCGGCCAGCCAGGCGCCCAGCGCAGCTTCGTCCTCGGCGGTCAGCATCGCGGTGTCTAAGTAGCCGCCCTCGCCGTCGGCGGCGGCCAGCGCCAGCGCGGTGGCATCGCTGTCGAAACTGCGGTGGCTGCCGATGACGGCCAACCCGGCACGCCGCCCGTCGCCGGCATGTTCGGCCAGCCAGGCGCCGACGGTTCCCGGCTCCAGGGCACCGCCGCGCACGTCGAAGCCCTCGTCGACCTCGGGCTCGGCGGTGGCGAGTGTCTCGAAGAGCCGGTCGCGCAGCACCCGGAACTCCAGGTCGTCGAAGAGCTGGTGGATCTGTTCGCGATCCCACGGCAGCAACCGCAGCGTGTCCGGTGTCTGCGCCAACGGCACGTTGCGCACCAGATCGGTGAGCTCCCGGTTGAGGATCACAGCAGAAAGATTGGCGCGCAAGGCATCTCCGACCTTGCCCTTGACGGTGTCAACCTGGTCGACCAGCCCCTGCAGGGAGCCGTACTCGACGATCCACTTCGAGGCGGTCTTCTCCCCCACCCCGGGGATGCCGGGCAGGTTGTCGCTGGGGTCGCCGCGCAGCGCCGCGAAGTCCGGGTACTGCGCCGGGGTCAGGCCGTACTTCTCCACCACCGCCTCGGGGGTGAACCGGGTCAGATCGCTGACGCCCTTGCGCGGGTAGAGCACGGTCACGTTGTCGTTGACCAGCTGCAGCGCGTCGCGGTCGCCGGTGACCACCAGCACCCGGTAGCCCTCGGCGTCGGCCTGGGTGGCCAGGGTGGCGATCAGGTCGTCGGCCTCATAGCCCGGCTCGGACAGCGTGGTGATGCCCAGGGCGGTCAGGACTTCCTTGGTGATGTCGATCTGGCCGCGGAACTCATCGGGGGTGGACGAGCGGGTGGCCTTGTACTCCGGGAAGCGCTCGGTGCGGAAGGTCTGCCGTGACACGTCGAACGCGGCGGCCACATGGGTGGGGGCTTCGTCGCGCAGCAGGTTGATCAGCATGGCGGTGAACCCGTAGACGGCGTTGGTGGTCAGCCCGCTGCGGGTCTTGAAGTTCTCCGCGGGCAGGGCGTAGAACGCCCGGTACGCCAGCGAGTTTCCGTCCAGCAGCAGCAGCGTGGGTTTGGTCGGGGTGTCGTGCGCAGCGTCGGTCGGGGCGGTCTGGGCTGGGCTCACGGACCCAACTCTATGCACCCGCCACCGACACCCGTCAGCGCCGGTGGAATTGCAACACGTTTCAGTTCTGCCGCCGGCGTTGGGTACGCTGAACCGGTGCCAGACGTAGCCTCGCAGCCCGCGATCGACGGGTGGTTCACCACCGACGACGCCGGCCTCCCCCACCTGATCGGCGCCAAGTGTCCGCAGTGCGGCACCTATGTGTTCCCGCCGCGGGAGAACAACTGCCCCAACCCCGCCTGTGACAGCGATGCGCTGGAACCGGTCGCCCTGTCGCGGCGTGGCACGATCTGGAGCTACACCGAGAACCGGTACCTGCCGCCGGCGCCCTACCCGCCGTCCGACCCGTTCGAGCCGTTTGCGATCGCCGCGGTGGAGCTGGCCGCCGAGGGCCTGATCGTGCTGGGCAAGGTGGTCGAGGGCACCCTGGCCGCAGACCTCAAGGTCGGCATGGAGATGGAGCTGACGACCATGCCGCTCTACACCGACGACGACGGCGTGGCACGCACCGTCTACGCGTGGAAGAAGGTGGACGCATGAGTCCCGAACCGCTGTACATCCTGGGTGCGGGCATGCACCCGTGGGGCAAGTGGGGCCGCGACTTCACCGAGTACGGGGTGATCGCCGCCCGTGCCGCGCTGGCCGACGCCGGCCTGGACTCCCGGCAGATCCAGTTCATCGCCGGGGCGGACACCATCCGCAACGGCTACCCGGGCTTCATCGCCGGTTCGACGTTCGCCCAGAAGCTGGGCTGGAACGGGGTGCCGGTGTCGTCGTCGTATGCCGCCTGCGCGTCCGGTTCGCAAGCCCTGCAGAGCGCCCGCGCCCAGATTCTGGCCGGGTTCTGCGACGTGGCGCTGGTGATCGGCGCCGACACCACCCCGAAAGGCGCGTTCGCCCCAGTCGGCGGTGAGCGCAGAGGTGACCCCGACTGGCAGCGCTTCCACCTGATCGGGGCGATGAACCCGGTGTACTTCGCGCTGCTGGCCCGCCGACGCATGGACCTCTACGGCGCCACCTCCGAGGACTTCGCCCAAGTGAAGGTGAAGAACTCCCGGCACGGGCTGAACAACCCGAATGCCCGCTACCGCAAGGAATCCGCGGTCGAGGACGTGCTGGCCAGCCCGGTGGTCTCCGACCCGCTGCGCCAGCTCGACATCTGTGCCACCTCCGATGGTGCGGCCGCGCTGATCGTGGCCAGCGCGGAGTTCGCCCGCAAACACCTGGGTTCGCTCGAGGGCGTGCCCTCGGTGCGCGCGGTGGCCACCGTCACCCCGCAATACCCGCAGCACCTGCCCGAATTGCCGGACATCGCAACGGATTCCACCGCGGTGGTGCCGGGTTCGGATCGGGTGTTCAAGGACCAGATTCTGGACGCCGCCTACGCCGAGGCCGGCATCGGCCCGGAGGACGTGAGTCTGGCCGAGGTCTACGACCTGTCGACCGCGCTGGAGATCGACTGGTACGAGCACCTGGGCCTGTGCGCCAAGGGTGAAGGTGAGCAGCTGCTGCGCAGCGGCGCCACCACCATCGGCGGGAAGGTGCCGGTGAACCCCTCCGGCGGGCTGGCCTGCTTCGGTGAGGCGATCCCGGCGCAGGCGATCGCCCAGGTGTGTGAGCTGACCTGGCAGCTGCGCGGTCAGGCCACCGGCCGCCAGGTCGAGGGCGCTCGCGTTGGTGTCACCGCCAACCAAGGCCTGTTCGGGCACGGCTCGTCGGTGATCGTCGCGCGGTAGTTCGCCGCTGCGATGAGCGAAACCCTCGTCGTCAAGGTCAAACCGGGCAGCAGCAAAGGGCCGCTGGTGCAGACCGACGCCGACGGTCAGTTGACGGTCTACGTCCGCGAGCCGGCTGTGGACGGCAGGGCCAACGCGGCCGTGATCCGGGTGCTCGCGGAGCACTTCGGCGTGCCGCGCCGCAGTGTCGAGCTGGCGTCCGGCGCCGGCGCGCGGGTCAAGCGGTTCAAGATCGCCCGGTAGTCGGCCCGTCGAGAATCCGCACGATCCCCTGCGAGCCATCGATCTCGACCAGCGCGCCATCGGGGATGACCTGGGTTCCATTGCCTGTCCCGATGACGCAGGGGATTCCCAGCTCCCGTGCGATGATCGCGGCGTGCGACATGGTGGCGCCCACGTCGAGCGCCATGCCGGCCACCATCATGAACGTCGTCACCCAGGACGGGTCCGTGGTGCGGGCGATGAGCACATCATCGGCGCCGAGGATGGCTGCCGCGGACGGATTTGTCACCACACGTGCCCGTCCGCGCGCACGGCCCGGACTCGCCGCAACACCCGAGATGGTCGACTGCGGCGGCCCCTCGTCCGTACCGGCTACCCGCTTTCCGCCGTCCTCGACGAACGACAGTGGCGGCTCCATCGCCGCGAACTGCGAGCGGATCCGTTGGCGTGCAACCAGGCCAGCCGCAGTGAGATGCTCCTTCGCCTGAAGCTCGTTGAGCGTGTGCCAGGCTGCGTCCTCACCCAAGAAGGACATCGCATGGCGAACAACATCCAGGTCCTGCAGGAATGCCACTTTGCCGATCTCGCGCCCGACGACCGCACGGCGTGCCATGGCGATCAGCTGCGCGACGACCCTCCGACACGGACGCGGCAAGGAGGCACTCAGCCGCATTTCCGCCTCGCGTCGTTCCGCACTCCGGTTGTCCAGTGCCACACGGGGATCACGCGATTCGCCACGCTTCAGCGCATGCGCTACCTGCAACACCGGCTCGGGACTCTGCCGCCACGATGTCGCAGTGAGTTCTCCCTCATCGGGTCCGTGGAATCCGTACCGGCGAAGGAAGTGCTCCAGCGAGATCTGACTATGGGCCAGCAGCCACAGATCGGTGGCCAGGTGCGCTTCCGGAAGATCACCATCAGCTGAGACAAGGTCTATCACGCGGTCGCCGGCAATGCGCTCGACGGCCCGGTAAAGGGTCTGGCACACGTTGGTCTGCATCGAGTGCACGACCATCGTCTGGCCGAACCGCTTCGCACCCTCGACCAGCAACGCCATCGGATCAGCGACAGGCCGCCAGGCGTCGCGCTCCCACGACTGCCGCGATGCCGCACTCGCCGCGCGTAGACGCCGTTGCAGCAGAGCAAGATTGACCGGCGCCCGGCGTGCCATCCGCAGCGCGGTCGCGGCGCGCACCCGGACCGGCGCCGACTCCACGTCTTCTGCCTCCCCGAAGAACTGCTCACTGAAGGCACCCGCATCCATCCCAGGCATCTGGGCGATCTGATTCACCAGCACGTCGACCGAGAGCGCCGGCCACCCCTGAGCCAGGCTGACCACCTGCGCGTGCCGGTCGTCACGTTTGGCCACCACACCGAGTTGGATCTGGGATTGCCGGTGGCCATAGTTGAGTCCGGCGCTCCACACCGACCAGGTGAGCGGCGTCGGCACGCCAGGAACCGCCTCGGCGATGTTCGCTCGGGTCCACCGGCTTCCGGTCGGGCGCGGCGGGTCGTAGAACTCGACAGCGGTTACTCGGGCGGCAAGTGCGCCGAAGGCGGCGATCGGGCGGCTTTGCAGAATCCAGGCTCGCCCGTCGGGATCGAATGCCCACTCGATGTCCTGAGGAGCGCCGTACCGTTGCTCGATCCGCACTGCGTGGCGGGCTATCTCGCGAGACTGATGCTCGGACAACGCCGGACTGGAAATCTCATCCGAAGTCAGAGTTCGTCTCACGACTCCCGTTGCGGCCGTATCGATCTCAAGCACCGAGTCTTGACTCCCGCGTTCCATCGCGACGATGTCGAGCGAGGCCTTGTCCATGATGACGCGGTCCGGTGTCAGCAGACCGGCGACAACGGATTCGCCCAGTCCCCGTGCCGATTCAAGAACCAACCGGTCCGCGCGACCGGTCATGGGATCCGCAGTGAACACGACGCCCGCACTGACCGACGCGACCTGGCGCTGGACCACCACGGCGATCCCGGAGTCCCGCCATTCCAATCCCCACGCGCCGGTGTATCGACCGGCAACTACCGAAGTCGCCGACATCCAGCACCGCCGAACCGCGTCGAGCAGATCCGCGACACCTCTGACGTTGAGAACCGTTTCGTAGATACCGGCGTGGGACGCCGTGACACCGTCCTCGGCCGGCGCCGAGGACCGAACCGCCACGGCAACGTCGTGGCCCATCGCCCGATAGTTCGCGACGATGGCATCGCGCACCGCGTCGGGCACGGTCGCGGACGGCCCCCCGGACATGGCGGCCAGATAGGCCGGAACACCGATCACGAACGCCTCTGGCACCGGAAGCCCCGCAGCGACCAGCTCACCGAGATTGGCGCCCTTGCCCCCGCTGAACGCCGCGTCCGTCGCCCGAACATCAGCCAACGGCCGGACAAACGACGTACTCATGCACCTGGCTTGACGATGCGACCCGCCCTTGACATCGCCTTAATCTTTGCAAGCCGTTCGCGATCACGCCAGCGCTTACTTTCGTGAAACCGCCCCGAGCCGGCCGTGCGACGGGTTTATCGACACCCGTCAAGTTCCTGAGAGTCCCGCCTTGGCGGCGTGGTGCCGCAGGCTCCTGAGCCCGGGTAATTACAAATTACATTCATAACTATTCACCCGAGAGGGCACTGCGTCTCCACCCGTCCTGCCGAACGGTCCACCCCAGGTCAATCGCGGTGACCACTCACTATGCGGTACACGCGCTGCGCCGACCGCATGGCGACCGGGGCTATCTGCAAGCTCTACGAGACGCGCGTCCGACCAGCCTGAAACAGGTTCTATTTTTTTGTATGCAAACTAGCCATCTCTCAGCTACTCTCACTTTTGTCCGTCACTGTGCTGTGCATCTCATAACCCGAAGGAGTTCCCTTGCACGCCATGCTTCGCCCCTACGCCACCGCCGGTGTGGTGATCGCCGGCGCCGGCCTGATCACGGCCACGCCGGTGGCCGCGCCGCTGCCGGCCATTCCCGGGGTCCAGTCCCACGCCGTGGCTTTGACCGGGGCGTACCAAGACGTCATCAATGCCGCCTCGGCCAACCTCACCACCATGCTCAACAACTGGTACTTGGCACCCGGGGTGGGCATGCAGCAGTTCTGGGCCAACCAGATGGACTACGCCGACCAGTTGGCCAACGACCCCGCCGGCTCCACCAACGCGATCAACGAACAGATCCAGCTGCACCTGAACGCCGTGATCTCCGGCTGGGCTCTGCAGGACGCCACCGCGGAGACCCGCGCCACGATCCTCAACCACACCATGGACGGCACCCACCAGCTGATGTTCGGCCAAGTCGCCGGGTACCTGCCCGCCGATGTGGATCCCAACCAGATCCTGCCGATCATCGACATGCTCGGTTCCCCGGCCAGCGCGGTCCTGATGGGCATGATCGGCCCGGCCATCAGCCCATGGATCGCCTTGATGAACAGCATCACCGACGGCGACAACCTCGGCGACACCCTGACCAACATGTGGGGCGCGTTCTTCAACGGAGCCACGCTGAATCTCGATGCCCTGTTGCCGATGATCAACGAGGCCGGCTTCTTCCCCGCCGGCATGAACATGGACCACCTGGACTTCGCCTTCGGTGGCCTGCTGTCTACGGGAGCGGCCGCGGTGAGCTACCAGGTACTCGGCCCCGGCGGTGAGGTCGCAGCCGAGGTGCCGGCGGTCGGCGGCTCCATCTTCCAAAGTGTCGGCTTGGAATTCAGCGGCGTCCCGGTCCTGGGCACCCTGGATCTGAATAGTGCCGGCATTGGTCCGATCGCCGCGTGGCAGGCCTGGGGCCAAACCGTCGGTGCCCTGCTCGGTTCTGGCTGGGACGGCAAGGGCCCCGTTGTGGTCACGCCGCCACTGGCCGGCGCTGATCTGCCGCTGCTGCCCACCGACGTCGTCGATGACGGAGGCACCGGCGCGGCATCCGATGCGTTCGGTTGGCTGGGCGACCTGCTCGGCCTGTGATCGCCCAAAGCCCTTATCCCCCACTCTTTTCAGAAAGGTTTTCTTCACGATGAGTCGTCATCACACCAGCGCGCGCCGCCACTCCCGGGCGGTCAGCGCTGCCAGCGCTGCAGGCGCATTTCTGGCCTTCGGGATAGCCCCTGCCATTGTCGCGCCCCCGGCGCAGGCCGACGAGTTCGATTGGATCGCTGAACTTTTCGATACTTCGGCGTGGCTGGATCCCGGGCCGGCTGAGGTTGGCGCCTTCGACTGGAGCACCACGATCGATCAGTGGTTCTACGACCCGCTCCATGACAGTCTGCAGGCCTGGATCACCAGCGACTTCGGTGAGATGGTCAACGGCTGGATCAACACCGCCGCCGGGCAGTTCCTGATCGGCAACGGCGTCGACGGCACCGCCGAGAACCCCGACGGCGGCAACGGCGGCCTGTGGTTCGGCGATGGCGGCGACGGCTGGGACAGCACGGATGCCGGCGTGGCCGGCGGCGACGGCGGTAACGCGCCGGGCTGGCTCGGTGACGGCGGTGACGGCGGCAACGGCGGAGCGGGCGCCGACGGCGGCGCGGGCGGAGCCGGCGGAATCTGGATGGGCAACGGCGGCAACGGCGGCAACGGCGGCGCCTCCCTCGACCCGACCATCGCAGGCGGCAACGCCGGTGCCGGCGGCAACGCGTCTGGATGGTTCTTCGGCAACGGTGGCAACGGCGGCAACGGCGGTACCGGCGCCAACGGTGCCGCCGGCACGTGGGCCAACGGCGGCGACGGCAACGGCGGACGCCCCAGTGCCGGGGGCAACGGCGGAGCCGGCGGCCGCAGCAGCTTCATGTTCGGCAACGGCGGCAATGGTGGCGATGGTGGCCGCGGCGGCAACGGCGGGGACGGCGCCAACGGCACCGCCGAGCACGTCAACGGCGGCAACGGTGCAAATGCCCAGGTCGACCTTAGAGCCGGCACGGGTGGTGCGGCCGGGACCCGCGGCTCCACCATCTACAGCGACCCGTCCTTCGGACGCGCCGGGCAGTACGGTGCCAACGCAGTCGGCGGCAATGGCGGCAACGGCGGCAACGCCTACCAGGACGCCAACGGCATCTACCTCGGCAACGGCGGCGCCGGCGGCAACGGAGCCAACGCCGGTGGCTACTCGTTCGGGACCGGCATCGGCGCCGACGGCGGCAATGGCGGCAATGGTGGCGCCGGGATCAACGGCGGCAACGGCGGTAGCGGTGGGTCCGCTGGCCTGTCGTCGGCTGGAGCCAGGGACAGCGGCGCAGTGACCGGCGGCAAAGGCGGCGACGGCGGCGACGGCGGCTTCGCCGGCGCCGGCAAAGGCGGCAACGGCGGCAACGGTGGCTCGGGCCGCGGCGAAGGCGGGGGGCTTGGCGGCGATGGTGGCAACGCCGCCACCGATGACCCCACCGTCCAGACCATCGGTGGCAATGGCGGCACCGGGGGTTCCGGCTTTACCGGTGGCCCTGGCGGCGACGGCGGCAAGGGCGGCACCGGTACCTATGCCGGCGGCAACGGCGGCAACGGCGGTGGCGGCGGCAGTGGCGGTGGCCATGCCGGCGGTAAGGGTGGTGACGGTGGTACCAGCACCGGCTGGCAGCACGACGGCACCACTTACAGCATCGGCGGCAACGGCGGCAACGGCGGCAGTGGCGGCGGCGGCGCCGGCACTGTCGCCGCGGGGACTGGTGGGGCGGGTGGTGCCGGCGGCAACGGCGCCACCGGACCCGGTGTGGTCAGCGTCGGCGGCAACGGCGGCACCGGCGGCAACGGCGGGGCCAACGCGGGCAGCGTCCTGTCGGGTGGTGGCGCCGGCGGCGACGGTGGGGCCGGCGGGGCCGGCGGCTCCGGCACTGCGTCCGGCGGCAACGGCGGCACCGGCGGCAACGGCGGGGCCGGAGCAACAACAGCCGGCAACGGCGGCAACGGCGGCACCGGGGGTACTAGTGGCGGCGTCGAAACGCCGGCCAACGACCTGGGTATCGGGCCCAGCCACGCCGGCAACGGCGGCAACGGGGGCGCCGGCGGGGCCGGCGGTGGTTACGTCGACGGCGGTTCCCCCTCCACCGATCCGGTCGGCGGCAACGGCGGAACCGGTGGCAACGGCGGCAACGGCGCTGGCGCCGTCAACGGCGGGACCGGCGGCAGCGGCGGTACCGGCGGTGCGGTCGGCGAAACCCCTGGCGGGCCCGGGCAGCCCGGCACGGCGCCCACCGGGACGACCGGTGGCATCGGCGGCACCGGCGGCACCGGCGCTCACCCGGCACCCGCCGGGTAGCCGACGGACAAGAAGGCCCGGCACGCACCCGCGTGCCGGGCCTTCTCATCGGCCGGCGCTGGCAGCCGCCGTGTCGCCGCGGCGTGACGCTCAGCCGCTCAGCACGCCTCGCCTGGTCAACTCGGCGACCACGATCTCCGCCCGCATCTCCGCGCGCGTCATGTTCGCGGCTCGGGCGGCGTCAGGATCACGCCGGCGAATGGCTGCGGCCTCCGCTTCGTACGTGGGTAAGAACTCCTCGTGTCCCCTGGGATAGCTGCCCCAGAACCCCCGCGGAGCGAACACGCGTGCGGCGACGATCGCCGCCTGCAGCGGCGGGCCCGCGTACTCCTCAATGATGACGCTGCGGAACGCATATGCCGCCTCTTGAAACGCCGCTTGCCCGGGGCACGCTCGGATGTTCCGCAGTGCCGCGTCAAGTTCGGCCAGCACCCGCGGAGTCGGGTTGGTCGCCGCCCGCGCCGACGCGATGCAGTTCAATGCCCCATGCAACTCGTGCTGTTCACGGACGACGGCCTCATCGAACCGGCTGACAAACACCCCGCGGTGGTAACGGCTGGCCAACATCCCCTGCTGTTCAAGCTGGTCGATGCCCTGCTGAACCGGCAGCCGGCTGACGCCCAGGGCCGTTGCGATCGCGTCGCGGTTGAGCCGGTCACCGGTGCGCAGCTCGCCGGCCAAGACCAGGTCGACGATATGATTGACGACCAGGTCCTTTTCTTTGACTCCGTATTTCTTCGGCATCGGCGGGCCTAGCCAGGAGCCACTTCTGACGCCTCCTCGGACGAACCGAGCTGTGGCGGAAACGATTCCAACAACCTCGACGGTGCCCGGGTGAAGTCTTCGCCGGCGGGCTCGCTACATGAGCCCATGGCCAGCTCAGGCGAAATGAAATTCCCGAAACTCATTTCTCGCCCCTAAAGCATGCGCCGTTCGATCGTCTCACCGTAGCTGGGGCCTACGACGGCAAAGCGACCAGGCCCGATAATGCTCGTCAATCCGACAGGAGCCCGTCGAGCACGCCTCGCATGGACAGCTCGGCGAAAACGACCTGGGCCTGCAGCTTCGCTCGGTTCATGCACGCCGTCGTTGCGGCCTCCGGGTCGCGCTGCTGGATCGCAGCAGTTTCAGCTTCATAACTGGGCAGGAACTCCTCGTGGGCGTTGACGTAGCTCCCCCAGAATCCGCGCGGCACGAAGACTCGGGCCGTGCTGATCGCCGCTTGCAGCGCCGGGCCGGCATATTCCTCGACGATGATTCGGCGGAAAGCGTAGGCCGCGTCTTGGAACTCGGCCGGTTTCTTGTTGGCGCGCAGGTCCCGCAGCGCCGCGCGCAATTCGGCCAAAACACGCGGAGTCGGGTTGGTTGCCGCCCGCGCCGACGCGATGGCGTTCAACGTTCCGTGCAACTCGTGCTGTTCGCGAACGACGGCTTCGTCGAACCGGCTGACAAACACGCCACGGTGATAACGGCTGACCAGCATCCCCTGTTGCTCGAGTTGGTCAATCGCCTGCTGAACGGGCAGCCGACTGACCCCCAGAGCCCCCGCAATCGCATCGCGGTTGATGCGGTCGCCAGAGCGCAGCTGCCCCGCCAGCACCAGGTCGACGATGTGATTGACGACCAAGTCCTTCTCTTTGACTCCGTACTTCTTGGGCATGGAGTGACTCACCTGGAACTTCCGCGAAACTCATTACGACACAGGATCGGACGAAAGTATCTGTGGCACCCGAGATCCCGAGGTATTCACCCGATACCACATATTCGGACGAGACGACACTTTCTAGGTGAACAGTAGCGCAGCGAAATTCTCGAGGTGGAAGTGTTGGCCGGCGACGCGGATGTTGTGGCACGTCCATTCGGCGGTCGTTCTGCTCCGAAACCCCGGTGTCACGGCTGTGCACCGCGATTCTGGGCCGAGCAGTCCAGACACCATGGTCACGGGGTCCAGCCGGCGGCTCGGTCATTAAACACCCCCCGCGCCGCCAGCTCGGCGAGCACCACATCGACATGCCACGCCACCCGGTTCACGCAGGCTCCCCGGGCCGCCTCGGGGTCCCGGCTGCGGATCGCCGCCGTCTCGGCTTCATAGCTGGCCACGATCTCCGCCGTGTAGTCGTGGTAACCCGTCCAGAACCGAGTCGGCAGCAGGTCTCGCGCCGCGCTGATCTCCGCCCGCAGCCGAGGGCCGGCGTACTCGTCGACGATGATCGTGCGGTACTGCCCGGCCGCCTCCCCGAACGCCGGACCCTGCGCGAGGCGCATGGCCTGCATCGCCGCGGCCAGGTCGGCGAGGACCCGGGGAGTAGGGTCGGCCGCCGCCCGGGCCGACGCCATGCCGATCAACATGCCGTACAACTCATGGTGTTCGCGCACCACGGCCTCGTCGAAGCGCTCGACGAACGCGCCGCGGCCATAGTGGGTGAGCACGAACCCGTCGTGTTCGAGTTGGGCCACCGCCTCGTGAACCGGCAGCCTGCTCACCCCCAACTCCGCGGCGATCGCGTTGCGGTCGATGCGATCACCGCCGCGCAGCTTCCCGGTCAGCACCAGGTCGATGATGTGCGCGACGACCAGGTCCTTCTCTTTGACCCCGTACTTCTTCGGCATCGCAACACCTAGCCGGATGCGTCGTCTGACGTCTCCCCCGACGAATCTGATTGCGGCAAAAGCTCTTCCAGGGCCGACCGGGCGATCCGGCGAAAGGCCCGCTTGGGCCGGTTGGCGTCCAGGATGGCCACCTCGAGGGTGCCCGGACCGAGCTCGCGCTGCTCGGCACCGTTACCGGTGTCGGTCTGCTTGAGCGCGTTGACGGCGATGCGCAGGGCGTCTGCCAGGGCCGCGTTCTCGGTGTAGGACTCCTTGAGCGCGGCGATCACCGGTTCGGTGGTGCCCCCCATCACCACGAAATGCGGTTCGTCGGTGATCGACCCGTCATAGGTGATCCGGTACAGCTCAGGCGCTTTGGCCTGCCCCTGGTAGGCCACCCCGGCCACGCACAGCTCGACCTCGTAGGGCTTGGCCTGCTCGGTGAAGATCGTGCCGAGGGTCTGGGCGTAGACGTTAGCCAGCTGGCGGGCGGTCACGTCGCGACGGTCATAGGCATAGCCGCGGGTGTCGGCGAACTGGATGCCGCCGCGGCGCAGGTTCTCGAACTCGTTGATCCGGCCGGCGGCGGCGAACCCGACCCGGTCGTAGAGCTCACTGATCTTCTGCAGTGAGCGCGAAGGGTTTTCGGCGACGAACAGCACCCCGTCGGCATAGGCCAGCGCCACCACGCTGCGGCCGCGGGCGATGCCTTTGCGCGCCAGCTCGCCGCGCTCCCGCATGGCCTGCTCGGGCGAGATGAAGTACGGGAAGCTCATTTCTTACCCCGCTTGGTCTTCGTCCCCGGTTCCCCTCCGCGAGTTCGGCTCTCGATGATCTCGCGAGCCAGCTCGGCGATGCGCTCCTCGGGAACGTCGACGGCACCATCGGCGCCGATCGTCACCGCCGTCGGGTAGATGCCGCGCACCAAATCCGGCCCGCCGGTGGCGGAGTCGTCGTCGGCGGCATCATACAGCGCCTCGATGGCCACCCGCAGCGCCGAGTCCGCGTCGGTCACCTGCGCGTAGAGCTTCTTCATCGACGACTTGGCGAACAGCGATCCGGAGCCCACCGCCTGGTAGCCCTCCTCCTCGACGTTCCAGCCACCGGCGGCGTCGAACGACACGATGCGCCCGGCGTGCTCGGCGTCGGCCTCGTCGATGTCATAGGCCACCAGCAGCGGCAGCGCCAGCAACCCCTGCATCGCCGCACCCAGGTTGCCGCGCACCATGATCGCCAGCCGGTTGACCTTTCCGGCGAACGTCAGCGGCACCCCTTCGAGCTTCTCGTAGTGCTCCAGTTCGACCGCGTAGAGCCGGGCGAACTCGACGGCGATCGCCGCGGTGCCGGCGATGCCGGTGGCGGTGTAGTCGTCGGTGATGTAGACCTTCTGCACATCGCGTCCGGCGATCATGTTGCCCTGCGTGGAGCGCCGGTCCCCGGCCATCACCACACCGCCGGGATACTTCAGCGCGACGATGGTGGTGCCGTGCGGCAGCTCAGCGGCCGCGCCCGCGGGCAGGCCCGCGCTGCCCGTCGGCAACAGGTCCGGGGCCTGACGGCGCAGGAAATCGGAGAACGACGACAGGTCTACCGGGCTGGACGGCATTCCCGGAAGCGCGGAATTGGCAGGTAGGCGGTCATGGAAGGGCCAGCTCACTGGCCGCCCTTTTGGACGTATGCGCGCACGAAGTCCTCCGCGTTCTCTTCCAGCACGTCGTCGATCTCGTCGAGCAGGTCGTCGGTCTCGCCGGTCAGCTTCTCGCGACGCTCCTGGCCTGCGGCCGCGGGACCGGTGGGGTCGTCCTCGTCGCCCCCGCCACCGCCACGCTTGGTCTGCTCCTGAGCCATCGCTGCCTCCTGCATCTCCATCGGCTTGCGCATCACGCGCACGTCGGTTTCTCCACCCTACCGGTCGATGCCGGTGTTGCTGGCGGGCTTAGGTGGTGAGTTGTTCGACCAGCTCAGCGGCGCTGTCCACCGAGTCCAGCAGCGCCCCGACGTGGGCCTTGCTGCCGCGCAGCGGCTCCAGGGTAGGGATCCGCACCAGCGACTCCCCGCCCAGGTCGAAGATCACCGAGTCCCAGCTGGCCGCGGCGATATCGGCGCCGAACCGGCGCAGGCACTCGCCGCGGAAGTAGGCGCGGGTGTCGGTCGGGGGGTTGTCCACCGCGTCGAGCACCTGCTGCTCGGTGATCAGCCGCTGCATGGAGCCGCGGGCGACCAGCCGGTTGTAGAGGCCCTTGTCGAGGCGGACGTCGGAGTACTGCAGATCGATCAGGTGCAGCCGCGGCGCCGACCAGCTGAGGTTCTCCCGCTGCCGGAAGCCTTCCAGCAGGCGCAGCTTGGCCGGCCAGTCCAGCAGGTCGGCGCACTCCATCGGGTCGCGTTCGAGCTGGTCGAGCACCCGCGCCCAGGTCTCCATGATGTGGTTGGCGCGCGGATCCGGATCGCGGGCGTCGACCAGCTTGGCCACCCGGTCGAGGTAGATCCGTTGCAGCGCAAGGCCGGTCATCTCGCGGCCGTCGGCCAGCGCCACGGTGGCCCGCAGCGTCGGGTCGCGGCTGATCACGTGCACGGCGCGCACCGGGCGGGCCAGGGTCAGATCACTCAGGTCGATGCCGTGCTCGGGCCCCTCCTCGACGAGGTCGAGCACCAGCGCGGTGGTACCAAGCTTGAGATACGTCGATGTCTCGGCCAGGTTGGCGTCGCCGATGATGACGTGCAGCCGGCGGTACTTGTCGGCGTCGGCGTGCGGCTCATCGCGGGTGTTGATGATGCCGCGTTTGAGCGTGGTCTCCAGGCCGACCTCGACCTCGATGTAGTCGGCGCGCTGGGAGAGCTGAAAGCCCGGCTCGTCGCCGGCCGGTCCCAGTCCGACCCGGCCGGACCCGCAGATCACCTGGCGGGACACGAAGAACGGGGTCAGCCCGGCGATGATCGCCGAGAACGGGGTCTGCCGGCTCATCAGGTAGTTCTCGTGGGTGCCGTAGGAGGCGCCCTTGTTGTCGATGTTGTTCTTGTACAGCTGCAGTTTGGCCGCGCCCGGCACGCTGGCCACATGGCGGGCGGCGGCCTCCATCACCCGCTCGCCGGCCTTGTCCCAGATCACCGCGTCCATCGGGTCGGTGACCTCGGGCGCGGAGTACTCCGGGTGGGCATGGTCGACGTAGAGCCGCGCCCCGTTGGTCAAGATCATGTTGGCGGCACCGACCTCGTCGGCGTCGATGATCGGCGGTGGCCCGGATGAGCGGCTCAGGTCGAAGCCGCGGGCATCGCGCAGCGGGGACTCCACCTCGTAGTCCCACCGGGTGCGCTTGGCGCGCGGGATGCCGGCCGCCGCGGCATAGGCCAGCACCGCCTGCGTGGAGGTCAGGATCGGGTTGGCGGTCGGATCCGACGGTGAAGCGATGCCGTACTCGACTTCCGTCCCGATGATCCGTTGCATGAGTTAGAGCCTAGGCGAGGCGGTCAGTCGCAACGCGGGCGCTGGTCCCGGTCGACAGGGAGTCACGGCAGTTGCCCCCGGGAGTCGGGCAGTGCGCGAACCTCGCCGCCCTCGGCGCGGACGAGTTGCGCCAGCGGTGGATCGGCGGTTGCCAGCGGCCGGTTGGCCGATAACGCGGCTGCCGCAGCCACACAGTCGGCGAGACTGACCGGCATCCGCACGCGGTGGTAGTGGCGCGCCCGCAGGCGTCCCGCCAGCATTCCGATCTCTGCTGACACCGCGTCGAGCTGCATCCCGGTGTGGGCCAACAACGCCAGATCGGCGTGCACATCGTCGGCGTCGCGCCCGTAGACCCGCACCAGCTGATCGAGCACCTCGGCGGCGTTGACTGCGCTCAGCAGCGTCGGTCCCGCCAGGAGTTCGGCCACGGCGCCGGCGGCGGGCTCGTCGCGTAGGTAGGCCAGCACCGCGTAGGCGTCCAGCACGATCATCGGTCGGCGGCGCCCCGGTTTTCGTGCTCGGCCTCGCTGGCACGTTCGGCGGCCCGCGCCTGTTCGAGGCTCGGCCCGGGCCCGGCATGCGCACCGCGCAACTGCTGCAGCGGTTCGGCCGGGATCGGGCGCACGATCGCGTAGTCGCCCCGATCGATCACCAGGACTGAGCCGCTTGCCCAGCGATGCCGCAGCTCCGCGGGGAGCGACATCTGTCCGTTGCGAGTCAGTTTCGCTTGAACGGCGTCCATACAGTCATCATACGAAATGCCCCCAACATAGTATGTTCAGCGTCGCTCACCATGCATCAGGCCCGGGCGGTACGTAGGGTCCGGTGGGCCATCTCCTGGGCCGCGGCGATGATGGCGTCGGCATCCGGTTCGGTATCGCCCAGGTACGCAGCGTTCAGCAGACCGTCGACGGCGTAGTACAACAGTGCGGCCGTGGTGGGCGGGTCGGCCACGGTGACGGCCCCGGCGTCCACCGCGGCTGCGATGGCGTCGGCCAGCAGCGTGATGACGTTCGAATCGGCCAGCCGCAGCTGGCGCAATCCGTCGCCGGAGGCTTGGGAGAACACCGCGCGGTGCAGGGCCGCGTTGGCGATGTCGTAGCGAATCATCTGCTCGATCAACGCATCCAGCGCTGCCGGCCAATCAGGTGCGGCGGGCGTCGCGGTGGCGAGCTGCTCTTGCACGGTGGCCAGGAAGGCATCGAGGTAGTCGGCCCACAGCTTGGCCAGCAGGTGATCTTTGGAATCGAAATACAGGTAGAACGTGCCCTTGGCGACCTGCGCGGCGGCGGTGACTTTATCCACCGTCAACTCGGTCGGCCCGTCGGCCAACAACAGTGCCCGGGTTACGTCCAGTAGCTGGCGTTCGCGTTGCGCCGCGGGCAGCGTCGTGCGCCGCCGCCCAGATCCGCGCTGCACCAAGGCACCTCCCTCCCGAGTCGATCGCGTTGACAGCCGCGTAAGCCCACAGCTACGGTAGCATGACTGACGGTCAGTCAGTTGCGCGAAGCGGTAGGCAAAGGAGGTTCGCAGTGGCAACAACGACGGCAGCGACCGGTCAGGACGTCACCGAGAGTCGCACCAGCGCCCTGAGCCTGATGGCACTCGGCCGGGTGATCCTCGCCGGCATCTCACTGGTCGCACCGCGGGGGTTCGCCCGCATGCTCGGCGTCGCGCCCTCCCCCGAACTCACCTACATGACCCGGATCTATGCCGCGCGAGCATTCGCGATGGGCCTGGGTTACCTCACCAGCGGCACCGCGGAACGGCATCGCTGGAAGCGGCTCGCCCTGGTGGTCGACACCACCGACACCGTCAACGGCGTCGGCCACCTGGTGCGCCGCGACCTGCCGCTGCGCGCGGCACTGAGCATGGTCGCGCTGACCGGGACCTATGCGGCGATCGGCGCGACCAAAGTCGCAACCGAACAGCTCCGGTAGATCCCGCGATTACAGGTACTGGCCCAGGTTCGACTCGGTGTCAATCGCCCGGCTGGCGCTGGAGCTCTTGCCGGTGACCAGGGTGCGGATGTAGACGATCCGTTCGCCCTTCTTACCCGAGATCCGTGCCCAGTCATCGGGATTGGTGGTGTTGGGCAGATCCTCGTTCTCAGCGAACTCGTCGACGATCGAGTCCAGCAGGTGCTGGATGCGCAGCCCCGGCTGGCCGGTCTCCAGCACCGACTTGATCGCGTTCTTCTTCGCCCGGTCGACGACGTTCTGGATCATCGCCCCGGAGTTGAAGTCCTTGAAGTACATGACCTCTTTGTCACCGTTGGCGTAGGTGACCTCTAGGAACCGGTTGTCGTCGATCTCGGCGTACATCCGGTCGACGACCTTCTCGATCATCGCCTTGATGCAGGCCGCGCGGTCCCCGCCGAACTCGGCCAGATCGTCGGCGTGCACCGGCAGGCTCTCGGTGAGGTACTTGGAGAAGATGTCCTGGGCGGCTTCGGCGTCCGGGCGCTCGATCTTGATCTTGACGTCGAGACGGCCGGGCCGCAGGATCGCCGGGTCGATCATGTCCTCCCGGTTGGAGGCGCCGATCACGATGACGTTCTCCAGCCCCTCCACGCCGTCGATCTCACTGAGCAGCTGGGGAACCACCGTCGTCTCCACGTCCGAGGAGACACCGGTGCCGCGGGTGCGGAAGATCGAGTCCATCTCGTCGAAGAACACGATCACCGGCGTGCCTTCGGAGGCCTTCTCCCGGGCCCGCTGGAAGATCAGCCGGATGTGACGTTCGGTCTCGCCGACGAACTTGTTCAGCAGCTCGGGGCCCTTGATGTTGAGGAAGTACGACTTGGCCTCGTGGGCGTCGTCGCCGCGCACCTCGGCCATCTTCTTGGCCAGCGAGTTGGCGACCGCCTTGGCGATCAGCGTCTTACCGCAGCCGGGCGGCCCGTAGAGCAGCACACCTTTGGGCGGGCGCAGCGCGTACTCCCGGTACAGCTCCTTGTGCAGGAAGGGCAGTTCCACGGCGTCGCGGATCTGCTCGATCTGGCGGCCCAGGCCCCCGATGTCGCCGTAGCTGACGTCGGGCACCTCCTCGAGCACCAGGTCTTCGACCTCGGCCTTCGGGATGCGCTCGAAGGCGTAGCCGGCCTTGGTGTCGACCAGCAGGGAGTCGCCGGGGCGCAGCTTGCGGGGGCGCCGGTCATCCGACATGGCGTCCGGGTCGCGCTCGGGCAGGTCCTCGGCGACCAGGGGCTCGGCCAGCCACACGATGCGCTCCTCGTCGGCGTGGCCCACCACCAGGGCCCGGTGGCCGTCGGCGAGCACCTCGCGCAGCGTTGAAATCTCGCCGACCGCTTCGAAGGCGGTGGCCTCGACCACGGTCAGGGCCTCGTTGAGCCGCACCGTCTGGCCCTTTTTCAGCACCGAGACGTCAATGTTCGGCGAGATGTTCAGCCGCATCCGGCGCCCGGAGGTGAACACGTCGACGGTCTCGTCGTCGTGGCTGCCCAGCAGTACCCCGTAGCCACTGGGCGGCTGCCCCAGCCGGTCCACCTCTTCACGCAGGGCCAGCAGCTGCTGCCGTGCGTCTTTGAGGGTGTCCATCAGCTTGGAATTGCGCGCGGTCAGCGAGTCGATGTGCGCTTCGAGCTGCCGCACGTCGCGCCCGACCCGCGCGCTGTCCTGCGGTGTGTTGTCCAGCTGCTCGCGCAGCACTGCAGCCTCGCGGCGCAGCTCCTCCAGCTCGGCCAGGTCATCGTCGGGCATGCCCGGCCCCCTGGACGCGTCGAAGGCCTCTGAACGCCCTGGCTCTCCCATGTTGTCCATGTTGCGCTCCTTTCCCGAACTGGAAGTTGAAGCGACCGATACCTCAACGCTACCGGCCATTGTGCATTCGCGCGCACAGTGGCAATCCGACACACCGAGAAACGCTGTTAGCCTGGTTTCCGGAATCGGGTGATCGAAAGGACTTCAGTGAGCGTGAAATCCCTAGCCACAGGTGTTGCAGCGGCCGCACTGATCGGCGCCGCGGGCACGGCTGTGAGCTGCCTGGCAACCGTTGCTCCCGCTGCCGCCCAGGCTCCGGTGACGGTGTTCTTCGCGCCCCTGCCGCTGGACCCGGCAGTTGACGTGCCCGCCCCGGAACAGTTGACCGACGTGCTCAACACCCTCGCCGACCCCGGTATCCCCGCCGCCGGCAAGTCCCACCTCATCGAGGGTGGCCTCGGCCCCGTCGAGAGCAGCCTGATGGACCGCAAGATGGCCAAGGCCGCCGCGAACGGCAAGTTCCCGCTGGCGATCAGTGTGGCCAACATCGCCCCGGCCGGCCCCGGTGCCGCCACGGCCGATGTCACCGCCTCCGGGCCGAGGATGGAGCCGCGCTCGGTCAACCTGATGTTCGTGGACCAGGGCGGCTGGAAGCTGTCCAAGACGTCGCTGATGACGCTGTCGCAGATGACCTCGTCGAACTGATCACGTCTGGATGTCCCGGCAGCGCCTCGCGTTGAGCACCGCCCTGGCGGCGGTGCTGGCGTTGTCGGGATGCGCCGACCACCGGCAGGCGGCCGAGCCGGCTGCTGAGGTGCCGTCGCCGCCGTCGACGACGACGGTGCTTGCGCCGGTTTCGGCGATGCCGGCGCCGGAAGCCCTGACCGACGTGCTCTACCGGCTGGCCGACCCGGACGTTCCCGGCGCAGACAAGGTGACCCTGATCGAGGGCGCCAAACCCAGCGACAGCGCAACCATCGACAAGTTCGCCACCGCGCTGCGAGACGGCGGATACCTACCGCTGAATTTCGACGCCGCCGGACTGACCTGGTCGGATCGCCACCCGGGCAATGTGACCGCCGACGTCACCGCCAACACCGCCAATCCCGACACCGGCGCGTTCACCTTCCCGATGGAGTTCACGCCGCACGACGGGGCCTGGCAGTTGTCCCAGGAGACCGCCAAGACGCTGCTGGCGTTCGGCAAGGCGCACGCCGGCTCCCCAGCGCCCGCCGCACCTCCGGCGCCCTAGCCATGTGGATCGGCTGGTTGGAGTTCGACCTGCTGCTCGGGGACGTGCATTCGCTCAAGCAGAAGCGGTCGGTGGTGCGCCCGATCGTCGCGGAGTTGCGACGCAAGTTCAATGTCTCAGCGGCGGAGACGGATTCGGCCGATCTGCATCGGCGCGCCGGTATCGGGGTTTCCGTCGTATCCGGCGAGCGCGGTCATCTGGTGGAGGTGCTCGACGCCGCCGAGCGGCTGGTGGCCGCCCGACCGGAGATCGAGCTGCTGTCGGTGCGCCGCAGGTTGAGCCGCAGCGACGACTGAGGGTGTGCCGCTGGCCGATTCAGTCCCCGGTCTGATCGGCCGGGACCTCGCATTCATCGCCCTGCAACCGGATCGGCGCCGGGTCGTTCTTCGGCGTGTTGGCCGGGCCGTACGGCGAGGGAATGGCGGTGACCCGCAGTTGGGCGGGGATGGGGTCGGGCAGTGCGGCGAGTTGACCCCGGTCGGTGGGTTCGTCGGTTGGGGCGTACAGGGCGCCCTCGGGGTAGTAGGTGGTGTGTTCCGGCGGTAGGTGAGCGCCGACCAGTGGCAGGTAGTCGTTGCCCAGCCAGGTCAGCCAGACCGGATTGGCCGGCAGGCCCAGAATGCCGTCGGCCGCGCGCAGGGAGCCGTGCTGGTCGCGGCCGGGGTCGGGTGGACCACTCAACCTGTGGTTACGCAGCACTTCGGCGACCGCGAGGACGCTGCCGCGGCGGCGCGCATAGGTGACGAAGAAACGCCGGACGGTGTTGCGCCACCGCGGATCGTCGAGCGGCGCGGCCAGCATTTGCAGACGGTCGAGGAGGTAGCCGCCCCACGGCGGGGCGAACAGGCCACCCGAGCGGCACGGGCTGCTGGCGAGGAACGTCTGCGATTCGTACCGCTCGCCGAAGCGGCCGAACTCGGTGATGAACGGGCCTTCGCCGTCGCGATCCAGCCGGTAGGGATAGGGCTCATATCCACCGTAGCGTCGCGGCAGAGCTTCGGGGAAGAGCTTTTTGGCCAGTTCCAGCCAGAGCGCCGGGGCCGGGGGCGCCGACGCCGGCGAGTACCACTCCAGTTCGAGCAGTCGGACGAATTCCGTGGTGGGACGGGGTATTTGACGCGATTTCTTGGCGCCCAGGACATCCTCGGTTTGCTCGTCGACCGCCACCCCGCGCGCGGCTTGTGCGAGGGCCTTGGCGAAGCGGCACGCCGGCGCGATCTCGGTGGGAGTGCTGCCCTCGACGATGACCTGCCAGCTGGTCGTCGGATCGAGAACGAGCGGAACGACGTCGTCGGGCAGATCTTCGGGTTCGATGCGGTGGGGCCCGAACACGGTGAACGAGTAGTTCCGCCGTTTGCCGCGCAGCACGCTGATCTCACCGCCACCGCCATCACCGACCGACAGGCCCGGGATGGATTCGACCAGGGCGTTCAGTCCGTCGGCGCCGATGTGGTCGGCGGCATACACCGTGAAGTCGTAGGACATTGCGATCGACGCTAACCTCGCGGCAACTAGCCGTCGGGCAGCTTGGCCAGGGTTTTGGCGGCCAGTTTGCGCCATACCTCGTGCTCGTCATCGAGATATACCGCGACGGCCTCACGCACGCCCGTAGCCCGCTGACGAACCAGCGCTGCCATCGCATCAGTCCGGGTAGCCGGATCGGCCAACTGGCTGACCACAATCCGCTTGGCCTCCTCGGTTTTGAACTGACCCAGCCACCGCACCAGCACTCCTTTTGTGGAAAAAACCTTGTCGGACAGGATCAACTCGGCCACGCGCTCGAAATCGGAACGGTCGCAGGCTTCCGCCAATGCAAAGCCGGCGACCTCCAGTTCCAAATTGCTCAGCGCCGGCTCGATATCGAACTGGTGAAAAAGAATTTCCACAGCATCGCGATTCCCCTTGGCGTGCTTGGTGATCAGATTACGCATGAGTCCTAACCGCATCGCCTTGCGCGGTTCGCCCGGCGGGACACGTTCGTCGAGATGTTGCAGCCAGTCCACCATGATCGCCACCGCTTGCGGATAGTCGGTCGGCGAGTTCACCAACTCCCACACGGTGTCCTCTGGAATACCCGCCGCGTCGAGCTCGTCCTTCATCGCCCGGCGGTACTCGGGCCACGTTTCCGGGTCGGGTCCGTACTTCATGACAGGTTTATGCTCTCGTCGATCACCACATCCAATCCTGGATATTTCTCTTCCAGGGTCCGTTCTACATTGCCGACGTCGGTTCGTCCCTTGTCGACGACGATCACCATCTTGTATCCGTTCTCCTGCGCCCACTGAGCCATGTCCCGGAGCTGCTGGGTAGCGCTCAACTTCTTGACGTTCTTGACCTCGCGCATCACATGGTTTTCGTCATCGATTTCGTCGGGGATGCGAGTTCGGACTTGGCCGGTCTCTGGAACCGTGACCCGGATCGGCCGCTTTTTCTTGGGGTCGATCCCCGCCCGTTGTTCGGCCCGAGAGCCCTTGCGCCGGTTGTCGTTGACCCGCTCGGCCGGCGTCGGGTCTACCCGGCGCGGCACCAGATCCAGCAGCGTCTTCGCCGCCGGCAGCGCCGTGCTCATCGACAGAGACACCGCGCCCAGATCAAGCATCGTCGTCGCGGCGGTGGTCCGCAGCGCGGTGTTGAGGTTGTTGATGGTGGTGACCGCCATATTGGTGGCTACCTTCATGACCGAGCTGCGGAAGGGCCACAAATACGGCTCATCGAGGGTTTGCTTGAGTGCATACAGTTCTGCCACCAGCAGCTTCATACCGAACTTGGTGGTTTCCATCTTGTCGCCGTAGCCTTTGGACGCCCGCGCCAGGTCGCCGCAGGCGCCGGCCACGTCGGTGTTGAGGACTCTGGCTTCGTTCATCCGGGCCGTCACCACACCGATCTCGGCGGCGTCCACCCCGGTGATCAGCGCAAGTTCCTGCGGGCTGGCCTGATCATCGACCGCCACCAGGTCATGTCCGAAAGTGGTCCACCCCGACGAAGCCGCCCACAGCCGATCCGGATGACCGTTGGGCCAGCCGTCGGTGATCCGGTCGCGCACCAGATCCCAGTGCGGCGGCTCGGGGTCGTCGCCACCTTTGACGGTGCCCAGATCCACCGCCGCACCCAAGAACGTGCCGGCGGTCTCCCCGGCCGGAGAGATCGGATCACCGAACTCGTTCTGCCGGTTCAGCGTTGATGCTTCCTCGGTCTGGTCGTGGTTGATTCCGTTCTGGCGCAATAGGTTGCCCAGGTTGTGAAACACGTTGACCAGCCGATACGCCACTTCCCCGGCACCGTCGGCCGCGGAATCGTACGCCGTCGCCCACTGCGGCCCGACCCCGTTGCTGCCGGCCGCGTTGGAAGTATCCACCCCGCCAAGCTTTCCCAGGGCCGCGGCGGCGGTGTCACTGTCCTGTTTATAGACCACGGCAGCGTCGTAGAACAGTTCGGGATCGACATCAGTGCTCACGCCACGGCTCCGTTGGCTAACCGCCCCACATGGCGGTGTTGACCTGCGCGTTGTGGGTGTAGTTGTGATGGGCGATCTGGGCGTTGCGCTGCATGGCGGACACCAGCTCGTTCATATCGTCGGCCCAGCGCTGCCAGCCGTGCACCGTGTCGAGGAAGGCGTCGAAGGCGATGCCCGCCCAGTCGTGCTGCAAGCCGTTGAGCCCCTCCGCCACCGCGTCGAGCCGGTGCTTCATGACCCCGCAGAACTGCCGCATCGCGTCGGCCGCATCGAGCAGCTCCTCTTCGCTGACGGTGCGCCGTACCATGATCAGAGCCCGCTGTTGCCGGGGACCGAGCGGCTCACCTCGTTGAACGCCTGCACCGCGGCTTGCTCCATCTGGCCGTAAGCCGAGGCTGCGGCCGCCAGTGACTTCCCGATCCAGCCCAGATCCTCGATCATACTGCGGCACTCTTCGCTGATTTCCGCCCAGACGTCCAGATACGCCGGGGCCGCCGTGCCGCCGGTCCAGGTGCTCGCCAGGCTGTCCATCCGGGTGCGCAGCCCGGCCAGCCGCTGCCCGATCTCCTCGGCAGCGTTAGTGGCGTTCTTGGACTGGACAGCCAGTGCTTCGACCTGTACCCGGATGATGTCTGCCATACCTACCCGCCGCCCTCAACCGATGCCGTGCTGACAGGTTACCGTTGAGGTCGATCTGACAAGGAGGCAATCAGCCGATGCCGAGCTGGCGCGACACCGTGACCGAACAGGCGCAGGCGGACCTTGACGGACTCGCCGACGCCGCGGTCGATTTCGCCCTGGAAAGCATTGCGGCCAGCGGTGAGTTCCTGCCGTTCGCGCTGGCGGTATCGGTTGACGGCGACCGCGAGGTGATCGCGCCCAACTACCCGACGTCGGCCGAGTTGACGGTCGTCGAACAACTGGCGGCGCACTGGCGAGCGGTAACCGAGGTCAAGGACAGCTTGCGGGCCGCCGCGGTCGCCTTGAACGTCACGTTGACCGAGCGTCGCTGCGACGGGATCGAGATCAGCGTCGAACACCGTGAGGGCGCGGCGATCGGACTGATCTTTCCGTACACGATCGGCGCCGACGGCGCCGCGGAGCTGGAATCACCCTCGGCGCACGCGATGAGCCCACGCATTTGGGGCGCGTGAGCTTCACGTCTCGTCGGATTCGGTGAGGGCCGCAGCGATCTGCTGCTCCAGCTCGGACAGATCCTCGTCCGCCGACACCGCCGCGAAATCGCTTGCCGCCCACATCGCCTCGTTGATCCGTTCGGTGACGTCGTGGGCTCCGAGGTTCATAATCCGATCATCGAGGATGCGCAGGTCAACGAGGCGACGCTGGGCGTTGACGCTCGCCTCGACGGTGCCCGCAGAATCGGTCGCGACGAACAGGTACTTGCCCGACTGCTCGCTGGCGCGTTCCAGCAGAGACCGCACAGCGCGCAACTGCGCGACTACGCGGGCGACCTCGGGATCAGGCAGCACAGTGCCAACCTAACCCGCCGCTCACACCGGGCGTTTGCGTCCCCGCCGGGTCGGGGCCACCGTGCCGGGTGCCAGCCGGCGGGCGGTGATCAGAAAGGCGGTGTGGCCGCGCATCGCATGCTGCGGGCGCACCGCCAGGCCGACGACGTTCCAGCCGCGCTGCAGCGTCTCCCACGCCCGCGGCTCGGTCCAGCACTGCTGCTCGCGCAGCGCCTCGACCACCTGCGAGAGCTGGGTGACGGTGGCGACATAGATCACCAGCACCCCACCGGGAATCAGCACCCGCGACACGGTGTCGAGCACGTCCCACGGCGCCAGCATGTCCAGCACCACCCGGTCGATCGACCCGGCATCCATATCGCAGCCGGCGACATCGCCCATCACCAATTGCCAATTGTCCGGCAGGGACCCGAGGAAGGACTCGACGTTGCGGCGGGCATGCTCGGCGTGGTCGTCGCGCAGCTCGTAGGAGATCACCCGGCCCTCCGGCCCGACGGCCCGCAGCAACGACAGCGTCAGCGCGCCGGAGCCGGCGCCGGCCTCCAGCACCCGGGCCCCGGGGAAGATGTCGCCCTCGTGGATGATCTGCGCGGAGTCCTTGGGGTAGATCACCTGCGCTCCGCGCGGCATCGACATCACGTAGTCGACCAGCAGCGGGCGCAGGACCAGGAACGGTTCACCGTTGGCGGACTTGACCACGCTGCCGTCCGGCAGCCCGATCACCTCGTCGTGCGGGATCGCGCCGCGATGGGTGTGGAAGTCACCGCCGGGGGCCAGCACCGTGGTGTAGCGGCGGCCCTTGGCGTCGGTGAACTGAGCCCGATCGCCCGCTTGAAAGATCCCGGATTCCGACACAGCCGTTAACCCTACGCAAGGCTGTGCTGCGCGGGCTGTCGGCGCATGCCCGTAAGGTTCCCGGGTATGAGCAAGCCGGCGTTGTCCCCCTCACGCGCGGCCGACTTCAAGCAGTGCCCGCTGCTGTACCGCTTCCGGGCGATCGACCGGCTGCCCGAGCCGCCGTCGGCGGCACAGTTGCGCGGCTCGGTGGTGCACGCTGCGCTGGAGCGGCTCTTCGCGCTGCCGGCGCCGCAGCGCGGCCCCGAGGCGGCCCAGGATCTGATCGCCCCGTCCTGGGACGAGCTGATCGGCGCCGAGCCGGGCCTGGGTGAGGGTCTGGACACCGGCAAGCTGCTCGCCGAGGCCCGCAAGCTCCTGTCCGGCTACTACCGGCTGGAGGATCCGCGCCGCTTCGATCCGCAGAGCTGCGAGCAGCGCGTCGAGGTCGAGCTGGCCGACGGGACCCTGCTGCGCGGTTTCGTCGACCGCATCGACGTCGCCGGCTCCGGGACGCTGCGGGTGGTCGACTACAAGACCGGCCGAGCGCCGTCGAAGGCCCGCGTGTCGGCGGAAGCCAAGGCGCTGTTCCAGATGAAGTTCTACGCGGTGGCGCTGCTGCGATCTCGCGGGGTGGTGCCCGCGCAGCTGCGGCTGATCTATTTGGCCGACGGGCAGCTGCTGGACTACTCCCCCGGCCATGACGAGTTGCTGCGGTTCGAGAAGACCCTGATCGCGATCTGGCGCGCGATCCAGACCGCCGGCGCCACAGGAGACTTCCGCGCCAAACCGTCGCGGTTGTGCGACTGGTGCGCCCACCGTGCGCTGTGCCCGGCGTTCGGCGGCACCCCGCCCGCCTATCCCGGCTGGCCGGCGGAGAGCGCAGCATGAACGCCAGCTACTACCGGCGGGCGCAGGGCTCCGGCCCGGGGGTCTACGACTCCACCGATCTCACCCGCAGCAACTGGGGAGCGCACCTGCAGCACGGTTCACCGCCGCTGGCGTTGCTCACGCGCGAGATCGAGCGGCTGCTCGCCGGATCGGGTCAGCGGATCGCCCGGCTGAGCCTGGACATCCTGGGGGCGATACCGGTGGCCCCGGTGCGGGTAGCGGCCCGGGTGCAGCGGCCCGGACGGCGGATCTGCCTGCTGGAAGCCGAAATGCACGCCACCGACGATGACCGGCCGGTGGCGCGGCTGAGCGCCTGGGCGCTGGCGACCGCGGACACCGCCGCGGTGGCCGCCGACCGGCATCCGAGCCTGAGCGAGGGGCCGGCGCTGCCACCGCCGGACTGGTTCACCCGGGCCAGCGGCTACGCCCAGTCGGTGGATTGGCGCATGCAGCCGGACTCCCCCGACGGCGCCGCGGTGTCCTGGCTGAGTCCGCAGGTACATCTCGTCGACACCGAACCGACCACCGCGCTGCAGCGGCTGGCGATGGTGGTCGACTCGGCGAACGGCGTCGGCGCCGCCTTGGACACCGACGAGTACATGTTCATGAACACCGACACCGTCGTCCATCTGCACCGGTTGCCCACCGGGCAGGACTTCGGCCTGCGGGCTCGCGCTTCGATCGGACCGGACGGCGTCGGGGTCACCACCGCAGAGCTGTTCGACCGCAGCGGATTCATCGGGACCTCAGCGCAAGCACTGCTGGTGCAGCGGCGCTGAATGCCTCAGTTCACACCACCGCGGTGAAAGCGGCGATCGCGACACCGCCCAGCACCGCGACACTGTCCTCCAGCAGTGCAATCGGCAGGTCGTGGCCATGGGACGCCGCCAGGCGGGTGCGCGCTGCGTAGCCGCCCAGGGTGCCCAGGACCGCACCGATCAGGCCCGCGCCGAGCGCCGACCAGGTGAACGCCCACGCCGTGCCGATAACGGCGCCGGCGAAGGCGCCCAAGACAAGTCGGGCGGCGAACGACGGCGCTGCGGTGCGGGCCGGCGTCTTGGGAAGCTTGTCGGTGATGAGTTCGCCGACCGCCAGCACCGTCAAGATGGTGACGGTCACCGGGTGGCTCAGCCACTGGACCCAGGTGCCGTCCAGGTTGATCCAGTGCAGCGCGGCCGCCCACGCCACGACTGCCGGCGCGGTCAGCGCACGCAGGCCGGCGACGGTACCGATCAGCAGGGCAAGGAGCAGCACGAGGAAATGCGTCACGAGAGCCTCCTAGGGTCTCCCGGACGCTAACACGTCGACAGCGCGCCTACCTGCACTGATCAAAATCGGCAGAATCGGATGTCCGAGGCCAGGATGGCCTTGGCTCCGATGGCGGCCAGTTCGTCCATGATCGCGTTGACCTCCCGACGCGGCACCAGCGCGCGGACCGCCACCCAGTCGGGGTCGGCGAGCGGGGCGATGGTCGGCGACTCCAGGCCGGGGGTGATCGCGGCAGCCCGGTCGAGCACCGCACGCGGACAGTCGTAGTCCAGCATCAGATACTGCTGGCCGAACACCACGCCCTGCACCCGGGCGGCCAATTGGTCACGGGCGGCGGCAGTCTGCGCGCTGCGACCGTTGGACTCGGCGCCCTCGATCAGCACCGCTTCGGAATCACACAGCGACGCACCGAAAGCCACCAGGCCGTGCTGACGCAGGGTGCGCCCCGAGCCCACCACATCGGCGATCGCATCGGCCACCCCGAGCTGGATCGAGATCTCCACCGCTCCGTCGAGCCGGATGACGGTGGCTTCAATTCCCTTGCCGGCCAGGTCTTTGCGAACCAGGTTGGGGTAGGCGGTGGCAATCCGCTTGCCGGCCAGGTCCGCGGCGGTCCAGTCCCGGCCCGCTGGTGCGGCGTAACGGAACTTCGACGACCCGAAGCCCAGCGCCAGCCGCTCGGCCACCGGCGCCCCGGATTCAGCGGCCAGATCCCGGCCGGTGATGCCGAAGTCGAGCTGACCCGACCCGACATAGATGGCGATGTCCTTGGGCCGCAGGAAGAAGAACTCGACCTTGTTCACCGGGTCGATGACGGTCAGGTCCTTGGCATCGGAGCGGCTGCGGTAGCCGGCCTCCGACAGCATCGCCGCCGCGGATTCACTGAGCGCCCCCTTGTTGGGGACGGCGACACGCAACATGCTCACAGCTTCCGGTAGACGTCGGACAGTGTCAGCCCGCGCGAGATCATCAGCACCTGGGTCCAATACAGCAGCTGACTGATCTCACCGGCCAACGCGTCGTCGGACTCGTGCTCGGCGGCCATCCATACCTCGCCGGCCTCCTCCAGAATCTTCTTGCCGACGGTGTGTACCCCGGCGTCCAGCGCGGCCACGGTGGCGCTGCCGGCCGGTCGGGTGGCGGCGCGCTCACCGAGCTCGGCGAACAGCTCCTCGAAGGTCTTCACGAGCAGGGATTGTTTCATGCGCCGTCAGGTGCGGTCACGTCGGTTTCCGGCGACGGCCCGCTGCGGTCCGGCCAGATCGGCGTGAATTTCGGCCAGGTCCGCCGGCTGCAGACCGGCCAGGGTGGCCACCTGCTGGCGCCGCGGCCCGGGCGGCACCGGGATCGCATTGGGCGTCACCAGCACCGCGCAGCCGGCCGCCTCGGCCGCGGCCGCGCCGGTCGGTGAGTCCTCCACGGCCAGGCACCGCAGCGGATCCAGCTCCAGCAGCGCGGCCGCCCGCAGGTAGGGATCCGGCGCCGGCTTGCCGTGGGGAACCTCGTCGCCGCAGACCACCGCCGAGAAATAGTGGCGCCCGATGGTGTTCAGCGCCCGCTCGGCCAGCGGCCGCGGGGTGTTGGTCACCAGCGCCATGGGCACGGCGGCGGCGGCCAGCGCATCGAGCAGCTCCCGGGCCCCGTCGCACCAGGGCAGGCCGGTGTCGAACAGTCCGGCGGTGTAGTCGTGCAGCCAGTTCGCCGAGTCCGCCATCGCCGCCGGGTCGAGCGGCAGGCCCAGGTCGTCGTAGACGATGCGCATGGTGTTCTCTGCGGCGCCGCCGACGGTGGCCGCCCGCACCTCCGGAGTCAGCACCCCGCCGAGCCGGTCGTAGAGCGCCTCCATCGCGACATCCCAGAGCTTCTCGGAGTCGACCAGGGTGCCGTCCATGTCCCAGAGCACCGCGCGCAGGGCTCAGTCCTCCGGGTTGTAGGCGAGGTTGGAGGACAGCCAGCGCTCACCTTCGCGCAGGGTCCAGCCCTTGCGCTTGGAGTAGTCGGCGACCTGGTCCTGGGCCATCCGGCCGACCACGAAGTACTGCGACTGCGGGTGCGAGAAATACCAGCCGCTGACGGCGGCGCCGGGCCACATCGCCATCGACTCGGTCAGCTCGATGCCGGTCCGCTCGTGGACGTCCAGCAACTTCCACAGCGTCGCCTTCTCGGTGTGCTCCGGGCAGGCCGGGTAGCCCGGAGCGGGGCGGATGCCCTGGTACTTCTCGGCGATGAGTGCGTCGTTGTCCAAGGCCTCGTCGGGCTGGAATCCCCAGAACTCCTTGCGAACCCGCTGGTGCATCCGTTCGGCGAACGCCTCGGCCAGCCGGTCGGCAACCGACTCCAGCAGGATCGCGCTGTAGTCGTCGAGGGCCGCCTTGAACTCCGCGATCTTCTCGCCGCTGCCCAGCCCCGCGGTGACGGCGAAACCGCCGATGTAGTCGGCCAGACCGGTGTCCTTAGGCGCTATGTAGTCGCCCAGCGACCGGTTCGGGATGCCGGCGCGGTGCTCGCCCTGCTGGCGCAGGTGGTGCAACGTGGTCAGCACCTCGGTGCGGCTCTCATCGGTGTAGACCTCGATGTCCTCGCCGCCGGGGATGGCGTTGGCCGGGAAGAACCCGATCACCGCGTTGGCCCGCAGCCACTTCTCCCTGATCAGGGTGTCGAGCATCTGCTGGGCGTCGTCGTACAGCTTGCGGGCGGCCTCGCCCGACGCCGGATTGTTGAGGATGTCCGGGAAGCGGCCCTTCATCTCCCAGGCGTTGAAGAACGGCTGCCAGTCGATGAACTCGCGCAACTCGGCAAGGTCGTAGTCCTGAAAATCCCGGACGCCCAGCCCCTGGGCGGGCACCGGCGGCGTGTAGCCGTCCCACTCGATCGGCGTCCGGTTGGCGCGGGCCTTCTCCAGCGGCACCATCGGCCGCTCGTTCTTCTGAGCGTGCCGTTCCCGCAGGGCCGCATAGTCTTTCTCGGTCGCCTCCAGCAGCGCCGGCCGCTGCTTGTCGTCGAGCAGCGCGGCAGCGACGGGCACCGAACGCGAGGCATCTTTGACCCAGACCACCGGACCGCTGCGCCGCGGCGAGATCTTCACGGCCGTGTGGGCGCGCGAGGTGGTCGCGCCGCCGATCAGCAGCGGGATCTGGAGGCCTTCGCGTTCCATCTCGGCGGCGAAGTTGGACATCTCGTCCAGCGACGGGGTGATCAGGCCGGAGAGGCCGACCATGTCGGCGTCGTACTCCTTGGCCGCGGCCAGAATCTTGTCGGCGGGCACCATCACCCCGAGGTCGACGACGGTGTAGTTGTTGCACTGCAGCACGACCCCGACGATGTTCTTGCCGATGTCGTGGACGTCGCCCTTCACGGTTGCCATCACGATGGTGCCGTTGGTGTGCTCGGCGTCCCCGGGCTGCTTCTCCGCCTCGATGTAGGGCAGCAGGTAGGCCACCGCCTTCTTCATCACCCGCGCCGACTTCACCACCTGGGGCAGGAACATCTTGCCCGCGCCGAACAGGTCGCCGACGACGTTCATGCCGTCCATCAGCGGGCCCTCGATCACCTCGATCGGCCGACCGCCCGCGGCGGCGATCTCGGCCCGCAGCTCCTCGGTGTCGTCGTCGACATGGGCATCGATGCCCTTGACCAGGGCGTGGGTGATCCGTTCGCGGACCGGGAGGCTGCGCCATTCGGCCGCCGCGGGATCTTCGGACTTCTCGGAGGAGTTGAACCGTTCGGCGATCTCCAGCAGCCGCTCGGCAGCGTCCGCGCGCCGGTTCAGCACGACGTCCTCAATGCGCTCCCGCAGCTCCGGGTCGATCGAGTCATAGGGCACCAGCGCGCCGGCGTTGACGATGCCCATGTCCAGGCCGGCCTTGATGGCGTGGTACAGGAACACCGCGTGGATCGCCTCGCGCACCGGGTTGTTGCCCCGGAACGAGAACGACACGTTCGAGATACCGCCGGAGATGTGCACCCCGGGCAGGTTCTCCTTGATCCAGGCGCAGGCCTCGATGAAGTCGATCCCGTAGGTGGCGTGCTCCTCGATGCCGGTGGCCAGCGCGAAGCAGTTCGGGTCGAAGATGATGTCCTCGGCGGGGAAGCCGACCTGTTCGGTCAGGATCCGGTAGGCCCGCCCGCAGATCTCCTTGCGGCGCTCCAGGTTATCGGCCTGGCCCTGCTCGTCGAAGGCCATCACGACCACGGCGGCGCCGTACTTGCGGCACAGCCGTGCCTCGCGGATGAACTTCTCCTCGCCCTCCTTCAGGGAGATCGAGTTGACGATCGGCTTGCCCTGCACGTTCTTCAGGCCCGCCTCGATGACCTCCCACTTGGAGGAGTCGATCATCACCGGGACGCGGCTGATGTCCGGCTCGGCCGCGACCAGTTTGGTGAACCGGTCCATCGCGGCGACGCCGTCGATCATGCCTTCGTCCATGTTGATGTCGATGACCTGCGCACCGACCTCGACCTGCTGCAGCGCGACCGACAGTGCGGTGTCGTAGTCCTCGGCCTTGATCAGGTTGCGGAACCGGGCGGAGCCGGTGATGTTGGTGCGCTCACCGATGTTCACGAACAGCGAGTCGTCGGTGATGTTGAGCGGCTCCAGGCCCGAAAGCCGGGTGGCCACCTCGATGTTGGGCAGCTCGCGCGGCGGCTTGCCTTCGACGACCTTGGCGATCTCGGCGATGTGCGGCGGCGCCGTTCCGCAGCAACCCCCGACGATGTTGACCAGGCCGGCGTCGGCGAAGTCGGCGATGTAGCCGGCCTGCCGCTCCGGGGTCTCGTCGTACTCGCCGAACGCATTGGGCAGGCCGGCGTTCGGGTAGCAGGAGATGAAGGTGTCGGCGATCCGCGCCATCTCGGCGATGTAGGGGCGCATCTCCGGCGCGCCCAGGGCGCAGTTGAGGCCCACCGCGATCGGCTTGGCGTGCCGGATCGAGTTCCAGAACGCCTCGGTGACCTGACCGGACAACGTGCGCCCGGACGCATCGGTGATGGTGCCGGAGATGATGACCGGCCAGCGGCGTCCGCGGTCCTCGAACAGCGTCTCGACGGCGAACACTGCGGCCTTGGCGTTCAGCGAATCGAAGATCGTCTCGATCAGAATGATGTCGGCACCACCATCGACCAGGCCGTTGGCGGCTTCGAGGTAGGCGGCGACCAGCTGGTCGTAGGAGACGTTGCGGGCACCGGGGTCGTTGACGTCCGGGGAGATCGACGCGGTCCGCGTCGTCGGCCCGATGGTGCCCGCCACGTAGCGGGGCTTTTCCGGGGTGCTGAACTCGTCGGCTGCCTTGCGGGCCAGGGCGGCACCCGCATAGTTCAGCTCATAGCTGAAGTCCGCCATGTCGTAGTCGGAGAGCGAGATCGCGTTCGCGTTGAACGTGTTGGTCTCCAGGATGTCGGCGCCCGCCTCGAGGTATTCGTGGTGGATGCCCTCGATGATCTGCGGCTGCGTCAGGGTGAGCAGATCGTTATTGCCCTGCAGTGCGGTCGGCCACTCGGTGAACCGATCGCCGCGATAGCCCGCCTCGTCGGGACGGTCCCGCTGAATCGCGGTGCCCATCGCGCCGTCGATCACCATGATCCGCCGCCGCAGGGCAGCCGTCAGCTCGTCGGTGCAGTCGGGCCGGATGTTGGGCTCAAAGGTATTCACGCGGCTCCTTCCGTGGCGGAAGGCGTCCTTAACTCTGTCGAGCGTGGCGGCTACCGGAAGAGACCGGCGAACCGTTGCAACGCCTCTCGACGGTGGAAAGTCTACGTTGTCACCCCGCGTCGGGACGAACGCCCCTACCGGCGCGCCGACTCAGCCGGTCGGAGTAGAGCCCGTGATCTGTGCGCACGCCGTACGCTGACTTTGTGACCCGACCGGATGACGGCACCGCGCTGCCCGACCTGCACGACACCATCGTGGTGGCCGCATTCGAGGGCTGGAACGACGCCGGCGACGCCGCCAGTGATGCGGTGGCTCACCTCAACAGCATCTGGGAGGCCCGGCTGATCGTCGAGATCGACGACGAGAGCTACTACGACTACCAGGTGAACCGGCCGGTGATCCGCCAGCTCGACGGCGTCACCCGGGAACTGGTGTGGCCGTCGATGCGCATCTCGCACTGCCGGCCGCCGGGCAGCGACCGCGACATCGTGCTGATGCACGGCGTGGAACCGAACATGCGGTGGCGGTCGTTCTGCGCGCAGCTGCTGGCCGTCATCGAGCAGCTCGACGTCGACACCGTGGTGATCCTGGGGGCGTTGCTGGCCGACACCCCCCACACTCGCCCGGTGCCGGTGTCCGGGGCGGCGTACTCGGCGGAGTCGGCGGCCCGCTTCGGGTTGACCGAGACCCGCTACGAGGGCCCGACCGGGATCACCGGGGTGTTCCAGGACGCCTGCGTGGCGGCCGGGATTCCAGCGGTGACGTTCTGGGCGGCGGTGCCGCACTACGTCTCGCAGCCGCCCAATCCCAAGGCGACGGTGGCGCTGCTGCGCCGCGTGGAGGACGCCCTCGACATCGAGGTGCCGCTGGGTGACCTGCCGGCGCAGGCCGAGGACTGGGAGGCCGCGGTCACCGAGATGGCCAGCGAGGACGACGAGATCGCCGACTACGTGACTTCGCTGGAAGAACGCGGGGACGCCGAGGTCGACATGACCGAGGCGCTGAACAAGATCGACGGCGATGCGCTGGCCGCCGAGTTCGAGCGGTATCTGCGGCGCCGGCGGCGCTGACCTATTTTTCGAGCGCCTCGTTGTGGGCGCTGGTGGAGCGGCCCAGCGCGGCGACTTCGGCGTCCATCTGCGGCACGATGGTGGCGGCCCCTTTGATGAACGGGGCTTCCACCGCCCGCAACGTCAGCACCGGCTTGAGCCAGCGGAACAGCGCTACCCAGCGCGGGCAGTAGACGCGGCGGCGGCGGCCCTCGATGCCCTCGATGAAGGCGTCGACGCACTCGTCGACCGAGGTGGTCTTGTTCAGCGGCCACGGCAGCTTGGCCAGCATGGCCCCGAAGGCCCCGAGATCGGCCTTGACATCGCGAACCATGGGGGTGTCGATCCAGCCCATGTGCGCCGATCCGACCTCCACACCCTGGTAGGCGACCTCCTGGCGCAGCGCACTGGCGAAGTGCTCGACCGCGGCCTTGGCCGCATCGTAGGACGCCATCCCGGCCAGCGGGGTGAACGCCGCCAGCGAGGACACGATCAGCACGTAGCCGCGACGCTCGATGACCGCCGGCAGAGCGGCGCGCACGGTATTGAACACCCCGACCACGTCGACGTCGATAACCCGCTTGAACGTCTCAGGATCCACATTCAGCACCGAGCCGTAGCTGGCGATACCGGCGTTGGCCACCACGGTGTCGATGCGGCCGAAGCGCTCGACAGCCTGTTTGGCGGCGGCCTGCATGGCGCCCAGGTCGCGTACGTCGGCGGCAACGGCCAGCACCCGGTCACCGCCGAGTTCGTCGGCCAGGGCGGTGAGCTGCGCCTGGTCCAGGTCGGTCAGCACCAGCTTGGCGCCCTTGGCGTGCAGCTTGCGAGCCGCCGCGGCGCCGATGCCGTGCGCGCCGCCGGTGATGAAGATGACTTGGGAGTGAATCGCAACCATGCGGCCAAACTACCCTCGGCCCGGGCCGGGGCTACAGCGGCTGGAGCGATACACCCAGCAGTGCGTCGACCGCGGTGGCCACCAGAGCCGGCGCGGCGGTGTCGTGACCGCCGTACTCCAATGCGTCGGTAGCCCAACCATCCAGGGCGGCAAGCGCTTTGACGGTATCCAGGTCATCGGCGAGGTAGCGGCGCACCCGCGCGACGACGTCGCCGGCGTCGGGCCCGGCAGGCAGCGCGGTGGCGGCGCGCCAGTGGCGCAGCCGGGCTTCGGCGGCCTGCAGGGTGGCGGAGTCCCAGAACCGGTCGCTGCGGTAGTGCCCGGCCAGCAGACCCAGCCGGATCGCCGCCGGCTCGGTCCCCTGGGCGCGCAGCTTGGAGACCAGCACCAGGTTGCCGCGGCTCTTGGACATCTTGTGCCCGTCCCAGCCGATCATTCCGGTGTGCACGTAGTGCCGGGCGAATCGGCGCTCCCCGGTGAGGGATTCGGCGTGGGCGGCGGAGAATTCGTGGTGCGGGAAGATCAGGTCCGATCCGCCGCCCTGGATGTCGAGGCCGGTGCCGATGCGGCTCAGGGCGATCGCGGCGCACTCGACGTGCCAGCCGGGCCGTCCAGCGCCGAACGGCGCGGGCCAACTGGGTTCGCCCGGCCGGGCGGCGCGCCACAGCAGGGCGTCCAGCGGATCGGTCTTGCCGTCGCGGTCCGGATCTCCGCCGCGCTCGCCGAACAACTCCAGCATGCCGGCCCGGTCCAGGCCGGACTCGTAGCCGAACTGATCGGTGGCGTCGGCGCGGAAGTAGATGTCGGGGTGCTCACCGTCGACGATGTAGGCCGATCCGGCGGCCAGCATCTTTTCGAC
The DNA here is from genome assembly GCF_059813225.1 of Mycobacterium sp. NGS16. Lineage (NCBI taxonomy): Bacteria > Bacillati > Actinomycetota > Actinomycetes > Mycobacteriales > Mycobacteriaceae > Mycobacterium > Mycobacterium sp. NGS16. The sequence goes on from NZ_JCALEE010000011.1 coordinate 96,011, forward strand.
CACTTCCACAACTTCGTCTACGGCCTCGGTGGCCGCCACGTAGTGCTGCGGTGGCAGCACCCGCAGCGCGGTCATGTCCGCGCCGAACAGCTCGACCTGATCGGCTGCCAGGTGCTGCCAGTCGACCCCGTCGCGGTCGGCGCGTTCCAGCAGCGGGTCGTCGACGTCGGTGATGTTCTGCACGTAGTTCACCTGGTGGCCCGCATCCAGCCACAGCCGGTGAATCAGGTCGAACACCAGGTAGGTGGCGGCGTGGCCGAGGTGGGTGGCGTCATAGGGGGTGATGCCGCAGACGTACATGGTGGCCGTCGGGCCCGGCGACACCGGGCGGACCTGCCGGTCGGCGGTGTCATACAGGCGCAGCGCCGGGCCGCGCCCGGGCAGGGCCGGAACAGCCGGCGCGGACCACGATTGCATGCCCTCGACTGTAAGGCCCCTCCCCTACAGCACCGTCCGGCGCATCGCGTCCAGCAGTGCCGGCGCCACCTCGGGGCGGCACATCAGCAGGTCGGGCAGGTATGGGTCGGGGCGGTTGTAGCGCAGCGGGGAGCCGTCGAGCCGAGACGCGTGCAGGCCGGCTGCCAGCACCACGCCGGCCGGGGCGGCGGAGTCCCACTCCCACTGCCCGCCGGCGTGCAGGTAGGCGTCCACGTCTCCGCGCACCACGGCCATCGCCTTAGCGCCCGCCGACCCCATCAGCACCGGCTGCAGCGGCAGCACCGCCCGGATGAGGCGCACCACCGCCGGCATCCGGGAGGCGCTGACCGCGACCCGAATGGGGTTCGGGGTCTCGGCCGGCTCGGCACCGGAGGTGACCGTGTCGGTGCGGAAGACGACGTTGCCGCGCGCGGGAAGGGACACCGCGGCGTCGGTGATGGCACCGGGCCCGGCGCCGTCGCGCTGCCATAGCGCGATGTGCACCGCCCAGTCGTCGCGTCCGGGGGTGGTGAACTCGCGGGTGCCGTCCAGCGGGTCGATGATCCAGACCCGGTCGGAGTGCAGCCGGGACAGGTCGTCGGGGGATTCCTCGCTGAGCACCGCGTCGTCGGGGCGGGCCTCGCGCAACCGGTCCAGGATCAACCGATTGGCGCGCGCATCCCCGGCATCGCCCAGGCGCCACGGATGACCGAAACCCACCTCGTCGCGGACCTGCAGCAACAGCTTTCCGGCCTCGACGGCGAGTTCGGCGGCCAGCGCCGCGTCGGTCAGCGTCACCTTGGCAGTATCCCCCGAGCCGGTCAGAACGCCGGCCACGGTATCGGGCGGTGGGTGTTCGGGGCGGGCATCACCGGATGCTCGAGCAGGTCGGCTACGCGCCATCGCAGGGCGTCCAGCTCGGCGGAGGTCAGGTGCGGTTCCAGGCACGCCACCAGCGGGCCGTCCAACGCCGCTGCCAGCCCGGAGACAGCCTGCAGCGTCTCGTCGTCGACCGGTTTGCCCGCCCACCCCCACAGCACGGTGCGCAGCTTGTCCTGGGTGTGCAGGCACACCCCGTGGTCCACCCCGTAGACCGCGCCGTCGGTGCCGCACAGAATGTGCCCGCCCTTGCGGTCGGCGTTGTTGATCACCACGTCGAAGACCGCGATGCGTCGCAGCCTGGTGTCATCGGCGTGCACCAGGACGACCGGGTCGCCGGCATAGTCGTAGGCCCGCAGCACCGCCAGGTAGCCGGCCGGGATCTTGCCGACCGGCACCAGGTCCACCAGATCCGGCCCCGGGGGCACGTCGTCGCCGTCGCCGGGCTGCTCCACCCACCGCTGCACCATTCCGGGGCCCGCCGGGCCATCCCGAATAATGGTGTCGGGCACCAGGTTCCAGCCCAGCTCGACCGAGATCAGGTGCGCGGCCAGTTCACGGCCGGCCAGGGTGCCGTCGGGGAAGTCCCAGAGCGGCTGCTCACCGGCGACCGGCTTGTACACGCAGTGGATGCGGTGCTGCCCGAGGGTGGCCTCGCACAGGAAGGTAGCGTTGCTCGCCGAGCGGATGCGGCCCAGGACCTCCAGCTCCCCGGAGCGCAACGCCTCGGCATCGTCAGAGGTCGGCGTCATCGGGCTCATCGTCGGGCCCGAAGGCGCCCCGCCGATAGCCGTTGGTGCGCACACAGATGTGACCGGCCGGGTCCAGCGGCTCGTCACACAGCGGGCAGGGCGGGCGGCCCGCCGAGATGACCCGGTTGGACCGGGTGGCGAATTGCCGCGCCGACTCCGGCGTCAGGAACACCCGCACCGCGTCCGGGCCCTCCTCGGTGTCGTCGAGCACCACCGACGCATCGAACTCGGTGTCGCTGACGGCGAGCAATTCGACCACCACCGTCTGCGCCTCGGAGTCCCAGCCCAGGCCCATGGTTCCGACCCGGAACTCGGCGTCTACCGGCGTCACCAGCGGGTTGAGGTCGTCGATCTCGGTGGGTTCCGGCGGTACCGGCGTACCGAATCGGCGGTTGACCTCCAGCAACAGCGCACCGATCCGCTCGGCGAGCACCGCGACCTGTTGCTTTTCCAGCACCACCGAGACGACCCGCTCGTCGTGCACCGCCTGCAGGTAGAAGGTGCGATTTCCGGGCTGGCCGACGGTCCCGGCCACGAAGCGGTCGGGGGTGCGGAAGACGTGGATTGCTCGGGACATGGCATCTCCAAAATACCGGCAGTTGGCAACCACGCCGGTAGCTGCGTCGGCTAGGTGGTGGACCCGCCGACCACGGCATCGCTCGACGAGCTGTCTGCCGGCGGGGAAATTTTGACCGACGCCGCCAGCGAGGCCCCGGTGTGGTTGAGGTGGATGACGAACGGGCGCAACGGCGTGTAACGGATCACGCTCGCCGAGGCCGGGTCGGCGGTGATGCGCTGAAAACCGTCGAGGTGGACACCGAGGGCATCGGCGAGGACGGCCTTGATGACATCACCGTGCGTGCACGCCAGCCACAGCACGTCGCCGCCGTGCTGCTCGGCCAGCCGCCGGTCGTGGTCGCGGACCGCGGCGACCGCCCGGGCCTGCACTTGCGCCAGTCCTTCGCCGTCGGGGAACACCGCTGCGCTGGGCTGCGCCTGCACCACCCGCCACAACGGTTCACCGGTCAGCTCGGTCATCTTGCGCCCGGTCCAGGCCCCGTAGTCGACTTCGGCGAGCCGGTCGTCGACCACCGGTTCCAGCTTGAGCTCGGCGGCCAGCGGTTCGAGGGTGCTGCGGCAGCGCAGCAGCGGCGAGCGCACCAGCGCTTTGATCGGCAGACCGGCCAGCCGGTCGACAAGCTGCGCGGCCTGCTCGCGGCCGGTGTCGTCGAGCTCGACGCCGTCGGCACGCCCGGCCAGCACGCCGGCGGTGTTGGCGGTGGACCGGCCGTGCCGCAGCAGGATGACCGTCATGGCTGGGCCGCCAGCACGCCGGTGGCCAGCAGGATCAGGATCGTCGTCCCGGCCAGGACCCGGTACCCGACGAACCAGTACATGCTGTGGGCGACCAGGAACCGCAGGAACCAGGCCACCGCCGCCCAGCCCACCACGAAGGCGATGACGGTAGCCACCAACAGTTGCGGCCCGCTGGCGCTCATCCCGGCACCGGCGGGGTGGAACGCGTCGGGCAGGGAGAACAACCCGGAGGCGAACACCGCTGGGATGGCCAGCAGGAACCCGAACCGGGCGGCCAGCTCGCGGTCCAGGCCGGCGAACAGGCCGGCGCTGATGGTCGCACCGGAGCGCGACACTCCGGGGACCAGCGCCAGCGTTTGCGCTGAACCCACCAGCACGGCGTCACGCCAGGTCAACTGCTTGGCATGGCGGGTCTGGCGGCCGAGGTGTTCGGCGGCGGCGATCACCGCCGAGAACACCACCAGCGCAGTGGCCACCACCCACAGGTTGCGGACCCCGGAACGGATCTGGTCGGTGAACACCAGGCCCAGCACGCAGATCGGGATGGTGCCGATGATGACGTACCAGCCCATCCGGTAGTCCGTTTCGCGGTCGGCGGCCAGCGGGGTCTTGGCCAGGGCCGACGCCACCCCGGACAGCCAGGCGGTGGCGATCCGCGCAATGTCCTTGGCGAAATAGACCAGCACGGCCACCTCGGTACCGAGTTGGGTCACCGCGGTGAACGAGGCTCCGGCATCACCGGCGAAGAACAACCGGGAGACCAACGCCAGGTGCCCCGAGGACGAGACCGGCAGGAATTCGGTGAGCCCCTGGACGATCGCCAGGACGACGACCTGTGGCCATGACATCGCAGCACCCTGGAGTTCCGACACGACCTCAGACACGTCAAAGACCGTACCGTGCGGGTGTCGCGCCGGGAGGGTGCCGCGGGGCGAACGGATTGACCTGGGGCCCGCCCCCCGGCGGCTGAACTGCACGCGCTGCTGGTCCGTATCACCGGTGAGACGCTTGTTAGGAGTCGCCGATGAGCCCGCTGGCGCAGCATCGCCCCGACACCGTCGTCATCGGGGCCGGACCGGCCGGTCTCGCTGTCGCACGTCAGCTCGAGCACCGGCACGGCGTCAAGGCGCTCGTCGTCGAAAAAGCTGCAGCGCCGGCGATTTCGTGGCGCACACGCTATGACAACTTCCGGCTCAACACCACCGGATTCCTGTCGCATCTGCCCGGACAACGGATTCCGATGACGGCCGGTCGGTGGCCGACCCGGGAGGACATGGTCCGCTACTTCGACTGTTATGTGCGACAACAGCACATCACGCTGCAGCTCGGATGCGAGGTCACCCGCATCGACCGCACCGAAGGTGGCTGGCGAGTCGCCACGTCGTCGGGACACATCCGGGCACCGGCAATCGTCCTCGCCACCGGCAACTACCGCACACCGGCCATCCCGGCCTGGCCCGGCCTCAGCCGATTCAACGGCGAACTGGTTCACTCCGGCGCCTTCTGCAACGCGTGGCCGTTTCGTGGCCGCGATGTCCTGGTCGTCGGCGCCGGCAATTCGGCCGCCGACATCGCCGTCCAGCTCGCGAACGACGGTGCGCGCCAGGTCTGGCTGGCGGTGCGCACCCCGCCGCACCTGGTGCGCCGGTCTTTGGGGCCGTTTCCCGCGGACCTCTTCCTCGAGCTGTTCGCCCGGGTACCCGCGAGCAAGGTCGATCCTGTGATCGAGCGCGTCAACCGGCTGTTGTGGGGTGACCTGTCGGTCTATGGCTTCGGCCGGCCGCCGTTGGGCCTCAAGGCGACGGTCGAACAACGCGGTCGCATTCCTACCCTGGCCGATGAGCTCGTCGCCGCGGTGCGGGCCGGACGGATCGACGTCGTCGCCGCTGTCGAGGCGGTCGAATCCGACCGGGTGCTCCTGGCCGACGGCACCGCGGTGGCGGCGGAGGTGATCGTGGCCGCCACCGGGTTCAGCGTCGATCTAGACGGCGTGGTGGGGCATCTGGGAGTCCTCGACGAACACGGCAATCCGCGTGGCGGCTTCGCCTCCCACGTCGGCGACGGATTGTTCGCGATCGGCTACGGCATTCCGCCCAGCGGCCCGCTTCGCGCGATCCGCCGCAGCGCCACGCCTCTGGCCGGTCAGATCGCGGCCTATCTGAACGACCACGAGGATGTCGATGAGCTTGTTCACCGCTGAAAAGACCTTCTCCCGCGGCGCAGCCGGATACGAAGCGGCCCGTCGGGAAACAGTATGGAACGGCCTGGTGCCACAACGGTTTCCCGATGTGATTGTGCAGGCGCACAACGCCGACGACGTGGTCGCGGCGATCCACTACGCGCGCGCCAACGGCCATCGGGTCGGCATCTGTTCGGGCGGGCGCAGCTGGTCGGCCAGCCACCTGCGCGACGGCGGCATGCTGCTCGACGTCAGCCGCCTCGATCACTGCACCGTCGACACCGATCGGATGACCGCACGCGTCGGCCCGGGCAAGGCCGCCAGCGCCTTCGCGATCGACCTGGATTCCCGCGGGCTGTTCTTCCCCGCGGGCCATTGCGACGGCATCCGCCTCGGCGGCTATCTCCTCCAAGGCGGATACGGCTGGAACGGCCCGGCGGTCGGACCGGCGTGCGAGAGCGTGCTTGGACTGGAGGTGGTCACCGCCGACGGCGAACACCGCTACTGCGACGCCGAGAACGACCCGGATCTGTATTGGGCCGCCCGGGGTTCGGGACCGGGATTCTTCGGGGTGGTCACCTCGTTCACATTGCTGTTGCGCCCGCGACCGCCGGTCTGGGGCACCTGCTTGTACGTGTACCCGATCGACGTCGCCGACGAGGTTTTCACCTGGGGACGCGCGATCAGTCCCGACGTCGACGACCGCGTCGAACTGCAGATAGCCACCTGCCGCAGCTTTCCGGGGGCGGGACTCGACCACCCCGCCATCGCCGTCGCCGCGCCGGTCTTCGCCGATTCCGACGAGGAGGCGACGAAAGCCCTTGCCGTCCTAGGCACCTGCCCGGTTGCCGACCGGGCGATCATCAGCCTTCCCTATGCGCCGACAACCTTGGCCAACTGGTATGCCGCGGTGATGACCAACTACCCGCCGGGCCACCGCTACATCGCGGACGGCATGTTCACATCGGCGTCCGCCGAGGAACTCCTACCCGGCATCCGCAAGATCATCGAGACGATGCCACCGCACCCCTCCCAGTTCCTGTTCACAGGCTGGAAGACGTCGGAGGACCGCGCCGACATGGTGTACGGCCTCGAGGACGAGATCTACCTGGCGCTCTACACCGCCTGGAAGGATCCGGCCGACGACGAGCGGTACGGCGACTGGGCTCAGTCCAACATGGCCGCGATGTCGCACCTGGCCACCGGTATCGCCCTGGCCGACGAGAACCTCGGCCGGCGGCCGGCGAGATTCATCACCGACCCGAATCTGGCGCGGCTGGAAAAGGTGCGCGCGGCCTACGACCCGGAGGCGCGATTCCACAGCTGGATGGGCCACGGCTGAACCGGACGGGCGCCGCACTGCACGTGGTTTCCGCCCACGACGACGGAGTGTTGCTGCAGCGTTCACCATGAATTCCGCGCGAACGTGAACTGACGCCACGTGGGAGTCGTGTTACTGGCATCTTCACGAGTTAGGTAAGCAGATGGCCAGGCAGCACCGGGTGGTCGACCGCATTGTCGAACAACTCGCCGGCACCGGAGTCGACTACATCTTCGGTGTCGACGGTGCCAACATCGAAGACCTTTACGATGCAGCACATTTCCAGTCGGGTATCACCGCGATTCTGGCCAAGCACGAGTTCTCCGCGGCCACCATGGCCGACGGATACAGCCGCAGCGGTGCCGGACTGGGCGTGGTGGCGGCTACGTCGGGCGGCGGCGCACTGAACCTCGTTGCAGGTTTGGGGGAATCACTGGCCAGCCGGGTGCCGGTGTTGGCGTTGGTGGGACAAGCGGCGACCAGCATGGACGGCCGGGGCAGCTTTCAAGACACCAGTGGCCGCAACGGTGCGTTGAATGCCGAAGCGCTGTTCGCTGCGGTGTCGGTCTTCTGCCGGCGGGTATTGACGCCGGCCGACATCGTTTCGGCATTACCGGACGCCATCGCGGCGGCACGTGCCGGTGGCCCAGCAGTACTGTTGTTGCCCAAGGACGTTCAGCAAGGACTCGTTCGGGTCGACGGTTACATCCGGCATCTCGGCCGCGAGATCGATCCGGCCGGTCCCCTGCTCGGCGACCCGCATCCGATCCTGCAGGCATTGCGCCGGGCCACCGGCCCGGTCACGATCATCGCCGGCGAACAGGTCGCACGCGATGACGCCCGCGAGGAACTCGAAGCGCTGCGTTTCCTGCTGCGCGCTCGCATAGCATGCGTCCCCGATGCCAAAGATGTAGCCGGAACACCAGGTTTCGGCTCATCGTCAGCGCTCGGTGTGACCGGTGTCATCGGCCATCCGGGTGTGGGCGAGGCGGTGGCGGCCAGCTCCCTGTGCCTCGTGGTCGGCACCCGACTCGGCGTGATGGCCCGTGCCGGGCTCGAGGATGCGCTCGCGATGGCGCCCACGATCTCGATCGGCTCTGCGCCGCCCTACCTACCATGCACACACGTGCACACCGACAACCTGCGGGTGTCACTTTCCACTCTGACGCGCGCGCTGTCCGGAAAGGGGCGCCCCAGGGGTCTGCGTGTGCCCGACATGGTGTCGAGCACCGAGCTGCGGCCGCCGGCCTTCACCGGCCCGGGCGTACGCTATCGCGACGCCATGATCGCGCTCGACCGGGCGTTGCCCGCCGGCGTGGATATCGTCGTCGACGCCGGCAATACCGGCGCGGCCGCGGTTCATCACCTCCGGGTCAGGCGTGGCGGCCGGTTCGCCGTCGCACTCGGCATGGGCGGCATGGGTTACAGCTTCGGCGCGGGCATCGGCATGGCGTTCGGCCGGGTCCGGAGCGCCCGCGCGAAGCGCACCGTGGTGATCGCCGGCGACGGCGCGTTCTTCATGCACGGCATGGAGATCCACACCGCGGTGCACTATCGGCTGCCGATCACGTTCGTCTTGTTCAACAACAACGCCCACGCCATGTGCGTGACCCGCGAACAGCTCTTCTACGACGACCTGTACAGCTACAACCGGTTCGCCCCGAGTTTTCTCGGGGCCGGGTGCGCGGCCATGTTCCCCGGGCTGTCGTCGGTCGACGTCACCGACCCCGAGGAACTGCCCGCGGCGCTGGCACGGGCGATGGCGGTCGAGGGCCCGTCGGTGGTCAGCGTCGTGTGCGCAGCCGACGAAATACCTCCGTTCGCACCGTTTCTCACACAACGGCCCACCAAACACGGGCTCGATGACGAGATTTCAACACCGAAGGAGAACCCCACCGATGTCCCTGCCCGCGCTTGACGATATCCACATTCACAGCGGCACCGCCGAACCCATCGAGGGTTTGGTGCGCATCGAGACCGCACCTCTGGAAGAGACCGCTGCGTTCTTCCTGACGAAGCTGCGGTCGGTGTACCCGCACGACGACGTTTTCGGCCAGTACTGCGCGGTCAACGACTACATCGACTGCCCGCCCGACGAGCTGTTCGACTACCTGTCCGACACCCGCAGCCTCGAGGAGTGGACCTACACCCTGCGCGACTTCACGCCGACAGATGAGCCCGAACTGTGGCTCGCCTATGACCGGTTGCTTCCGCAGACCAAGATTTACACCCGCACTCATGCCAACGCCGAGGCGCGCACCGTCGACTACCATTGCGCCTGGGATCAGGGCAAGCATCTGTGGATGATCTACCTGATGCGGGTCCTCGACGCGCAGCTGGTGCTGGACCGGCCCGGTTCTGTTGTGCTGTGGACCAATTGCCGCCATCCGTTTTATGACCACAACCCCTACCCGGAGGCGGCGCCGCCGGAGCGCACGGGCTGGGTCGGCGACTTCTGGGACATGTTCGGCGCCGGTCACGGGGTGGAGCTGAACAACCTCAAGACGATCGCCGAATACCGGCACCGCAACGGTCTGCCGATCACACCGAGCTGGATGAGATGAGACGGCCATGAACCAACCCGTGGTCAGCCTGACCGATGTTGCCTGCTACCTGCCGGGAAAACCTATCGGCGCTGACTATTACGCGCAGTTCGCCGAATCGGATGACTTGGCTGACAACCTGATGTTCCGCGCGCCCAAGTTCCGTCATCACGTCGCACCCGCCGAGACCGCCATCGACATGGTCGAGCAAGCTGCTGCCGGGCTGGTGCAGCGGCACGGCCACGACGTCATCTCCAACGTCGATGTGCTGATCACCCACACCCAACTGCCGGACATGCCGTTCTACGGTTCGGGCGGCGGCATTGCCCACCGCCTTGGCATGCGACCGAGCTGGGTGCTCGACTTGCACAACGGCGGGTGCGCGGCATTCGTGTTGGCGCTCAAAGTGGCCCGTCAGCTGCTGGCCGCGGGCGAAGGGCGTACCGCGTTGATCGCCATCGCGCAGAACGCGGCGGGGCAGGTCTTCGACCAGCCCGGGGTGCGGCGCAAGGCGCAGGCATCGGTGCCAGGCGACGGCGCCGCGGTGGGATTGGTGACACTGTCCGACGAATCGCCGATCCTGGCCGTGGAATGCCGCACCTACGGCGAATACGCCAATGACATGACCTACACCACGGAACCGCCCCGCAAATGGTGGCAGCCCGGGCCCGGCGAGGGGTGTATCGGTTTCACAGAAACCAAGATCACCAAGGTGCTGGCCCGCGGCAACCGTGAGGTTCCCGAGGTGGCGCTGGCGGTGTGTGATCGAATCGGCATGTCGCCCAGGGACGTCGGGCTGCTTGTGACGAACCAGCCGAACCGGGTGTTCCTGCGCAACTGGCGCGAAGCGCTCGAAGTCCCCGATTCAGCGCATCGCGATACCTTCGATGAGTGCGGCAACCTGTTCGGTGCCGGAATCCCGATCAACCTGGATCGTGCGATATCCGACGGCCAGACCAAGGCCGGCGACATCGTGCTGATGGCGGCCTTCGCGCACGCCGGTGACTTCGCCGGCGCGGCGGCCCTCCGCTGGGGCGGACGCGGCTGATGCCGTCGCTGGCGCAGGCGAGCCGCGCCGCCGTGGACGCTCTCGGGGCGCTGCCGAACGCGATTGACCCGTTCGCGTTGTCGCTCAACGAGAACCCGTTTCCGCCGTTGCCGGCGGTGCGCGCCGCCTTGATCCACGCGGTGGACGCGGCCAACCGCTATCCGGAGTTCCTGCCCGAATCGATGCGCACGATGATCGCGCGACACATCGGGGTTCGCGCCGAACAGGTCGTCCTTGGGGCGGGCGCGACGGGGGTGGTGATGCAGGTCCTGCAGGCGGTGACCGAGCCCGGTGACCGGATCGTGCTGGCCTCACCGACCTTCGACGGCTACCCGATCTTCGCCCGGATTGCCCGCCTGGCCCCGGTCAGCGTCCCGCTCGACGAGCGCGGCCACCACGACTTCGCGGCGATGGCGCAGGCCGCGGCGGGCGCACGGGTGGTCGTCGTGTGCCGGCCGCACAATCCAACCGGAACGCTGGAGTCGATCGCCGACGTCGAGCGGTTCATGACTCGGATCCCGGCCGACACCATAGTGCTGCTCGACGAGGCCTACATCGAGTTCGTCGCACCCGACTACCGCATCGACTGCCCTGATCTGGTGCGGCACTTTCCGAATGTCGTGGTGCTGCGGACATTCTCGAAGGCCTACGGGCTCGCCGGACTGCGTATCGGATATGGCTTCGGGTCGCCGCAGCTGACCGAGACCCTGTGGTCCATGCAGTTGCCGTTCGGAATGGACATCACCAGTGCGGTCGCGGTGGCGGCTTCGTACAACGCCGAAGAACAGCTGCAGCAACGTATTTCCCGAATCGTCAGCGAACGCGATTACCTGCGCCGGCGCCTGTCGACGATGGGTGTCTACAGCACCGACTCCCACGCGAATTTCGTGTACCTGCCACCGGCGAGCCGGCCGTGGCGGGAGGTCTTCACCGGGCTCCTGGTCCGCCACTACGCCGACGGCGGCGTGCGGATCACCGTCGGCGGCCGCGTGGCCACCCAGGCGGTGCTGCACGCGGTGAACGACTCGTCGGCTTGTTGCGTGTCAGGAATAGGAGGTGTGAGATGAATCCAGTATTGATGGCCCTGCTGTCGATAGGCATGCCGATAGCCGGCGCCGGCCTGGTGAATCTACAAGCACGACTTGAGCGTTGGGCCTATGAGCAGCACGCCGAGGACTAGGGCCCGGCATCTGACGCTGGTAGCGGCCGCGTCGTCACGTCTTCGAGTCCTGGTGGTCGGAGCCGGCGTAGGCGGGATCTCGATCGCCCGCGGACTGTTGCGCGACGGCCATGATGTCACCGTCTTCGAGCAGCGGCCGGATATCACCGCAGGAGGCGGCGCCGTGACCATCTGGTCCAACGGCGCGGCAGTTCTGGGTCAGTTGGGCGTCGACATGTACGGGGCTGGACAACTGCTGTCCACTGTGCGGGTCATGACGGCCACGGGCCGCCGGGTCGCCACCATCGACCTGACCGCGGTGGTGGACCGGCTGGGCGCACCGGTGCGGATGGTCCCACGCACAGTCCTGCTGCAACGACTGCTGGACGGCTTTCCGGCCGACCGCATCCGGTGCAGCACCCGAGTTGTCGGCGCGGTCGCCACGCCCGACGGAGTGCGGGTCGAGTTCGCAGACGGCAGCTTCGCCGAAGGTGATCTACTGATCGGGGCCGATGGTCTGCACTCGATCGTTCGCGAGATCGTCGGCGCGCCACCGGCGAAGCCGACCGGCTGGTGCAGCTGGCAGGGACTGGTCACCATGGCGGGCCTGGCCGACCAGCACACTGCGCTGATGATGATCGGCGAGCGCGGAAACCTTGGCTTGTGGCCGGCCGGAGGCTCGGATCTGCAGTGGTGGTTCGATTTGCCCTGGTCTTCCGACTTTGTCAGGCCGATACGCCCGCTCGAGATGATCCGGTCCGAATTCACCGGGTGGTCCGAGGCGGTCGACCGGGTCCTGGCGACGTTGACCGACGCGGATCTGGCCCGCTCGCCTTTCCCACATTTTCGGCATCCGATCCCCCGCCCGGGCCGGGGCGCGCTCACGTTGCTCGGCGACGCCGCACATACGATGCCGCCCACCCTTGCGCAGGGGACCAATCAGGCGCTACTCGACACGATGGTGTTGCGCAAGGCGATCTCGGATCTCCGGAACGCAAGCAACGGCGTCGACCGTGACCTGGCGAGCGCGCTGCGCTGGTACGAGAACACCCGGCGACACAAGGTCCAGGCGGTGTCGTGGGTGACCACGCAGCAGGTGTCGCGCAGTGAGTCCATGCTGAAGCCGGCGGGGTTGATCTCGGACCGGTTGCAGACCCGGGCCCTGACGATGTTCCTGCGCGCGGTGAGCCACCACCGGATGTCCGCGCAGATCAGCTCCGAGTTCGCCATCTCGGCGAGCGCCGCCGCCTTGCCGGCGATGCGACGATGACCGTCAAAGTGCCACCGGCCACGCTGGCCCGCGTCGTCGAGCGGATGCGCCACCACCTCTACCGCTTCCATCAACGGCTGATGCCGGCGCCGGCCGCCGTGTTGGAGATGATCATGGCCGCCTGGACGTCGCAGGCGATCACCGCGGTCGCCGAACTCGGTGTCGCCGATGCGCTGGCCGACAGACCGCTGGCGATCGACGAATTGGCGGACCGGGTCGGCGCCGATGCCGATGCGCTGGGCCGGCTGCTGCGGGCGTTGGTCGGCCGGGGCGTCTTCGGTCGTCGCCGCGACGGCCGCTTCCAGCTCAACCACCTGGCCGACACGCTGCGTTCGGACGCGCCGGTGTCGATGGCTGCCGCGGCCCGCTTCTACGGTTCGCGGGAGCAGCGCGAACGCTGGACCCTGCTGGTAGATTCGGTACGAACCGGGCATACCGTGGTCCCGGGGTTGCGCGGCGTCGCGAGCTTCGACTACTTCGCCGATCAGCCCGAGCTCGCCGACCTCTTCAACCAGACGATGACGAGCATCTCGCAATTGACGACGGCGCCGGTGGTGGCCGGCTACGACTTCAGCGCCTATCCCACGATCGTCGACGTCGGTGGCGGGCACGGCCCACTGCTTGCTGCGATCCTGGCGGCAGCGCCGGCGTCGCGGGGCGTCCTGTATGACCTGCCGCGAGTGGTCGCGGGCGCCCCGAATCTGTTGCGCGAGCGCCGCGTCGCCGACCGGGTGCGGATCGCGGAGGGATCGTTTTTCGACAGCGTCCCGGACGGTGGTGACGCCTATGTCCTCAAGAACATCCTGCACGACTGGACCGACGAGAAGGCGGTGCAGATCCTGCGTAACGTTCGGGCGGCGGCCGGCCCCTCGGCCACGGTGTTGGTGATCGAATTGGTCATTCCCCAGCACGACCGCGACTTCCCGGGAAAATGGGCGGACCTGGAGATGCTGCTGAACCTGGGTTCGCGCGAACGCACCGCGGCCGAATACCGCGGCCTGCTCGGCCAAGCCGGATTTCAGATGATGCGTGTGGTGCAGACCGCCTCACCGCTGAGTGTGGTGGAGGCCCGTGCCGCGGGCCCGCATCCACCAACGGTTCGCCTTCAGCAGGGACAGCAGCCGGCCGACCACCCGCCCGGGAGCTCACCGCGCCCCCGTCGCCGGGCGGCTAGCTCTGCTAGCGAGTGAGCTCGGCCACCAGGTCACGGACGGCGGCGGTCAGGCTGCGCTCGTCGACGAGGTCAATGTCGAACAGGCTCCGGCTCGCCGTGGCGACCACGTCCTCCTCGTGCGGCACCGGGCACTCCAGCTGGGGCCGGTAGATGTCGACCACCAGCTGCTGCTGCTCGACGCGGAAGGAGAAGCTGCGGCCGTCACCGACCTCGCCGAACCCGCTCGCGAACGCGCCGGTCCAGATCTCCTCGAGGAAAAATTCCGAACATGCCAGTTGCCAGTCTTCGGCCACAGTCATGGCCGCGACATTACACCTAAGCGAACTTATTGTTACCGGGACATGCCGATTCGGTGCCGGCGGCGTCCTTAGAATCGGGGTTCGCCCCGTATTCACCGATCGCGAAGAGCCGGAAGAGCCGCCTGTGCCCAAGCACCCCGCCCTGCTGTTATCGCTGCTGCTGCTCACGGCATGCTCGTCCAACCCCGTCACCGCGCCGCCGCCGACGATTCCGGCGGCTCAGCCCGCCGTCTCCCCCGCGGTATCGGCGCGCCCGGCCGGCGTGGTGCAGCCGTTGAGCGGCCGGGGCAGCGGCGCGGTGTTCGACGCCGCGACCGGACTGCTGGTGGTGCTGTGTCCCGGCGCCGACGCGCAGGCCCCCGCCACCGTCGAACTGGTCGGCGCGCCCGGGAAGGCTCCCACCGCCCTGACGCTGCCGGGCCCGGCGACCGCGGTGACCGGTGACGGCGCCGGCGTGGCCTACCTGGCCGGCCGCGGCGGCTACTTCACCGTCGACCTGGCCACCCGGCGCATCGACCGAATCACCGTCGACGATGCCGCCGAGGCCGACTTCACCGCGATCGCACGGCGCAGCGACGGCACCATGGTGTTGGGCACCGCCGACGGCGCCGTCCACACTCTCGCCGCCGACGGCACCCGGACAGCCGAACGCGCGAAGATCTTCGCCCGCGTCGACGGGCTCGTCGCTCAGGGCAACACCTCCGTGGTGCTGGACCGCGGCCAGACATCGGTGACCACCATCGGTCCCGACGGCAAGCCGCAGTACGCGCTACGCGCCGGGCAAGGCGCGACGACGCTGGCGGCCGCGCCGCACGGGCCGGTGCTCGCCGCGGACACCCGCGGCGGCCAATTGCTGGTCTACGGCACCGACCCGCTGATACTGCGGCAGGCCTACCCGGTGCCGCAGGCCCCCTACGGGGTGGCCGGCTCCGGGGGGTTCGCCTGGGTGTCGCAGACCGCGACAAACACCGTGGTCGGTTACGATCTGACCACCGGAATCCCCGTGGAGAAGGTTCGATACCCGACCGTGCAGCAACCCGACACCCTGGCCTTCGACGATGCGTCGGACACCTTGTACGTGGTGTCGGGCGCCGGAGCCGGGGTCCAGGTCATCGAGCACGCGGCGAGGCAACGTTGACGGGCGTGCGGCGGGGCCGGTTGCCGGCGGGCTGGGACGCCGACTTGTCCGACGAATACGAGTGGATCCCGCTGCGACTGCCCCCGGAGGTCACCCGGATCGGGGCGTCGACCCGGCTGTCGATCGAGGCCGAATACCGCGGCTGGGAGCTGACCCGGGTGCGCTTGTACACCGACGGAAGCAGGCGGGTGTTGTTGCGCCGCAGGAAATCCCAATTGAACGCTGTCGGCGCAGTCGATCAGCCGGGGTTGTAGGCCGATGGGTCTCTACGGCGCGCTGCGCCGGGTGTTCTTCATGGTGCCGGCCGAACGCATTCACACCGTGGTGTTCGCGGGGCTTCGCGGCGCCACCGCACCGCCGCCGGTACGCCGGGTGCTTGCGCGCCGGCTGGCGCCGCATGACCCGGTGCTGGCCAGCACCGTGTTCGGGGTGCACTTCCCCGGCCCGCTCGGACTGGCTGCCGGCTTCGACAAGGACGGCGTCGGGCTGAAGACCTGGGGCGCGTTGGGTTTCGGGTACGCCGAGGTGGGCACCGTGACCGCCGCCCCGCAGCCGGGCAACCCTGCGCCGCGGCTGTTCCGGCTCCCCGAAGACCGCGCGGTGCTGAACCGGATGGGGTTCAACAACCACGGCGCCGGGGCGCTGGCCGCCCGGCTGGCCCGCGATCACGCCGACGTGCCGATCGGGGTCAACATCGGCAAGACCAAGACCACCCCGGCCGAGGAGGCGGTCGCCGACTACCGCGCCAGCGCCCGCCTGCTCGCGCCGCTGGCCGCCTATCTGGTGGTCAACGTCAGCTCACCCAACACCCCGGGGCTGCGTGATCTGCAGGCCGTCGAAGCGCTGCGGCCCATCCTGGCCGCGGTGCGCGCCGAGAGCACCTGCCCGGTGCTGGTGAAGATCGCGCCGGATCTGGCCGACGACGACCTGGACGCCGTCGCCGACCTCTGCGTGGAGCTGGGCCTGGCCGGCATCGTGGCCACCAACACCACCGTGTCCCGCGACGGGCTGGCCACCCCGGGGGTGGCCGAGATGGGACCGGGCGGGATCTCCGGTCCACCGGTGGCCCGCCGGTCCGTTGAGGTGCTGCGCCGGTTGTACGCCCGGGTCGGTGACCGGCTGGTGCTGATCAGCGTAGGTGGCATCGAGACCGCCGACGACGCCTGGGAGCGCATCACCGCCGGCGCCTCGCTGCTGCAGGGCTACACCGGGTTCATCTACGGCGGGGGCCTGTGGGCCCGCGACATCCACGACGGCCTGGCCCGGCGGTTGCACGAGGGCGGGTTCGCGTCACTCTCCGAAGCCGTCGGGAGCGCCGCCCGCTAGCACCCGAGGCGGAATCCCACGACGCCCCTCCGGCGTGTCGCGTCGTGAGATTCCGAGTCGCGGGGGTCGGCTACTTCTGCTCGTAGGTGCCGACGATCACCGCACGCGCGATGGCCTGCATGAACAGGTTGAACCCCAGATAGGCCGGGCTGGCGTCCTCGGCCAGGTCCAGCTTCTCGACCTTCACCGCGTGCACCGCGATGTAGTAGCGGTGCGGGCCGTGCCCGGCCGGCGGCGCGGCACCCACGTAGCGGCGCAACCCCGCGTCGTTGACCAGGGTCAGCGCATCACCGGGCAGCAGGCTGCCGTCGCCGACGCCCTCGGGCAGCTCGGTGCAGGTGGCCGGCAGATTGGCCACCGCCCAGTGCCAGAACCCGGATGCGGTGGGCGCATCGGGGTCGTAGACGGTGACCGCGAAGCTGCGGGTCTCCTCCGGGAAGCCCGACCAGCTCAGCTGCGGGCTGGCGTCCTCTCCCCCGGCGCCCATGATGCCGCTGACCTGCGCGGTGGCCAGCGGTTGACCATCGGTGACCGACGAGGAGGTCAGCGTGAACGTCGGCAGCTTGGGCAGGGCGGCGTAGGGATCGGGGGCGGCACTCATGGGTGTGGTCCTCTCGTCGGGGTGTTAACAGTGTGTCAGGAAGTGTTCGAGTACCCGGGTACCGAACGTCAGGGCGTCGACCGGAACCCGTTCGTCGACCCCGTGGAACAGCGCGGAGAAGTCCAGATCCGGCGGCAGGCGTAGCGGAGCGAACCCGAAGCATCGAATACCCAACTGCGCGAAGGCTTTTGCGTCCGTTCCCCCGGACAGCATGTAGGGCACGGTGCGTGCGTCGGGATCGCAGGCCAGCAGCGCGGCGTTCATCGCCTCCACCAGGTCACCGTCGAAGGTGGTCTCGACCGGCGGCAGGTTGGTGACCCATTCCCGGGTCACGTCCGGGCCGATCAGTGTGTCGACCTCGGCTTCGAAGGCCGCCTGGCGCCCCGGCAGCACCCGGCAGTCCAGCACCGCCTCCGCCGTCGCCGGGATGACGTTGGCCTTGTAGCCGGCCTGCAGCATGGTCGGGGTGGCGGTGTCACGCAGGGTGGCGTTGACGATCCGGGCGATCGGTCCGAGCTTTTCGATCATGCCTTCCAGGTCCGGCGAGTCGACGTCGATGGCGTGTCCGGTCTCCTCGCTGACCGCGGCCAGGAACTGCGTCACCGCGTCGGTGAGCACCAGCGGGAACCGGTGCCGGCCCAGTCGTGCCACCGCCTCGGCCACGGTGGTGACGGCGTTGTCGTCGTTGACCATCGAGCCGTGCCCGGCGCGGCCGGTGGCCCGCAGCCGCATCCAGCACAGCCCCTTCTCCGCGGTCTCGATCAGATACAGCCGGCGCTCGCCACCGTCGCGGCGCGGGACGGTCAGCGAGAAACCACCGACCTCACCGATCGCTTCGGTGACGCCGGAGAACAGGTCCGGCCGGTTCTGCACCAGCCAGTGCGCCCCGTACTTGCCGCCGGCCTCCTCGTCGGCCAGGAACGCGAACACCAGATCGCGCGGAGGCACGATTCCCGCGCGGGCCAACTTCCTGGCCACCGCGATCATCATGCCGACCATGTCCTTCATGTCGACCGCGCCGCGGCCCCACACGTAGCCATCGGTGACCGCCCCGGAGAACGGGTGCACGCTCCACTCGCTGGCCTCGGCGGGCACCACGTCGAGGTGGCCGTGGATCAGCAGGGCCCCGCGGGCCGGGTCGCTGCCTGGAAGGCGGGCGAAGACGTTGCCGCGGCCCGGTGCGCCGGACTCGACGTACTCGGTCTGATAGCCGGCCTCCTGCAGCTGGGCGGCCACCCAGCGGGCGCACTCGGCTTCGCCCTTGGTGGTGGCCGGCTCACCGGTGTTGGAGGTGTCGAACCGGATGAGCGTGCTGACGAGATCAACGACTTCGTCGGCAGGATCGGGGCAAACCGTCACAGTTACCTTTCCTACCACTTCGCCGCGGCCCGCCTTGGGATGGCGCCACGTGGGCTGGGTTGGGTCTGGCGAGCGGCATCCGTTAGCCTTAGCTGCCCGGGCTGAACCGGGTTGGTCCGAGTGGCGGAATGGCAGACGCGCTAGCTTGAGGTGCTAGTGCCCTATTAATGGGCGTGGGGGTTCAAGTCCCCCCTCGGACACATCCGGCGACACGACTTAAGTCGGCCGTCGCCTTGACCTGACGCAGGTAGGGATCGTAGTCAAGACGCAAGCCCAGGCTCGCGTATACCTGAGCGCGTTCGGTCCCGGTTGCTTCACCTAGCACCGCTGCCAGCCCGCCCAATTCCTGCACCAACTCGGTGACCTGTGCGGCAGACATGGCGCGGGGTCGCTCGACTCGTTCCAGGCGGGCCTTCAGTTCGTCCCGCTCGGCGGTACGGCGACGCAACGCATCGGTGAGATCTTCGACGGCCACACCGGACTCCACCGCGGCTATCAAAGCGGCGACCTTGCTGTTCGCTTCGCTGAGCTGGCGCAGCAAGGCGACGTTGCCGGCTTCCGGGGCCACTTCCTGACCGCGGGCCAGGTCTTCTGGATCGGCCAGGCTGGCGATCCATTCGTCGAGTCGAGGTGTCACCGCGTCCTCACGCAGGTAGACCGTGCGCGGGTGATCCGTCAGGTCTACAGGTACAGAACGCGACTTACCCAGCTCACACCGGTACAGGATGCGTGTTGCTTGCTTCCCGCAGCGAGCGGCGCCCTGCATCCGCCGTCCACAGACGGCGCAGAACAGGATTCCGCGAAGTGCGTACGGCACCGTCGATTCTCTGCTGCACACCAGACCGGGACCCCGCCGAGTCTGGGTGCGAAGACGAACAACCTGCGCCAGTTCGTCAGAGATCAGCGCTTCGTGCGTGCGACGGTCCGGTACAACCCAGGTCGCCTGATCGCGCCACCGCATCCGCGTCTCATACCCCGCCGCGACATCGTCGGGCTTGACCAGTACTTCGTATTTCTCCTGCTTGCCCCACACGCGCACACCGAGATATGTCGGGTTGTCAAGGATGGCCCGTATCGCCGAATGCGACCACCCTCGCGGGTCACGATGACGATTGCGTTCCGGGTCGTACTGGCTCGGTGACGGCACACCATCGTCGGTGAGCCGTTGGGCGATGTAGCGCAGGCCCGCTCCGTCGGCGTACATGCGGTAGATCCGCTCGACGACCGACGATGTCGCGGGGTCCGGTTCGAGACGGTGAAGCCGCTGCCCAAGACTTGCCTTGGCAGGGTTCGGGTGCGGGCCGGCGTCGACGAGCCGGTAACCGTACGGCGGTCGGCCACCGAGATATCTGGTGGTGTCCTGCGCCAGTGCCGACATCGCGGTGCGGACGCGCATCTGGATTCGAGCGCGCTCGCCTTTGCTCATGCCGCCGAACAGCGTCATCACTAGGTCGTGTGCCTCGGAGCCGGGATCGACCGCGCCACCGACTTCTGGCACCCACAGGCCGACTCCGTAGTGCGTGAGCACCGGGAAAGTCAGCGCGAACTGCGGACCGTAGAACGCGCGGGCGGGTTCCCCGATCACGACCGCATCGAAACTACGGTCACGAGCGGCAACATCGACAAGCAGCCGTGATGCCTCTGGCCTACGCTTCCACGGCAGCGAGCGGCTCTGTCCTACATCGAAGTAGTCAGTGACAAGGACTCCGCCGTGCGGGGAGATCAAATCCAGGGCACGGCGCTTCTGCCAGCCGCGACTCGCCTCCGGATCTTGAGCATCCTCCGTGCTCACTCGGCCGTAGAAGGCGAACCTCAGGCTCACGCGACTCCCCTGTCTGATCCGAGCATCCGGTCCCGCACCGCCATTATGACGCGTACCAGCGCGCGGTTGGCCTCATGCGGGAGGCGATAGCTCTCTGGTACGACAATTTCAACACCTCCCTCTGACATCGTCGGCGCATCGCTGCGACCGCCGCACTCGGAGCGAGGCTGTGCTGTTTGGGAACCGTCAGCCATCATGTCCCCCTGGCGGATCTCCATGCTGGTCGCGGACTTGACGACGGGCTTCCACCAGTCCGATGCGCCGGGTGTGGATACGTTGGAGGGCCGCGGAGTAGACGAGGGTGCGCTCCCCCGCGCTGGTGTGTCCGGCGTGGTCGAACTTCCAGAGCACCTCGTCAGCATCGACGTCGGCTGGCACCTCGGTTACCGGTGCATTCCGCCCGTTTGGTCGCGTATCTCTCTGGTGTTCAACGTGTTTGGCGTACTGTTTTCGCGTCCAGGTCGCACGCGCGGCGCGCAGAGCTCCCATTGTGGTCGAGTAATGCCGCGATTTAGTGGTGATATGTCCGCGATAGCCCAGCGTGTGCAGCCATCGCCCGATTCCGGTCATCGGCTCAACACGTTCGGCGAGTTCGGCGATGGTGGTCAAGATCGCCCGGACGTGTTCGGTGACGTCGAGGGTGGCGATCGCTTCCGTCGAGAGTCGCCGGGCGGTGATGCCGAAGTCCTGCAGGGATTTGGTGACGTATTTGGCGAGGTATGCCGCGACGCGGCGCGGCGACAAGCGAGCTGTCGGCCCGGTACCGACCGGTTCTCCCATTGCTTCGCCCCTGAGCGGTTGGGCGTCGATCTGCGTGCCGAACCGCAGTTCGCGTACGTCGCCATCGAGGGCGAGAACGTCAACGCGGACCTGGCGCGCAGCACTTTGAATCAGCGCGGCCAGCTCGCCGGCGGTGATCGGCGGTACCCAGCCGCGGTACCTAGCATCCGGACGGGACTCCCCACCGCCACAGGTGGCGGCGGGGCCGTAATGGTTCTGGTCACTCTGGGTGGTGAGTGCTGACGGCGGGTCGAGGCGGATCAGGGCGTGGATGTGCGGGACGGCGCGGGCTTGCAGTTCGACGACCTTGACGAAACTCACCCGTACCGAACCCCGGTCCATCCCACGTGCTCGCAACTGTGCTGCTACGGCGCGCCGCAATGCGATGGTGAAACGCCGCCACAGCTCGGGCAGATGCCAGGTGAACAGAACATGCCCGAAGTAGTCGTAGCACTGGCCGCATAAGGGCTGTCCCACTATTGGATTGCCGACGGAATGGGTTATGGTGCACTGCAACGGATTCCCATGACTACAGCGTCGGCCTGGACTCGTCGATGTGGGATAGCAACGCGCGCCGGTGGCGTTGTGCACCGTGCCGTAGCTGGGTGCGGTCAAGGTGGCGAACACCTGTGGGCGAGCAGCGACCTCGGCGGGCATGTTGTGGTGGCCGCCGGCGGCACCGGCGTGCACCAACTGCCAGGTGTCACGGGCGTACAGGTCCGAGCATGACGGGCAGACCATTGCGCGGCGATTGTTGCAGCGCGTCCACACCACCTGCCGGCGCCCAATAGAGCCAGCGCCGACCAGCTGGATCGGGTGAGCACAGAATCCCACCGATTCCACCCGCCGCCACCACGTCTCGAAACCTGGAGAGGATGCGCGCCGAACCATCTGGGTGATCACCGCATCCGCATCGACGGTGGCCGGCACGCCCGGTAGTGCGAACGCCCGCTGCGCGCCAGTGACGCCGAGGGTGTTCACCGGTTGCCCTGGTCGCCGGGGCGCGGTGCCCGAAAGGTGCGGGCCAACGCGGTGATGTCGCGGTCGGTGACGTGGAAGGCCCGGACCCGTACCGGTTCGGTGGTGCCGTCGATCATCACGTAGCCGATCCCGGGGGTGGCATCAGGGATGAGGTCGCATTCGGCGCCGGCATCGCGGGCGCCTTGGCCGAGCACCATCGTGGTCTGGGTGGCTTCGGTCATGCGCAACCCGATGCGCACGGTGAACAACTGCCGCACCGGCAGGGTGTCTTTGGCCGGGTCTTGCACCGCGGCCACCACCGAAATCCCGACCGCCCGTCCTTGGGATAACAGCAGGCCGAGCAGTTGTTCGATCTCGGCACGCAGTTTCCGGTCGATGACATAGGCGGTCAGTGCGGCGATCTCGTCGATGATCACCACATACAGGGGCTCCGCGACGGTGGGAGTGTGCAGGCGGGTGTGTCCGCGCAGCCGGGTGGCGCGTGCCTGCATGACCTCCACCAGCTCGCGCAGCAACTCCACGGTGGGTGCACCGGTGTCGTAGCAGAACCGGGTGAACAGCGCTGCCCCGGCGCCGAGTTCCATGCCGCCTTTGGGGTCGATCACCCACAGCCGCACCCGCCCGGTTTTCACCTGGGGTGCCAGCCCGGCGATCAGCGACCACAGCACCGAGCCCTTGCCGGCTCCGGTGGCCCCGGCGACCAGAATGTGCTGGCCCAACACCGGCAGCGTCCACCAGCGCCGTGATTCGGTGACCCCGACCCGCACCGCGCCCAGATCAACCGCCGACCCTGGGGTTGGCATGGGTACCGCGATCGGCTGGCCGAGCACATCGCCGCGGCCGATGATGATCCGCAGCTGCCCCGGCGCCGTGGCGCGGATCGTCAACCGCTCCGCTTGCCATGTGGCCGCCAATGCCGGAGCGCGTTTCTGCCAGTCTGCAATCGACTGTCCGGTCACCACCTTCACGATCAGCACGTCGGCGTGGCGGCCGATCCGCACTGACTCCACGGCAGGCACCAACGTGCGCTCACCCAGTTTCGCGGTCAGTCCGTGCAGGGCACACACCGATTCCCAGTTGCGGTGATAGCGCCACCACGCCCAGAAGCGCTGCCGCACCGGGTTGGTCACCCACCGGCTAAACGATGACGGCTCCAGGACCGACCAGCCGATATATGCCGCGATCTCCACGGCGGCGGTCAACACGCCGGCGCGGGCGCCGTGGCTGACGGCGACCCACAGCGCCACCGTGGCCGGGACGCTCAGGACGGGAAACAGGGCCGCCCACCACAGCAACTGCCCAGCGGCTTTGACTGCCGCCACGATCAGCTCACCGATCCAGTCATCATCGGATGATTGATCGTTGTTGTGACTCTTACGGTTTGGGGGGCTCGACATGACGGTCTTCCTTCACTGACAGTGGAAAGAGGGGTGGGGGTGCCAGCCCGGCAGCCCCTACACGGTCGTCTGCGCGGCTGCCGGGCTGGCCTCCGGTTAGCGGGCCTGCTGGCCCGTCTTGACGGCCGCCGCGGCGGCGTCGGTGGCGGTGATAGATTCGGCGCGATACGCGATACCCGAGCGGCCGTCTTGCGACCACGGCAACGCCACCAGACCCGCTACCGCCACCGGCTGGCCGACGATCACTTTCGGCTCACCGACCACGGTGACCGCCAGCACTTCGCCGCCGGTGGCGTCCAGGGCGATCAACTGCACCTGCCACAACGCCTGCCCGGTGGCCTTGTCCACGCGCGGTGCCCCGGTGTCGAAATTGGTGCGCTGCTCCGGAACCCGAGTGCACAAGAACGTCACCCCGGTCGTGTCGATACGTAACTTCATGGATTGCTGTCCTTCCTTGCCTTCCTTGCGGTGTTGGCGCGGTCTGTTCGGCCGCGACTCAAGGACAGCGCGATCGCGGATGCGCCAGGAAGTGACAGGCAGTGATACCGGTGATGAGCGCAAACGCGCACACGTAGCTGACCTGCGCTGATGTTTGCGGCATGATCGAAGTCATGGCCGCCGCCGACCCGATCCGCGCACTGAATGCGCAGCGGCTCAGCCAGGCCCGCAAACGCTACGGCTACAGCCTGCGTGAGTTGGCGATCGAGGTCGAAAACGTCCGCAAGCTACGCGGCGATGCCGACCTGCCCACCCAGGAGTCCCTGCGACAGAAAATCGCCCAGATCGAGCGGACCGGAATGCTCGGCCCGCTATGGCGCGAAGACCTCGCCGCGGTGTTCGGCGTCGAACCCGACGAGATGTTCAGCGTGCCCATCGCCACCGAACTGCCCCACCCGCTGCTGCTGCAATTACCCGTCGACCGCGACGTACTGTCTGTCATCGCCGCCCAGCAACACGCCCACATCCAAGCTGAGCACACCTTCGGCCCTCAGCACGCCCGCCCGCTGGTCGAATCCGATCTGGTCACCATCGAATCCCTGATCGTCCACGCGCCCTCGCACGTCAAGGCAGAAATGCGGCGTGCCGCCGGGGCCATTGCCGAGGTCGCCGGATGGATCGCCCAAGATGTCGGAGACCACGCCGCCGCAGAAAAGCTCACCCACACCGCCGCCTTGCACCTGCGTACGGCCGGCCCGGCATTCAACGCCATGATCCTGATGCGCCAATCCAACATTCTCACCCGCAGCAACCCCGACCTGGCCGCCGCCTTGGCCGCCGATGCCGCCGAACTCATCGACGGCCACGACGTGGGGCGTCTGGCCGCCAGCATCGCCCGTCAACAGGCCCTCGCGGAGCTGGCCAATCACAACCAGCGGGCCTTTCACCGCCACGCCGCCGCAGCACTCGACCTCGGTGACCTGCAACCCCACCCACATGATCATGCGATCTACGCCCACGGTGCCTACGTCGCCAGCGAGATCGCCTCCGGCTACCTGCGCATCGGCGACCCCGACAAAGCAGTAGCGCTGCTCGCCGGGCACCATCACGCCTGGACATCACAACAGCACCGCGATCAGACCGTGGCCGACATGCGACTCCTACACGCCTACATCGCCACCAGCGAATACCAGCAAGCACTGGCACTGACCGCCACAGCAATCCCCGGCTACCTGTCCGCCCCCTCGCAAAGGGCCAGACTCCATCTCGCGCGGGCAGGCACAATCGTGCGGGACCGCCGACGGCGCAACAAAGACCCGATCCTGCAACAACTCGCCGGTCGCATCAAAAACGCCACCCAAGGAGTCACGCCATGAGCCGTCGAGTCATCCCCGACACCACCACCACCGACCCCGCGGCCACCCACACCGTCGCGGTGCTGCCGGTCGGCTCATTCGAGCAACACGGCCCCTACCTGCCGCTGGGCACCGACACCCTCATCGCCAGCGCCATCGCAGCATCAATCAGTCAGCACCACAACATATTTCACCTACCACCGGTCACGTTCGGCTGCTCCCACGAACACACCGCCTACCCCGGCACGATCAGCATCAGCGCCACCACCCTGGCCGCGATCGTCGCTGACATCATCGAATCATTGGCACGCCAGAACATCGCCGGGCTGATCGTCGTCAACGGCCACGGCGGCAACGCCGTACTGACCAACGTCGTCCAACAAACCAACCACCCCAAGAACCCCGTCAAGGTTGGGCTCTACCCCAGCCGCGAAGACTGGACCGAGGCCCGCGCCGCCGCAGGAATCCACAGCAGCAACCACGACGACATGCACGCCGGCGAACTGGAAACCTCCATCCTGCTCGCCAGCTACCCCGACTACCTGCGCGACGGATGGCAGACCAGCGACCACACCGCCAATGACCGCCGCTACCTCACCACCGTCGGCATCCACGCCTACACCCCGACCGGCGTCATCGGCTCACCATCCCAGGCCACCGCCGCCAAAGGCAGCAATATCCTCGGCCACCTCGGCCGCAACGCCGACACCCTGATCGGGCTCCTCACCACACGCTGAGCAGAACCGACAACTCGGCGGCTACCTCCGGGCTGCGCTGCGCTCCCTTCGCTTCCGTCCGCTGGCGCTCCCGTCCGCGCCGGTCGCTCCACTGCGCCCTGCGTCTGCCGCCGAGCACCAGACCACTGCCACCAGCCAGTGAATACACCGGCAACGTACGCACCAGCTGCCACCAGGCCGACGATGCTTGCGCCTCTCACGGCCGCGGCCAGCACCTTCACCGCGATCCCGCATCGGCCCACCCGTCCGCACGTTGCCGAAAACAGCCCTCGACCTCGCACGTGAGAACTTTCTTTACTGGTATCGAGCAAGATGCCGCCAACCTGTTCTTCCAGCTGGTCTCCAGCCGCTACGAGCACGCCTCACTCATCTTGACGTCGAACTTGCCATTCTCCCGCTGGGGAGACGTCTTCGGCGATCAGGTCGTCGCGGCCGCCATGATCGACCGCATCGTCCACCACGCCGAAGTCCTGACCCTCAAAGGCAACAGCTACCGGCTCAAGGACACCGGAATCGACACCCTGCCCTCCGCCCGAGCCGACAACACGGCACAATAATCATGACCACGTGGCCTACTTTTCAACCGTCGCCACCGGCCTGGAATTGGACCGTCGTCAACAAACGTGCCGCGCCCGGGTGGTGTGTCGGCGCCATCGATAAGACCAAGGAGCCAAGACAGCATGCCAACCGCATCACATGATGCCATCGTCCGGCAACTCCATTGGTAGTCAGCTCCTTATCCCTTTGGGTGACGCCTCGTAGGCGTGAAAATGGTGTCGGGTCGCCTGTCGACGCCGTCGCTTCCTTGGGCTGTGGAGCCCGTTAGTCAGCTTGGTGCCGGGGCCCGACCTGGAAGGGTCACGTACTGTTGCTTCGAGCACGCCGGTCAGAATTTCGGTTCCCTTGACCGAGGCCCCCGGGCGGCCCACCTGATGGATTGGTTCGAATTCGTTTGGAGGGCAAGTGAAGTGAGTCATAGAGGGAAGCGGAAGCCGGTGCCGGTGGATAAGTCTGCACCGGAGGTGATTCCGGATGCCGAGCATGAGCTGGTGATCGAGCGAGTCGCCGCGGTCGATGTCGCCAAGGCGGCGGGCAAGGTGTGCGTGCGACTGCCCGGCAAGTCTGGGCGCCGGTTTAGTCGGGTGTGGGATGTGCCCGCGCGCACCGGCGCCATTACCGAGCTGGGTGAGCAGCTGGTCGAGTCGCGCATCGAGAAGGTCACCGTCGAGTCCACTTCGGATTACTGGCGGATCTGGTACTACCTGCTGGAGGCCGCGGGCCTGTCGGTGCAGCTGGTCAATGCCCGTGATGTGAAGAATGTGCCGGGCCGGCCTAAGACGGACAAACTCGACGCTGTCTGGCTGGCCAAGTTGACCGAGAAGGGCCTGCTGCGGCCGTCGTTCGTGCCTCCGGCCGAGATCCGGCGGCTGCGCGACTACACTCGGCTGCGCGAGGACCTGACCCGCGAACGCAGCCGGTACTGGCAGCGGCTGGAGAAGTTGCTCGAGGATGCGTTGATCAAGGTGTCGGTCGTAGCGTCCCGCCTCGACACGATGTCGACCCGGGACATGATCGAGGCGCTCATCGCCGGGGAACGCGATCCGTGGCGGCTGGCCGAGCTGGCGCGCGGGAAGATGAAGGCCAAGCGTACCGAACTGATCACCGCGCTGGACGGGCGCTTTGACGATCATCACACCGAGCTGGCCCGGCTGCTGCTGAACCAGATCGATGCGCTGAGCGCCCAGATCGACGCCCTTAGCCGCCGGATCGAGGAGCTGATCGCCGAGTTGCCCGAGGCCGCCGCGGTCGACCATGGTGGCGGCGACCACACCGACACCGCCGCACCCGGCGCGGGTGACGGATCCGATGCCGGGCTGCAGCCAACTCGGGGTGCAGCCGGACTCACCGGCGAGACGCCGCCTCGGGTGGATCCCACCATCGAGGCCGAGTGCGCGCGGCTGAGTGTCCTCGAACGCCTCGACGAGATCACCGGCGTCGGCAACCACAACGCGCAAGTGATCATCGCCGAGATCGGGCTGGACATGACCCGTTTCCCCACCCCCGGCCATCTGGTGGCGTGGGCCAAGCTGTGCCCGCGCACCATCCAGTCCGGGCCCGTCACCCGCGGCGGCAAGACCGGCAAGGGCAACCCGTACCTGAAGGGCGCCCTCGGCCAGGCCGCCGCCGCGGCTGCGCGCACCGACACCTTCCTCGGCCAGCGCTACCGCCGCATCGTCAAGCGCCGCGGCAAGCTCAAGGCCCTCGTTGCGGTCGCCCGCTCCATCCTCGTCATCGTCTGGCACCTCCTCGCCGACTCCCTTGCCCGCTTCCATGACCTCGGGCCCGACTACCACGCCCGCCGCATCGACGTCGAACGCCGCATGCGTAACCACATCGCCCAACTCACCGCCCTCGGCTACCGGGTCACCCTCGAACCCGCCGCCTGAACCCCCAACCACACACCGCCACAACACAGTCCGGCTCCGCAAGCTCCGCCGGAGGCTGTCGCGCGTCTGGTCACGTTGGGTCATTTACCGGTCAGGGGCGCGGTGCCCGCAGTGCGGGTCCGTTTCCCCATCCCCCTTTCAATCCGTGCGTGCGGTTTTCCCGCACACGGCTTACCGATGATCTTCTTGACATGGTTACGCAGCCTTCGGGTAACGGATGGTGCCGCGGAGTCGGTAGAGGCCGTGCCCGTTAAACCACTCCTCGGTCCACTGATCGGCCTGACCAGCACGCAGGTTGCGGCCCCGCTTCTTGACCATCAAGCGAAACAGCCGCCACCGCACGTAGCTGTCGATCTGGCGGAACTTGTTGGCGGCGTTACCGGTACGAAAGTAGTTACCCCAACCACGCAGAATCGGATTCAAATCCGCAATCACGTCGCGGATATCCAGCCCGACCCGACTGCGGCCAGTACGATCCCGAACCTTGGCCCGCAGCCGGGCCATGGCCGTCTTACTGGGCCAGCGGTGCAGGTAGTAGCGCACAATGCGGCGCTGTTCCCATAACCGCCCCGACATGCGCGTCCGGAAATGACAGCCCAGAAAATCCAGGCCCTCACGCCCCTCACGCAGGTCGACCACCTTCGTCTTATCCGGATGCAGCCGCAACCCCAACGACGCCAGAATTTCTCCCACCGCCGTCAAGGCCTGCTCGGCTTGTGCCGCATTGCGGCACAACACCACACCATCATCGGCGTAGCGCACCAACTCGCCCACCTCACGGGCAGACAACTCGGTCTCAAGCACGTGCAAGAAGATGTTGGCCAACAACGGCGAGATCACCCCGCCCTGCGGCGTGCCCGCGACCGTCCGCTCGACCACACCCTCGACCAGCACTCCTGCTTGCAGCCACTGACGCAGCAGTTTGAGCACCCGCCGATCCGAAACCCGACGACTCACCTGCGCAAGTAGCCGGTCGTGGTCGATCTCGCCGAAGAAATTGGCGATATCAAACTCGACCACGAACTGGTAACCCTCGATGAACCCGGTCCGCAAGCGTTCCTTGGCCATCGTCGCCGACCGCTTCGGCCGAAACCCATACGAGCACGACAGAAAATCCGCCTCGAAAATCGGTTCCAGCACCAGCTTGGCCGCCGCCTGGGCCACTCGGTCTCGCACCGTGGGTATCCCCAACGGCCGCCTACCACCTTGTGGTTTCGGGATCTCCACCCGGCGCGCCGGCGCCGGGCGATATACCCCTGCGCGAAGGTCACAGCGCAACTCACGCAACATGCGGTCCACGCCATAATCCTCCACCGCGACCAGGGTGATCCGATCCACCCCGGCCGCGCCCTTGTTCGTCCGCACCCGCTCCCACGCCTCCCACAAGACGTCACCCCTGTAGACACGGTCATACAGGGCGTGGAAACGCCGACCCTCAGACTGCTTGGCCGCAGCCCATAGCGCCCGTTGCAGTTGTCGCACTTTCCCCGGCGAGGCACTCAACGGCTCCTCGACGGCTACAGCAGACTGCGGTCTGCTGGGGTAGTTGGACCGGGCTGACCCGGTCATGCCCTTGCGCTTACCCGCTTCGCGCGCGTGATCAAAGCAGGGGCCCTTCCCTCCCGACGTGTCTCTCACGCCGATCAGCGGTACTACGACCCCCTCGGACTCCCGCTGCCCTCCAAGGGACTTCACCATCGGCTTATACCCCTGGTCTTTGCCCGACGCAGGCCAGGCAGACGGGCCTCTCCTGTTCCGAACCGGACTGTGTGCACGTGCCGTTCCCCGTACCCCGGTGTCAACGGCGGCCGAAAATTGACCCCTTTTCGACGGGTGAGTTCTAAGGTGAATTCGTCCGGTCCTCGCAACACACGGACAGAATCAGAGTAGTCCGCGAGTGAAGACGAGGTCGGGTGTACGCCAGTCGAGGATCTTGCGTGGGCGGCTGTTAAGGAGCTTCTCGGCGCGGGCCAGATCGTCAGGTGTGTAGATCGATAGATCTTTGCCCTTCGGAAAGAACTGCCGCAGAAGGCCGTTGGTGTTCTCGTTGGTGCCGCGCTGCCATGGGCTTCCCGGATCGGCGAAGAATACCCCATCCTCGAAATGCACAGCGAGGACATCGTGGCACGCCATCTCCGAGCCCTGGTCCCACGTCAGGGTCCGTCGCGCAGCATCGGGCAACGCGGCTAGCACGGGCCCGAACGCATCGGTGAAGGCTTCGGCGCTGTGCCCGTACGGCAGGTGGATCAGGCGCACGGCCCGGCTCGTCCGGTCGACCAGAGTGCCGATCGCTGAACGACTGTGCTTGCCGACGATCAAGTCGCCTTCCCAGTCACCGACCCGGGTGCGGGTCTCGACGATCGGCGGGCGGCAATGAATCAACATCGCCGGAGCCACAAACCGCGGAGTGCGCTCGGTGGCCTTACGGCGCCGCTTCCGCAGCGGCCGGCCGGTGCGCAGCTTGGCCGTCAACGCCCTGCTCAACCCACCCTTGCGGCCGAGATACAGCGCCTGATAGATCGTTTCGTGGCAGACGTGCCATTCCGGTCGGTCGGGATACTCGCTGCGCAGCCACGCACTGATCTGCTGCGGGCTCCAGGTGTCTTCAAGCTTGCCTTTCACCAGATCCCGCAACTCGGGATCAACGACCAGAGAGCCTGCGCGCTGGCGGCGGGCGTTGTCGCGGGCACGCGCGTGAGCGAGATCGGCGTCATAGGCACCTTTGTCGTGCGGCTTGAGGTGACGACGAAGCTCCCGCGACACCGTGGACGCCGCACGCCCGATGCGCCGGGCGATCTCCCGGACGCCGTGCCCGCGCTCGCGCAAAGTCGCGATGCGTTGGCGCTCCAACAGCGTCAGATACCGAGACGAGCGAGCCTCCTCGGCCACCCGCGCCGGCGGCAGGCCGCCCGCTTCGGCGCGCCATCGATACCCCGTCTTGCGGCCGATCCCGATTTGCCGGCAGGCCTCCACCGTCGGCACCCCGTCCAGGATCAGCTTCCAGTACTCGTCTTCTAACACCAGCCGTCGCTTGCGGCCCCGTCGCGTCATCTCCACACCCCTTCAATTACCAGGAGTGTTGCGACAAGCCTTAGAACTCACCCGTCGACACGGGGTCAGTTTTCAGGCGTCGCCGACACCCCGGAAGGACCCGCCGAGCTGACCCCGGACCAGGGCTCGACAGACATAGGCCTTCGCCGTGACATGAGCGGCTCGGCTCCTCCATTGTGAGTTTGACGAGGCTGCAGGACTCGCACCTAACGGCACTACGGCCCGCGCACTTGCTCCCTCCAAAGAGGCTTTCGACACCCCGCTTAGCCCGCCGCCTCTCAACGACGAACCGGGGCCTGCTACCCCGCGCTCCGGTGCCTACCGGGACGGGACTTCCACCCGCTAGTCCAGTCCAACTTGCAGGACGCAACAAGAAGCGAACTATAAGCAACTCTGGGCCGACGAGGCCGTGGTGCGAAGCCGGGTCGCAGCCTTGTCCAAGGATCCAGCCGATCCGAGCCCGCCGGCAAGGCTGACCACCGACGTCGCCGTCGAGTCGACGGCCCGCCGCGGGTGGCCGTGCTTCGAGCTGCTCCCGCGGAACGTAGTTCCCGCCGGGCGGGCACTGTACTTGCATGGGGGCGCCTATATTCATGAGATTCGAGACTTGCACTGGATTGCGCTCGCCGACCTCGTCGCCAGAAGCAGGTTCCATCTGACGGTACCGATTTACCCTCTCGCACCCTCCGCGACCGCCGACACTTTCGTACCAACGTGCGCGTTACTTATCGAAGACGTCGCGAGCAATGAACAACGGGGCGAGTCGATTACAGTGATTGGCGACTCTGCGGGGGGTGGCCTCGCGTTGGCCGCCGCGACGATGCTGTCCGGCCCGGCACTGCGTGCATGCGCCCAACTTGTGCTTATATCACCTTGGATCGACGTCGCTTTCAGCGACCCGCAAGCTGCAGAGATAGACAGCCGGGACCCGATCTCTGCAGTTGCCGGGCTACGCGTGGCTGGCGACCTTTACCGAGGAGATCTGGCCCGCGAGCACCCCTGGGTCAGCCCGATCAACGCTGACCTCACCGGTCTCCCACCCCTCATGGTGTTCTCGGGGACCCGGGATGTATGCAACCCCGCAGCACGCCAGCTGTGCGAAAGAGCCGCCGCGGCAGGCGTCGACGTCGACTTCCACGAAGGCCTCGATCTCGTCCATGTTTACCCGATCTTGCCGTGTGATGAAGGTGTCGACGCGCGCCAGACGATCGCAGATGCACTCATCGCCGGCTCACACGGCACCCTTTGTTAACGCACGGCGCTGTCATTGTTGTTGCGCACCTGGCAGATCGTCCGTCACATCAGCTGGGGGTGTGTCGCGTTTGCTACCGAATGTAGTCAGCCAGGGCGTTTCCTATTGCGGCCTCGCCCAATGCGTTCGGGTGCAGCGGCAGCGCCGGATGCATGACAGTGTAGCCCTCTATGTATCGGTCGTCCGGCGCCGCGCACACGTCGTGGCCGATGGTTAGGGGTCTAGTGTCGAAGTACTCGATTTTCTTGTCGGCCGCGAGTTCCCTTTGCCGGTCGCCGATCTCGTCAATCTTTGATTGAAGGTAGGCGCCGTCTTGCGGGAGAATTGGCTGCTCGGGAAAGCACCCTCCCGGGCGCATATACGTTCCGTAACCGACAATGATAATGCGCGCGTTGGGCGCCTTGGCTTTGAGGGCATCGATCATCGCCGCCCATGCTGGCACCTGGGCGTCAATTCTTGCGGAAAGCTGATCGCCTCCGCCACGGTATTGATCGGAGCACGGCGCGGCACCAGGCGAGGATGTCCTGCACTGCATCACAATCGGCCACAATCCTATATCGACAGCGCCGATGCTGACGGTGATCAGTGCGGTGTCACTGCTGACCGCATCGATCTGCGATGGCACCGGACCCGCCGGTGTCTGTTCTGCTTGGTGCATGATGTCATTCGTGGTTGCGCCGCCACAGGTTACGTCGGTGAAGTCGCTCGGCGCCAGCCGGCGGGCCAGAACCGATGGGTAGTTGTTGGTCGATTTGCCGCAGCCCAGCGGCGGGACAGGCTCTGGAACCGATGGCGCCGCCGCATAGGAGTCACCCAGGGAGACGTATTTGAGCTGCGTGGGCGCCGGTTGCGCGCTCACCGAAGACACGGCGGTCCAGGTGGATGCCAGCGCTGCGACCAGCGCTGAGCCGGTCCGCAGCAAGAATGCTGACGTCAGTTTCATAGTTGGGATGCACCGCCGTCCACTGCGAATTCGGCTCCGGTGGTGTACGTCGCTTCAAACGCGAGGAAGGCGACCGCCTTGGCGACCTCGTCGGGCTGACCGAGGCGTTTCATCGGATTATCCTGGGCCATTTGGTGTTTCGTCTGTTCCGCGTCTTCTGGGGGCATCGCTTTGGCGAGGATCGTTGTGTCGATGGGACCGGGACTTACAGCGTTGACGCGGATGCCGCGCGGCAGCAGTTCGACGGCCAAGGTGCGTGCCATCGAGCGCAGCGCCGCCTTGCTGGCCGAGTAGGCGCTGACCAGTGGCAGCCCCATTACGTTCACGACCGAGGTGGTCAGCACTACCGCACTGCCCTCGGCCATGAGCGGGACGAATCTTTGCACGGTGAAATATGGCGCCTTGGTGTTGAGGGCCAACAAGTCGTCGTAGACCGCCTCGGTCATACTCTCGAACGGCACGAAGTGGGTTGAACCGGCGTTTATGAACAGTAGGTCGACGCTTTCGAGCTCGGCCTTCGCTCGGTCGGCGAGGGCGTTGATGGCGAGCATTGAAGTGGCATCGCTTTGGATTGCGATTGCATTCGGCCCGAGAACCTCAGAGGCAGATTGCACTGCGGCCTTGGACCGCCCTGTGACCAAGACGCGAGCTCCTTTGTCGAGCAGGAGCTTTGCAGTGGCTAGCCCCATTCCGCTTGTCCCGCCGGTGATCACCACACGCCGTCCGCCATATTGCGTCATCTTCAGCCTTCCTTGAGATCGTTCGCGGAGTCAGGACTAAACCCAGCCCATCGATCGTCGATCGGGGTCACCCGTCATCGGACACCCCCGATCGGGGGCTGTTTTCGGTGGCCGCGCGCTGCGCCCCGAGCCCAGCTACGCCCGGGACACAGTTCGGTGCTCCAGCGACGAGCACGCGCACAACCAAAACCTCCCGCCGTTCGAACTGCCCTGTCCCAACAAGCTCCGATGCTATGTCAGTGTCTGACATGACGCTACCAGCGATAGCAGTAGCTGTCATCAATAAGCTCATCTACACCGGTGGTGGTATCACTACCCGACTGACGATCTCGCGACCGGCCGGCACGGCGTCGACACCATCAAGACGGACGGCGCTTCGCAGATCGACGACATCGCAGAAAGGTTGCCGCGTTGGTCTTGGAACGGTCTCATCTCTCATCAGCCGGCGGGACAAGCCTTGGGGACTGGCATGATGATGGAGTGATATCAGTTGCTGTCATCAACTAGAGTCGGCAGATATGGGCCGGTGGGAACCCAATGCGCGCGGCCGCCTCGAGCAAGCGGCCTTAGAGCTCTACAGCCACCGTGGATTCGACCAAACCACCGTGGCGGAGATTGCTCAGCGTGCAGGGTTGACGGAGCGAACATTTTATCGGTACTTCGCCGACAAGCGCGAGGTGTTGTTTTGGGGTGAGGACGCCCTGCGTGACTTGTTCGTCCAAACCGTTGCCGGTGCCCCTGACCACGCAGGACCGCTTGACGCGGTCGCTGCTGGGCTCAAGGTTATTGGCATTCTGTTCGAGGGGCGCCCGCGCGAGCAGCCCAGGCAGCGCCAAGAAGTCATTGCCGCCAACACGGCGCTTCAGGAACGCGAATTGATTAAGCTCGCAAAACTCGCCTCGGGTATCGCCGAGGCGCTCCGTCAGCGAGGCGTCGCACAACCGGCCGCGAGCCTGGCCGCAGAGACTGGGGTCTCGATCTTCAAAATCGCCTTCGACCGCTGGGTCGACGACAACAAACGCACGTTGGCACAGCTGATCGACGAATCGCTTGGCGAACTCAAAGCACTGGCCGCGTACCGATCATCGCGGCCAGGTCGGCACTGACCGCAGCGCGCAAAGGGCTTCTCCACGTTGGCGATATGCATCGACCAAGGTGATGACAGTCCCTGTCGTAATATGCTATGCTGATGACAGTTTCTGCCATCAGCGAGGCCGTGGATGAGGGTCTGAGCTGCCCAGACGGTCGACAACAAGCAAGGAGCGCCCTCGAGATGACTCCCGAGAACATGGCTCTGTGGCTGCCAAAGGCCCGAGGCCGGTTCGAGGTCGGACCCGCCCCCTACACAGCGCCTGCGGCCAATGAGGTGGTCGTGCGCGCACATGCGATTGCGGTGAATCCGATCGACGCGGCACCCGGGTTCGCCTATCGGGTGATCCTGCCGTGGCTGACGTTTCCCGCCGTCGTCGGCTCCGACGTCGCCGGCGAAGTTGTCGAGGTTGGATCCGCCGTGACGCGGCTGCGGCCAGGCGATCGCGTCGTTGGCCATGCGGCAGGGATAGAGCGCGACCGCAACCGGGCCGCAGAAGGCGCCTTCCAGCTCTACGTCGTGCTCATGCAGCACATGGTTACGCCCATTCCTGACGATCTGTCCTTCGAGCGCGCTGCTGTGCTGCCGATGTCAGTTTCGACCGCGGCATCGGGCATGTTTCAGCAAGATCAGCTCGCGCTACGGCTGCCCACCACTGATCCCAAGGACCGCGGCGAGACAGTCCTGGTGTGGGGCGGGTCCACCAGCGTAGGCAGTAACGCGATCCAGTTGGCGCGCCATGCCGGCTACCGCGTCGTTGCCACCGCCTCGCCTCACAACTTCAGCTACCTCCGCTCGCTGGGTGCCGCCGCAGCTGTCGACTACCACAGCCGAACCGCCGCCAGGGAGCTCATCGACAAGATCGGTGAAAGTCCCCTCGCGGGCACGCTCGCAATTGGCAGCGGCTCTCTGGCACCGACCCTGTCGATCGCCGCGGAAGTACCCGGTAGCCGCCGTATCGCCTCCGCGCAGCCCGCGCTGTTCACGCGGATTGAGTTGGCACGCCGACGCCGCCACGGTGTTCGGGTGAGCTCCATTTGGGGCGTAAGCCTCAAAGACAACGAAGTCGGCCCGGGCATATACGAGGACTTCCTGCCGGACGCGTTGGCGAATGGCACCTACCGGGCCGCACCCGACGCGGTGGTTGTCGGCGAGGGACTCGAGAAGATTCCCGATGCGCTTGACGAACTACGGAAAGGCGTGTCTGCCAAGAAACTTGTCGTCAAGGTATGACCGCAGCGAAGGCGATGCCGCCGAAATGCGCAGACGTCTAACTGGTTTCCCGTCATAAGGTGCAGAAGGATGGCAAAGGCAACAAAGCCCGGCCTCGGCGCGTCGTTGTTCGACCGAGCCGTCGCATCCTATTGGAAGCTGCCCAAGGCAACACATCGCTTCCGGATTGAACGCGACCTCGCCGTACCCATGAGGGATGGGATCACGCTGTTAGCCGACCACTATGTTCCCGCCGGAACGCAGGGCCGCGGAACGATCCTGATGCGCACACCCTACGGGCGGGGTCTCCCCTTCAGCATGGATGCGCGGCTGTTTGTCGGACAGGGCTATCACGTGGTGGTGCAAAGCTGCCGCGGCTCGTTTGGTTCCGGTGGCCAGTTCACGCCGATGGCCGCCGACATCGATGATGGCCAAGACACCATGGGGTGGTTGCGCGCGCAGCCGTGGTTCGACGGGCGACTAGCCACCTACGGGGCGTCTGCTGTGGGATGGACGCAGTGGGCCCTGCTGGTCGATCCGCCGCCAGAGCTGCGCACGGCGGTGATTATCGCCGGCATTCATAATGCCGTCGAGTTCGGCTTGGGCACAGGCGCTTTCCGTCTCCACGACCTACTCACGTGGTCGAGGGTGATTGTGAACCAAGAGCGGTTCGGGTTGCTCGGTGTCATGTGGGTCTTCGCCCGCGCCGCTAAGCTCAATGCCCGCACCGTCGCGGCCCTCCCCCTGGCCGAGGCCGCCGACATTGCACTCGGACATCAGGCACCGTGGTTCCGCAAGTGGCTGTGTAACCAAGACCTCAGCGACCCGTTTTGGGAGCCCTACAACGCCAGCGCCGCGCTGGAAAAGGCGTCGGTGCCAATCCGGCTGGTCGTCGGTTGGCAAGACCTTCTCCTCACCCAAACCATGCGCCAGTACGAAGTTCTGCACGAACGCGGACTCGACGTCACGCTCACCGTCGGGCCATGGATACACCAGCAGGTAGTTAGCGGCGCAAACGGGCAGCTTGGCGCCGACAACCTTGACTGGATGGCCGAGCACCTGGCCGGTGAACCCGTCGCCCGCAAGCACCAGCCCGTCCGGTTCGCCGTCACCGGCACCGACGACTGGCGTGAACACCCGCACTGGCCACCACCAAGCACCGAACAGGTCCACTATCTGGGTCCAAGCGGACAGCTCACCACGCAACAGCCCCAGACCGGCACCTCCTCGTTCACTTACGACCCCGCTCATCCCACGCCGACGGTTGCTGGGCCCCTGATCGACAACCACGCCGGAGTGCGCGACAACCGCGACCTCGAAGCCCGCCCAGACGTGCTGACCTTCACCACCCCCGCGCTGGCCGAAATGCTGGAAATCATCGGCACTCCCGTCGTGGAACTGCACCACAGCACGAGCAATCCGCACGCCGATGTGTTCGCCCGGCTCTGCGATGTCGACGCGAAAGGCCGCTCCCGTAACTTCTCTGAAACTTTCCTACGGCTCGATCCCGCCACCGGGGACCGGCTGCTGCGGCTACGTCTACACCCCTGCGCACACCGGCTAGCCCCCGGCCACCGGCTCCGACTACAAGTATCGGGCGGCTCATTCCCCCAGTACCTGCGAAACGAAGGCACCGGCGCGCCACCAGGCACCGGCACCGAACTACGCGCGTGCCGACACACCATCCACCACGGCCAATCCCGACTGATACTTCCCACTCCCGCATAGATCACCAACCCGTACAGCGCATTAGGTGATACAGGCGCAGCCCGTCGCCCTCATCACCACGTGCGGGAATCAGAACCAATTGCTGCACTGAGAATTTGACCCAAGGAGAAATGCCTGATGTACCTGACTCAGGGTCTGCACCGCGCCGTCCAGGAAACGCCGGACGACGTGATGACGATCTGCGGAACTCGCCGGCGCACCGTTCGGGACGTGGCAGGCCGAGTGGCCCGGCTGGCGGGCGCCCTGCGGACGTTAGGTGTCGAAAGCGACGACCGCGTATCGATTCTGGCCTTGAACTCCGACCGCTATCACGAGTATCTGTTTGCCGTACCGTGGGCGGACACGGTGCTCAACCCGATCAATATTCGCTGGAGCGCCGAAGAGATCGCCTACTGTCTGCGTGACTCCGCATCTCGGGTCCTGCTGATCGACGATGCGTTTATACCGATGCTGCCCAGTCTGTACGAAGCCGTGCCGACGCTGACCGAAGTGATCCACATCGGTGACGGCCCCACACCCGACGGCATGACCGCATACGAGGATCTGATTGCCGGGGCGGGGCCGATTCCCGATGTGCGCCGAGGCGGGCGCGCGCTCGCCGGACTCTTCTACACCGGGGGCACCACCGGCCGCGCCAAGGGCGTCATGCTCTCCCATGCCAACTTGCACGTGTCCTGGCTCGGCTCGGCGGCTACAGGTTACGGCTGCCAGCGTGGCTCACGAACCTTGCACGCTGCACCGATGTTTCACCTCGGTGACCTCGCAGCATGGGGTGCGACGGTGCTAGTCGGCGGTAGCCATGTGTTCCTGCCGACCTTCAGCCCGATTGGCGATCTCAGCTGACGTAGCCGACGCCATACTCGCCGCCTCGACGCTGGAAAGACCTTCTCGATCAGTTCTTCATGATGGGAGACGATCTCGTTGGGCCTGAGGCCCGCACCCAGACCCAGTGCGACGATGCCGCCCGCCGAAGTACCAGCAATGAGATCGAAGGAATCACTGATTGTGACGCCCAGATCCTGCTCCAGACGCGCAAGCACATGCGCGGTGAACAGCGCCTTCGTGCCCCCTCCGTCGAGTGCGAGGATCTGGAAGCGGTCGGCGCACGACCCGGCCGGCTCGGGTTCGGTTGCTGGATGGACCTGCGCGGCGGATTCGCCAGTTCTCCCCGGCGACGTATCCTTGCCGAGGTTGGCGGGCGTTGCCGGAACTACATCCATGTAACTAGATTACGCCGCTGGGCCGACAAGGCCCTAGCCGTTATTGACACCTGGCGTAGACCTGCGCAACACCCGGCGTATGCTTCCCTGCTCCTGCTCAGCATTCTTTTCTTGGCTCCCGTTGTCTCAGGCCATTCACAATGGCACTGGACACCGACACGACCCGAAGTGCGAAGACCTGCAGCATGCGGCTACATCATCGCGACACGATCGCGACATGGCGCCGGAGCAGCGCCCGCACTCTGGCCGGCACCCTCGTCGGCGGACTGGAGATCATCTGCGCTGCCACACGCGCAGCATCGCCGCGCTCGCCGGCCTTTGTGATCTTCGGGTCGTCCAGGCGCCACGGTGCTGCGCGGTATTCGGGTTGTGACGCCACGATCTCCAGCAATGTCTCGATGTCCTGGAGGTCACGTTCGGCGTCGCGAACGGTACGTGCCAGCATCTTCAGCACGAATGCCGCCTCGACGTCGGGAACCGGGACTTCGAACTCAATCATGTCGCCGTCGGTGAGCCGGGCTGTAACAGCGACTTTGATCGGCGGCAGGGCCAGCGCCACGCGCAGTCCTGGCGCTCCGTCGAAGGCTCGTTCGCCGATGATCTGCTTGCCCGGTTTGGCTGCGGCGGGAACCAGGAGGTCAACCGCTTGCTCACCTCGCTCGTAGCGGTTGCCGCACTCAGCGATGTACCCCAGCGCGGTGAGCCGATCGTGGAGGTCGCCCGTGGTCGCCACGTTTACGTCGATCCCGGTGTCTGCGTCGGAGGTCAGCCGCGGTATGCCTGGCACGTTGTAGACATGCCGCAGCAGCCGCACCATGTGACCGC
Source organism: Mycobacterium sp. NGS16 (assembly GCF_059813225.1). Taxonomy (NCBI): domain Bacteria; kingdom Bacillati; phylum Actinomycetota; class Actinomycetes; order Mycobacteriales; family Mycobacteriaceae; genus Mycobacterium; species Mycobacterium sp. NGS16. The sequence goes on from NZ_JCALEE010000011.1 coordinate 136,811, forward strand.
CGATGACGCGGTACTCGATGTCGGCGGCGACAGCGGCCACGTCGCGCAGCGCACGCATTCCGTTGTCTTCGGCCACCGCGGTGCATGCCATCACGACCGATGCTGTTCCGGTCACCGGTGCACGATCCAGTCGCCGAGACGCTGCGGCGCACCGTCGCCGAGATCGGCACCGTCGCTGAGGTCCTGAAGCGCAATCACTGGATCCACGGTGATGATGTCGGAACGCTGCCTATCACTAACCCGCAGCCACCAGGACGCGGTGGTCCAGACTGTCGGATCGGCGGGAACCCGCACGGTCAAGGTCGCTTCCTCGGCGGTGGCCTCCACCAGGCCGAACTCGGAGAGGTCAACCAGTTCTTTGGCGTAGACCAGACCTCTGGTTGGTACCCGCCACGGTTGCAGGACGTCGGCGGCGACCTCGCCGCCGGCAAGGATCCGTACGGTGAGCTCCGCACCGAGTCGGGTCGCGCTGCGCACCTGCTCCAGTACCGGATCCATTCCATACCAGTACGTTTCGACGAGTCCGCTGTCTGCGGGGACTGATGCCAGTTTCATCATGAGTTCCCGGCGTGCAGCCTCGGTCATGGGCGTGTGCGGCAGCGGATCCTTCTCGGTCATCTTGGACACCGCCTGCTGGCTGACTGCGATGGCGGCAGCGATGTCGCGTTGGCGGAGGTGGTCGCGCGTGAGCACACAGATCCGTTCGGCCGCCCGCCTGCGCCAGCTGCGCTCGCTGGCTGCGCGGTGTGGCCGCCCGGGTGTGGGCGTTCGGTAGGTTCGCCCGGAGAGCACCAGTTCGCCGGTACTGCCGACGCTGAGATCCACGTCGATGTCACCCAGGAGCGCCGAACGTGCCTCGTCTGAGATGGTCTCGCAAACCACGAAGACGCGGCGGCCGGGATGGCGGCGCACATGACCGAGGACGGCGGCCGGAGATGGCACGCGTTCTGCCAGTACTAGGTCCGCTACCACGGGGCGGCCATCGATCCGGTATGTGATGCTGTGTGCATCGCCAGTCACCACCTGAACGCCGGCGTCGACCAAGCGGGCAGGAATCGAGGCAGACAGCACGCCCCTACTCTAGCAGTGAGCACTTGTCAAACAACCATTTGCTTAGAAACAGAGTTCTGGTTGTTTGACTTAAGCCGATCAGTGGCGTACAGCAATGCCGGTGATTGACACGTCACACGCAGGATGAAGCCGAACGGGGCGACCGTCGAAGACGCCGGGCAGGCTGTGGAGCTACTTTGGCGTCTTCGCGGTGGCGCCGACATTGCTGGCAACCGCTGACTCTTAATCAACTGCGAACACGCCCGGTCACCGCTTCCCGTCGTTCCGATGGCAGAGGCGGGCGACAGTGACGCGACCGTTGTAGCGGTAAACCTCCACGACGTATTCGGTGCCGTCCGGGCCGCGCATGGTCACCGTTGCGCGGTTGTGCTCGAAGTCGTTGTCAACCGAGACCACTGCGAGGTCGCCAAAGTTCACCTCGTAGCGACGGCACAGCCGCGCCCGAGCGGTGTGCACGGCATCGTCCTCACTGATAGGAGTCAGTTTCTTGCGCTCGGAAATGCGGTCTAGAAACGCCATGACCTTCGTTGCAGCGATGGTCCCGCCGGCACCGCCTGCCATGTTGATGAGCAAGTCGTACGACGCCCCTGCGGCACCCCAATGCACGACGTTGTGCTGCTCGGACAACGTGTAGTTGGGCGGTGCAAGGGCTTCCAAGAGAGCGACACGCAGGCGAGCGCGGTCCGTGGTTTCGCCGGAGTCGATGGTGACGAACCATTCTTCGGTCGGTGGCGCGAGGCGGTCGGAACCCAACACCTTCACGTGGATACGAGCCTGATCTGTGTAGCGCTCGTCTACCTCGGGACCTTCGCTCACGCGTACATCTCCGACCATTTCAGAATCGTTGGCTCAAGTAGGTCGGGGTAAAACTGCTTCCGACTTGTCGCCACCGCCTGTGCCCGAGCTTCAAACAATGCCACAGCACACTCGGCCATACCGACCGCTGCGGCCAGCCCGTCCGCGACCATGCCGAAAGTGTTCAACTCGCCCTTCACGTAGTCCGCCGCCCACTTGAGGCCGTGGACGAACCCTGAACCCAGCATGTAGAACCGCTCCACCCCTCGTTCGAAGTCGCCGAATAGGCCTGCGTCGTCGTGTAGCGGGACGTTCTCGTCAATCCACTTTCCTGCGTTGGTCACAAAACCGGAGGAGTTGGGTACTTTGGCGCGACTCAGGCCCTTCATCATGGCTCCGCGCTCGCCGAACAATCTGACGTGCTCCTCAAACTGCGCTGTGAGCGGATTGTGCTCATAGTCAGGCTCAGCTTGCAGCCGTCGCCGCTCAACTGCATGAAAGCCCCGTTGTGCGTCTAACTCCGAGTATGTGAAGCCGATACAGCGTGCGCGCCTCTCGGCGCGATCCGTGGGCGCGAGCAGCCAGATGGTCTTTGCCGCCGATTCCAACGCCGTACGACACAGCGCGCACAGCGACGTGATGTGGGCGTTCTTGGTCTGCGGCCGAAACTCGATGAGGTCAGCGGCTGCAGCCAAGTTATCGGTTGCCTGCATGATGGGGAACAGCGCGGTGACATAGACCAGGCCCCCAAGCTGAACCATGAACCCGTCGTCATCAAGCGCCAGGCTGCTGCCGGGGTCGTACGGCTGAGGATGCAGACCCCAATCCTTCAGTGCCCGGCCCCTTTTGGCCCTGGCGTAGGTGCGCTGCAGAACGGCCAGCCGAGGGTCCGTCATTACCATGTACTCCCTAACCCCGTCGCCGTTGAAGCCCGATTAGTTGACGTATTCACGCGCGTGCCCAAAGCGGTACCGCAGATACGTCCAATAGCCACCCAACCCATGGTTATCCATCTTGCCGAGCGCTCGGAGATACCTGTGGACATCGGCGTCCAAACGCGCAAACGCAATGTTCATGCAGCGCTCGTTCTCTGCCATTAAGTTGCCGTACTGCACCTTCGAAAGCTCCTGGCGAGGCAGGTCTAGGCGCGCCCTGCCGTGGATGTCACGGACAATCGAATCGAGCCGGTCGAGATGGGAACGACTGGGCGAAATGAGGCCGTCCTGATGAATCTGTTCGAGCGACTTGACACCTACTTGAGGCGCGCGGTTGATTGCCTCCCATCCTTCCCGTTGCAGGTGCAGATGACAGAGCAAGTCCATCTCGCGCAACTGCGTGCGGAGGCGGTCCCGCAGCTGGCGTTGATTTCCGCTGCGTGCGGTCCAAAAGCTGGCCCCGAAGGTAATCAATCCTGCGAGCCCCGTGGCGATGCTCAAGTAAGCCGCAGCCGTCTGCATAACACTCACCGTCCAGCCGCCATCCTCAGCAGAAATTCGGTGCGCGCGGGCTTGATGGACGACACAACCGGAACCATACGGCGGGGACCCGACACGACGTGGGCGGCGCGTCGGCTAGCTGATTGCGTCCTCTTCGATAACTCACGCCGTAAATTCACTGGTCAACGACTCAGCTCAAAGACCTCAACCCGTGTCGCAGGTGGCCAAGTCCCCCCTCGGACACCG
>NZ_JCALEE010000012.1:0-125003 GCF_059813225.1 Mycobacterium sp. NGS16
AGTCAGCGAGGCCGACCGGGAGTATCTGGCCCGCTGCGTCGAATTGGCGGGCGAGGCTTTGGACCGCGGCGACGATCCGTTCGGCTCGATGCTGGTCGGCGCCGACGGCACCGTGCTCTTCGAGGACCGCAACCGGGCCGGCGAGGGCGATCCCACCCGCCATCCCGAGTTGGCCATCGCTCAGTGGGCGGTGGCCCACCTGCCGCCGGACCGACGTATCGGGTCCACCGTCTACACCTCCGGCGAGCACTGCGCCATGTGCGCGGCGGCCCACGCCAGGGTGGGATTGGGCCGGATCGTCTACGCGTCGTCGGCAGCCCAATTGACCGAGTGGCTGACCGAGCTGCACGCGCCGGCGGCGCCGGTGGCTCCGCTGCCGATCACCGCCGTCGCACCCACAGCGGTGGTCGACGGACCGGCACCGGAATTCGAAGAAGACTTGAAGGCGCTGTTTCGCGCCCGCTACCCGCGCCGCGGCGGCTCCGAGTCGGATCCGTCAAGTCGGTCCACGGTCACCGGATCCTCCGCTGCACCGAAATAGCGGTCCAGCACCGCGCGGAAGTCGCTGCACTGCTCACCGGGGCAGGCCCGGGCGAACAACGTCATGCACGAGCGCAGTTTGAGGTCATCGGGCCGCCCCAGAATCTCCTGGATCGACCGGCCGCGCACCGCATTGACCAGCCGCGTGCATTCGCGCAGCCGCGGGCCGAGCAGCTCGTGATCGAGGTAGGCGCGGGCTTCCGCGAGCGACGCGATGCCGTAGCGCTGTGCCATCGCGCTGCTGCCCAGACCGGCCAGCTGCGGAAAGATGAACCACATCCAGTGGCTGCGCTTGCGTCCGTCCCGCAGCTCGGCGACCACGGTGTCGTAGACGCTGTCCTGGGCGTCGACGAAACGCTGCAGCCTGAACGGATCGGGATGTCTCGCCATGGGTTCAACCGTGGCACAGTTCGAGGATGCAACGACGGTTTCCCCGAGTTCACGACCTCGCGCCGCTGATCCGGTTCCGCCGGCCCCGGCTGAACCGCACCGCGCAGCGGCTGGCTGCCGCGCTGACCGTCGAAGATCTGCGCCGCATCGCCGAACGACGCACCCCCAAGGCCGCGTTCGACTACACCGACGGTGCCGCCGAGGACGAGATCTCGCTGGATCGGGCGCGTCAAGCCTTCCGCGACATCGAGTTTCATCCGGCGATCCTGCGCGATGTCTCAGCCGTCGACACCGGCCGCGAGGTGCTCGGGGCGCCGGTGGCATTGCCGTTCGCGATCGCGCCCACCGGCTTTACCCGGCTGATGCACACCGCAGGCGAGCTGGCCGGCGCCCGGGCCGCCGAAGCCGCCGGCATCCCGTTCTCGCTGTCGACTTTGGGCACCGCCTCCATCGAAGAGGTCGCGGCGGCCGCCCCCGGTGTGCGCCGCTGGTTTCAGCTCTACATGTGGCGCGACCGTGACCGGTCGATGGCCCTGCTGGGCCGTGCCGCCGACGCCGGCTACGACACCCTGCTGGCGACAGTGGACTGCCCGGTCGCCGGGGCGCGGCACCGCGACACCCGCAACGGCATGACCATCCCCCCGGCGCTGACGCTGCGCACGGTGGCCGATGCGGCCGTCCACCCGGGCTGGTGGTTCGACCTGCTGACCACCGAGCCGCTGGCCTTCGCGTCGCTGGACCGGTGGTCGGGCACCGTCGCCCAATACATGGACACCATGTTCGACCCGAGCATGACCTTCGACGACCTGGCCTGGGTGCGGTCGCAGTGGCCCGGCCGCTTCGTCGTCAAGGGCATTCAGACCCTCGCCGACGCCCGCGCCGTTGTCGACCTCGGCGCCGACGGCATCGTGTTGTCCAACCACGGTGGCCGCCAGCTCGACCGGGCGCCGGTCCCCTTCCAGCTGTTGCCCGAGGTGGCGCGCGAAGTCGGGGCGGACACCGAGATCTTGCTGGACACCGGGATCATGTCCGGCGCCGACATCGTCGCCGCCGTCGCGCTGGGCGCCCGGTGCACCCTGATCGGGCGGGCCTACCTGTACGGACTGATGGCCGGCGGGCAAGCCGGGGTGCACCGCGTCATCGACATCCTCGCCGAACAGATCCGCCGCACCATGCGGCTGCTTGGTGTCCGCGAGCTGGCGGAGCTCGCACCGCAGCATGTCACCCAGCTGCAACGGTTGGTTCCGCGCGGCCGCTAGCGCCACGCTCAGAACGACGGTGCCCGCGTCACCAAGGCGGCGATCATGTCGGTGAGCACGCCCGCCTGGTCGGTGATGTGCTCGCCGCAGGCCTTGACATCGATCACCGTGTCGTCCACCGCATTGAGCACCCGCTGGCAGGTGTAGCCGTCGGGGTCCAGGGTGTAGGTCTGGGAGATCCGGGGCGCATCGCCCACCTCGTCGCCGACGGTCCAGCTGTAGGTGTTGTGGTCGGGGTAGCTCACGGTGACCCTCTGGCCCACGCAGCCCCGCCATTTCGCTACCGACTGCTCGACGAAGGCCGCAGCGCCACCGGAATTCGGGGCGAAGACCACCATGTCCTGGTCCACGAAGGGCCGGCCGTTGACCCCGGCGCGCTGCAGACCGCCCGGCTCCTCCAGCACCTTCCACGCCGCCCGCTGAGCCTGGCTGCCCTGATACACCTGATCCACACCCGGATAGAGCACACCCAGGCACTCCGGCCGCGACACGTCGATGGAACTGCCCGGCTTGAACGCCTCGAGGTCTTGCTGCACGGTCACCATGCCGGGGGTGGCCATCGCGGCCTCGACGTCGCTGTCGTCGGCCAAGACCGGTGCGGCCGGCTCCGACGGCGTCCGGGTGATCTGGGCCGCCATCGCGCCCACGGCCGCGACCCCCACCACAGCACCGGCGACCACGACCTTCGTCTTCGTCCACCGCCCGAGCCGCCAGCGGCGGGCAGCGCTAGCTTGCGCATCTGCACCAGCCGATGCCCCCGGCGACAGCCGGGTGGTCGCCGGACGGGCACCGGTTACCGCGGCGACCGGCAGCCCGACGGTGGCCGCGGTGAAGCTCGGATCGTTGGCGGCCAGGACGGCGTCGACGTCAGCACGGGTGCGCACCGTGACGTCCGGCCGGTCGCGCAGCCGGCACAGCAACTGGATGATGTCGTTGCGCACGGTCGGATCGTGGCAGTCCTCGTCTAGCCGGGAACGAAGCTCGAGCACCAACTCGGCCTGCTTGCGGTAGCTCAGTTCCGGGCCCGACAGGTCGGAGGAGAGCCGCATCAGATAGGCGAAGGGCACCATCGGCTCTTCCGGTAGCTGCGCGGGCAGCGGCACGGCACGACGCGACAGGCTGTGCAGGGCGGCGACCAGCCGGGCATCGGCACTGGCATTGCGGTGCCGGTAGTCGATGATCTGGGTCGCAGCCAGCGGTGTGACCCGCACACTGTCGACCGGGCCGATCTGCACCGGCAGCACCGGCCGGAGTAGCGCCCGCGCGTAAGCCAGCTCCGCCTGACAGGGCTTGGATCTCAGCGAGTTGTTCGACAGCGCAACGACGAACACCGTGCAGCTCCGAATGCGCTCCAGGATCGTCTGCCACCACGCTTCGCCGCCGCCCAGTTCCTCGTCCAGCCACACCTGCTGCTCACCGCGGCGCAGGACCGCAACCAGGGGATCGACCATTGCCCGATCCTGGCTGGCGTAACTGACAAACAACATGATTCCCTCTCCGGGCCCCCGTGCACTCCGAAAGCGAACCGAAAAATCTCCGTATAGCAAGACCGATGGTCGGCAACGATCCGCGGGTGTCCGGGTTAGTGTACGAGAGGATAGGTGTCTGCGCGACGGGCGTCCGGCCCGTCGGCAGGCACGGAAGGAGCAACGTCGATGAGCGGTTCCGCGGCCGAGTCGGGAGCCCCACCTGGGCTGGGCCGCGAAACACCGCCGCCTGCGACTTTTCAGCACAAGCTACTGACCGGCCTCACCGATCCGCACTGGTACTGGCTGCTGATACCGGCCGGAATCGCGGCCTTCGCACTGGGAATGTGGGGCTACGGTTCGTATGCCGGCGGCGACCATTCGATCTCTGATGCGGTCTACGGCTCAGTCAAGCTGTTCTTCCTGCACGCTGCTCCCCAACCGGAGAACCACGTCGGCCTCGCACTGGACATCGCCCGCTTCCTGGCGCCGGTCGTGGCCGGGTGGGCAGCGCTCATCGCGCTGGTCTCGGTGTTCCGTGACCGGGTACAGCAGTTGCTGATCCCGTTCAAGCAGGGGCATGTGGTGGTCTGCGGACTGGGCTATGCCGGATTCGAGTTCGTCCGCAACTTGCGCGCCGCCGGCTACCGGGTGGTCGTGATCGAATCCGACGAGGCCAATCCACGGATCAGGACCTGCCGCAACTGGGGGTTTCCGGTCGTCATCGGAGACGCGCAGCTGAGCGCGACCCTGGAATCGGCCGGCGTCCGGCGAGCCGCCCGGTTACTCGCGGTGACATCCGACAGTGTCGCCAACACCGAAATCCTTGCGCTGGCACGCCGATTGGCGGACCGGCCCGCGCGTTCCGGACGGATTTTGGGCCGCGCGGGCGGGCACGTCCTGCGCTGTCTGGCCCGTATCGACGACCCCGGTCTGTGCGTGCTGCTGCGGATCGCGGAGTTCAATCGTGGTGACGACCAGTCGGTCATCGACTTCTTCAACATCGACGCCGTGGGTGCCCGGCTATTGCTGGACAAGCACCCGGTGCAGGGCACGCGGCGCCCGCACATCGCGGTCGCCCACCTCGACGGAATCGGATCGGGTGTGGTCTTCCAGGCGGCCCGACACTGGCATGACGAACGCCCCGATGACCAGCCGCTGTTGGTGACGGTGATCGATGACCATGCCGTTGACCAGGTGGCCGCCCTGATCGCCCAACACCCGGCCCTGCAGGAGATCTGCGAATTCAACTGCTGCTCGCCCTCGATGCGCGACATCGACCAGTTGGCGCAGGAAACCGACCGGCCGATCACCCATGCCTACGTGACCGGCTACCGCGACGAGCGCAACGTGGAGGCGGCGCTGAACCTGCGCCGGGCGCTGCCCGACGCGGTTCCGGTCGTCACGACGATCTCGCGAGCCTACGGTGTGGCCGAACTGCTTGAGGAGAAGGCGGTGCTCGGCGGGGGCAGTGTCACGGTGTTCCGGACCCTGCAGGAGACCTGCACCGTGGAACTAGTCGAAGGCGGATCCCTGGAAGCCGTCGCCCACGAAATTCACCGGCGCTACTGCCTGATGCAGCCCCAGGGCACTGCCACGCCGCCACCGTGGTCGGAACTGGCGGACGCGCTGAAGGACTCTTGTCGGGCCCAGGCGCGCCACATCGGGGTGAAGCTCCGCAGCATCGGCTGTGTGATCGCGCCGCTACGCAACTGGCAGGCCAAGGACTTCCGGTTCACCGACGCCGAGGTGGACAAGTTGGGCACCATGGAGCACGACCGGTGGATGCAAGAAAAGCTCGCCGCGGGATGGACTCTGGGCGAAGAGGACCGAGCGCTCAAGAAGGACCCGCATCTGGTGCCGATGGAAGACCTGCCCTTCGAGGTCGCGGAGGTGGATCGCATTTTCGTACGGGCGATCCCCGAGATGCTGGCCGCCGTTGGTCTGGAGATCGTCGACGTCGCCCAGACGGCGCCGAGGTATCCGGCTTGCGACCTGGCCCGCTGACCGGCGGGCGCGCCGTGCGGGTTTGCCGTGCGACCGAGGCGGGTATTCCCGCGCGGTGCATAGCCACCAGGAACTGGTGCGCCGGCTGCTCCGGGGGGCGGGAAAGACTTACGCGCAGGAGGCCGGCATCCGGTTGCGCAATCAGCCGATGCCGCTGTTTCAACTGCTGACCCTGTGCATGCTCGCCAGCAAGCCCATCGATGCCGCTATCGCGGCCCGGGCCGCGCGTGAGCTGTTCAAGAGCGGTCTGCGCACCCCGCACAAGGTCCTTGAGGCCGATCGCCGCACCATGATCGAGGCGATGGGCCGCGCCCATTACCGCCGCTACGACGAGAGTTCGGCCACGCGGCTGGTCGAGATCGCCGAAGCGGTGCAGCGCGATTACCGCGGTGATCTGCGGCTGCTGGCCGAGCGAAGCGGGCGCAACGTGGAGGTAGCCGTCAAGCTGCTCAAGGGCTTCAAAGGGATCGGCGATACCGGCGCCAGCATCTTCCTCCGGGAGGTCCAAGACGTCTGGCCCTGGGCCCGGTCCACCTTCGACGACCTGGCGCTGGCTGCCGCACGCGACCTCGGGTTGCCTGGTGACGCAAAGGAACTCGGTGCGCTGTCGCGTGGCCGCAATGCTGAGCTCGCCGCCGCGCTGGTGCGCTACTCCATCGACGCCGACGTCCGCGAGCGGCTCACCGATTGACCCGACACCTGCCGGTATCGCCGGTAGGGTGGCTGATGACGTCGCGTAGAGCGGAGGATCTCGTGTCGGCATCAACCCCATTCGTGATCGTCGGCGCCGGCCTGGCCGGCGCCAAGGCCGCCGAAGCATTGCGCGACAAGGACTTCGACGGACCCATCGTGCTGCTCGGTGAGGAGCAGCAGCTTCCCTACGAGCGCCCGCCGCTGTCCAAGGAGTTCCTGGCCGGCAAGAAGACGCTCGGGGACTTCACCGTGCACCCTCAGGACTGGTACCGCGGCGACCGTGTCGATCTGCGGCTCGGTGCCCGGGTGGTGAGTTTGGATCCGGCCGGTCACACCATCGGCCTGGCCGACGGCACCAGCCTGGGCTACCAGAAGCTGCTGCTGGCGACGGGTTCGCGCTCACGACGGGTGCCGATTCCAGGCGCCGACGCCCACGGCGTGCACTATCTGCGCACGGTCGATGACGCCTCGGCACTGGATTCCGCACTGGCCGCGGGCAGCTCACTGGCGGTGGTGGGCGCCGGCTGGATCGGCATGGAGGTGGCCGCCAGTGCCCGGCAGCGCGGCGTCGACGTGACGGTGGTGGAGACCGCCGCGCTGCCGCTGCTGGCCAGCCTGGGCGCCGAGAACGGTGCCGTCTTCGCCGGCCTGCACCGCGAGCACGGCGTCGACCTGCGCCTGGGATCGGCCGTCGCGGAGATCACCACCGAAGGCGGTGCGGCCACCGGCCTGCGGCTGACCGACGGCTCGCAGATCAGCGCGGGCGCGGTGCTGGTGGCCGTCGGCGCCCAGCCGAACATCGAACTGGCCCAACAAGCCGGCCTTGCCACCGGTGACGGCGGAGTGCTGGTGGACGCGAGCCTGCGCAGCAGCGATCCCGACATCTACGCGGTCGGTGACATCGCCGCCGCACAGCATCCGTTGCTGGATACTCGGATCCGCACCGAACACTGGGCCAACGCCCTCAAGCAACCCGCGGTCGCGGTGGCGGACATGCTCGGCGAAGCGGCCGAATATGCCGAACTGCCTTACTTTTTCACCGACCAGTACGACCTCGGAATGGAATACGTCGGCCACGCGCCCGACTACGCCCGGGTGGTGTTCCGCGGCGACACCGACGCCCGTGCGTACACCAGCTTCTGGCTCGGCGGGGATAATCGGGTGCTGGCCGGGATGAACGTCAATATCTGGGAGGGCCTCGACGACATCAAGGCCCTGATCCGGACGCAGGCGCCCGTCGATCCCGACCGGCTGGCCGATCCCGAGGTGCCGCTGGGCGACCTGTCCAGCTGAGCAACAACGCCCGCGTTACCGCAGCGCCGCGGTGCCGTCCTCGCGCACGTCGACCGCGGCCCCGGCGATGTCCTCATGCACGGCTGCTGCGGCGACGTCCGGCTCGCGGATCACCGCCAGGGTCCGGCTGCCCTCGGGGGTCTGGACCGCCAGGAACACCTGCTGCGGGCGCCCGTCGCGGTCGAACGGTGCCGTCCACGATTCGACCGCACCGGTCCCCCGCCACTGCGCGGCCGCCGGTCGCGTGCGGTGAGCGTCCACCTCGGGTTGCACGTCCTCCCAGCGGAATCCGGACTCCGGCGGTTCGGTGCCGTACACCCCGAAGCTGTGCTTGGTCAGGTAGCCGCCGTTGGCGGTGATCAGGCCGCGCCGACCGGGGTTGGCGATCAGCAGTTCGGCCAGGGTGGCGATCGAATGCATCACGTAGTTGTTCCACGGCCCGCCGGCGAAGGTCAGTCCGCCGGTCACGGTCAGCGGCCGGCCGGGGTCGTCGGTGGGCAATCCGAGCTCGTTGGCGGCCACCTGCACCGCCGACGGGAAGCACGAGTACAGGTCCACATAGTCGATGTCGGCGATCGCGTCCGCGCCGGCCAGCTTGCACGCCCGCGCCCCGCCGATCCGGATCGCCGGTGAGCGGTGCAGTTCGGCCCGTTCGGCGACCGCGTAGGTGTCGTGGGCGTCGGTGCCGGCCTGCGGAAAGACCCAGCGCTCCGAGGGAACCCCCAGCTCGGTGGCGACTCGAACGGAGGTCAACACCAGCGCGGCGGCCTGGTCGACCATATTGTTGGAGTTCATCAATTTGGTGTACGGCCAGCTGATCATCCGGTTCGTCGGTCCGGTCTGCCAGATGTCTTCGGCGCCAACGGGTTCGCGGATCCAGGCGTGCGGGTTGTCGACGGCGACCGCATTGAACCGCGACCACAGTTCACCGATGCGCCGGCGATGGGCATCCACCTTCTCGCCCGTGGCGATGCGCAGCGCCTGCTCGAACAGCGGGTAGACGTAGGCGGGCCGGTCCAAGCCGATGCGCTCCTCGGCCGGACCCGACAACGGCACGTCCTCGCCTTCGCATTCGGCGATCGCGACGGTCTCGTCCTGGCGTGTCCAGCCGAGCTTGCCGCCGGCGGCCCGCAGCCGGGTCCGGGTGCGCCACATCTCACCACCGGCCAGCAGCACCACCCCGGCGCGACCGGCCTGAATGTCCAGGCAGGCCCGATTCACCAGGGACTGCGGCACATTGCCGCCGACGGGGCTGTAGCGGGTGGTGGGGTTCGCGGCCCCGATCCGCTGGGCGAGCAGCAGACCCGGGTCCCGGTAGCGCGCCGAGAACAGGTTCACCACCCGGATCGAGTCGACGGCGCGCAACACCCGCTCGGTGGCGGCTCGGCGCGCCGCCGCCGCCATCAGGTCGACCGGTTCGACGGGATCGCTGCTGTCGGGATGATTGATCTGGCCGTAGCCGATCAGCACCGGTGTCCGGGGGTCGACGGGCATGGGCGTAAGACTAACCGGCGGGTTCCTGCGGCGGTCCCAGCTTCGCCTCTCCTTCGTCGAGCCTCGCTGAACCGCCGGGTTCCTGCGGCGGTCCCAGCTTCGCCTCTCCTTCGTCGAGCCTCGCTGAACCGCCGGGTTCCTGCGGCGGTCCCAGCTTCGCCTCTCCTTCGTCGAGCCTCGCTGAACCGCCGGCGAACAGCACGCCCTCGGCGATCAGCCGCTCCGTCTGGTCGTCGTCGAGTCCGAGCACGCGTCGGCAGATCGCGCGGGTGTCCTGACCGGGTAACGGAGCCGGCCGCTGCCGGGCCGCCGGGATGTTGCGGAACGGTGCCGGGCCGGTCTCAGCGGGCAGGGGGTGCTCGATCAGCGGATGGGTCATGTCGGCGAAGACCGTGCGATGGGCCAGTTGCGCATCTTCGGCGATGTCGGGCGGGCGGTTCATCGGAGCGGCCGCCACCCCGGCCGCCTGCAGCAGCTGCCCGACGTCGGCCGGGGTGCGCCGGCCGGTATACCGACTCAGCTGCTCCACCAGCTGCGTGCGGTGCGCGGTGCGGGCCGCACCGGTACCGAACCGCGGATCGGCTGCCAACCCCTCGTCGTCGAAAGCCGCTGTGAGGCGGTGCCAGTCGTCGTCGGTGCGGATCGAGACCACGCACCATTCGTCGTCGCCGGCGCACGGGCAGACCAAGTCCACCGCGGTATCCGGTGCTACTGACGCTCCCGCGGCCCGCGCGACGTAGCAGGTGTCGAGTTGGTTGACGGCGGCCTCGGCCTGCGAGACGTGCACGTGGACACCGGCACCGGTGCGCCGGGCGGAGATCAGCGCGGCCAGCGCCCCGATCGCGGTGACCCGCGCGACCACGTGGTCGGGGAAGACGGTGGTGGCGTCGTAGAACGGATGGCGTCCCGTATCGGGTGTGCCCGCGGTGCCCGCCGGCGCTTTCCACAGCGCGGTGACGCCGGTGGTAGCGCGCACCAGCGGCCCGTAGCCCATCCGGTCGCTCCACGGTCCGGTCTCCCCGAACGCGCTGCTCTCGGCGAGCACCACCCGAGAGTTGATACCCCGCAGGGCGTCATAGGAAAACCCTAGGGCGGCAAGTGTTCCCGGTTTGAAGTTGGCGAAGACCGCGTCTGCGCCGCCGACCAGGCGGCCGAAGATCTCCTTGCCCGCCGGGCTGCGCAGATCCAATCCGAAGCCCAGGTTGTTGCGGTGCGTCCAGGCGAATGATTCGCTCATCGCCGATCCGGCGCGGGTCTGCCGCAGGCCGTCGGGGTAGGCCGCGCTCTCCACTTTGATGACCTCGGCGCCCAGGTCGCCGAAGAGCCGGCTGGTTTCGCCGCCGGCCACGATGACGCCCAGGTCGACGATCCGGATGCCGTCGAACGGCGACGAACCGATCGCGGCGGCCGCATCGGGAACCGGAACCGGCGCCGATTCGGTCAGCCAGCCGGTGTCGTTGGCACCGATCACCGGGGCCGGGGTCCGAAACCCGGCCCGGTGATCGTCGACCACGTAATAGCCGGTCGGGATCAGCGCCGGCACTCCCGGGGCCAGCTCGGCTGTGACCGCGGCCCCGGCCGCCGCGAAGTGCTCGCCGGCCAGCACCTGGGCCGGTTCGCCCACGGCGGCAATCGGCACGCCGCGGGCCTGCCCGGCCGCCACCAGCTCAGCCATATCCTGGTCGGCGAAGAGTTCGCGGACCAGCATGCTGATCTGCGGCCAGACCGCGAAGCGCTCGCCGATCACCCCGAATCGGGGATCGGCGTACTCGGCCGGCTCCCCCAGCCAGGCCCACAGGGCGCGCCACTGGCGTGGCGACATCACGCATAGCCGCACGTAGCCGTCCCGGCACGGATAGATCGGGTAGGCGTCCTGGTTGCGGGGCCGACCGCGCCAGCGGCTCGGCCCGCGGCGGGCCGCGGCGACCTGGCCTTGGGCGCCGAATATCGGGTCGAGCACCGTGACCACCGCATCGAAGCGGGCGAAGTCGATGTAATCCCCCGTGCCGCAACGCATCCTGTTGTAATAGGCGACCAGCACGGCCCAGGCGGCCTGGACCGCCGCGGTTGCCGAGGCGATCCCGTCCGGCGGCAGCACCGGCGTTCCGCTGGTGGGCCCGGACCTCGACAGCGCACCCGAAAGGCCGTAGAGCACCGCATCGGTCGCCCGCCAGTGTGAACGCGGCCCGCTCATCCCGAAGTCGGTGACTGACATCGTCACCAGATGGCCGAACCGGTCAGCGAGTTCCGCACACGAGGTGCCGAAATGCGACGTCCCGAAGTCGGCTGGGCCGCTGTCCACCACGATGTCGGCCGTCGCCGCCAGCTCGTCGAACCGGCGGCGGTCCGCCTCATCGGCGGGATCCAGGGTGAGGCTTCGCTTGTTGGCGTTGTGCAGCGCGAACGCGATGCTCACGCCGCCCAACAGCGGCGGGGCGGTACGCGCCGGACTGCCGCCCGGGGGTTCCACTTTGAGCACGTCGGCTCCCAGGTCAGCGAGCAACCTGGTGACCGCGTCAGCGTCACCACCGGCCAGATCAAGGACGCGAACCGATTCCAGCAGCACTCTGCCAGGGTATTGAATGGTTGCCGCGGTTCGGCTTCGACGCGGACAATCGCAGAGATGAGTGCAGAGACCACGACGACGGCACCGCCCACGCTCTCCGACGACGAACTGGCACGCATCGACGCCTATTGGCGTGCCGCCAATTATCTGTCGGTCGGCCAGATCTATCTGCTGGACAACCCGCTGTTGACCGAGCCGCTGGCCGCCGAGCATGTCAAGCCGCGGCTACTGGGGCACTGGGGCACCACGCCCGGGCTGAATCTGCTTTACGCCCACCTGAACCGGATCATCCGCGACCGGGACGCGAACATCATCTTCGTCACCGGCCCCGGCCACGGCGGGCCGGCGCTGGTCGCCAACGCCTACCTGGAAGGCACCTACAGTCAGGTCTACACCGGTATCGGGGAGAACACCGACGGACTGCGAAAACTATTCCGGCAGTTCTCTTTTCCCGGCGGCATACCCAGCCACGTCGCCGCCGAGACGCCGGGCTCCATCCATGAGGGCGGTGAGCTGGGCTACGCGCTGGTGCACGCGTTCGGCGCGGCCTTCGACAACCCCGAGCTGGTGGTGGCCTGCGTCATCGGCGACGGCGAGGCCGAGACCGGGCCGCTGGCGGCCAGCTGGCATTCGAACAAGTTCCTCAACCCCGCCGTTGACGGCGCGGTTCTGCCCATCCTGCATCTCAACGGCTACAAGATCGCCAATCCGACCGTGCTGGCCCGAATCCCGCAGTCGGAGTTGGAGGCGCTGCTGCGCGGGTACGGCTACCGGCCTATCACCGTCGCCGGCGACGACCCGGCCATCGTGCACCGGTTGCTCGCGGCCGCGCTCGACGATGCCTTCGACGACATCGCGGCGATCCGGCGCACCGCGCGCGCCGACGGCTCGGCCCTGCGGCCGGTGTGGCCGATGATCGTGTTGCGCACACCCAAGGGCTGGACCGGGCCGGCCGAAGTGGACGGCAAGCAGGTGGAGGGCACCTGGCGGGCGCATCAGGTCCCGCTCGCCCAGACCCGCACCAACCCCGAGCACCGCCGGCAGCTGCAGGAATGGTTGCTCAGCTACCGCCCCGCGGAGCTGTTCGATGATTCCGGTCGGCTACGGCCCGAGCTGGCGGCGCTGGCCCCGCGCGGGAATCGCCGGATGAGCGCCAATCCGCACGCCAATGGCGGGCTGCTGCTGCGCGACCTGGACCTGCCCGACTTCCGTGACTACGCCGTGCCGGTGCCGCGGCCCGCGGCCGAGACCCACGAGGCCACCCGGGTGCTGGGGGCGTTCCTGCGCGACGTCATCGACCGCAACCGCGACCGGTTCCGGTTGATGGGTCCCGACGAAACGGCTTCGAACCGCCTCTCGGCGGTGTTCGAGTCGACCGACCGGGTCTGGCTGTCGGCGACCGAGCCCGGCGATGACCACGTCGGCCCCGACGGGCGGGTTCTGGAAGTGCTGTCCGAACACCTCTGCCAAGGCTGGCTGGAGGGCTATCTGCTGACCGGCCGGCACGGCCTGTTCAACTGCTACGAGGCGTTCGTGCACATCGTCGACTCGATGTTCAACCAGCACGCCAAGTGGCTGGCCGTGAGCCGCGAGCTGCCGTGGCGACGGCCGATCGCCTCGCTGAACTACCTACTGACCTCCCACGTCTGGCGCCAGGACCACAACGGGGCATCGCACCAGGACCCGGGGTTCATCGATCTGGTGGCCAACAAACGCCCGGAGGTGGTGCGGGTCTATCTACCGCCGGACGGCAACACCCTGCTGTCGGTGGCCGATCACTGCCTGCGCAGCCGCAACTACGTCAACGTGATCGTCGCCGGCAAGCAGCCGGCCCTGGCCTATCTGAATATGGCCGACGCGGTGGCGCACTGTACCCGCGGATTGGGCATCTGGGACTGGGCCGGCACTGCCACCGGTGAACCGGACGTGGTGCTGGCCTGCGCTGGCGACGTCCCGACGTTGGAGACGCTGGCTGCCGCCGACATCCTGCGCCGGCAGTTACCCGATCTTGCTGTGCGGGTGGTCAACGTGGTCGACATCATGCGGCTGCAGCCCGCGACCGAGCATCCACATGGCTTGCCCGACAACGAATTCGATGCCCTGTTCACCCGCGACAAGCCGGTGATCTTCGCCTATCACGGCTACGCCTGGCTGATCCACCGGCTCACCTATCGGCGGACGAACCACGACCAGATGCATGTGCGCGGCTACCGCGAGCGCGGCACCACCACGACACCGTTCGACATGGTGATGCTCAACGATCTGGATCGCTTCCACCTGGTGATGGATGTCATCGATCGGGTACCGGGCCTGGCCGAGCGCAGCGCGGTGCTGCGCCAGCAGATGGTCGACGCCCGGCTGGCGGCCCGGCTCTACACCCGCGAGCACGGCGAGGACGATCCCCGCATCGCCGACTGGAGGTGGCGAACGGGCGTATCCGACGCCGACGGCGAGATAAGGTGACGCCCATGACTGCTCACCCGTCCCCGGCCCGCAAGGCGATGTCGCTGCTGGGCGGCGCCCTGGTCGCATCGGCCGCGTTCACCGGCGTCCCGTCGGCCGGCGCCACACCCGACCACACCAAGGTGCCGGTCCGCTACGACCTGAGCGGCACCGGCGTCGCCGGGTACGTCACCTACCAGACTCAGAACGGTCAGGCGCACGCCACCAACGTCTCGCTGCCCTGGTCGATTCAGCTGACCGGGTCGATGACGAACATGGCCAGCCCCGCCTCCTACTCGCTGAGCGCCCAGAGCGCCGGGCCCGGGACGCTGAATTGCACGGTCCGCGTCAACGGGAAGGTGGTCAGCCAGAACACCGCGACCGGCGACCCGGCGCGGGTGCTGTGCGAGACCCACGGGCCCCGATAACAACCGGCCGTCACCGACGAGACGACGCCATCGCCAGGCCGCGGGTAGAATCCCGTCCAATGCCTGGCCACGACTTCGCGGCGCCCGGGGGGCGGCATCCGTTGGTGTCACAACTCTCGGCGCTGCACCAGTTTCGCGCGTTCGTCGACGTCGCCGTCGTCGTGGTGGTTTTGGCGCTGGCCAATCTGGTCGCGCATTTCACGACTCCATGGGCGGCTGTCGCCACCGTCCCCGCGACCGCTGTCGGCCTGGTCGCCCTGGTCCGCTGCAACGGCCTGAGCTGGGCCGAACTCGGCCTGAGCCGCGCGCATTGGAAGTCCGGGATCGGCTATGCGCTGGCCGCGGTGCTGGTGGTGGTGTCGGTGATCGCCGTCGGCGCCCTGCTGCCCTGGACCCGGCCAATGTTCCTGAACAACCACTACGCCACCGTCTCCGGCGCCGTGGTGGCGTCGATGCTGGTCATCCCGCTGCAGACGGTCATCCCCGAGGAGTTGGCGTTCCGCGGCGTGCTGCACGGCGCCCTGCACCGGGCCTGGGGTTTCCGCGGTGTCGCCGCGGCCGGCTCGCTGCTGTTCGGGTTGTGGCATGTCGCCACCTCGCTCGGGCTCACCAGCAGCAACGTCGGTTTCACCCGGCTGTTCGGGGGCGGTTTTCTCGGCATGCTGGCCGGCGTGACGCTGGCGGTGCTGGCCACCGGTGCGGCCGGCTTCGTGTTCAGCTGGCTGCGCCGGCGCAGCGGCAGTCTCATCGCCCCGATCGCGCTGCACTGGTCGCTCAACGGGGTGGGCGCACTGGCCGCCGCACTGGTGTGGCAGCTGTCTGCATAAACCCGGCGGGGCTAGCCACGGTTTACGCCAACAACACCGCGGCACCGGCGATCCGGCCGGCTTCGAGATCCGCCAGCGCCCGGTCCGCTTCACCCAGCGCATACTCGGGCGTGGTCACGTTGATGTGGTGGGTGGCGGCGAAGTCGAGGAATTCGCGGGCGTCGGCGCGGGTATTCGATGTCACCGACCGGATCTGGCGTTCGCGGAACAGGTCGCGCTGGTAGTTCAGCGGCGGGATGTCGCTGAGGTGGATACCGGCGATCACGCAGCTGCCGCCGGCATCCAGGGCCTGGCAGGCCGGCGGCACCAACTCGCCGACCGGAGCGAACAGGATCGCCGCGTCCAGCGGCACCGGCGGCGGGTCGGTCGCCCCTTGCGCCGAGGCCGCACCCAACTCCAGCGCCAGCTCCCGGGCTCGGTGACCGCGGGTCATCACATGCACCTCGGCGCCGCCGGCGAGTGCGACCTGCGCGGTGATGTGCGCGCTGCCGCCGAAACCGTAGAGGCCGAGCCGGCCGCCGGGCGGCAGGTCGGCGCGCAGCAACGCGCGGTAGCCGATGATGCCCGCGCACAGCAGCGGCGCCGATTCGCTGTCGCTGTAGCCACCGGGCAGGTGATGGGCGAATGCCGCGGGGACGGTGGCGAATTCGGCGTACCCGCCATCGTCGTCCCAGCCGGTGTAGCGGGACTGCGGGCAGAGGTTCTCATCGCCGCGGCGGCAGAACCGGCAGGACCCACAGGTATACCGCAGCCAGGCGATTCCGACCCGGTCGCCTACGGCGAAGTCGTCATCGGCTTCGACGCCGACCTCGACGACTTCACCGACCACCTCGTGACCGGGAGTCACGCCGGGCCGGTGGACCGGTAGGTCACCCTCGACGACGTGCAGATCCGTGCGGCACACCCCGCAGGCGCGTACCGCCACAAGCAGTTCCGAGGGTTGCGGTCGGGGTACTGCGGTGCTGACGCGGCGCAATGGCGCGTCGGCGATGGGCCCGGGCCGCTGCACCCGCCAGGCATGCATCGACGCACCGGTGAGCTGCGAAGCCATACCGCCCATGGTGCGCGCCCTAGGCGGCGATGGCTACGTCCGGCGGACCAGACCGACGATCCACAGCAAGACGATCGCCCCGCCCAGGGAGACGAAGAACGTGAACCATCGGCGGCCATGTTCGACATCGACACCGAACCAGCCGAGCAGCATGCCGCCGAGGAACCCGCCGATCACCCCGATCACGATGTTGAGCAGGATGCCCGAAGCGCCACGGTTCATGATGCGGCTCGCCAGCCACCCGGCGATCCCGCCGATCACGATATAGGCGAGCCAGCTCACCGAGGTCGGTGTGGACAGTGCCGCGAGATAGCTTCCGGCCATGGGCATCAGGTTAACGAGCCGGGGCCCGAATCAGCTGGGTTCAGGCCGCCGGAGCCGGCGGCGCCGGAGCGGGCTCAGGCGCCGGCGCCGGCGCGGGCGCGGGTACCGCGCCCGGGACACCGGGAGCCGGGGCAGGCGCCGGCTCACCCGGAGCAGCCGGAGCAGCCGCCAGCGGTCGGATCGACTCCGCCAGTACCTTGGCCGCGCCGCGGTCCACCGGGTTGTTGGCGGTCCCCAGCCACACCACGAACCACCGCTCGCTCTGCGCGCCGGTGCTGCCGTCTGCCGGCGGCACGCCGATCACGCCGCTCCAGATCTGGCCGACCGGTTTGGCGGGGTCGGTGAACTTGACTTCGTAGTAGGACGCGCTGCCGGTCAGACCGCCCCCGGCCAGCGGGGTGCTCTCCTGGTTGGCGCGGGTCCCCGGGTAGGGCATGAAGAACTCGCCCATGTCCGATCCCAGCCGGGTGGCGGCCTTGGCATTGTCGGTCTCGGCGCTGGCGTAGAGCCGCTGGTCGAGCTTGCCGAGCACGATCCGGGTGTCGTTGGCCACCGGCGCCGGCTGCCCCGGCAGGATCGGCTCGCCGGTCTTCTTGCTCAGCAGCGAGGACCCGTATTCGAGGTGGCTGGTATCGGATTGCAGCCAGCCGGCCGGCAGCACGTAGCTGAAGCCGCCCGCCACGTCGTCGACCCGGCCCACCTCGGGTGCACCCGGCTCGGCGGCCGGCGCTGGCGCGTTCGCGTCGACCGGCGGGTTGTGGGCGTCAACCGGTGGGGCGTCGACGGTGGCCGGCGGAGGAGGAGGCGGTGGCGGCACCGGGTCCGCATAGGCCGGCGACGCCATCGCGAACGCCAGCGCACCGGCGGTCGCGGCGGCCCACGTCGTCGCGGCCACCGCACGGATGCCCTTGTGGGCCACGGAGGTCAGGTCCACCTGCTTCATGGCAGAAAAACTACCGCGTCCGCACCGGTACGCAAGTTAATCCACGCCGGGGTGTGTCGCGCGCAGCGTCACCTCCTGCGCCTTGACACCGAACCAGACAACCTGCCCCGGTGCGAGCCGCAGCTCGGCAGCGGCATCGGCGGTGATGTCGGCGGCCAGCCCCGGAGTCCCGTCCGGCTGGTCGGGACCCCGGACCTGGACGGCACTGCCACGGGCCTGCAGTTCGGCCACCGTCAGCTCGATCAGATTGCGCGGACTGCCGTGCGACGGTGGCTCGCGATATACCGCAACCGCTTGCGGGCTGCTGACCGCGACGGCCGGGTGTCCGGCGGCCAGGCCGTCCTCCGCGGTTCCGTGCCACCGATCCCCCCACGCGGTGCCCAGCACGCCGTCGCTGTCGATCACCCCGGCCACCAGATTGACCCCGGCGATCCGCGCGCCGAATCGGCTGCGGGGCGCGGCAAGTACCTCGGCGGTGCCGCCGATCTCGGCGACCCGGCCCGCCTCGAGCACCACTACCCGATCGGCCAGCGCGAACACGTCGAGGAGGTCGTGGGTCACCAGCACCGTGGTGCGGTGGGCGGTGGTGATGACCTCGCGCAGCACGGTGCGCACCGCGGCCGCGGCGGCCACGTCGAGCCCGGCCAGCGGCTCATCGAGCAGCAGCACCTCGGGTTCAGCGGCCAAGGCACGGGCGATGGCCACCCGCTGTGCCTGCCCGCCGGAGAGCCGACGCGGTCGACGGTCGGCCAGCTCTGCGGCGTCGACGACCCCCAGCCACGGCGCCGCCGCCGCGCGGGCGGACTGCCGGCGGCCGAAGCGACGCCGGCTGTGCGGCCCGAATGCCACGTTGGCCGCCACACTGAAGTGCGGAAACAGCAGCGGATCCTGCAGCAGCAGCCCGACCCGGCGGTCGCAGGTGGCGATGTGCACGCCGGCCTCGGTGTCGGTCAGCACCCGGTCCCCGACGCGCACCACACCCGCGTCGGGCTGCAGTAACCCCGCGATCACGTGCAGCACAGTGGATTTGCCGGCACCGTTGGGGCCGAGGACGGCCAGCACCTCACCGGGGGCAACCGTGAGCCGCACATCAAGGCCCCGCTCGGCCACCACCGCATGCACCGTCAGCCCGTCCACCATGGCGGTCACCAGACGCCGCCCAGCCGGCGAGCGCCCAGCCCGAGCACCACCACCGCGGCCACCGCCACCAACAACAGCGACATCGCCGCCGCCGCGTCGGCGTCGGTCACCCGCTGCAGATAAATCGCCAACGGCAGCGTCCGGGTGACGCCCTCGAGAGAGCCGGCGAAGGTCAGGGTCGCCCCGAACTCGCCCAGCGACCGGGCGAACGCCAGCACTGCGCCCGAGATCAGGCCCGGCGTCAGCAGCGGCAGCGTCACCCGCCACCACACGGTGCTCGGCCGGGCCCCCAGGGTGGCGGCCACCACCTCGTAGTCGGCGCCGGCGGTGCGGGCCGCACCCTCCAGCGCGATCACCAGGAACGGCAGCGACACGAAGGTCTGCGCCAGCACCACCGCGGTGGTGGTGAACGCGATGTGGATCCCGGCCGCCTCCAGGTAGCGCCCCAGCAGGCCGAGTCGGCCGAACGCGTACAGCAGTGCGATGCCGCCCACCACCGGCGGCAGCACCAGCGGCAACAGCACCACCGGCCGCAACAGCCGGACCACCCGGGCCCGGCTGCGGGCCAAGACGAGCGCCATGGGCACGCCCAGCACCACGCAGAGCGCGGTACTGGCCGCGGCGGTCTTGAGGCTGAGCAGCAGCGCCGTCATCGCGGACGGGCTGGTGATCAGCGTCCAGAAATGCGGCCAGTCGACCCGGACCGCGATCGCCACCAGGGGCAGTACCACGAACGCGGCGCCGATCGCGGCGGGCACGTAGACCCAGCCCGGCAGGTCGTTCGGCCGGTGCACCGGCTCAGGGCTTGCCGAAGCCGGCCGCGTGCAGGATCTTCTGCCCCGCCGCGCCGGTTACCAGGTCGACGAACTGTTGGGCCGGGCCCGGTTGCGCGGCCGCTTTGAGCACCCCGATCGGGTAGGTGTTGACCGCCCCGGCCGCCTCCGGGAACTCGACGGTGGCCACTTTGTCGCCGGCGTTGAGCGCATCGGTGCGGTAGACCACACCGGCGTCGGCCTGGCCGGTGGTGACCTTGTTGAGCACGTCGGTGACGTCGGATTCCTCGCTGACCGGGTTCACCCGGACCCCGGCGGCGTCTTCGACCTTGTGGGTCGCCGCCCCGCACGGAACCGGCGGTTGGCACACCACCACGGCCAGGCCGGGTCCGGCCAGATCGGCGAAGGACCGCACCGCGCGCGGGTTACCGGGGGCGGTGACGATCACCAGGGTGTTGGACGCGAACGGCACCGCCGGCCCGTCCAGCAGGCCGGCCTGGGCGACCTTGTCCATCTGTGCGGTGTTGGCCGAGGCGAACACGTCGGCAACGGCGCCCTGGGTCAGCTGGGTGGCCAGGTCCGAGGAGCCGGCGAAGTTGAACTTCACCTCCACCCCGGGGTGGTCGGTCTTGAACTGCTCGGCGATCTCGGTGAACGCCGGCCGCAGTGACGCCGCGGCGAACACGGTGATCGACGGCGTGGCGGGGCCGGAGCTACAGCCGGTCAGGCCCGTCGACCCCGCCGCCAGCATGACCGCTACCGCACCGGAGACCGCCCGGGTTCGCCACATGGCTCGCACTTTAGCGGCGATCGCAAGCGCGGCGAAGCCGGGCGCGGCGGGGTCCGGGGTCCGGGCGAGTGGCCGTTATTCACAGACCGTGGCCGGATCGTGTCTGTGCCGAGTCCCGCCTCCGGCTCGAAAACCGGCTACCGTCCAGTAACATAGCTGCGAACACGAGGAGGTCCTACCGATGGATGTGCTGGTCACCGGTGGTGATACCGAGCTGGGTCGCGCCGTTGCCGAAGGTTTCACCGAAGCCGGCCACAAAGTGACGCTGGCGGGTATGCGCGGTCCCGAACTCGAAGTCGCCGCCAAGGAACTCGACGCCAACGCCGTCGTCTGCGACAACACCGATCCCGCCAGCCTGCTGCAAGCCCGCGGCCTGTTCCCCCACCACCTGGACACCATTGTCAACGTCCCGGCACCGCGCTGGCAGGGCGGCGACCCGCGCGCCTACTCGCTGGCCGACCAGGCGGCCGCCTGGCGCAACGCCCTGGACGCCACGGTGCTCTCGGCGGTTCTGACGGTCGCGACCATCGGCGATCACCTGCGCTCGGGCGGCTCGATCGTGTCGGTGGTGCCGGACAACCCCCGCGACGGCGGTGCCGACGCGGCGGTCAAGGCCGCGCTGTCGAACTGGACCGCCGGTCAGGCCACCGCGTTCGGGACCCGCGGGATCACCGTCAACGTGGTCGCCGCCGGTGCGGGCGCGCGCCCGGGCTACGACGGGCTCACCGGTGTCCCGCCCACCGCGGCCACCGAGATCGCTCGCCTGGCGGTGTTCTTGACCACGCCGGCTGCCCGCCACATCACCGGCCAGACCCTGCACGTCAGTCATGGAGCGCTGGCGCAGTTCGGCTGAGGCCGCGCCGAGTGGTTAATCCCACAACCAGCGAATGCGGTGACCGCCAACCGGGTCGACTAGCGTATTTGTGAACGCAGTCGCCGTCGAGGAGCAACCGGATTCCCATGAGTGCCCAGCCAGAAGTCACTGCGCCAGTCACGCAGCAGAGCCGACGCCACCAGGTCGTCATCATCGGCTCCGGATTCGGTGGCTTGACCGCGGCCAAGAAACTCAAGCGGGCCGACGTCGACGTCAAGTTGATCGCCCGCACCACCCACCACCTGTTCCAGCCGCTGCTGTACCAGGTTGCGACCGGGATCCTGTCCGAAGGTGAGATCGCGCCGTCGACTCGTGTCGTGCTGCGCAAGCAGCGCAACGCCCAGGTGCTGCTCGGCGATGTCACGCGCATCGACCTGGACGGCAAGTTCGTCACCTCGGAGGTGCTTGGCCACACCTACGACACCCCGTTCGACAGCTTGATCATCGCGGCGGGCGCCGGGCAGTCCTACTTCGGCAACGACCAGTTCGCCGAGTTCGCCCCGGGCATGAAGACCATCGACGACGCCCTGGAGTTGCGCGGCCGCATCCTGAGCGCCTTCGAGCAGGCCGAGCGGTCCCGCGACGCCGCCCGGCGGGAGAAGTTGCTGACGTTCACCGTGGTCGGCGCGGGACCCACCGGGGTCGAAATGGCCGGGCAGATCGCCGAATTGGCCAATTACACCCTCAAGGGCGCATTCCGCAACATCGACTCGACCAAGGCGCGGGTGATCCTGCTCGACGCCGCTCCGGCCGTGCTGCCGCCGATGGGTGAGAAGCTGGGTCGCAAGGCCGCCGAGCGGCTGCAGAAGATGGGTGTGGAGATCCAGCTTGGCGCCATGGTCACCGATGTCGACCGCAACGGGCTGACCGTCAAGGACTCCGACGGCACCATCCGGCGGATCGAATCGCAATGCAAAGTGTGGTCCGCCGGTGTGTCGGCCAGCCCGCTGGGCCGTGACCTCGCCGAGCAGTCCGGGGTCGAGCTCGACCGCGCCGGGCGGGTCAAGGTGCTGCCCGACCTGTCGGTGCCGGGCCACCCGAACGTCTTCGTCGTCGGTGACATGGCGGCCGTCGACGGCGTCCCCGGCATGGCGCAGGGCGCCATCCAGGGCGCCAAGCACGCCGCCAACACCATCAAAGCCGAGCTCGGCGGCGCTGACCCGGCCGATCGGGAACCGTTCCAGTACCTGGACAAGGGCTCGATGGCCACCGTGTCGCGGTTCTCGGCGGTCACCAAGATCGGGCCGCTGGAGTTCAGCGGTTTCCTCGCCTGGCTGGCCTGGCTGGGCCTGCACCTGATCTACCTGGTCGGGTTCAAGAACAAGATCAGCACGCTGCTGTCGTGGAACGTGACGTTCCTGAGCACCCGCCGCGGCCAGCTCACCATCACCGAGCAGCAGGCATTCGCCCGGACCCGCCTGGAACAGCTCGAAGTGCTGGCGGCCGAGGCGCAGCGCGGCGCCGAACGCGCCGTTAGTTAGCGGCGGCCGACGAGACTCAGGCGGGCAGGTTCTGCAGCCGGACCTGGCCGCGGGCGACGACCCGCTGGCCGGAATCGGTGATCGTCACCAGCCACAGTTGCTGGCGGCGCCCGCGATGGATCGGGGTGGCCGCGGCGAACACCGTTCCCGCCGAGACCGCCCGCAAAAAGTCGGTGTTGTTGTTGACCCCGACCACGGTGCCGCCGGCGTTGCCGCCGGAGTTCAGCCAGGTGTGTGCTGAGACGCTGGCCACACTTTCGACGATCGAGCAGTACACCCCGCCGTGCACGATCCCGGCGGGCTGGCAGAGCTTGGGCCGCAACTCCAGCGTGGCGCAGGCACCGTCGGGGCTGATCTCGGTGAAGACCAGGCCGATTTCGTTGTCGAAGGGCGCGGTGTAGGAGGGCGGGAATCCGCTGGCAGCCATGCCATGGTTCTACACGACGGTTCCCGGGCCGCCGGCACGCCCCAGCAGACCCACAGCTGCCCATACGACAGCCGGTAGTAATTAAGGGTAGGCTTGCTCCGTTGCCCAGGGAGTTGATTACCACATGGCGAAGCAGACCCACTTAGGGGATTTGGAACGAGCGGTGATGGACCACCTGTGGTCCGCGCCCGAGGCTCAGACCGTGCGCCAGGTCCACGAAGCGCTGTCCGCGCGGCGAGACCTGGCCTACACCACTGTGATGACCGTCCTGCAGCGGCTGGCCAAGAAGAATCTGGTGTCGCAGATCCGCGATGACCGCGCGCACCGCTACGCACCGGTCCGGGGCCGCGATGAGCTGGTCGCCGGGCTGATGGTCGAGGCTCTCGATCAGGCCGCCGATTCCGGTGACCGCCGGGCGGCGCTGGTGCACTTCGTCGAACGCGTCGGCGTGGACGAGGCCGCGGCGCTGCGCCGGGCGCTCGACGAGCTGGAAGCCAAGCACCGCGTGGGGCTGCCCGCTGGCGGCCGACCCCCCTCCTGAGGGAGACTGACAGCGTGTCCGCGCTGGCCTTCACCCTTCTCGCGTTAGTGCTCGTGGGGCCGGTGCCCGCCCTGCTGGCACGTGCCGAATGGCCGCTGCGCGCCCCACGGGCCGCGGTGGTGCTCTGGCAGGCCATCGCGATAGCCGCGGTGCTGTCGGCCTTCAGCGCCGGCGTCGCCACCGCGAGTCGCCTGCTGATGCCCGGCCCGGACGGCCGGCCCACGGCGACGATTCTGGGCTCTATCGAGCGGCTGGGCTGGCCGTTGTGGACGTTCTACACGGTGGTTTCCGCCTTGACGCTCCTGGTGGGCCTGCGCCTGACGGTGACCGTGCTGCGGGTCGCGATCGGTACCCGGCAGCGCCGGGCGCGCCATCGCATGCTCGTCGACCTGGTCGGTGTCTCCGACACCGCTCCGGCGGCGCGCACCAGCGGCCTGCGGATTCTGCAGGTGATGCAGCCGCTGGCCTACTGCCTGCCCGGAGTGCGCAGCCGGGTGGTGCTCAGCTCTGGCACGCTGCACGCCCTCACCGACACCGAACTGGCCGCCCTGCTCTGCCATGAGCGGGCCCACCTGCGCGCCCGGCACGACCTGGTGCTGGAGGCGTTCACCGCGGTGCACACCGCCTTTCCGCGGTTCGTGCGCAGCGCCAGCGCCCTGGATGCGGTGCGGTTGCTGGTGGAACTGCTGGCCGACGACGCCGCCGTCCGGGTTGCCGGCGCCCCTCCCCTGGCCCGCGCCCTGGTGACCTGTGCGTCGGCCGCCACCCCGGCCGGTGCGCTGGCCGCCGGCGGCCCCCACACGGTGCTGCGGGTGCAGCGGCTGTCGGGTCGGGGCAACAGCCGCACGCTGGCTGCTGCCGCCTACTCCGCCGCAGCCGGGGTGCTCGCGGTACCGACAATCGCGCTCGCGGTACCGTGGCTGACCGAACTGCATCGACTGATCGCGGGCTAACCCACGCCGCCGGCGTGCCGCGCAGGGCGTCACCTACGACCGAAAGGCGAATGTATGAGCGCGTCGGAGACTGTCGGCACCGCCCAGATCGGGGTGACCGGTCTGGCCGTCATGGGATCCAACATCGCGCGAAACTTCGCCCGGCACGGCTACACCGTGGCGCTGCACAACCGGTCGGTCGCCAAAACCGATGCCCTGTTGAGCGCATACGGCTCCGAGGGCACCTTCGTGCGCAGCGAGACCATTCCGGAATTCCTTGCCGCTCTTGAGAAGCCGCGCCGGGTGCTGATCATGGTCAAGGCCGGCGAGCCCACCGACGCGGTCATCAACGAACTCGCCGACGCCATGGAGCCCGGCGACATCATCATCGACGGCGGCAACGCGCTCTACACCGACACCATTCGCCGGGAGAAGGCAATGGCGGCGCGCGGTCTGCACTTCGTCGGCGCCGGCATCTCCGGCGGGGAGGAGGGCGCTCTCAACGGGCCCTCGATCATGCCGGGCGGCCCGAAGGAGTCCTACACCTCCCTGGGCCCGTTGCTCGAGGAGATCTCCGCCCACGTCGACGGGGTGCCGTGCTGCACCCACATCGGGCCGGACGGCGCGGGCCATTTCGTGAAGATGGTGCACAACGGCATCGAGTACTCCGACATGCAGCTGATCGGCGAGGCCTACCAGTTGCTGCGCGACAGCCTGGGTCTCTCGGCGCCGCAGATCGCCGAGGTGTTCACCGAGTGGAACGCCGGTGATCTGGACAGCTATCTGGTCGAGATCACCGCCGAAGTGCTGCGCCAGGTCGACGCCAAGACCGGCAAGCCGCTGGTCGACGTCATCGTCGACGAGGCCGAGCAGAAGGGCACCGGGCGCTGGACGGTGAAATCCGCTCTGGACCTTGGGGTTCCGGTAACCGGTATCGCCGAGGCGGTGTTCGCCCGGGCGCTGTCGGGATCGGTTCCCCAGCGCCGCGCCGCGGCGGGTCTGGCCGCCGGGGCACTCGGTGAACGCCCCGGTGATGCGGCCCGGTTCACCGAGGACGTCCGCCAGGCGCTGTACGCCTCGAAGATCGTCGCCTACGCGCAGGGCTTCAACCAGATCCAGGCGGGCAGCGCCGAATACGGCTGGAATGTCACGCCCGGCGATCTGGCGACGATCTGGCGTGGCGGCTGCATCATCCGCGCGAAATTCCTCAACCGGATCAAAGAGGCATTCGACACCGATCCCGATCTGGTCAGCCTGCTTGCGGCCCCGTATTTCCGCAGCGCCGTGGAGGCGGCCATCGACTCCTGGCGGCGGGTGGTGACCACCGCGGTCAGCCTGGGCATTCCGGTTCCCGGTTTCTCCTCGGCGCTGGCCTACTACGACGGTCTGCGCACCGAGCGGCTGCCGGCCGCCCTGACCCAGGCCCAGCGCGACTACTTCGGAGCGCACACCTACGGTCGGGTGGACGCCGAGGGCAAGTTCCATACGCTGTGGAGCGCCGACCGCAGCGAAGTGCCCGCCTAATCCAGTAGCTCCAGTACGGCGTCGGTGTAAGCCTGCGGATCCTCGATCTGTGGGTAGTGCCCGAGGCCGGGCAGCTCGACGACGTCGGCGGCGGGCCGCAGCTCACGTAAGCCCTCGAGCACATTGATGGTGGCCACCGGATCGCCGAGCCCCCACACCAAACCCAACGGCTTGGGCCAGTCGCGCACCGCCCCGTGCCAGCGCTGCGCGTAACGCACCCGTTCGTCGAGGTAGGCCGAGAGCAGGTGCGCGATCCGGTGGCCGCCGTTGTGGCACAACAGTTCCCACTGCGCGGCGGCTTCTTCGGGGGACAGCGGATGCTGCGCAGAGAACAGCCGGCCGAAGCCGCGGACGAAGCTGCGCCGGTTCGTCAGCCGGGCGGCGAGGCCACCGAACGGGCCGCGCAGCAGTTTCTGGATGGGACGCAGGCTGGCCCGCTCCAAGATCACGCTGCCGTTGGACAGCACCGCGCGGCGCAGATCGAAGGGCAGGGTGCCCTCGAGATCGCGGGCCAGCAGTTCGGTCGTCACCGAGGTGCCCATGTCGTGGGCGGCCAGCACCACCGGACCGGTGGTGGCCGACGCCACCACCTGCTGGACCAGATCGGCCTGCTCCAACAGGCTGTAGCGATGCCGGCGCGGCTTGTCCGACAACCCGAAGCCGAGGAAGTCCATCGTCAGCCAGGATCGGCCGGCCAGCCGGGCGACGACCGACCGGAAATCGTAGGAGCTGGACGGAAACCCGTGCAGCAGCAGCACAGTCGGCCCCTCCCCCGCTCTTGATCGTACGAAGACCCGCCCGGCTCCGGTCGATACCCACCGGCCACCGTCCCGCCACTCGCGCACGCTGCGCGACATCGTGGTCATCCCAGATTCGGCAGTTCGTCGACGATGTCGTTGAACACCGCTTGCGGGAACCCGAGGTAGGCCTCGGCGATGTCTTGCAGGCCGGACTGCAGCGCAGCGCCGATCGCGGTGGGATCACCGGCGAGCAGCGCCTCGTGCAGGTTCCACAGCGCCGTCTGCGGTGTGGTGATCAGGTCACGCACGTCCATGATCAGCTTCGTCAGCAACCCCGGGTCCTCCGGGACGGGAATCCCGTTCCAGCTGACCAGCGTCCAGCCGTCGGTGGGGTTGCCCTCGATCGAGATGATGCCGGTGTTGGGCAGCAGCGGTGATCCGTCGTCGCCTGTGAACATGGTTTGCAGGGTCAGCGGCAGCAGCAGCGAGATGTCGGGGTTCTTGACGTTCATCGCCACCCAGGCGGCGACATCGGCTTCGTTGTCGAACCCCACCGCGGTGATCGCGCCGTTGTCGCTTACCACCGGGTTGGCCAGGGCGGCGCTGTACATCGTGTTGACGGCGTCGGTGAAGTTCGCGTTCATCATCACGCCGTTGGGGTCTTCGACCGAGCCCGGTATCGGTACCAGGATCAGCCCGAGCAGCGACCACAGCAGCGGCGTCAGCTGGTAGAGGAATCCGGACAGGCTGGCGATGGGTTGCCCGGCGTAGATGCCGCTGTCGATCTCGTTGAGCCCGGACAGGATCTGCGGCGTCATGTGCTCGAGTGCGGCAAACGGCGCCGCGGTGTCCATGTCCCGGATGGCCTGCCCGGAGAAGATACCGGCGACCTGGTCACCGAGCTCCCTGTGGAGCTGGTCGGCCACATCCTGCGCCTGCTGCACACCGAGATCGCTGAGCGGCGGCCCCGGATGATCCGGCGACGGGGTGATGACGTCGTTGAACGGCGGCATCCGCTGCCCGTGTCGCACGATGTCGATCACGATGTCCTGGGCATCCTCGCCGGTGAGCGCTATGCCGGCGATGATGGTCCCGGCGACACCGGGCTGCGCCGGTGCGGCGATGACGCCCGCGCCGATGACGGCGACACCGGCGGCCACCGGCCAGATCGACCTTATCGGCATGACCATCACCTCCTAACCGAGACTTCCGAAGGCATCGACGATGTCGTTGAAGACCGCGCCCGGGAATTGGGTCAGCGCCGAGCCGATCTGCTCGATACCGGTCTGGATCGCGTTCATGATCGTCGTCTGGTCACCGCCCAGGATGGCTTCGAAGATGTTCCAGATCGCCGTCTGCGAGGGCAGGACGAGATCGCGTCCGTCGACGAACAGGGCGCTCAGCAGATCCGGATCCTGCGGAATCTCCTGGCCGTCCCAGCTGAGCAGCGTCCAGCCGTCGGTGGGGTTGCCCGCGATCTGCACGATGCCGGTGTTGGGCAGCAGCACGGTGGAAAGCCCGTTGGCGACGGTGTGCGACTCCCGGATGAGGTCCAAGAAGAACGGCAGATCGGGGTTCTTGACGTTCATCATCACCCACGCGAAGATCGACGCCTCGCTGTTGAATGCCACGTCGGTGATCTGGCCGTTGTCGCTGACGATCGGGTTGGCGACCGCGTGGTCGTACATCGCGTTGATGGCATCGGTGAAGCGGGCATTGAACATCAGTCCGTTGCCGTCTTCTGAACCCGGCCCGGGCACCAGGGCCAATCCCAGCGGCGCGCCGAGTGCCCACGCGCCGACGGTCAGGAAGGCCAGCCGGCCCCCGAGGCTTTCGATCGGGTCGAGGGCGTATATGCCGCTGTCGACTTCGTTGAGCCCCGGCAGTATCTGCACGTTGTCCGCCATGTGCTCCAGGGCGGCGAACGGAGCCGAGGTCTGCATCTCGCGCAGGCCCTGCCCGGCGAAGATCCCGGCGACCGGGCCCAGTTCGTCGAACAGCTTCTGTCCGACGTCTTGCGCCTGTTGCAGGCCCAGATCGCTGAGCGGGGCTCCGGGGAAGGCCGGCGACGGGGTGAGCAGGTTCTCGTACGGCGAGATCATCTGCGCGTGCCGGACGACATCGATGACGACATCCGGTGCGGCACCGCCGGTGAGCTGAATATCGGGTGGCGCCGCGGTCGCCGGCGCCGGCAGCGGAGTAACCGGGGCGACGGCGATGCCGCCGGCCAGGACGGCACCGGCGGCCAGCGACAGGAGCTGATGTGCGTGCATGGTTCGGACCTCTGTTGTGGGGAAAGTGGTGTCCAGCCGGTCGGCGAAGTCGCCGCTGGAAAATTCCGCAGTTTGGCTATTTCTCAGCATCGCTGCGCCCTGGGTAAATTGCTGACAGCTAACTTTGTTCGGTGCGACATCCGCTGGATCGCCCGGGATTATTCCGCGATTGGGCCGGTGCGATTACCGCGGGTGCCGGCGCGACCCGCAGGCCCGAAATTCGGCCCCGGCGGCGACAGCGTGGGCCACTGTCGTGATGCCGCGAGGTTTCGATCCCTGCCGAGCTACTCGTACAACGGCCCCGCCCAGCTATTTCCCTTGCACGGCAATCTAAACGGTGCGCAACAAAGTCCGCCCGCTACGATCCGCGGTTGCGCCACTGGCGGTGCAGTTTGCGCTGCAGATAGCCTTCGACGCTGCACCCCCGCCACGCCGACGGAGCACCGATCCCACACGGACGGCAGGCGTGGTGTTCGGGCCGGGTGGGCCGTGGGGCGCGAGAGACTCTGATCGGGGCCCGAAGGGCCCCACCTCGCCAGCCGTAGCTAACTGTCATCTCTGTTCCCCTAAACGACGTCATGAGTTTACCCGACTATGCGACTGTGAGGAAGATCAATTTTTCGTCGGGTTCGCCCCGCCCGAAATCGAGTGGTGCACACCGATGCGCTGGCGGTACCGTGGCTGACCGGGCCGAAAAGATGTCACCCGGTGGCCGCCGCGGCAACCCGTGGCATCCGGTGTTTGCCCGAACCCCGGCTCTCAGACCCTGTGGAGGCGAACAGATGGGCTCCTCGGAACCCAACGGCCCAAAGGCGGGCACCCGATGAGATTCGCACGCGGGTATGACCCCGGCTATGACCTGACCTACGACGACGTGTTCATCGTCCCGAACCGCTCGGCCGTCGACTCACGCCTCGACGTCGACCTGTCCACCCGCGACGGCTCCGGTGCCACCATCCCGGTGGTGGTGGCCAACATGACCGCGGTGGCGGGCCGGCGCATGGCTGAGACGGTGGCCCGGCGCGGTGGCATCGTGGTGCTGCCGCAAGACCTGCCGATCGATGCCGTGGGCCAGACGGTGGCGTTCGTGAAAAGCCGCGACCTGGTGGCCGACACTCCGGTGGTGCTCTCCCCCGACGACTCGGTGTCGGCCGCGATGGCGCTGATCTCCAAACGGGCCCACGGCGCCGCGGTGGTGGCGGTCGACGGCCGCCCCACCGGCCTGGTGACCCGGGCGTGCTGCGAGGGCGTGGACCGCTTCAGCCGGGTTCGCGACGTCGCGATGTCCGACCTGCTCAGCGTTCCGATCGGCACCGAGCCGCGCAAGGTATTCGACCTGCTGGAGCACGCTCCGGTCGACGTCGCGGTGCTGACCAACGCCGACGGCACCCTGGCCGGCGTACTGACCCGCACCGGGGCGATCCGGGCCGGCATCTACACCCCGGCCACCGACGCGGCCGGCCGGCTGCGGATCGCCGCCGCGGTCGGCATCACCGGCGAGGTGACAGCCCGCGCGGCGGCGCTGCTGTCGGCCGGGGTGGATGTGCTCGTCATCGACACCGCGCACGGGCACCAGGAAAAGGCGCTGCAGGCCATCCGCTCGGTGGCCGCCCTCAAGCCGGGCGTCCCGCTGGTGGCCGGCAATGTCGTGTCGGCCGACGGCACCCGGGATCTGATCGCCGCCGGGGCGGACATCGTCAAGGTCGGCGTCGGCCCCGGCGCGATGTGCACCACCCGGATGATGACCGGGGTGGGCCGCCCGCAGTTCTCGGCCGTACTGGAATGCGCGGCGGCAGCCCACGAACTCGGCGCCCACGTCTGGGCCGACGGCGGGGTGCGCCACCCGCGCGACGTGGCACTGGCCCTGGCCGCGGGCGCATCGAACGTGATGATCGGCTCCTGGTTCGCCGGCACCTACGAATCCCCCGGCGACTTGATGTTCGACCACGACGACAAGCCGTACAAGGAAAGCTACGGAATGGCGTCCAAACGCGCCGTGGCCGCCCGCACCGCTACCGACAGTGCATTCGACCGGGCCCGCAAATCGCTGTTCGAGGAGGGCATTTCCACGTCGCGGATGGCGCTGGATCCCGATCGCGGCGGGGTCGAGGATTTGTTGGACCACATCACCGCCGGCCTGCGCAGCACCTGCACCTACGTCGGTGCGGCCGACCTGGCCGAGTTGCATGAGCGCGCGGTGCTGGGGGTGCAGTCGGCCGCCGGCTTCGCCGAAGGCCATCCGCTACCGTTCGGCTGGTGAGACCCGTGGCGGCACCTGCACCCATGGTGGCGAGTGCTGCCCCGGTGGCGAGCAGTACCGACTCATGACGGTCGCGCTCACCCTGGGCAGCCTGCTGGCGTTCCTGGTCCTCACTTTGGGAACGGCGGTGTTCGTCGCCGCCGAGTTCTCCCTGACCACGCTGGAACGCAGCGCGGTGGAGGCCAACGCCCGCCGTGGCGGCCGGCGCGACCTCTACATCCAAGACGCCCACCGCACACTGTCGTTCCAGCTGTCCGGCGCCCAGCTGGGCATCTCGATCACCACGCTGGCCACCGGCTACCTCGCCGAGCCGGTGCTGGCCCGGTGGCTGCGGCCCGCGCTTGCCGCCCTGGGCCTGCCCGAGGCGAGCGCCGCCGGGGTGGCGCTGGCGCTGGCCCTGGTGATCGCCACCTCGCTGTCGATGGTCTTCGGCGAGCTGGTGCCCAAGAACCTGGCCGTAGCGCGTCCGCTGCCGGTCGCCCGCGCAGTGGCTGGGCCGCAACTGCTGTTCTCGCGGCTGTTCGCGGCCGCGATCAAGCTGACCAACGGGACGGCAAACCTCATCCTGCACCGGCTGGGCATCCAACCCGCCGACCGGCTGGCATCGGCCCGCTCGCCGCGGGAGCTGGCCTCGCTGGTGCGCAATTCCGCACGCAGCGGTGCGCTCGACCCCAGTACGGCCGCCCTGGTGGGCGGCTCACTGCGGTTCGGCGCCCTGACCGCCGCCGAATTGATGACGCCGCGTTCGAAGATCGTGAGCCTGCAGGCCGGCGACACCGTCGCGGATCTGGCCGCGGCCGCCATCGAGACCGGTTTCTCCCGCTTCCCGGTGGTCGACGGCGACCTCGACGCCACCGTCGGCATCGTGCACGTCAAGCAGGTCTTCGCGGTTCCCGCCGCGCAGCGGGCGACCACCCCCATCACGGCCGTCGCCCAACCGGTGGCGGTGGTGCCGTCCACCCTCGACGGCGACGCGGTGATGGAACAGGTCCGGGCCAACGGCCAGCAGGCGGCGCTGGTCGTCGACGAGTACGGCGGCACCGCGGGGATGCTCACGGTGGAGGATCTGATCGAGGAGATCGTCGGCGACGTCCGCGACGAACACGACGATGCCACGCCCGACGTGGTGGTGGCCGGCGGCGGCTGGCAGGTGTCGGGCCTGCTGCGCATCGACGAGGTGGCCGCCGCTACCGGGTACCGGGCCCCCGAAGGCTCCTACGAGACCATCGGCGGGCTGGTGCTGCAAGAACTCGGGCACATTCCGGCCGCCGGCGAGACCGTCGAACTGACCGCATTCGATCCCGACGAGCTGTCGGCGCACCCGCCGCGCTGGCTGGCCCGGGTAGTCCGGATGGACGGCCGGCGCATCGACCTGCTGGCGCTGACCCAGCTGGGGGCCGGCAATGGCTGACCTGTTCAACGTGGTGTTGACCGTGCTGCTGATCGCGGCGAACGGGTTCTTCGTCGGCGCGGAGTTCTCGCTGATCTCGGCGCGTCGAGACCGGCTCGAGGCGCTGGCCGAACAGGGCCGGCGCAGTGCGGTCACCGTGATCCGCGCCGGCGAACAGCTCCCGCTGATGCTGGCCGGCTTCCAGCTGGGTGTCACGGTGTGCTCGATTCTGCTCGGCCGGATCGGGGAACCCGCCGTGGCCGACCTGCTCGAGCAGCCGTTCCGGCTGGTCGGCATCCCGGACCCGCTGCTGCATACCGTGGCGTTCGTCGTCGCGCTGTCGGTCGTGGTCACGCTGCACGTGCTGTTCGGGGAGATGGTCCCGAAGAACATCACCCTGGCGGGCCCGGAGACGGCGGCGATGCTGCTGATCCCGCCGTACCTGATCTATATGGCCGCCGCCCGGCCGTTCATCGCGTTCTACCACCGGTGCGGCCACGCCGTTTTGCGCGCCCTGCGGGTGCAGCCCAAGGATGAGCTGGAGATCACGGTCTCCACCGTCGAACTGAGCGAGATGATCGCCGAATCGGTCTCGGCGGGGCTGCTCGACCTCGAGGAGTACACCCGGTTGACCCGGGCCCTGCAGATCCGCACCCGCACCGTCGCCGATGTGGCGCTTCCGGTCGGTGACATCCGCGCCGTTCCGGCCGCGGCCGCCGGCCGGGGCCCCACCGTGGCAGCGGTCGAACAGGCCCTCGCCCAGACCGGGTACTCCCGGTTTCCCGTGGTCGACCAGGGCGAATTCGTCGGCTACCTGCACATCAAGGATGTCCTGCCGCTCAGCGAGAGCACGGCGGGTCCGAGCTCCGAACGTCCCGAGGCCGACGCGATCGTCGACCTCGGCGTGGTGCGACCGTTGCTCCGGCTTCCCGCGTCGCTGCCGGTGGCCGACGCGTTGACCCGGCTGCGGCGCACCAACAGCCACCTGGCGCTGGCGGTCGACACCGAGGGCGCCGTGGTGGCGATGGTGGCCCTCGAGGACCTGGTCCAGGACGTCGTCGGCACCGTCCGCGACGGAACGCATCGTGTTTGACCTGGTCGAGGAGTCGACGCTGGACACCGCGCAGTGGCAGGCGCGGGCGACGGCCTACCGACTGCGCCTGGAGCGCTTCCTGAGCCCTGCGCAGCGCCGGATCGCCGCCGGCGATCCGGTTCCCAAGTTCCTGTTCAGCTACTACAGCTTGCGCCCGCGACAGTTACGCACCTGGAACCCCGGATTCGGGGTCGCGCTGGCCGGGGCCGCAGCATTGCGCGACTACCAGGGCCGCCGAGGATACGTCGTGGCCGGTGACACGGTCGCGGTCGCCGAGGACTTCGTGCGCGAGAAGGCCGACACCGTGACGTTCGTCGCACGGCTGTTACGGGCCACTGCCGCGCGTCCAGCCCAGCTGAACTGTTTCGGCCTGCACGAGTGGGCGATGCTCTACCGGAGCGACACGGTCCGGCACGGCCATGTTCCGCTGCGGCTTCCCGCGGCCGACGTGGATCGAGTGGTTGAGGCAACACCGCTGCGCTGCACGCACTTTGACGCCTTCCGGTTCTTCACCCCGGCGGCGGCGCCCCGTAACGCCGGCACACCGAGCCGGGCCGGCCAAACCGCTTGGGAGCAGCCGGGTTGCCTCCACGCCAACATGGACTTGTACAAGTGGTGCTACAAGCTGGGGCCCCTGATCGATTCCGAGTTGCTGCTGGACTGCTTGCAGTTGGCCGCGGCGGCGCGCGAGATCGACATGCGCGCGAGCCCCTACGACCTGAGCAGCTATGGCTATCAGCCGATCTGCATCGAAAACCCCGCCGGCCGTGCTGAATACGTCCGTTGCCAGACTGGGATCGCACAGCGCGCCGCGCCGCTGCGTTCCGCCCTGCTCAAGCGGTGTGACCTGCTGTTGGCGGTCAAGGGATGCGGCTAGC
Source organism: Mycobacterium sp. NGS16 (assembly GCF_059813225.1). Lineage (NCBI taxonomy): Bacteria > Bacillati > Actinomycetota > Actinomycetes > Mycobacteriales > Mycobacteriaceae > Mycobacterium > Mycobacterium sp. NGS16. The sequence continues at coordinate 34,840 of NZ_JCALEE010000012.1, forward strand.
GTGTTGTCGGCCGGTAAGGTGGTGGATTGGCTATGAGGGAGGAAATCATGACGGACCGGGTGTCGGTGGGCGAGTTGCGGGTGGCTCGCGTGCTCTACGACTTCATCACCGACGAGGCGCTGCCGGGCACCGGCGTCGACCCGGACAGTTTCTGGGCGGGCGTGGACAAGGTCGTCACCGATCTGACGCCGAAAAACGCCGAACTGCTGGCGCGTCGTGACGAACTGCAGGCGCAGATCGACAAGTGGCACCGGCACCGGGTGATCGAACCCTTGGACACCGAGGCCTACCGGGACTTCCTCACCGAGATCGGCTACCTATTGCCCGAACCGGAGGAGTTCACCATCACCACGGCGGGCGTCGACGACGAGATCGCCCGCCAGGCCGGTCCGCAGTTGGTGGTGCCGGTGCTCAACGCCCGGTTCGCGCTCAACGCCGCGAACGCCCGGTGGGGGTCGTTGTACGACGCGCTGTACGGAACCGACGTGATCAGCGAGGACGACGGTGCCGAGAAAGGCACCTCGTATAACAAGGTGCGCGGCGACAAAGTCATCGCCTACGCCCGCAAGTTCCTCGACGAGTCCGTCCCGCTGGCCAACGGCGGGTGGACCGAGGTCAAAAGTTTCGCAGTGAAAGACGGCCAGCTGGCGGTCGCCCTCACCGACGGCCTGGAGACCACGGTCGCCGCGCCGGGAGAATTCGTCGGCTACACCGGGGACGCGCAGGCGCCGTCGTCGGTGCTGCTGGCCCACCACGGACTGCACATCGAGGTCGTGATCGACCCGTCGTCGCCGATCGGGGCCACCGATGCCGCGGGCATCAAAGACGTGGTGCTGGAGTCGGCGGTCACCACGATCATGGACTTCGAGGACTCGGTGGCCGCGGTCGACGCCGACGACAAGGTGCTGGGCTACCGCAACTGGCTGGGCCTCAACCGCGGGGATCTGGCCGAGCAGGTCACCAAGGACGGCAAGACCTTCACCCGCACGCTGGCCGCCGACCGGGAGTTCACCGGCCCGGACGGGGCGACCGTGACGCTGCCCGGCCGCAGCCTGATGTTCGTCCGCAATGTGGGCCACCTGATGACCAACGACGCCATCGTCGCCGGCGACGAGGGCGCCGAGGTGTTCGAGGGCATCCAGGACGCGCTGTTCACCGGGCTGATCGCCATGCACGGGTTGTCCGCCTCTGAGGACAACGGGCCGCTGATCAACAGCCGCACCGGGTCGATCTACATCGTCAAGCCGAAGATGCACGGGCCCGACGAGGTGGCCTTCACCGCCGAGTTGTTCAGCCGGGTCGAAGACGTCCTGGGGCTGCCGCAGGCGACGCTCAAGATCGGCATCATGGACGAGGAGCGCCGTACCACCGTCAACCTGCGGGCCTGCATCAAGGCCGCGGCCGATCGGGTGGTGTTCATCAACACCGGCTTCCTGGACCGCACCGGCGACGAGATCCACACCTCGATGGAGGCCGGGCCGATGGTCCGCAAGGCCACCATGAAATCTCAGCCGTGGATCCTGGCCTACGAGGACAACAACGTCGACGCGGGTCTGGCGACCGGTTTCACCGGTCACGCCCAGATCGGCAAGGGCATGTGGGCGATGACCGACCTGATGGCCGACATGGTCGAGCAGAAGATCGGTCACCCGCGCGCCGGCGCCAGCACCGCGTGGGTGCCGTCGCCGACCGCCGCCACCTTGCACGCGATGCACTACCACCAGGTGGACGTCTTCGAGGTGCAGCAGGAGTTGGCCGGAAAGCGCCGCGCCACCATCGATCAGCTGTTGACCATCCCGCTGTCGGAGGGCCTGGCCTGGGCGCCCGACGAGATTCGCGAGGAGGTCGACAACAACTGCCAGTCGATCCTCGGCTACGTGGTGCGCTGGATCTCGCAAGGCGTGGGCTGCTCGAAAGTCCCCGACATCCACGACGTGGCGCTGATGGAAGACCGTGCGACGCTGCGGATCTCGTCGCAGCTGCTGGCGAACTGGCTGCGGCACGGGGTGATCACCGAAGACGACGTGCAGTCCAGTCTGGAACGGATGGCCCCGGCCGTGGACCGACAGAACGCGGGCGACCCCAACTACCTGCCGATGGCCCCGGATTTCGACGACAGCGTCGCGTTCGCGGCTGCGCGGGAGTTGATCCTGTCCGGAACCAGTCAGCCCAACGGCTACACCGAGCCGATCCTGCACCGGCGTCGCCGGGAGTTCAAAGCCCGAGTCGGCATCTGACCCCTGGGCGGATCTTCAGTGGAATTGACCGTGGCCGGAGCGCTGACCAGGCGGAGAGGACGCACCCACCGTGGGTAGGCACAGTTTCCCCGGCCCGGACGATTTCGAGGAAGACCCACTCGCGCGCGGCGAGGCCGACTACGGCCACCACGACACCGCGCCGCCCGATCCGTTCGGCTTCGGCGACCCGGACGACGACGAGTACGTCGACGACTATCACGACGCGTTCTACGAGGAGTCGTTCGGCAGCGACGCGGGCTACGACGCCGACCCGGCGCAGTACCTGCGGCGAGGCGGTCACGACGACGAAGAAACGCGTTACCGCACCGGGCCTTTCGGCGCGATTCGTGCCCGGTCCGGGGAAGCGTCGTCAGTCGCGCGGGACGAGCCGGGTGGCGGCCACCGCCACCTGGAACGGTGGCGCCGGCACCGCAACGACGCCGGGCGCCGTGGTGTCAGCGTCGGTGTGATCGCCGCACTGGTGACGGTCATCGTCGTGGTGGCCGCGGTGATCCTGTGGCGGTTCTTCGGCAACTCGCTGTCGCATCGCTCCGCGATCGCCGCCGGCAGCTGCGTCGAGGGCGACCTGACGGTCGCCGTGGTGGCAGACCCCTCGATCGCCGACCACCTGCAGGGCTTGGCCGAGAAGTTCAACAAGACCGCCAAGCCGGTAGGCGATCGCTGCGTGTCAGTGCAGGTCAAACCGGCGGACTCGGACGCCGTCGTCAGTGGATTCATCGGCGACTGGCCGGCACAGCTGGGTCAGCGCCCGGCACTGTGGATTCCGGGCAGCTCGGTGTCGGCGGCGCGCCTGCAAGCGTCCGCGGGCGCGGAGACCGTCAGCGACAGTCGTTCCCTGGTCACCTCGCCGGTGCTGCTGGCGATGCGGCCCGAACTCAAGCCCGCTCTGCAGAAGCAGGGCTGGGCGAGCCTGCCGGAGCTGCAGACCGAACCCGACGGCCTGGGCCGGCTCGGGCTTCCCGGCTGGGGGCAGCTGCGGCTGGCCCTGCCGATCGGCGGCAACGGCGATGCCGCTTTCCTGGCCGGCGAGGCGGTGGCCGCCGGTGCCGCCCCGAAAGGCGCCCCCGCCACCGACGGGACCGGCGCGGTCCACCGGCTGGCCGGCGCGCAGCCTCACCTGGCCGACAGCTCGCTGGCCGAGGCGATGAACGTATTGCTGCGCCAAGGCGATCCGGCGACCGCCCCGGTACACGCGGTGGTGACCACCGAGCAGCAACTGTTCACCCGGGGGCAGTCTTTGTCGGATCCGGCGAGCACGCTCGGCTTCTGGTTGCCGCCCGGCCCGGTGCCGGTCGCCGACTATCCCACCGTCTTGCTCGCCGGGTCGTGGCTGTCACAGGAACAGGTCAGCGCCGCCAGTGAGTTCGCCCGCTTCGCCCGCAAACCGGATCAGCTCGCGGAGCTGGCCAAAGCCGGATTCCGGGTGGAAGGCGTGAACCCGCCGAGCAGTGATGTCACCGACTTCCCGGCGGTGTCGGACACCTTGGCGGTAGGCGACGACGCGATGCGGGCCACCTTGGCCAATGCGCTCACCACCTTGCCGGGCAGCGCGGCGGTGACGATCATGCTCGATGAGTCCATGACCACCGACGAGGGCGGAAAGACCCGGCTGGCCCATGTGATCGCCGCCCTGGATCAACGGATCCGGGCGCTCCCGCCGCAATCCGCCGTCGGCCTGTGGACCTTCGACGGCGTGGAGGGCCGCAACGTGGTCACCGCCGGCCCCCTGGACGAACCGGTGAACGGCGGGACCCGGGCCGAGACCCTGGTCGAGCAGCTCGATGGCCTGAGCTCGACGTCCGGCGGCGCGGTGTCGTTCACCACCCTGCGGCTGGTCTACAACCAGGCGCTGGCCAATTACCGTGCCGGGCAGAGCAACTCGGTGCTGGTCATCACCGCGGGCCCGCATACCGACCGGACGCTCGACGGTCCAGGACTGCAGGAATTCATCCGGACGAACACCGACCCCGAGCGCCCGGTCGCCGTCAACGTCATCGACTTCGGCGCTGACGCCGACCGGGCCACGTGGCAGTCGGTGGCTCAGCTGTCCGGCGGCACCTACCAGAACCTGCGGGGGGCGAACTCCCCCGAACTGGCCGGCGCGCTGAACACGCTGCTGGGTTGACGCCGCTAGGCGCCCAGCAAGTCGAGGATCTGCTGCGGGATGACGTCCACCAGCTGGGTGATCATCCCACCGAATGAGCCGACGCTGATGTTGGCCAGATCCAGGTCGCCCAGACCCAGGTCGTTGAGCAGGTCAGCCAAATTCAGATCCGACAGGTCGCCGACCAGGCTGCCGAGGTTCAGCGGCAGGTTGTCGAGCCCGAGACCGCCGACCAGATCACCCAGGTCCAGCCCGTTGAGCAGCCCGGTGATGTCGAGGCCACCGAGTCCCAGGCCGCCGAGCAGGCCGCTGAGCGTCAGGTCCCCGGTCGCGGGGGCGAAGCCCAGGCCTTCCAGTATTCCGCCGATGGTCAGATCCCCGGTCGGCAGCGCGACGCCCAGCGCCCCCAACAGGGAGCTGACGGTTTCGCTGATGCTCTGGCCGCCGAGCAGGTCGCCGAAGGTGACGCTGTTGAGGGCGTCGATGAGGTTCTGCGGGGTGAGCAGCACGGTGTTGAGCAGCTGGTCCAGCAGCGGACCCAGGAGCGGGACGCTTTGGATCAAGGTTCCGATCACCGAGTTCAGCACACCGGTGATGCCGGTCAGGACGCCGCCGGGCAACCCGCTCAGTAGGTCACCCAGCGAGGAGTCGACCAGGCTGCCGAAGCCCAGATCGGTGAGCAACTGCCCCAGGCCGAGGTTGATCTCCGGGTTGATCCCGAACACGTTCAGCACGCTGTCCAAGCTCAGGTCGTTCAGGTTGACGTCGGTGTCGAGCCCCAGGCCGCTCAAGATGCCGGTCAGGCTCAGGCTGCCCAGCCCGAGGTCGCCCAGGCCGAGGAAGCCCAGCAGCCCGCCCAGGTTGGTGATGTTGCTGCCGAGCTTGAGCAGGTCGCCCAGGCCGTCGTCGCTGATCCCGAGGGCATCGAGCAGGCTGCCCAGCGTCAGGGTGCCCAGGCCCAGCTGATTCAGCAGGTCGTCTACGTTGAGGTTGCTCAAGTCCAGGTTGCCCAACCCCAAGGCGTCGAGCAGCTTGGCCAGGTTGAGGTCGACCTCGAAGTTCTGCTCGGGCGCCAGGATGCCGTTGAGCACCGGGATGTTGATGATGCCGCCGAGCAGGCTGACGTTCTGCGCGCCGTTGAGGTAGGCGTCGGCGATGGTGGCCGGCGCGCTGAACAGCCCGGAGAAGTTCCCGTTGGCCATCTCGGCCGCGGCGTTGCTGATCGCCTGGGAGGCCAGCGCCTGCGCGCCCATGCTGGCGATCGCCAGTTCCAGCCCGGGCGGCAGCTGCACCGAGACCGACGCCGGCAGCTCCGAGATATCGGTGGTGACCGTCGGGGTGATGCTGGTGAACGCCGCGAGCACCCCGAACGGGTCGGTGAACAGCTTGCCGAAGACGGCGGTGATCGCCGACCAGTCGGCATTGTCGCTGATGTTGGTCAGGTTCGCCGTGGTGTGGGTGAACAGATCCGACCAGGCGTCGGTCAACTGCACGGCATGGAACTCAGCTCCGGCGCCCGGCAAGACCGGCGCGACCGGCGACACCGGCGCGACCGCGATGATTCCGGCGCCCGCAACGGCGATGCCGGCGGTGAGGTAAGGGCGAAGCGCAAGTTGCTGCATGGTGTCTCCTAAGTGTGATCCCCGTCACCGACAAAGTGAGACCAGCTTAAACTATATTTTGGCTGTAGATGAGATTTTGCTGATTTTTGCCTCGGATACCGGTCCGGACTCTGGTGGCTCCCTACCCTAGGCCGGCGCCGAACAGCCGGTCCTGTCCTGGAGCCGCCGGCGCCGCGCGGGTCGGCCGATCCAGTGCTATTACATACCGTGCACACGCGGTGGCGAAGCGAAACACAACAAGTGGCCTTGTTGCTCTCATGCCGTCCCCTCGAAGCAGCAGCAGCGGTGGCGGGCCCGCGGGCTCAGGCGAAGGCTTCCACCGGTGGGCACGAGCAGACCAGGTTGCGGTCGCCGAAGGCGCCGTCGATCCGGCGCACCGGCGGCCACACCTTGGGGCGGAAGTCGCGACCGAGCGGATAGGCGGCGTGCTCCCGGGTGTAGGGGTGCTCCCACTTATCGACCATCAGGCACTCGGCGGTATGCGGGGCGCCCCGCAGCGGGTTGTCGTCGGCCGTCCACTCACCGGCGCCGACCCGGTCGATTTCGCCGCGGATGGCGATCATCGCCTCGCAGAACGCATCCACCTCGGCCAGGCTCTCGCTCTCGGTGGGCTCCACCATCAGGGTGCCCGCGACCGGGAAGCTCATGGTGGGGGCATGGAACCCGTAGTCCGCCAAGCGTTTTGCGACATCGTCGACCGTCACGCCGGTGGCCTTGGTGATCGCGCGCAGATCCAGGATGCATTCGTGGGCGACCATGCCGTTCTCCCCGGTGTAGAGCACCGGGAAGTGCTCGTCGAGGCGGCGGGCGATGTAGTTCGCCGACGCGATCGCGGTCAGCGACGCCGCCCGCAGGCCCGCCGCCCCCATCATGCGGATGTAGGCCCAGGTGATCGGCAGGATGGAAGCCGACCCGTAGGGGGCCGCCGATACCGGTGGGCCGCCGGGCAATTCGGGGGCCAGCGGGTGTCCGGGCAGGAACTCGGTCAGGTGCGACCGTACCGCCACCGGCCCGACGCCGGGCCCGCCGCCACCGTGGGGGATGCAGAACGTCTTGTGCAGGTTCAGGTGGCTGACGTCGCCGCCGAAGCGCCCCGGCCGGGCCAGCCCGACCAGCGCGTTGAGGTTGGCGCCGTCGACGTAGACCTGTCCGCCGGCGTCGTGCACGGCCGCGCAGATCTCGGCGATGTCGTGCTCGTAGACCCCGTGGGTGGACGGGTAGGTGATCATCAGCGTCGACAGCGTCGCGGCGTGCTCGTCGACCTTGGCCCGCAGGTCATCGAGGTCGACATCGCCGTTCTCCCGGCAAGCCACCACGACGACTCGCATCCCGGCCAGCGCCGCCGACGCGGCGTTGGTGCCGTGCGCGCTGGACGGGATCAGGCAGACGTCACGGTGGGACTCGCCGCGGCTGGCGTGAAAGGCGTGGATCGCCAGCAGGCCGGCGTATTCGCCCTGCGAGCCGGCGTTGGGCTGCAGCGACACCGCGTCGTACCCGGTGATCCCGGCCAGCCAGCGCTCCAACTGGGCGATGAGCCGGCGCAGCCCAGCGGCGTCTTCGGCCGGCGCGAACGGGTGCTGGCGCGCGAATTCGGGCCAGGTGATCGGCTCCATCTCCGCCGCGGCGTTGAGCTTCATGGTGCAGGAGCCCAGCGGAATCATGCTGCGGTCCAGCGCGATGTCCTTGTCCGAGAGCGCACGCAGGTAGCGCATCATCGCGGTTTCGGTGCGGTAGCGCGAAAAGGCCGGGTGGGTAAGGAATTCCGAGGTCCGGGTGCTGATGCCGCAGGACACCGGCTCGGCGGGGTCAACCCCGAAGGCCTGCAGCACCGCGGTCACATCAGCGTCGGTGGTGGCCTCGTCGCAGGACACCGAGACATGGTCGGCGTCGACACGCCACAGGTTGATGCCGGCGGCCCTGGCCGCGGCGATGATCTCGTCGGCACGGCCCGGCACCCGGGCCAGCACGGTGTCGAAGTAGCGCTCGTGCACCAGCGCGTCACCGAGGGCGGCGCCGATCTTCGCCGCGTGGCCGTGCACCCGACGCGCAATCGCGGTCAGGCCCTCGGCGCCGTGATAGGCGGCGTACATCGCGGCCATCACCGCCAACAGCACCTGCGCGGTACAGATATTCGACGTCGCCTTGTCGCGGCGGATGTGCTGCTCCCGGGTCTGCAGCGCCAGCCGGTAGGCCGGTGACCCATCGGCATCCACCGATACCCCGACCAGCCGGCCCGGCAGCTGGCGGGCGTGTTTGGCGTGCACCGCCAGATAGCCGGCGTGGGGCCCGCCGAAGCCCATCGGCACCCCGAAGCGCTGGGCGCTGCCGAACGCCACATCGGCGCCGATCTCGCCGGGCGGGGTGATCAGCGTGCAGGCCAGCAGATCGGCGCCGACCGCCACCATCGCACCCCGCTCGTGGGCGGCCTCGATCACCTCCGACCAATCGGTGACCCGGCCGGACGCGCCCGGCAACTGGGTGATCACCCCGAAGAAGTCGCCCTCGGGCAGCCCGTCCCGCAGGTCGGCGGTGACGATCTCGATGCCCAGCGGCTCGGCCCGGGTGGCCAGCACCGCCGCGGTCTGGGTGAACAGGTCGGCGTCGACCACCAGCCGGTTGGTCTTCGCGCGCACCGTGCGGTGCATCAGGGTCATCGCCTCGGCGGCGGCGGTGCCCTCATCGAGCATCGAGGCGTTGGCGATCTCGCACCCGGTCAGGTCCGCGACCATGGTCTGGAAGTTCAGCAGGGCCTCCAACCGGCCCTGGCTGATCTCTGGCTGGTACGGGGTGTAGGCGGTGTACCAGGCCGGATTCTGCATGATGTTGCGCAGCAACACCGGCGGGGTGAGCGTGTCGTAGTAGCCCTGGCCGATCATCGACACCGCGACCGTGCTGGCGTCGGCCAGCTCTCGCAACTCGGCCAGGGCCTGGGTCTCGGTGGCCGCGGCCGGCAAGACCTCCAGGCCCGGCGCGACGCCGTCGGGCCGCAGCGCGTCCAGGATGCCGGCCGGCAGCGCCTTGGCGGCCAGCTCGTCGAGCGAGTCCACGCCGATGGTGGCGAGCATGGTGGCGATGGCGGCAGGGTCGGGGCCGATGTGCCGGTCCTGAAAGTTCGGGAAACGGGCTTCGGTGTGTTCGCTCACGAGTGAGTCTCCTGGCATGGGGAGTGGGCTATGACGAATCGATCTGGCCCTCCCCCTCTGTCTTCACCCGTACGCCAGGCGCCTGAGAGCTTCGGCCGATGCCGCCGCGCCGGGCGCGGTTGCTGGCCTTTCCCCATCGGCGGGTGGGCCGTCACCCACCACTTTCCAGAGGCATCGGAATCCCGGGCGGTCCATGGGCCTGAGAGGTTGTCGGAGAGGTGTTGCTCCTTCGGCGTCTGCGGCTGGCTGCCCCAGAACTCTCCCGCGTCGAGTGCGATGCGCTACCAGCTTACCCGGCGGGCAGCCGCGGAATCGCCGCCCTAACCGGTCTTGCGGTCGCGGAACTTGCGGCGGCTGGCCAGTTCGTCTTCCGGTGCGGCGATCGACTCGCCCCCATCGGCACGCTCACCGGGAAACTCGGAGATGACCCCGGTCAGTTCCCGCATGGCACCCGACACCGCGATGCCGAACACGCCCTGTCCGCCCTGCAGCAGGTCGACGACTTCCTCGGCCGAGGTGCACTCGTAGACGGTGGTGCCATCGGAGAACAGGGTGATATTGGCCAGGTCCCGGACCCCGCGCTCCCGCAGGTGATCGACCGCGACCCGGATGTTGTGCAGCGAGATACCGGTGTCGAGCAGGCGCTTGACGATCTTGAGCACCAGGATGTCTTTGAACGAGTACAGCCGCTGGCTGCCCGAACCGGCGGCACCCCGAATCGAGGGCACCACCAGCGAGGTCCGGGCCCAGTAGTCCAGCTGGCGGTAGGTGATGCCGGCGATCTGGCAGGCGCTGGGGCCGCGGTAGCCGACCAGTTCGTCGGGGACGGAGTCATCGGGGAACAGGCCGGCCTGTACCGGTTCGGCGGAAGCGGTCACGGCACCCTCGCCGCCGTCCGAGGCCGATGGGGTCTGACCCGTGAAGTCCAGCTGATCTTGCCCCGGTTGCTCGCCCACGATGCTTCCTCTCGCCGATCGCGCTCGTTGCCACTGGCTGGCCGGTAGCCGCGTTTGCTCTTGCCCGAGTTGCTGGTGAGCATACGCTGTCCGACGAGCCGCCGCGCCGTTGTTCCCGCCGTTGACCAAGTATGGAGGCCGCGTTTTCCGCGCCACGCTTTGCCGATGGGCGTGTCGTCGGGCCGCTCACAGATGAAACGGATCTGTGACTGGGCTGAGGCCGCCGCGCCGGGTCAGGTTGCTTTGAAATCGTCGGGCGACACGCTATCGAGAAACTCCTTGAACTTCTCCACCTCGTCTTCGCGCACCGCGCCGGAGGCCTCATCGTCACTCTCGTCGGGAATCAGCAGGCCCGCCTCGGCCAGCACCGCCTCCTCGACGTAGATCGGCACTCCCACCCGCAGCGCGATCGCCACCGAATCCGACGGCCGTGCCGAGACCGTGATGTCGCGGTCGAAGATCAGGTCGGCATAGAAGGTGCCTTCCTGCAGATCGACGATCCGGACCTCCTTGAGCGAATGTCCGAGCGCGGCGATCAGGTCGCGGATCAAGTCGTGGGTCAGGGGCCGGGCCGGCTCCACACCCTGCTGTTCCAGTGCGATGGCGGCGGCTTCGGCCTGCCCGATCCAGATCGGGAGGTATCGATCGCCATCGGCTTCGCGCAGCAACAGCACGGGCTGATTCTGTGGCTGCTCGACGCGAATGCCGACCACGCGTACTTCACCCATCTCCAGTCAGCCCTCCGCATTTGCTTGTGTCTCACGTGGCTGTGTGCCAGCCCGACTCGCTGCGAAACCCCCGGTCGGACAACCGCATGTCGCACAACAAGCCGCCGAGGCGAAGTCTAGTCCTCAGCCGTGCAGAACGTCGTGTACCGCCGACTTGAGCAGCGCGGTGTGCAGTGCGATCGCCAGCGCGGCGACCTCACGCGCCAGGTCGTCGGCGCGGTCACGGGCACCGGCTTTGCCGCCCTTGACCAGCGGTCCGGCGATCTGGGCGATCAGGTCGGACTGCCGGTCGGCGGCTGAGCGGAACGGCCGCAGGTGCCGTGGCTCGACGCCGTAGTCGGCCAGCCCCCGGGCGCACTGCGCGATGACGACCGCGTGCTCGTCGAACAATCCGCCCGGCCCGGGGGTGATGACGCCGGACCTGACCAGCGCCGTCAACAAGGCATCATCTGCGCCCGAGCGTTCCAGCAGATCCTCGCGGCTCAGCCGGACTCGCCGCGGCGGCGTGGGCAGCACCGCGCCGTTGTGGGCGCCGTCGCCGACGGCCGGCACCAACCGCGGGACGGGATAGGGCGACTCGGTCAGCGGCAGCGCCCCGTCCGGCTCGGCGTCCAGCCGCGCCTTGATCACCTTCAGCGGCAGGTAGTGGTCGCGTTGCGCGGTCAGCACGTACCGCAACCGGGCGCAGTCATAAGCACTGAACCGGCGATAGCCCGACGCCGCGCGCTGCGGCGTTACCAACCCCTCGGTCTCCAGGAATCGGATCTTGGAGATCGTGACATCCGGAAATTCGGGCCGAAGCAGATCTAATACCGCTCCGATCGACATCCCGGCCAGTTCAGGGCTGTCAGGCGCGCTCAACTCAGCTCCCCGGCCCGGCCTCGGTCTCACCCGTCTTGGGGCCGGTCAAAAACACCAGCCGGAACTTGCCGACCTGGACTTCGTCGCCGTTGACCAGGACCGCCGAATCCACCGGCTCCCGGTTGACGTAGGTGCCGTTGAGGCTGCCGACGTCGACGACCTGAAATTCGTTGCCCTCCAGCCGGAATTCGGCATGACGGCGGCTGACCGTGACGTCGTCGAGGAAGATGTCGCTGTCGGGATGACGTCCTGCGGCGGTGACCGGCTGGTCGAGCAGGAAACGCGACCCCGCGTTGGGGCCCCGCTTGACGACCAGCAGCGCCGACCCCGCCGGCAGCCCCTCGACGCCCGAGGTCAGGCTCTCCCCGCCCGCCTGCGCGGGTGCGTCGAGTTCGCTCAGGAAGTCGGCGCGGAAGACCGATGTGGTTTCCACGGTGACCTCGTCGCCCGCCTGGTCCTGCCCATTTGCTGGGTCCTTCTCCGTCACCCGCTGCTCCTCACTGGCCACTGTCGTGCTACCTGGTCGCACCCGCCGGACTTCCATGGCACCGGACCCACATTCGTTGGTTCGACCGTACCGCGCAGCGGTCGATAATGTGCCCCGCACCGCGGGATCGTGTCGCGGAATGCCCGGCGCGTCCCGGCAGGGAGGCTAGCAAGGTTCATTCGGCCAGCGTCGAGCGGTACGCGTCGGGGGTCAGCAGTCCCGACAGGGTCTGATCCAGCGCGTCGGAGTCACCGCTTGCGACCTGAAGATCCAGCAGCCAGCCGGCGCCGTACGGGTCGGAGTTCACCAGCTGCGGACTGGCGTCCAGATCGGCGTTGACGGCAACCACTTTCGCCGAAATCGGACCGTAGAGATCCGAAACGGACTTGGTCGACTCCACCTCGCCGAAGCTCTCGCCCGCGGTCACCTCGGTGCCCACGCCGGGCAGTTGCACGAAAACCACGTCACCCAGTGCCGCCTGCGCAAAGTCGGTGATGCCCACCCGGACGGTGTCCTGCCCGGTGCGCCGAACCCACTCGTGCTCAGCGGTGTAATACAGATCGGATGGAACGAGGCTTTCCGAGCTCACGGTGATCGTGCTCCTTGCGCTGTCGGGTTCACTTGACTGGCTGAGCGTATTGGCGTGGTTTCGGTTGCCGCAACACGGTCACCTCCACGTGGTCGGCCTGGTGCACGCCCACGGCGCCACCGAGCCGCTTGACGCTGTCGACCGCCCCGCCGGGAATGTTCATCGCCGCCGCCAGAGTGGGTGGATCGCCTATCGCCACAACGGAATACGGTGGCGCCAAGGCTGTCCCGTCGAATTCCAGCGCCCCTGGCCTACCGGCGACCCAGGAGTCCACACCGATCCGCACCGCCTTCGTGCCGTCGCGGACCTCCATCGCTTCGGCGCCGGCGGCCCGCAACTCGTTGATCACGTCGAGCATCGTCTCCGGTGCGACGCCCCGCGCCGGATCCTCGACGGTGATGACCACACCGGGCCCGACGGCGCCGACGGTGCCGATCATGATCGCCAACGCGGAGAGCCGGGCCTGGGCGTTCTGGATGGCGGCCTGGTCGCTGCTGCCGGACTCCTGCAGCGCGTTGAGCGTCTGCTGCAGCTCCGCGATCTCGGTGCCCAGCGCAGCCTCGCGCTGGCGCAGCGAATCGAGCAGCACCAGCAGATCTGCCGGCCGAGCCGTTTCCAGGGCGTCGGTGGAGTCGTTCTGGCGGACCTGGGTGACGATCGCGACCCCCAGCAGCAGGCACAGCAGCATCGCCAGCACCCCGAACAGCGGCCCGGAGCGGCCCTTTCTCAGCCCCAGGGGGCCGCGCTGGGATGGCGCACGATCGTGCGTCTCGGGCAGCTCGTGGCGCCCGTGCGGCACCGGATCGGTACCCACCGCGTCAGGCTCCGAACAGTCGTCGACGCAGCGCTGCTGCGTTGCCGAAGATACGGATGCCCAGCACCACGATGATCGCGGTGGACAACTGGGTGCCGACCCCCAACTGGTCACCGAGGTAGACGATCAGCGCGGCGACCAGCACATTGAACACGAACGACACGACGAACACCTTCGCGTCGAAGATCCGCTCCAGGTAGGCACGCAGACCGCCGAACACGGCGTCCAACGCCGCCACCACGGCGATCGGCAGGTAGGGCGCAACCACCTCCGGAACGCTGGGATGAAAAACCAGTCCCAGCACGATGCCGGCGATCAGCGCGGCGATCCCGATCATCGAGTACTCACTCCGGCCTCCCGAGCTTCGGCGCCGACGGCGCCACGGCTTGCAGCGCAAGCTTGCGTCACGACTCCCCCATCTGTTTGGCGAACCGCACATCTCGCACCGAACCCGCCGGCAAGGTCAGGTCGGCACCGGACCGGCCGTCGACGCGCACCACCACCCCGTAGGACACCTCCAGCAGCCGCAGCCGGTACAACCCGGGGGTCCGGTCGAAGGCCTCACGCAGCTCACGCGGCGGCCCGATGGCGCGTACCGAGTAGGGACTGCTGATCGGCTTGTTGTCGACCAGAATCGCGCCGCCGGCCTGCCGGATCGTCACGTTCGGGCCGATGCGCACATCACCGATCGCGATCGCCTCGGCGCCGCTGGCCCACAGCGAGTTCACGACGAGCTGCAGGTCGCGGTCCAAGATGATCTGCTGGCTGCCCGACACCCGCTGCTTGGAGGCATCGGAGAGATTTCGCCCGGCGCCCGGGTCGGTCACCGTGACGGTCAGGCCCGGGCCGGTCACCCGGGTGCTGGCGGCAGCCAGGCTGAGCGCGTCGAGGCCGGCCAGCACCCGCTGGCCCTCGGCGTCGTCGGCCAGCCGGTGCCTGCGCAACTCGTCGACCCCGTTGGTCAACGTGTCACGTTTGTCGGCGAGCCGACCGGTCACGGCTTCGGCCGAGCGCACGTTGGCGGCCAGCACCTGCTGGGCGTCGTGCACCCCGGGCGCCAGCGACTTGGCCTGGGCGAATGCGACGGCGAACACCGTCGCCACCAGCAGCGCCGCCACCGCCTCCCACGCCCATCCCGCAATCCGCTGCCGCCTGGCGGTGCCCTGCCCGCCCCGGTCGCGTTCGGCCGCCGCAGCGGCGTAGCCGGGGTCGAGGTGCTCGGACAGCAGCGAGCGCAGCAGCGAGGGCACCGCGAATCGCTGCGGCCGGCCGGCCTCGTGGGCTCCCCAGCTTCCCCGGCCTTCATAGCCGCTGAGCGCGAAGAACGGTTCAGACATCTGCTGCTCGGGAGGGGAGTTTCGGCATGGTGCGGGCCACCAGCGCCACTTGGATCAGGTACAGCACGAACGCCCACAGGTACATGCCCAGCCCCCAGATCAAAAAGGCCCAGCCGACCGCCGCCACCACCCGGCTGGCCAGCGCGTCCCACTGTCCGAGCAGGATCAGCGGAAACGCCGACATCAGCGCAAAGGTGCCGGCTTTGCCGACATAGGTCACCGGCAACGCGGTCAACCCCCGGCTGCGTAACACCGGCAGCACCGCCGCCAGCAGCAGGTCGCGGGCCAGCAGGGTGCCGATGATCCACCACGGCACCAGGCCGCGCAGCCCGAAGGCGACCGGGACCGCCACCATGTAGAGCCGGTCGATCGCCGGGTCAAGCAGGGCACCCAGCGACGACGACTGATCCAGCAGCCGGGCCAGCTTGCCGTCGGCCCAGTCCGAGGCGCCGCTGAGCATCAGGGTCGCCACGGCCGGCCCGTCGGCCCGGGCGACCAGCAGCAGATACAGGAACACCCCAATCAGTGCGAGTCGGGCCAGGCTGATGACGTTGGGCACCGTCAGCACCCGGTCTTGGACTCGATCCGAGCCGGACCCGGCAGGCATCCCGGCCCCCTAGCGGAAGATCCCGGGCAGGCTCAGCGCGTCCATGGTGTCGTCGCTCAGCGGGTTGTCCCGGACCATGTAGGTCCACGTCGAGGTGGGCCGCGCCAGCTTGGACAGGTCGATGCCTGGCTCGGTCTCGATCTGTTCGGAGGTCTCGAAGGTCTGCTGTGCCGCCTCGATGGCGTCGGCGGCCAGCGAGGCGAACGCATCCAGCGCCATCCGGTGGAATTCGTCGAGCGGATTCTGCCGCCCCAGGGCCCGCAGGTGGATGCTCTCCCGGATGTCGGCCAGGAACGCCAGGTGATCGGCCCAGCCGCGGTCGAGGTGGTAGAGCATGATCAGCCGGCAGATCTTCTCCAGCTTTGCATCCGGGTCCTGATCGTCCTGGCCGAATTTCTCGCGCAGCTCGGCGTAGCGCTGCGGGGCCAGCTCGGCGAGTTCCTCGCGGGCCGCCGGGGTGGACAGCAACGTGTTGCGCCGCTCGACGATGATGGCGCGCTGCTGGGCGATCAGCTGGTTGTAGCGCCAGGTGTTGGCATGGATGTCGAGCAGCTTGCCTTCGGCGATGCGCTGGGCGTGGTCGAGCATCCCGGAGGCCTTGGGGCTCAGGATCCGCCCGTCCTCGTCGGTGTCGGTCGGCAGCTTGTTGGCTTCCAGGTTGGTGGCGGCGACCTCGTCCTCCCAGCTGGAGAAGAACACCGACGAGCCGGGGTCGCCCTGGCGGCCGGCCCGGCCGCGCAGCTGGTTGTCCAGGCGCTGGGTGTGTTGCCGGCCGGTGCCGATCACGTGCAGGCCGCCCAGTTCGACGATCCGGTCGTGGTCGGCCTCTTCCGAGCCGCCGAGCCGGATGTCGGTGCCACGTCCGGCCATCTGGGTGGAGACGGTGACCGCCCCGAGCTTGCCGGCCTCGGCGATGACGGTGGCCTCCTCGGCGTCGTTCTTGGCGTTGAGCACCACCGCCGGAACCCCGCGTTTGCGCAGCCGCGCGTGGAGCTCCTCGGACTCGGCGACATCGTGGGTTCCGACCAGCACCGGCTGCCCGGTGGCGTGTACCTCGACGATGTGTTCGACGATGGCGTCGTTCTTGGCCGCGGCGGTGATATAGACCCGGTCGGCTTCGTCCTCGCGGATGTTGGGCATGTTCGGCGGGATCGGCGAGACCCCCAGTTGATAGAACTGGCGTAGCTGTTCACCGGCCGCCAGCGCCGTTCCGGTCATGCCGCACACCGTGGGATACCGGTTGACCAGTGCCTGCACCGTGATGGTGTCGAGCACCTCGCCGGTCTCGGTGGTCTCGATGCCCTCTTTGGCCTCCACTGCGGCCTGCAGGCCGTCCGGCCAGCGCTGCAGGGCGGCGATCCGGCCGCGGGAGGCATTGATCAACTGCACCTTGCCGTCGCGGACGATGTAGTGCACGTCGCGCTGCAGCAGCACGTGGGCGTGCAGGGCCACGTTGACCTCGGTCAACGTGGACACGACGTGCTCCTCGGCATACAGGTCGATACCGCCCAGGGCCTTTTCGACCTTGCGGGCGCCGACCTCGGTGAGGTGGATGTTGCGCCGGTCCTCATCGGAGTCGTAGTCCACGCCGGGGGTCAGCCGGCCGACCAGCTCGACGATCTCCATCCGGGGGGTCTCGCGGTGCGTGGTGCCGGCCAGCACCAACGGCACCAGCGCCTCGTCGACCAGCACCGAGTCCGCCTCGTCAATCAGCGCCACGTCGGGATTGGGCGACACCAGGTCCTCGACGTCGGTGACCAGCTGGTCACGCAGCACGTCGAAGCCGATCTCGTTGACCGACGCGTAGGTGACGTCGCACCGGTAGGCCGCGCGGCGGTCGGCCGCGCTGGAGTCAGCGGTGATCCAGCCGACCGTCACGCCCATCGCGGTCAGCAGCGGCCCCATCCATTCGGCGTCGCGGCGGGCCAGGTAGTCGTTGATGGTGACGACGTGCACATGCCGGCCGCCGATGGCGTAACCGGCGGCGGCGATCGCACCCGAGAGCGTCTTGCCCTCGCCGGTGGCCATCTCGACCACATCGCCGGCCAGCATCCGCAGCGCGCCCTGCAGCTGCACATCGAACGGACGCAGCCCGATGCTGCGTTCGGCGGCTTCCCGGGCGATCGCCAGGAATTGCGGGATGTCCGAGGCGTCGGCCAGATCCTTGAGTTTGAGCAGCTGCGCGGCCTGGCGCAGCTGGTCGTCGTCGAGCCCGGCGGCCTTCTTGGCGTAGTCGGCGGCCGCGGCGACCTCGGCCATCGAACGGCTCTGGTTCTTCTCGGTGCTGGCGCCCAGCAGTTTCCAGAATTTTCCGCTCAGCCGGCCCGACTTGGCGCGCGTGGTCGCGGAGACCGTTTTCGACGTGTTAGCCACAGCACAACCGTACCGGGCTGGTTCGGCGGTGCTCATCTGACGCCGCGCCGCGCTACGCGGTAGGTTTCGCACGGGATTTCCGATCTACCGGCCGGCAGTTCCGGCGGCAAGGAGACGTGGCAGTGGACTCGAAGGTGTTCAAGCCATCCATCGACTGGGCGCACGCACTGCCTGACTCGCTGCTGTGGATTGCGATGGCGTGGACGATCAGCGCCGTCTGTGTGGTGGCCGTGGTGGCGCTGCTGCGGGTGAGCACCCGCTGGGGCCGGCAGTTCTGGGCGATCACCGGCGACTACTTCAGCGGGCGCGACAGCATCCGGGTCTGGCTGATGCTGGGCGTGCTGCTGCTGTCGGTGATCACCGCGGTCCGGCTCAACGTGCTCTTCAGCTTCCAGGGCAACGACATGTTCTCCTCGCTGCAGACCGCCTTCCAGGGCGCCGCCGGTGGCGACGACACGGTGAAACAGTCGGGTGTGCACGGGTTCTGGGTATCGATCGGCATCTTCTGCCTGATGGCGGTGCTGCATGTGGCCCGGGTGATGCTCGACATCTACCTGACCCAGCACTTCATGGTGAACTGGCGCATCTGGCTCACCGAGCGGCTCACCGGCGACTGGCTGGACGGCCGGGCCTACTACCGCGCGCACTTCGTCAAGACCCCGCTGGACCCGTCGGTCGGCGAGGCCATCGAAGGCGCGATCGACAACCCCGACCAGCGCATCCAACAAGACATCGACATCTTCACCGCCGGCAACGGCGCCAACCCGAACGCGCCGGCCAACGGCACCGGCAGCACGCTGCTGTTCGGCGCGGTCCAGGCGATGGTGTCGGTGGTGTCGTTCACCGCGATCCTGTGGAACCTGTCCGGCACGCTGACCGTCCTCGGGTTCGACATCCCGCGCGCGATGTTCTTGATCGTGCTGGTCTATGTCACGGTCGCCACCGTCGTCGCGTTCTGGATCGGCCGGCCGCTGATCCTGCTGAGTTTCCGCAACGAGCTCACCAACGCCGCGTTCCGCTACGCGCTGGTGCGGGTGCGCGATGCCGCCGAATCCGTCGCGTTCTACCGGGGCGAGCTCGCCGAGCGGATCCAGCTGCGGCAGCGGTTCAACGGGATCATCGACAACTACCTGAAGTTCGTGAACCGGACCATCGGCTTCAACGGATGGAACCTGTCGGTGAGCCAGGCGATCGTGCCGCTGCCCTGGGTGATTCAGGCGCCGCGGCTGTTCTCCGGGCAGATCATGTTCGGCGGGGTGCAGCAGACGGCGGCCGCGTTCGGCAACATCCACGACGGCCTGTCATTCTTCCGCAACGCCTACGACAACTTCGCCGGCTACCGGGCCGCGATCATCCGTCTGCACGGGCTGGTCGAGGCCGACAAGCAGGCCCGCGAGCTGCCCGAGCTGTTGGTCATGCCCAGCCCGGACGGCACCGTGGCGATCGAGGGCGTCGAGGTGCGCAACCCCGACGGCGACCCGCTGATCGAGGCGCTCGACCTGCACCTCGACCGGGGCGATGCGCTGATGATCGCCGGGCCGTCGGGCAGCGGCAAGACCACGCTGCTGCGCAGCCTGGCCCAGTTGTGGCCCTACGCTTCGGGCACCCTGCGGCGCCCGGATGCGGCCAACGCGACGATGTTCATCTCCCAGCTGCCCTACATCCCGCTGGGCGATCTGCGCGCGGTGGTGGCCTATCCGCTCTCGGCCGGTGAGGTCTCCGACACCGAGATCGGCGAGGCACTGGTCAAGGTGGCGCTGCCGAATCTGGTCGAGCGGCTCGACGACGTCGAGGACTGGGCCAAGGTGCTCTCCCCCGGCGAGCAGCAGCGGGTGGCGTTCGCCCGGCTGCTGTTGACCCGGCCCAAGGCCGCGTTCCTCGACGAGTCGACGTCGGCACTCGACGAAGGCCTGGAGTTGATGCTGTACCGGTTGCTGCGCGCCGAGCTGCCCGACACCATCCTGGTCAGCGTCAGCCACCGCCACACCGTCCGCCAGCACCACAAGCACGTGCTGGAACTGCTCGGACAAGGCCGCTGGGACCTGTCCGCGGTCTGATCCCCGCCTCCCCCCTTCGCCGAACGTGAAGCCATCTCCACGTTCGGTGCCGAGCGTGAAGCCACCTTCACGCTCGGCGGGGAAAGGTTGGGGGGTGCTTCGGCTAGCGAGTTGCCGCGTGCGCTCCGGCGCGGCGGCCGAAGAACGAACCCTCCCCCAACTGGGTGCCACTGGCATAACCCTTGCCGTCCTGGGCGATGTTGGCCGCACAGGCGCCGGCGGCGTAGAGCCCCGGCACCGCGCTGCCGTCGTCGCGCAGCACCTGGCCGTCGACCGACGTCGCCAGCCCCCCGATGGTGAATCCGGCGTACATCGCCTTGCCCAGCGACAGGTCGAAGGCGCCCCACGGTCCGGTGTCCTGCGGGGCCAGGAACGGCGGCTGCTTGTGGAAGTCCGGGTCCTCGCCGCGCGCCGCATAACTGTTGTAGCGGTCCAGGGTCGCCACCAGGTTTCCTTCCGGAATGCCCAGCGCGGCTTCCATTTCCGCCACCGTCTCCCAGCCGTCGACCAGCGGCACCAAGGGCACCTGCGGCTTGCGCATGTGGGCTTCGTCGACGATCAGGAAGGCCGCACTGTCGGGCTGGTCCATGACGAACCCCGATGTGCGTGAGTGGTAGGAGTCCTCGGCGACAAAGCGCTTGCCCTCTTTGTTGACGATGATCCCGGTGAGCAGAATCGAGGGCGGGTAGACCGGCGCAGTGATGAATATCTGGTCCATGTGCTTGGTGGCGCCGCCCACCGACATCCCCATCCGGATGCCCAGGCCGTCGTCGTAGGTGTTGCCCAGCACGAACGGCTTCTCCGCCAGCTTGGGCGTGTACTGCGCGACCATCTCCGGGTTCATCACGAAGCCGCCGGCGGCGATCACCACCGACTTCGCTTTGATGACACCGCTTTCGGTGAAGTGCTTCCAGGTGACCCCCACGACGGCGCCGGAGGCGTCGGTGACCAGACCGGTGGCACCGGTTTCGTAGCGGATCACCACCCCCAGGCTGTCGGCCCGCTTGAGCAACAGGTCGATGGCCATCTTGGCGCCCTGAGTGTCGCCCGGCACCGGAACCTTGTGCCCTCGCGGCGCCGGAACAGCCTCGTTCAGAAACGGCCACACCTTCTCGTTGCCGGTGAACATCAGTCCCTCGGTGTTGGGCTGGATCACCGCCTTCTCCGGGTAATAGCTGCGCTCGAACGCAATTCCGAGTTCTTCGAGCCAGTTGAAGTGCTCGACGCTGCCGTCGCAGTAGGCCCGGATCTTGTCGTGCTCGGGGTCGCGCGACACCGCGACGAGGTACTTGTACATCTCGTCCGGTGAGTCCGGGTGCCCAGTGGCCTGCTGCACCGCGGTGCCGCCGCCGAGGTAGAAGTGCCCGCCCGCCATCGCGGTGGTGCCGCCGGCCTCGGCGGCACGCTCCAACACCAGCACCCGGGCCCCGGCCGCCGCCGCGCTGACCGCCGCACAGCCGCCGCCGATGCCGAAGCCGATCACCACCACGTCGACGTCATCGGACCACGATGTCACCGTGTCGGCGCTGATGGCCTCGGGTATCTCGGTGCTCATTGGCGCCACTCCCTTTCGTCTCCGGTGCAGCTCACCGCTGCTCCCGTTTGATGTAGTCAAAGAAGGCTCGGATCTCGGGCGGGATATGCGCGATCTCCACAAACGGCACACCGGCGTCAGGAGCCGACACATAGGCGAAGCGCATACCGCCGGGCATCACCCCCTGGGAGACGATATCGGCGCCGTGGGCGGCCGCGTCGTCGACCATCGCAGCGAAGCCGTCGGCGTCATCGGCCTCCACACAGATGTGGTGCAGTCCGGGCCCGCTGTCGGCGAGGAAGTCGTGATAGATGCTGTGCCCGCTTACCGGCGCGATCAGCTCCAGCTGCATGTCACCGAGATAGCTCAGCGCGATGTCGGCGACAAAATCCGCCGGCTCGCCGCGGTAGCTGCAGGTGTCCGGGGCGAAGTGCACACCCGGCATGCGGACCCACTTCCGCACCCCCAACAGTGCGCTCAGCATCGATTCGGTAGCGGCCAGATCTCTGGTGACCCAAGCGATCTGGACGGGCGGTCGGGCAGACGCTCTCATGTCGGCGGGGCCGGTACGCCGACGTCTTCGCGGACTTGCTGGGAGATGGCCGACCACGACACGGCGGCCGGGTACTCACCCCACACGCTGTTGAACAGGCCGACGATCCGGGCCAGCCCGGGGCCGCGGACCACATACACCGGGCCGCCGGAGTCACCCTGTTGACTGCGAACACCGTGGCCCATGGTGAACCAGCCGTTGTTGACCCGCTCGACAGTTCCGCAGGTCTCTCCGGTGACGATGCCGAAGTGGCAGACCGGCTCGCCGGGGGCCACCCCGTCGTCCGGGCCGGCCTCAAGCCGCAGACCACCGGGAAGAATGTCATTGGTGTCGACACCGTCGGACAACACGATCGCCTCGTAGTCGGCGATCACCTGGTCGGTGTTGACGGTGGCACCGTTGGGCGTGTTGTCGCGGAAGGTCGCCAAGGAGCCGATGACGTTTCCGGCCCGGTCGGTGACGGGCCCGCTGCCCCGGCAGTGACCGGCGGTGAAGGCAACCCGCATGATCGGGTCGACATAGCCGAGCGTGCAGACATGGGTGTCCTGGTGGATCTCCATGCCGGGAAACACCAGCACCGGATCGGCTCGAGCCGTGCCGATCGCCGGAGACGCGGCCGTCGCCGCGACCGCAACACCCACCGCCAGCATCCGCCCAATGCGCCCGCGCACCGTCGACTCCGATCGTTGAGGGCCGGTTCCAGTCCGGCCGGGATTCGACCGCCGTGATCACCGGCGCAGCGCGACGGCCCGGCCCCGTGTGGGTTCCGGGCCGCCGCGTCGGCCGTCAGCGGCGATCAGGGGATCGTCAACTCCTGACCGGGGTGGATCAGGTCCGGGTTGGCGATACCGCTGGCCTCCGCGATCTGCGGGTACTTGTTGCCGTCACCGTAGAACCGCTCGGCGATGGCCCACAGGGTGTCACCGGAGACAACGGTGTACTTGCGTGCGGCCGGCGCTGCGGGAGCCGCAGGCGCCTCGGGTGCCTCGGGGGCCTGCGGGGCCTCGGCAGCTGCTTGCGCCGTGGGCTCCTCGGGAGGCGGCGGAGCGTCGGTCTCGGTCTTGGTGGACCACGCAGCACCGTCGGCGGCGTACAGCACCAGGTTGCGGTCGTCCTGGAGCACCAGCTTGACGTCCTTTTTGCCCTTGGTGTCGGTGTGCCAGACCGGCTTGTCCGCGGTGTAGAGCACGAAGTTGCCGTCGGACTGCACCTCGGCGCGCACCACGTCCTTGCCGTTGGTGCCGGAAGCCCAGATCGCCTTACCGCGTGAGGCCAGCACCAGGTTGCCGTCATCCTGCAAGGTCAGGGTGTAGGCCCCGTTCTTGGAGGTCAGCGACTCGCCTTTGACGAGCTTCTTTCCTGCGGTGAGCGTGTCTCCCAAGCTCTGTGCCACATTGTTCCCTTCTGATCGGGTCGCCGCGGCCGGACGCGCCGGGGCGTTCGTCGCCGTGATACGACGTCGCAAGCCTATGCGAACAGCACTCGGTGCGCTCCCCAATGCGTCATTGCCGCAGCGCCGCGGACGCGTCTGCGGCTCCCGACGGCATCGGCTGCCAGCCGGGCGGGCCGAACACATATCCGAGCCGGTCGCGCCAGCGGGTCGCGCCGCGCACATCGGCGACGATCGAGGCGTACTCGTGGATCTGCAGCGTCACGATGTTGAAGGTGTCGACCTGTTTGGTCAGCCCGTAGTGCGGACGAAACCGCTCGGGCGCAAAGGTGCCGAACATCCGGTCCCAGATGATGAGGATGCCGCCGTAGTTCTTGTCGAGATACTCCCGGTCCATCCCATGGTGCACCCGGTGGTGCGACGGAGTGTTGAAGACGAACTCGATGATCCGCGGCAGCTTGTCGATCCGTTCGGTGTGCACCCAGAACTGGTAGATCAGGTTGACCGAGAATGCAGCGAACACCATCCAAGGCGGAATTCCCATCAGCGGCAACGGAATCCATACCAGAATCTCGCCGCTGTTGTTCCACTTCTGCCGTAGCGCAGTGGCCAGGTTGTAGTACTGACTGGAATGGTGGGCCTGGTGGGTGGCCCAGATCAGCCGCACCCGGTGCGCGATCCGGTGGTAGGTGTAATACAGCAGATCCACGCCGAGGATCGCGATCACCCAGGTGTACCAGTCCTTCGGCGACAGGTGCCACGGCGCCAGATAGGTGTAGATGGCCGCATAGCCGAACAGCGCGAGCAACTTCCAGCCGGCGGTGGTGGCCACCGACACCAGTCCCATCGAGATACTCGTCCAGGCGTCCCTGGCGCGGTAGGACCCGCGTTCGAGATCTTCGAGCTTGCGCGCCGCAGTCCATTCCAGGGTCAGCAGCAGCAGGAAGAACGGAATGGCGAACAGCACCGGGTCGCGCATCGGCGCAGGCAACACCGACCACACCCCCGCGATCCAATCCATGATGCTCACCTCCGCCGACGCCAGCCTAGAGTGCTTCGCCCGTGATTATTCCGGCGACAGCGACGCCTGATCCTCGGAGTGCCAGTGCACCGCGTAGACGCCCGGCTGCAGCGACAATTCGCCGACGAGCCGCTCGAGGCGGTCCGGCGCCCGGCTGTCGGACAGCATGGACGCGGTGAGCGCGATGTTGTCCTCGGCGGCCCGGCCGGTGTGGATCCCGCGTAGCACCAAGTCGTTGCCGGCCGTGTGTTGCACGATCTGAGCGCGCAGGTACTTCTCGGATTTCGGCCGGCAGATCACCTGCACCTGGTAGGGCGACTGCGGTTCGTCCTCCTCGATGTGCTGATCGCGGTCGATCAGCCGGCCCAGCGGCCGCAGCAACAGGTGGGTGCCGACGATCGCGCCGGTACCAATCACCGCGAACAGCAGGTTCCCGGCCGCCGCCAGCACTCCGACGGCGGCCGAGCACCACAGGGTGGCCGCGGTGTTCAGGCCGCGGACGTTGAACCCTTCCCGCAGGATCACCCCGCCGCCGAGGAACCCCACCCCGGATACCACGTAGGACGCGACCCGAGTGGAGCTGGTGTCGCCGGCGGCGACCGCGTACAGCACGAACAGCGTTGCGCCGGCAGCCACCAGCGCGTTGGTGCGCAGCCCCGCCATCCGGGCCCGCCACTGTCGTTCCAGCCCGATCAGTGCACCGCAGCCCAATCCGACGGCCAGTCGCAGCGTGAACTCCGCGACGCTCAGCGTCTGCATGAGCTAACCCTGTCACACGGGCTAACCGGCGACCACCGGCCGACCCATCACCGTGGGCTTGAAGCCGTAGCGCGGGGCGGCGAAGCCGTAGTTGCGGCCCTGGCCGGCTCCGGCCAACGGCACCCCCGGCATCCCGGCCGCGCCCGGCTCGGGGGCGTGCGCGGCCACCGTCCAGCCGGTGGCCGCGACCGAGGTGCCCGGCGCTGCGGTAGCGGGAACCGCGGCTGCCCACGACTGCGGCACCGACAGCGCACCGACCGTGGAGGCTTGACCCATGGCCGCAGACGCCGTGCCGAGGCCGCCCAGCCCGCTGCCCAGGCCGTGCATCCCGTGGCCGAGCCCGCCGAGTCCGCCGAGCATCGGCGTGAACGGGTCGATGGCGCCCAGGCCCAGGGGGTCACCCGCGGCGATGGCCGCACCACGCACCACCGCCATGTCGGCGGCGAAATTGGAGATCCCGGCCGCTCCCATCGGGGAGAACGAGCTGCTCATCAGGTTGGTCATGGCGTTGGTCAGATCACCGGTACTGATCCCATCGCCTCCGGTGACCGGCGGCGTCGGCGGCTGCACCGGCGACGACAGGCTCTGCAGCGTCTGCGGGGTGTTGGTAAGCGCTTGGGACAGCGTGGATTGCGCGTTCGACGAGGCCGCGTTGCCGGCAGCCTGGGCGACTGCGGCCTGCTGGGCGCCCTGCGCCGACGGGTCGGCGACCTCGCGCGGTGGGGTGAACGGCGTCACCTTGGTGGCCGCTGCCGAAGCGGCCGCGTAGCCGTACATCGCGGCGGCGTCCTGAGCCCACATCTGGCCGTAGTGCGCCTCGGTGGCCGCAATCGCCGCGGCGTTCTGGCCCAGAATGTTGGTGGCCACCAACATCGCGAGCTGAGTGCGGTTGGCCACGATCAGTGGCGGCGGCACCGTCATCGCGTACGCCGCGTCAAACGCCGCGGCGGCCGCCTTCGCCTGTGCCGCAGCCTGCTCCACCTGAGCGGCGGTGGTGCCCATCCACGCGACGTAGGGCGCCGCCGCGGCGGCCATCGCGTTGGACGCCGGTCCCATCCAGCCTTCGCTGACGAGTCCGTTGATGACCGACTGGTAGGCGGCCTCGGCGGCGGCGAGCTCGGCGGCCATCTTGTCCCAGGCCCCGGCGGCGGCCATCATTGGTCCCGAGCCGGGTCCGGTGTAGATACGAGCGGAGTTGATCTCCGGCGGGAATGCTCCGAAGTCCATGGCATTGCTCCTTTTTGTTCGGTGGTTTTGATCGCTGGGCGGTCTTGGCGGTGTGCAGGCACGGTCGATGTCCCGATGCGTGTGCGGCCGTGTTTCAGACGGCAAGAAGGGTCGGGCGGCCGGTCATGGCGACATGCCGGAGCTGGGCATGTCGGAGAATCGCTGCGCGGCGAAAAGTCAAAGCTGGCAAGCGAATTCAAGACATGCCGAATCTGGCGCATTCCGCGAGCGGAAGGCACGCCAGTCGACGAGTTCAGCGCCGGTGAGAATCAGTTGGTGAAAGCGGTACCGAGATTGAAGGAGACGACCATCGATCTCGGATAGGAACTATCACTCGGACTCAATGTCGCTCTCACCTCCTCTCGGCCGGGGCACGCGCGGGTGCCTGCACGTCTGCACAAAGAGGTGAATCCGCCCGGCGGCACAGCCGGACTCCGCACCCCTCTCGTCAGAGCTTCGGCACTGCACGGCGTGTCCTGACCTGCGCAAACAATGCAGGTCCGGAAGCCACTTGGGCTCAACCCTTAATCCGGGAGGAGCTGTCCTGACCCGGGGCGTCTTTCGACGTTCGGGGTCAGTGGCCTGTATCCGTGCAGACGCCTCACCTAACGAGGTGCTTGCCACACCATAGTGCACCAGGTGGCTGGCAGGGTCAATCGGGCGCGGCGCGTCGCCGCCCACTTCTCGGTCACCGGTGCACGCCGGCCGCGAAAGACCTTGGCGGCGAAGCAGAATTGACGCCGACGTCAGCCCGGCTGCCGATCGGGCCCGGCGGTGTTCTGCCCGTCGCGGTTGACGTGTACGGCGTGCACACCGGGCTGCTCGGCGAGTTCCTCCAGCAGACTGTCCAGCCGGCTGGGATCGACGTGCCAGTGCTGCACGTCGGTGGTGCCGGCCAGCTCGGTGACCAGGCGCTCCAGCCGGGTCTGCGCATGGCCGTTCATCGCCGCGGCGGGTCGACTCCGGGGCGCGGCGCCGGTCAGCGCCCGGCCCGCCAGGCTCGCCATGGCCAAGTCGCCGAACACCCCGGTGGGGATCTGCGCGGCGGCCGGCGCCGCCGCCAGCCCGGCACCCGGCAGCGCAGCGGCAGCCATCTTGGCCACCGGCGCAGCCGCCACCCAGTTCGGCGGAACGCTGAGCCTGCCGATCGTGCCCGCGTTGCCCACACCGGCCGAGATTGGCGCGGCGGCGGCCGGTAGGGACGCTTCAGCGGCCAGCGCTGTTGCGCCGGAACCGAATCCGGCCTCACCACCGGTGGCCGCGGCGATGTCGAGGTCGATGTTGAGATTGCGGGAGTACTGGATCATGCCGTACAGGACGGTCTTGATCGCGTCGTTGAACGGCACAATGCTCTTCGGCAGGATCAGCAGGTAGGAAACCAGCTGCGACAGGGTCGGTGGGGTCGCTTGCGCCGATGCCGTCACCGCTGCCGGAGCAAGCCCATTCAGTGCCTGCGGTATGGCGGAGATCAACGGCGACAGCTGGGCGGGCCCGCTGCCGGCCGCGGCGACGGCCGCCGCCTGCCCGCCCAGCCCCGAGGGGTCGGTGGTGGCCGGCGGTTCGGTGAACGGGGCCAGTGCGGTCGCGGCCGCCGACTGGGCCGCGTAGCCGTACATCGCGACCGCGTCTTGCACCCACAGCTGGGCGTACTCGGCGTCGAGTGCGGCGATCGCGGCGCTGTTCTGCCCGAGTATGTTCGTCGCGACGAGCGTCGCCTGCGCGCTACGGTTCGCGGCGATCACCGGTGGCGGTGCAACGGCCGCGTGGGCCTGATCGAAGGCGCTGGCCGCCGCGATGGCTCGGGCGGCGGTCTGCTCGGCCAGTGCCGCGGTGGCGTGGAGCCACGCGACGTACGGTGTCACGGCGGCAGCCATCGACTCCGAGGCCGGTCCCAGCCACCCCTCGTCGGTCAGGCCCGTCAGCACCGACTGGTACGCCCTGGCGGCCGAACCGGTTTCGGCGGCCAGCCGCGCCCAGGCCGTCGCAGCGGCCAGCAGCGGCCCGGACCCCGGGCCGGCATACAGACGCCCGGAATTGACCTCCGGCGGCAGCGCAGCGAAATCCATGGCGATCACCTCCCGTCCGGCCGCGGTCCGGTGCCCGGCGGTTCAGCCAGACCCGACGGAGGAGAGGCGCAGCCGGGACCGCCGGATGAACCCGGTGGCACCTGTTCGCCGGTGTCGAAGTAGACCTCGTGGACACCGGGTTGCCCGGCCACCTCACTCAGCAGGCTCTTGAGCCCGCCGCGCTCGACATGCCAGTGCCGTACTTGGCTGGCGCCGGTGAGCCGGCCGGCGATCCGCTCGCTGGGCGCCGGCGCCCGACCGCCACGTTGCCGCCGGCCGGTCCGCCCGGCGGCCAGACCTGCTGCCGCCATTCCAGCACCGTGTCCCGCGGGTGCCGCCGCGGCGGCGGGGCCCGGTGCGGTGGGAGCCGCGGTCGCGGTGGTCGCGGTCTCGGGTACCGATTCGGCCCAGGCCGGCGGCACCGCGAGCTTGCCGACCGCGCCGGCGTTCCCGCTGCTGGCGGCCACCAGCGGCTGGGCGCCGGCGGCCGTGGCCGTCGCTGGGAAACCACTGGATATCGTTGCGCCGGAACCGAACCCGGCTCGGCCGCCGGTGGCCTGGGAGATGTCGAGGTCGGTGTTGAGGTTGCGGGCGTACTGGCCCATGCCGTACAGCGTGGAGATGTTGGCGTCGTTGGCGGGCAGGATCGTGCGGGCCAGCGTCTCGAGATAGGAGGCGGCCTGAGACACCGGATCGGTGCTCTGCGCCGAGCCCAGCGCACCGACCGGCGCGGCTTGCGCGCTGCCGGAGCCGGAGAGCCCGCGCAGTGCCTGCGGTATGGCGTTCAGCAGTTGCGAGAGCTGGTTACCGGTGCCGCCGGCAGGGGCCTGGGCGAGCGGGGCGCCGCGTCCGCCCGATCCATCGGTGACCGGGGGCGGCGCGCTGAACGGCGTCACCGCCGTCGCGGCTGCCGAGCGGGCCGCGTAGCCATACATCGCCATCGCGTCCTGTAACCACATCTGGTGGTACTCGGCCTCGGTCGCCGCGATCGCGGCCGTGTTCTGCCCCACCACGTTGGCGGCGACCAGCCCTGCCAACAGGCTGCGGTTGGCGGCGATCGCCGGGGGCGGCACCGTCGCGGCGAGCGCCTGCTCGAAATCGCTTACTGCCAGCATCATTCGGCTCGCGGTGTGCTCCGCGGCCGCCGCGGTGGCGCCGAGCCAGTTCGCGTACGGTGTCGCTGCAGCCGCCATGGCCTGCGACGCCGGGCCTAACCAGCTCTGCCCGGCGAGCTCGTCGATCACCGCCTGGTAGGACGACGCGACCGCGTTGAGTTCGCCGGCCAGTCCGCGCCAGGCGCTGGCCGCGGCCAGCAAGGAGCCGGTGCCGGGGCCGGCGTACATGCGCGCGGAGTTCAGCTCTGGTGGCAGTGCTGCGAAGTCCAGGCCGAACACCGCTCAGTCCTCCGCTGACGGCGGGATCACGATGATGGTTGCCTTGCTGGGCTTGCTGGGTTTGCTCGCCGCCGCCAGGCCGGTGGCCCCGCCGACCCCGCGGTCGGCGGCTCCCCCGGTGACGCTCATCGCGCGTCCGGCCAGGCTGCCCAGCGCCAGCTCGCCGGCCAGCCCGCTTTCGCTCTCCGCGGCAACCGCGGCGACAGCCCCCGGTCCGGCCTCCGGGAAGACCGCAGCGACCGCCTTCGCGGTGGGGGTCTGGGCGATCCAGCCCTGCGGCACCGACATCCGCCCGATCGAAGCGCCGGTGCCCAGCCCCGCCGACACCCCCGGAACGCCGGCCACCCGGTTGCTCGCCAGCGCGCCGGCCGGAAGCGCCTTCGGCGCGTCGAGCCAGGGTTTGGGCCCCATCGCCCGGTTGACCGCCGAGACCACGTTCGCCCCGTTCATCGGCAGCAGCACGCATTGGATCGCCAGCAGATACGGGATGCCGCCGATCCCGAACAGCGAAATCGGCGACAGCGGTCCGGCGAGGAAATCCAGGATCGACGTCGGTTCGGCCTGGGCCGCCCCCGCTACTGCCATGCTCTGCAGCGTCTGCGGCACCATCGAGATCAGCTGGGTCAACGACGATTGCGCCTGGGCGCCGGCGCCGGCCGCCGCCTGGGTGGCTGCCGCGGACTGGGCCTGCAATCCGGCCGGGTTGGTGGTCGCCGGCGGCGTGGCGAACGGGGACAGCGCGGTGGCACTGGCTGATGCACCGGCATAGCCGTACATGGCCCCGGCGTCCTGGGCCCACATCTCGGCGTACTCCAGCTCCGCGGCAGCGATCGCCGCGGTGTTCTGGCCCAAGATGTTGGTGGCGATCAGCGACAGCAGCAGACTGCGGTTCGCTTCGATCACCGGCGGCGGCACCGTCGCCGCGAACGCCGCGTCGTAGGCGGCGGCAGCGGCCCGGGCTTGAGCGGCCGACTGCTGGGCCTGGGTAGCGGTGCTGCCCATCCACCCCGCGTAGGGCTGTGCGGCCGCCGACATGGTGGCCGCGGTCGGACCGGACCACGCCTGGGTGAGGCTGGTGACCACCGAGTTGTACGACGACGCGGTCGCACTCAACTCAGCGGCCAGCGCGTCCCACGCCGCGGCAGCGGCCAGCAACGGCCCCGAACCGGGACCGGAATACATTCGCCCCGAGTTGATCTCCGGTGGCAACGCTCCGAAATCCATGCCCTCCACCTCTGATCGATCGGCCGCCGCGTGGATCTCCGATCAGCCGGTGACGGTGCAATGCCCCGGTGGACGCGGGTCGGTCAGGCCCAGCTGGAGCCGACCGAGGCGTCGGTGTTGGCCATGTTGTTGCCGGCGGTCTGCACCTTCTGACCGTGGGCGTTGGCCTGCTCGTAGATGACCTGGAAGTTGCGGCCGAGCTGGGCCACGAACTCCTGGCAGGCCACCGAACCCGCGCCACCCCAGAAGTCCCCGGCAGCCAGTACATCATGCACGATCGCCTGGTGCTCGGCCTCCAACGAAGCGGCCTGGGCGCGGATCAACGCACCGTGGGCATCCACATCACCGAACTGGTAGTTAATGCTCATCTGTGGGTCTCCTTCTAGCTCGACAGGATCTGCTGGGAAGCAGCTTCCTGCTGCTCGTAGTGGTTCGCGTCGCGAATCAGACCATCGCGCACCCCGTGCAGCATGTTGACGATGTTGCGAAACGCCGTCTGCATCTGACCCATCGTGTCGTAAGACGTCCGCTCGGCCAGACCACCCCAGCCCGCACCGGAGATGTTGGTCGACGACGCCCACATCCGCCGGGCCTCATCCTCGACCGTCTGGGCGTGCACATCAAAACGCCCCGCCATCGCCCGCATCGCATCCGGATCGGTCATAAAACGTGTTGCCATGAAAATTTCTCCTCGGTTCGTACGGCTTGTGAGAACTGGTGTGCCGCAGCTGAATCGGAACTAGCCAGCCGATGCGGCGTTGGCCGCTTCGGTGGCTGCATAGGAATTGGCACTGGTGTTCAGCGTGGCGACGAAGGCTTGGTGGATGGCCTCCGCCTGAGCGCTGATGGACTGATACATGCTGGCGTGCGCCGCGAACTGGGCCGCGGTCAGCGCCGAAACCTCGTCCGCTGCAGCCGGAACCACACCGGTGGTCGGTGCTGCCGCGGCGGCGTTCTGTGCGCTCAGCGCAGAGCCGATGGCGGCCAGGTTGCCCGCAGCGGCGGTCAGCGCCTCGGGTTGGGTGTTCACAAATGTCATGGGCCCCTCCTCCAAAGGTGCCGGCCGATCAACGGCCGACGATCACCGGGCGCGTCGAGCAGGTGGCCGGTTACAACGCCAAGGCGTTCATGCCGGAGCGCGCTCAACACAACGCATTTTAGAAAGCAGAAACGGCGCCGAAGCCGGATCGGAACGAAACACTCACCGATCTCGGGCGATAGGCACAATCACCGGGACACAAGTCTCGTCGTCACCTCCTCGCGCCACCGCGCACCGGTGGGGCTGGAGTGAAGCACCGGCCCCCTACCTGCGCAATGGTGACACCGGTATCAGCGAGCGTCAACCCGGGCACGCGGTGGTGGCACTGTGAATCGGCTGGCGGGAAGCTGTCGGGTCAGGACGGCTTCTTCTCGGCGACCGCCGCGCTGAGTCCTTCGATGAGATCCTCGCGGGTCAATTCCTTGAACTTGTGCAACCATTCGTGGCTGAATTCGGTGACGTCGCCCGCAAGCACCGCGTCGAGTTCGGAGTCGTCGAGCCGGAAGCTGCGGTGGTCGCGCGCCTTCTCCACCACGTTGCGGACGAATCCGGCGTTGCCCAGCACGTCGATACCGCGGATCAGGTCGCCGTCTTCGGAGTAGTTCTCGTCGGCGTAGAACTTGGTGTAGGACGGCAGCAGCGCCTCGACTGCTTCGTCGCTGACCACGTCCTCGTTCTCCGCCCCCATCATCTTGGTCAGCTCCAACAGCTCCGGCGGGGTATAGCTGTAGAACTCGATCACCGTCGAGAACCGCCGCCGCAGGCCTTGGTTCACCTCCAGCATCTTGTCCATGGCGTTGGCGTAGCCGGCACCGAACACCACCAGTTCGTCGCGGTGGTTCTCCATGTAGAGCAGCAACGTGTTGATGATCGCGTTGCCGTACGCGTCGCCCTGGCTGTAGCCGCGCTCATGCAGGGTGTGCATCTCGTCGAAGAACACTGCGCCGCCGAGCGCGCCCTCGAGCAGTTCCTCGGTGTTCTTCTCCGCGTCGGCCATGTAGCGGCCCAGCAGCTTGGACCGGTTGGTCTCCACCACCAGCGGTTTGCGCAGCACCGTCAGGCCGCACAACTGCTTGGTGAAGGCGCGCGCGACCGACGTCTTGCCGGTGCCGGGCGGGCCGAGCAACAGGGTGTGCCGCGAGGTGACCGGAACCGGCAGGCCCATCTTGGCGCGCGCCAGATTGACCTTGGTGGTCGCCTTGATCAGCTTGATCTCACGCTTGGCCTGCTCCATGCCAAGCATGGCGGCCAGCTCCGCGTCGCCTTCGGCCAGGTATCTGGCGGCCTCCTCGGCATGCCGGTGCGCTTCGGCCTGCTCTCGTGTCGGGGCACTGTCCGGGTCCCAGGGATCCGTGCGGGCCTCGATGGTTTCGGGATCGGTCAAAATCAGCCGGTAGTCCGGGTTGTCCAGCGCCTCACGGGCCGGTGCGAACTTCGCGTCGCGCGAATACACCCGGCGCAGCAACTCGACGGCTTCGTCCTCCCGGCCCAGGTGGCGCAGGCACATGCCCTGGGTGTAGAGCGCGACGTTGGTGGCGCCGGGCACCCGGTCGCCCTCGATCGCTTCCTGAGCCCGCCGCGTCGCCTCCTCGAACACCCCGAGCGAGGCCAGTGCCGTGGTGGCCATCGCCGAGGCCGCCGCCTTGAGCTCGGGCTGGCGCCAGGGCGCCGCCGCCGGGAACTGCTTCAGCACATCCGGCCAGCGGCCGGTCCGGAAGTACAGCAGGCCGCGTACGTAGCTGACCAACTCGGTCTCGAAGGGGTTTCGCGGCTCGATACCGTCGAGCAGCTTGGCCGCTTCCTCGTAGCGCTTGGCTTCGGCCAGCGCGGCGGCGTAGGCGGCGGCGAGCGACTCCACACTGGTCACCCGCAGCCGCAAAAACATCCCGTCGGAGACCTCGGGATGGAATTCCAAGTCCGACAAGCCAAGTCGCCGGGTTTCCCAACCGAACGTGCGGATCGTCGCCCACGCGTTGGCCAACACCTCGATGTCGGAGTCACCGGCGAGCACCCGGGCCAGCCAGGCATCACACATGCTCGGGTCGATCGTGGTGGCGGTGGTGAACATCTGCAACGCGACCTGCGGGTTATGGCTGGGTTGCAACCCGTTGACCGAGATCCCGGAGGCCAGCATGCCGGCGACCATCGCGTTGCGCGCGTCGGTCGTGGCGGACTGGGGCCCGGTCACGAGTGTGTCCCGGGCGCGTGGGCCGCGTACTCCGGCACGATGTCGACCGACACCGCCAGGTGCTCACCGTCCTGCAGGTCGCGGCCGGGCACCGCCATGCGCGGGTGCGCGGTAGGCGCCGGGAGGCTGGCGCACACCGCCTCCAGCTGACGCCGGCCCACAAACCGGTTCAGCGCGGCGCGCACGTTTCGCCCCAGCGGGCCGGCGCTGTGGTACCGCACCAGCACCGAGACGCCGGTCGTCCGGCCGCCGCCAGGGGCGAGGCGCACCGTCACCACTGTCGCATCGGTCTCCGGGTACCACAGCTGCTCGAGGTTCTCGGCGGAGATGTCGCCCGGCGATACCCAGAAGTTGGTGACCTGACCTTCCGGGCGGGGACGGAACAGCCGGTGCCGAAGCTGCCCGGCTTCCAGACCCGCCAGCACGGCGTCGTCAACGCCGTCGAACTCGTCGGCGCGCAGCGGCCGCGCGCTGATGTTGCGCCCGTCGATCTCCTCGGCCAGCCGCTCGGTGGCCGCCGCCAGGGTGGCGGCCAGTGAGTCGCGCGCCGCGACCGCATTGACGTTGTGCTGGGGGTCCATCCGCAGCACCAGCCAGGTCTGCCGGTGATCCGGCATCGACGCGGCGTCGTCGAAGTCGACCTCGTCGGCCTCGCGGGGAGCGCTGCGGGTTCCGACCGTGACGACGTCGATACTGTCCAGTCGCACGTCGAACTGGCGCAGTCCGGCGGCGAGGCGCTCCAGCGGCAGGGTCACCGGCTCCGCGCCGCGGCGGTGCCGGCCGCTCGCCTGCACCGCTCGGCCGCCCACGGCAATCACCGTCACCAGTCGGCCCTGGTGTTCGCGCATGCCGATCGGCTCCCGACCGAACCGCCGGTGATGATCAACCGCGGGGGTCCGGCCGCGGCTCAGCGCCGGTTCCGGGTCGGTGACCTGGTCACGCAGCCAGGCCGCCCACATCGTGCTGATCGGCACCCGCCGGTAGGTGACCAGCGCGATGGCCGCGACCAGCACCGCAATGCCGACACCCGACCACCATGCGTAGGTGGCGGCTTTCGCGTCGCCGGGCCACCGGCCGGCGAGGACCAGGATGCCGACGTCGATCAAAAAGACCGTGGTCACCCTCGTCCACGACAGGTTCAGACCTAATGCGTGCTGTGCCTTCATCGGTTCCTACGTGATCGTCGCAATGCTGCCACTCCCAGGGCCACGCCGGCCGCCGCGAGCGCCGTCAGCAGCCCGGCTCCGGCGACCCAGACCGGGGTCATGTCGCGTTCCGGCGGCATCGGCGGCACCTGCAGGGGCGCCGACAGCCGTTCCGGCGGTTGGGCCGGACCGTCGGGAACATCCCAGGTCAGCGCCGCCACCGGATCGACGATGCCGTAGCCGACCACATTGTCGACCCCGCGTGCTGGCGGACGGGCGGTGCGAATCAGCCGGTTGATCACCTGATGCGACGACAGTTCCGGGTATTTGGCCCGCACCAGGGCCGCTACCCCGGAGACGATCGCGGTCGAAAAGCTGGTTCCCGACGGCACCAGCAGCGAGTTCTCCGGTCCGTCCACGGCGTTCATCAGTCCGTCGTCGCGCGGTGAGAGACCTTCGATGTCAGTGCCGGGCGCGGCGATCGACACCCACGGACCGGCCACACTCGTCTTGCCCAGCGGCGCGCCCGCGGAGTCGACCGCACCGACCGTCAACACGTACTCGTCGTACCATGCCGGCGTCACCACGGTGTTGACCCCGTTCCAGTCGCGCGGGTCATCAGGACGCATCGCGTTGTAGGTCGGGTTCTGCTTGCAGTCCCGCCAGCTCGTGTCGCCGGCGGCGGCGACGATCACCACGTTCTTCTCGACCGCGGCGTAGCGCACCGCCGCGCCCAAATCGGCTTGATCGAGCAGGGTCCGCACGTTCATGCAGATGGCTTGGGAGATGTTGATGACCTGCGCACCCATGTTGGCGGCGTGCACGATCGCCCGCGCCATGGTGCGCAGCCCGTCGGTCTTCTCCCGCAACTGCGGATCCTGTCCGTCCCCGAACGGCTCCTTGGGACCGAAGGCCGCGCTGTACTGCCGGATCGAGATCAGCTGGACGTCGGGCGCGATCCCGCTGAAGGCGTCGGGTGCCGCCCCCGGTGGCGGGGGTGCGCTCGGGGCGCGGAAGTCGACCGGCACCACCCGTGCTCCACCGGAGAAACCCGCCGGTCTTGCCAGTGAGGGGGCCCCGTCGGTGGTGTGGGCCGACGCCGCCCCGTGAGCGGCACCGTTGCCGGGACCAGGCGCCGGGCCGGGCGCGGGACCGGGGACGGGCGCCGGGGCAGGGGCCGGCGCGGGGGCCGGCGCCGGTGCGGGCGCCTGCCCGGCACCGGGCGCCGGTTCCTCACCCTCGACGGGTGGCGGAGCCGGCGGCGGTGGGGGCGGCGGCATTACCACGATCGTGGTCTGCGGCGCCGGCGTCGGCGGCGGCGGTTCGTTGGTAGGAACCGACGGGGGCCGGCGGGTCTGGCGTGGCGGCGGCAGCGGGGTCACCCCGTTGTCGGGCATCGCGGCGATCAGCGATGCCACCAGGGTGCCGTGCGCGTCGCAGTCCGACAGCCCATCGCCGCCGCCCATCACGTAGTCGCCGCCGCCGATCAGGTTCGGCAACCGCGGGTGCGGCGTCACGCCGGTGTCGATGACCGCGACGGTCACCCCGCCCCCGCGACTGAATTTCCACGCCTCGGGCAGATTGAGCATGTCCATGTAGGCCGGCTGTACCCGGAAGTCCGTGTTCGGCAGGACGCCGACCTCGGTGCAGTACGAGGTCTGCCGCATCGTCTGCGGCGGTCCCGGCGTGCCGTCGGGCGGCAGCGCGGCCGGATCGATCCGCGGCGGATCGATTGCGCCGGCCACCGGCATCCCGGCCAGCGAGCCACTCGTCATCATGATCATCGCGGCGCCGGCGGCCGCGGTGCGCTGCAGCCGACGCACGCCCCTAGCGGTACCGGATGGCTTCATAGGTATTCATCAACCACAGTGCCAGCGGGAACAGCGGCATCAGGCACAGGTATTCGATCCATTCGACGAACTTGCGGAACAGCGGGCTGTAGATGGTGTTGGGCACGATCACCGCGGACAGCAGCCCGAACATCGGGACCAGCACCAGCAGCGCCGCACCGATCACCAGCGTCGTGGGCGTCCACTGCACCACCACGAAGCGCACCACCACCGCGGCGACGATGACCAGACCGGTCAGGGTCACCGTGACCGCCTGCCAGCGGTCCCGGAAGGAACGGCCGCGCAGCACCAGGAACCCGGCGGTCAGAGCCGCCAGCAGCACCGGCAGCCAGGACCGGTCCGAACGGGGGTCGCTCAAACCGGTGACGGTCACCGCGATCAGCACGCCCAGACCGGACAGCAGACCGGTCAGGAACGAGCGGGCCCGTTCGGCGCGCAGCACCACCTCGCGCACCGACTCCGGACCCTCCAGGGCCGGCGGGGCGCCGGGCGTGGTCACCACCGTGGTGGGCAGGTCGGGACGGGCCTCGAACACCCAGCGGCTGGTCGCCGACGGGAAGACCGGCAGTCGCAGGCCGGCGAGCCACCGCGACAACGACGGAGCGCCTTGGTAGGCCAGCACACAGGCCAGATACACACAGGCCATCAGGGTCACCGCGCCGGTCAGGAACAGCATCCGCAGCACCCCGGCGAACATGACCGCCACACTGATGACGGCGACGGCGGTGTAGGCGGCCAACTGCCGCCCGGTGAGCCGGATGACCGACAGCGCACCGATACCGGCGACACCGAAGCCCAGCGCCGCCTGGGCGGCTCCCACCGGGCCGGGCACCGCCGCGGCGGCAGCCACCACCAGTGGCGCCAGGCCGCTGGCCAGGAGAATGTCACCGACACGCCGGTCAGACGCATTGCGGGCCTGCAGCAGGATCAGCGCGGCAGCGATCAGCACCAGCAGGGCCAGCCCCGCGCTGAACCCGGCCGCCAGCCAGTCGTCGTGCCCGTAGCGCCAGGCGGCGAGCAGTCCGGTCGCCAGCAGCACCCCGATCGCCAGGGTCGATACCCCGACTCGCACGGCGGTTGCGGCATCGACCGGGGCGAACCGCTTGGACAGGTTCACCGCGACCGCGGTGGAGATGTGTTCGATGACCGGCGACCGCCGCTCCCCGTCCTCGATGAACCGCAGCCACAGCCGGTCACCGTCGTAGACGTCCTGCTCGGTCAGCGACTGGTTCGGCCGCAGCGCGGTGCCGTCGACCAGGCACAGCACCCAGCGACCGCGTCCCTGCGCCTGCAGGGTCGGCTCCTCGAGCTCGGCGAGCCGGCTGTTGATCACCTTCAGCAACGGGTCGAGCATCACCGACACCGGCGCGTCGGCGTCCAGCAGCGTCCCGATCTGGACGCCGTCGCCGGCCATGATCCCCACCACCACGGCCCGGGGCGCCGACGGCGCGACTTCACCGCCCGGCTGCGCCGACTCGATAGCCGTGGTCATGGTCGCACCACCTGATCGACGAACACTGACGCCATAGAACCCATGGGTGCCGCCTCGCAATTTGTCATTTCAAAGTCCGTCCAATTCTAAAGCCAATGCATGCAATTCGCACGATTCGCGTTTACCGGCAATTTCCCGGTGCGGCACACGACATTTCGGTGCGCGTCAACCCCCCGGTCGGCCGGCTAGACCCTCCGATGCGTTTTCCAGGCGCCGTAGGGCAGGGTGTCCAGAACCGTCTTTACACCAACCTGCACCAGCTGCGGGGTGGCCGGGCAGATCGCCAGCCACGCTTCGCCCGATCCCGCGGTGCGCGCCTGCTGATACAGCGCGATCCGGCCGCCGGACCCGTCCTTGAGCGACAGCACCGAGGCGCTGGGGCCCTTGGCGTCGTCACGGTATTGCCGCGCGTACACGGCGGCCTCCGCAGCCGGCTCCGACAACGCCTGCCCCAGCGCGGCCACGGTTGCGGCACTGATGCCCATCCGGCGCAGGTCTCCCCCGGTGAAGATGTTGAAGCCGGAGTCCTGCCAGCTCTGCGTCGCCTCCAGCATCTCCTCCATCGGCACGTTGACCGCGGTGATCTGCGCCGGATCGGCGTGGTGGATGGATTCCATGCCGTCGATCACCAGGGCGGCGATCGATGCGGCATCGGTCACGGCGACGTCGTCGACGGTGATGTCGGTGCCGACCCGCACCGCCGACACCCAGTGCTCGCCGCGCCGCGCCAGCAGCACCCGGAACTCGTTGTCGGGGATGTCGCGGGTGCCAGGTGGCTGGTCTTCGTCATCGATCACGCCGTAGCGCAATTTGCCCAGTGACAGCAGCGCGACCACCTCGAGGTCGGGCGCGGCCAGCACCCGCATCCGGGCCGCCACCACCTCGTTGACCTCGTCGTCGACGACGATGCCCTGCTCACGCATCACCGCCATGCCGGGGTGTTCCGACAGCCAGTCGTTCGAATCGGTGGAAACGTAAGGTCGGCAACGCAACTCGGGCGCGACGTGGCGAATATCCAGCAGCGCCTGCAGCATCCAGAAGCCCTCGACGTTGACGGTGATGTCGGTGCGGGTGCTCGGGTCCATCACTACCCTCCTCTACCTTGCCGATGTACTTTGGCTATTGGATCACGCAGCGGTCAGGTCACGCTTGCCACTACCCCACCCATTGCAGCACGCGGCAGCACACCGGTGGATCGGTGTGCTGCCGCGCTGCGAGTTGCGGTCGGTCAGGCCCAGCTGGACCCGACCGAGGCGTCGGTGTTGGCCATGTTGTTGCCGGCGGTCTGCACCTTCTGACCGTGGGCGTTGGCCTGCTCGTAGATGACCTGGAAGTTGCGGCCGAGCTGGGCCACGAACTCCTGGCAGGCCACCGAACCCGCGCCACCCCAGAAGTCCCCGGCAGCCAGCACGTCATGCACGATCGCCTGGTGCTCGGCCTCCAACGAAGCGGCCTGGGCGCGGATCAACGCACCGTGGGCATCCACATCACCGAACTGGTAGTTAATGCTCATCTGTAGTTCTCCTCCTAGCTCGACAGGATCTGCTGGGAAGCAGCTTCCTGCTGCTCGTAGTGGTTCGCGTCGCGAATCAGACCATCGCGCACCCCGTGCAACATGTTCACGATGTTGCGAAACGCCGTCTGCATCTGACCCATCGTGTCGTAAGACGTCCGCTCGGCCAGACCACCCCAGCCCGCACCGGAGATGTTGGTCGACGACGCCCACATCCGCCGGGCCTCATCCTCGACCGTCTGGGCGTGCACATCAAAACGCCCCGCCATCGCCCGCATCGCATCCGGATCGGTCATAAAACGTGTTGCCACTGGTGTCTCTCCTTGTCTTGAAGTTCGTTGGTTGTTGTTTCTGGTAGTTACCTGGTCACCGGATAGAGCCGCTGGTCATGTCCGGCTGTGCACAAAAGAACGGCTCTCCTCCCATCAGCCCGCCGAAGCCGCGTTGGCGGCCTCGGTGGCGGCGTAGGAAGTGGCACTGCTGTTGAGGGTGGCGACGAACATCTCGTGGATCGCCGCGGCCTGGGCGCTCACCTGCTGGTACATCGTCGCGTGGGCGGCGAACTGGGCGGCGGTCAACGCCGAGACCTCATCGGCAGCAGCCGGCACCACGCCGGTGGTCGGGGCGGCAGCAGCGGCGTTCTGCGCGTTCAACGCCGAACCGATTCCGCTCAGGTTTCCGGCAGCCGCGGCCAGCGCCTCCGGCTGCGCGTTGACGAACGACATTCGACTTTCCTCCTCGGATCGCCTTCAGCAATCTTTCTGCCACTGAGCGTAAGGGGTCCTGACGGCCGATACAGCCGATGACGCCCAGTGTTCATCTGGGGACAGCAACTGTTCACTTGGGGTAACAGCGGAGTAACCCGATGGCTGGTTCTGGGCCGTGGAAACCGGGCCAGCCTGCCGAAACACAGTTCTGTTATTCGCCGCTGCGGTGGCGGGCCGAAGTCCCCGCCGAGGCGGTCGCAACGGTGCCTGCGATTAAAATCTGGCCGCGGCGAAAGCTTCCCGCCCGCACCGGATGTGACACCCCCAGCAACCACGGCGCCGCTGTTAGGCGCATCACCGCGGCCGTTGGTGGAACAGGCTCAGCGGACCGGGGTGGCCGCGCGTTCGTTCGCCGGCGCGCGCCGCAGCTCCGTTGCGGCGACTTGCACGAACACGCCGGTGTCCTCGGCCATCAGCAGGCCACGGCCACGGGGCAGCGGACCGCCCTTCATCTTGCCGCGGATGAAGCCCTCGTCGGGGTCGGCGTCCATCACCAGCAGCGGCGCATTGGCCTGGTGCAGGGCCCGCAGCAAGGGATCGCTGCCGGCCGACGACCAGCCGCCGAAGGTCCGGGCGGCGATCACGTGCAAGCCGACGTCCGCCGAGCGGGTCACCCAGGGGGCGGCCTTCTGGAACGGCGAGTCGAAGCCGGGCGGGAACTGCTGGATGTCATCGATGATCAAGAAGATCTCCGGCCCGCTCCACCAGGTGCGCGAGAGCAGCTCCTCGGCCGACAGACCCGGCGGTGGCTCCCGGTTGGCCAGCGTGGCGGCCAACTCGTTGATCAGGGAGACGGCCCCGTCCATGTTGTAGGCGAACTTCTCCACGTAGTCCGAGCCCAACGTGGTCAACAGCTGCCGACGGGGGTCGATCAGCCACACCTGCGCCGACGGTTGCGTAGTCGGCGGCGCGGTGCTGGCACCGGGCGCGTACAGCCGCTCGATCTCGCTCATGATGGTGGCCAGCGTGGTGGTGCGGCCTGCTTCCCGGCGCCCGGTCACCATCAGGTGCCCGTTCTCGGCGAAGTTCAGATAGACCGGCTGCAGGTCGAGTTCGGAGATGGCCCAGGCGATGCCGCCGGCACCCACACCCTCGCGCTGGTCGTTGGCCGCGACCGCCCGCACCTCGTCCAGACCGAACCGCGCCGGCAGCCGCCGCACCGGGCGCACCCGGCCCACCGCGACCTGACTGACCGCGGCAGCGACGCTGTCGGACTCGAAGACCCGCTCGTTGGTGTCGCCCATCGCCGGGCGCGCGATCAGCGTGTGCAGGCCGGACTGCGGATCGCTGTCCAGCCGCACGTAGTTGACCGCGACCATGCCCCGGCCCGGCTTGACCGGGACGTCCTTGGCGAACCGGGACCGCACCAGCTTGGCGTCCTCCACCGCCGCCAGCCGCAACTCGACCCGGGAGCCGAAGCCGCTGCGGACCGGCGGGCGCAACTCCGACTCGCGGTCGGCGGTCACCACCACGTGCACGCCGAACGACGGGCCCTGGTTGATGATCTGGTTCACCTGCTCGACGAGCACCTCGTTGTCTTCCGAGAGCGCGCGGTAGTTGTCGATCACCAGGTAGACGTCGCCGAAGCCGTCGTTGGGGACATTTCCCGGGGCCCCGTCGAACTTGCGCCGCCGGAAGACCTCCATCGAGGCCACATCGTTCTCGAGGAAGCTGCGCTTGCGGGTCCGCACCAGCGCCAGCAGCTCGGCGACCGTGCGGCGCACGCCGTCGGGATCGGTCGGCCCGCAGACGCTGCCCACGTGCGGCAGGCTGGCCACCGTGGTCAGCGCGGTACCGCTGTAGGCCAGGCAGTAGAACTGGACCTGCTCGGGAGTGTGGGTCAACGCCGCCGAGCAGATCAGCGTCTGCAACGCCGTCGTCTTGCCGGCACCACCCGCGCCCAGGATCAGCACGTTAGCGCCCGGCCCGGAGGTGTCCACCGTCCACGGCGGCTGGTCATGCTTGAACGGGCGGTCGATGACCCCGATCGGGAACACCAGATCGCGCCGCGTGCCGTAGTCCTGTTGCCACGGGTGGCCCAGGTAGCGGTTCACCAGCTCGTCGATGGCCACCGGAACGTCCAGCGGCGGTTGCCACAGCCGATAGGGCTCGAAGTCGATCTGGCGCAGCTGGTCGATGATCACCGTGCCGACCTTGGGAATCCGGATCGCGTCCTCTTCCTCGACCGGGGGCTCCTCGGCCGGTGTGGCCGTGATGGCCGGCGTCTCCTCGGCCGCCTCGAGTTCGGTGCCGCTGACGCTTACCTCCAGCGGGGTGAACGCGGTGGTGAACAGCTGCGGCCGGATGTAGTCGATGGAGTGCACCTGCGGCAATTGCTCGTCGTCGAGAATCCCGCCGCGATGGTAGTCGCGCCACAGGAACTCGGCCTGGAAACGGATCACCTCTTCGCCGCTCTTGCGGAAGTAGCCCAAGCCGGCCTTGCCCGGCAGGTTCACCGCATTCGGCACGCCGGCGGCCTGGGCTGCGCCGGCGGTCTGCGCCTTGAGCACCAGCCGGTAGCCCATGTTCTCCATCAGCTTCTCGGCGCGGCTCTCGATGGTCTGCGACGCCATCATCAGGTGCACCCAGTAGGCGCGGCCCTGCCGGCCGATCGAGTCCAGCACTTCCACCGCGGTCGGCATGATCCGGAACCACTCGTAGAACTCGTCGATCACCACGACGAGCATCGGCAGCGGCGGCAGGCTGTGGTCACCGCGGGCGGCCATCCGGGACCGAATCT
Organism: Mycobacterium sp. NGS16; assembly: GCF_059813225.1. Taxonomy (NCBI): domain Bacteria; kingdom Bacillati; phylum Actinomycetota; class Actinomycetes; order Mycobacteriales; family Mycobacteriaceae; genus Mycobacterium; species Mycobacterium sp. NGS16. The sequence continues at coordinate 78,678 of NZ_JCALEE010000012.1, forward strand.
CGTTGTACTCCTTGGCGCCGTCGACACCGGCGCTGTCGCACATCGATTTGCGGCGGGCGATCTCGCCCCACATCGCCTCCAGGAAGCGTTCCATCAGCGCCTGGTCGTCTTCCAGGTCGGTGATGATTCGCGACACGTGCGGCACCCCGGCGAACGGCTTGACCGCCGATCCACCCTTGAGGTCGGCCAGCACGAACTGCAGTTCCTCGGGCGAGTGCCCCAGCAGCAGCGACTCGATCACCGTGCGCACCAGCGTCGACTTACCCGAACCCGTGGTGCCCGACATGACACCGTGCGGGCCGTCGCCGCCTTCGTCCAGCGACTTCATATCGAGGAACAGCAGCTCACCGTTGTCGGAGCGGTTGCCGAACGGCACCCGCAGCCGGGCCCGGCTGCCCTCCTTCTGCCGGCTCGTCCAGAGACTGTCGAAGTCGATCCGCCCGGCGTCCTCGATGCCGTAGTAGGAGAGGATGTCGCGGGCCCCGATGTGGTGGGTCACCCGCTGACCGATCTCCTCGTAGGCCTCGGCCAGCCGCCAGTGCGCCATCCGCTGCGCGAACTGCTCGGCGTCGGTCCGGCTGACCTGGTCGGCCAGCGCGAAGAACCACTCGTTGTCGTCGATGACCATCCAGGTGTCGCGGTCGCGTGGCAGGGCGTTGATGATGCCCTTGTCGTCGAAGCGCAGCACCCGTTGCGCGACACCGCGCCACTCGGCAGCGCCGGTCAGGTCGAAGAACGTCACCCCGTCGATGCCCTCGGTGGTGTTGACGTACTCCCACTGCGGGTCGATGCCGTCGACGATGATCAGGTGGTGCGGCGTGGGCGTCTCCGCCGAGGAGCTGGCGTGGCGCGGCATGAACGATCCGCGCCCGGAGAACAGATCGGCGTGTTCGGTGGCGAAGTCGCGCACCGAGCCGTACACCATGCGGGCGTTACCCGCGGCGTCCTGGCGGCGCGGGTCGCCGAAGTGCGGCAGCCACTTCACCCAGTCCCACTGCTCCAGATCGGAGGTGACGACCACCATGCGCAGGTGGTCGGGTCCGTGCGAGAACGCGAACTGGCAGATGATCGCGCGCATCAGCCCGAGCACCTGCTCGCGATCGCCGACCAGCGAATACCACGGCTCGACCAGCAGCGAGACCATCTTCGGCAGGTTGTAGACCACGCTCTGATAGCGCCCGAACTCCTGCAGCGCCTTGCCGGTCACCGGTTCGAGTTCGATGTCGGTGGGCATGTTCTGCGGCTCGCCCCAGGTGACTTCCGGGCGCGTCATACCGACCCCGACGCGGGCCAGCCCGAAGTTGAGGTCCTTACCGTTGGGCTGGCGCTCCCACATCCGAGACGATCCCACCGCGGCGGCCAGGGTGGACGGCGCCGGGTGGTACCACCGGTAGTTGGCGTCCATGCTGTCGGCGGACTCCGCGGCCGACTCCCGCAGCCGGTCCAGCATGAGCATGAACTGGGCGCGCATCGCGTCGAGCTTGGGCCGGCTCAGCTGCTGGGCGCCACCGCCGAAGCGGCCGCCGAACATCATCATCGCGATGCCACCGATCATGAAGATCGGGAAGATGGCACCGGCACCCAGGAACATCCGGGAGCCGTTGGCCACGGTCATCGCGACCATGCCGACCAGCAGGCCCACCACCAGCACGCCGACCACCACCAGCCACCACGGCTTGCCCTCCGGCGGAGGGACGCTCAGCGGCGTCGGCAATACGATGTTCTCCGGCTTGACCACCGGGGCGCGTTCCGGCGTCGGCCGGGCGTATCCACGTTTCACTTGGGCACCGCCAATTCTGCAGGGTTCATATCGGTTGGCAGGGTGTCGTGGCGTACCAGCGCATCCTGGCGCGACAGCGTCGGACCGTGCGCCAGCAAGCGCAACGCCACCGACGGCGCCAGCGCGGGCTCAGTGACCAGACCCAGCGCCTTGCGCTCGTCGTCGCCCGGCACGCCGTATCGCACGCCCGAGGCGGACAGCCACCACAACGATTCCCGGGTGGAGGCGTCCGGGTCGTTGCCGGTCACCGCGACGAAGTTGCCGTAGCCCGGTCCGAAGTAGACCCGGTCGGCCTGCGGCATGCTTTTGTCGTTGGTCTTCACCAGTGACACCACTCGGTTGATCTGCTTCTGCGGCACCGGGATCGTGGGACCGGACACCACCTGCACCCGGGCTCGGCTCTCGCCGTTAGAGCGCTCCCACCACCAGCAGGTGGACGGGTTCTCCTTCATGTCGACGACCTTGAGCGGCCCCTCCGGGTAGGCCGACAGGTCCAGCCCGGTGACCACCGGCATCTTCGCCAGCTCCGGCGGCGCCACCACGATCGGAGCACCGCCCGCGGTCGCCCCGGCATTCTGCAGAATACGCGCCACCACCGGCGACACGGTCTGCACGCCGTTCATCAGAACCACCGAATACTGTTGCGGCCCAGCCAATTGCGGTGTGGTGAAGACGGTCCCCACCGGGCCGGGCGCATTGGGGAAGGCCGGCGGACGGCCGGCATCGGGCACAAACGGCACCGCCAACTCCGGCCCGACCGGCACCGCGTCGAACAGTGCCTGACTCATCGGCCGGGCATGCTCGACCTGCTCGGGGGTGAGTCCCAGCGGCAACAGCACCGCCCGGTCGGCGGCGTCGATGCGCGAGCGCCGGCCCTGACGGATGACCCACGATTCGTCGTTGTAGCGCAGCACCACGGCGTCCGGGCCGTCGAGCACCCGGCGGCGCGAGCTGAGGTCCGGGCTGCCGTCGATCACCGTGACCGTCACCGGCGACGGCGCGCCGACACCCTGGACGTTGCCGACGGTGTCGCAGATCAACCACGACGACGACGTGGGCGACGTCGGCTGAATGTCCGACGGCGCCCCCGGGATGCCCACCAGCGGGCCGTGCGGCTGCTCGGCGATCTGCGCGGAGCGCACCTTGTGCGGATTGTCGGGGCGACCGGCAATCAGCCGGGCCGAGGCCAAATTCAGCGCCGGATATAACGTGTCGCCGACCCGGACGTACAGCGCCCCCGAATCGCGGTCGGCGATAATGGGCGATTCGTTCATCTGGCCCGAGGGGCTCAGAAACGACCACAGCAGCGCGCCGAGACAGATCACCGAAGCCGCCGAGACCGAGGCGACCACGGCCAGCGCCTGCCGCCGGCCCGGCTCGACTTCCATCCGCACCTGCCAGCGGGTCAACGCCATCGCGGTTCGACGCGCCAGGAATTGGTACCCGGTCATCTGGGTGCGCGTCGACAACCCCAGGCCGTAACCGGGCCCCCGGTTTTCGTCAGCCACGGTCCGTCCCAACCCCCGCCCGTTGCACTGCCCGGCTACGGGGCCGGTTCGGTGCGTTTTTGGTCGTCATCTACCCCTGCCTGATCGCAAGCTTCTCCACTGCGCATGCTAGCCGTGTTGCGCAGCCCCCGCCTGCCGCGCGGAGTGCAATCCGGCGGCGATGGCGAATTCGGTTCGCCGATTCTGCCTCGAATTATGGACGCATTAGGTAAACGGTCAGTTACGCGCGAGATTCGCCTGGGCGCGACGGGCTGCCCCCGGCTACCAACGGCGGTGTTCGCCCGGAAATAATCGCGTCGAGCCGAACACCTCCCCGGCCCGGCAGGACCCGATAGACCCATTCCGCACTCTCGGATGCATCTGCCGTTTTCATCCGCATCTGCAATACCTGAGCTTCCTGCCAGAACCCTGTGCATTTGGTGTCAGAGCGGCAGAGCGAGAGCCTCCCGGTTGTACTGTCGCGACGTGACAACGATCGACGGACAGGGTGCTGAAGGACAGCTCGACCCCCGGGGTCCTGCCACCTCACCAGCCACGGACGAGACAACCCACCAGGTCAAGTACTCCACCGACGTCGTCGACGTCGAATTGGAGCTGGAACAGGGCTACCGCACCGAGATTCATAAGAATCACGACGACACCGTCGACGTAGAGACCTATGGCGGTGGCTTCGACCTGTCCCGGCGTGCGGTCGCCCCGCACCTGCGCGTCGGGCGGGACAAGTGGTTCAACCTGCTGTGGCTGATCCCGATCGGCTTCGTCGGGCTGGTCGCGACGATCGCGATCGGCAAGGGCGTCCGCAACATCCCCGGCGTCGAGGACTTCATCGCCCAATACCCGGGGAGCAGCCCGTCGTCGGCGGTCGAAGGCGGTCTTCCCGCCTGGGCCGGCTGGACGCACTTCTTCAACCTGTTCATGATGATCTTCATCATCCGGGCCGGCATTCAGATCCTCTGTGACCACCCTCGGCTGTACTTCAGCCGCAACTCCACCCCTGGCAAAGATGAATGGCTGCGGGTCGGGCCGCCGGTTCCCGACGACCCGTACTGGACCGCCAACGCCGACACCGTTGCACTGCCGGCGCAGTTCGGCCTGCCCGGCTTCCGGCACTCGATCGGCCTGGCCCGTTGGTGGCACATGGGCACCGGGGTTCTCTGGCTGCTCAACGGCGCCATCTTCTACGTCCTGCTGTTCACCACCGGGCAGTGGCGGCGCATCGTGCCGACCAGCTGGGACGTCATCCCGCACGCGGCCTCAGTGATGATCCAGTACGCATCGCTGGACTGGCCGGACGACCACACCTGGGTCAATTACAACGCGCTGCAGCTGATCTCGTACTTCGTCACGGTGTTCATCGCCGCCCCGGCAGCGCTCATCACCGCGCTGGGCATGTCGCCGGCGCTGTCGCAGCGGCTCGGGCTGATCAGCAAGCACATGCGGCTGAACCTCCAGGTCGCCCGGTCCCTGCACTTCCTGGTGCTGTGCTACTTCCTGCTGTTCATCCTGGTGCACGTCACGATGGTGTTCGCCACGGATGCCTTCGACAACCTCAACCATATGTTCGCCGCCCGGGGTTGCGCGGAAGGCGCCGGACCCGAATGCCACAGCCCCGTCGGGTTCTATGTGTTCTGCGTGGCGGCGGTGATCTGCCTCGTCGGCTGGCTCGTTGCCACCCCGCTGACGCTCAAGTACCCGCGAGTGGTCCAGAAGGTCGGCTACGCCCTGATCGGGCCGTTCCAGCGGGCGCTGGAGAAGCTCAACCCCGAGCCGGGCACCTTCACCGAGGCGGACATCTCGCCGTTCCACTGGCGCAACGGCCGGCTGCCGGAGACCGTCGAGTACAAGGAGTTGGAGGCTGGCGACTTCAAGGACTGGCGGCTGAAGGTCTACGGGCTGGTCGAGAACCCGATGGAGTTCTCCCTGGAAGACCTCAAGGCGCTGCCCTACCACGACCAGATCACCCAGCACATGTGTGTGCAGGCCTGGTCCGGGGTGGCCAAGTGGGGTGGCGTGCAGATGTCGACGATCATGGACATCGTCAAACCGCTGCCACAGGCGAAGTGGGCCGTCTTCTACTCGATGGGCCTGGGCGCCACCGGCGGCATCTACTACAACGCCCACCCCGTCGACCAGATGTGGCACCACATGTCGATGCTCGCCTACAACATGAACGACCAACCGCTGCCCTACATGCACGGCCGGCCGCTGCGGCTGCGTAATGAGCTGCAGCACGGCTACAAGCTGGTCAAGTGGATCAAGGGCATCGAGTTCGTGGAGAGCTACAAGGAGATCGGCAGCGGCCATGGCGGCTACAGCGAAGACCACAAGTTCTTCGGCCGCCACCAGACCATCTGAGGCTCGTTGGACGCAGTGGGGGCCGGCCCGATAAGGCCGGCCCGCACTGCGTTTCGGCGACGAACCGCTCAGCTACCCAGCACCGCCGGGGCTGTACAACGAATTCGAAGCCGTTGAGCCACTTAACGTTTCCGGGCTGCGCGGCAGTGTGCTTCGGGCACCGACAGACGCCGTAGGCGCCGGCCGACCGGGCCGTCGTAGGGTAGATCCAACCAACCGAGCAACGGGGGAATCCATGCGCAGTCGCGGTATCGGAAAGTCGGTCCTGTCAATGGTGGTGACCGGACTCGCCGTCGGCGCGGTCGCGACGGCCTGCGGTGACTGCGAGGACGATGCCGACGAAGGTGTGGTCGGCGAGGCCACCGTTGCCCCGGCCGTCCCGCTGGCGCCGATTGCCCCCGGTGAAGCCGCCACTGTCCCGGATCTGACCGCCGTGCCGGATGCCCCGCTCACCAGTGCCGCACCGGCCGTCGAGCGCCCCGCTCAGCAAGGCCAGGCGACGTTGGCGCCGGCGCCGGCGGCACCCCGGGTTCCGTCGGCCCCGGCTGTCCCCGCCATTCCGGCGATCCCGGCGATTCCGGCCATTCCGGCCATCCCCGCGATTCCGGCCATCCCCGCGATCCCCTACCCGTAACCGCGATAGCCACCCGGCGGTGTTCATCGGGTGTGCGGTGTCGGGTTTTGGGTGTGCCGACGATCAGGTGCGTCGCCGGATCAGGGTCCGGTCCAGGCCGCGTCCAAGCGGTCGGCCACGTCGATGATCTGGGCCTGCTGAGACTGCGGGCTCTCAATCTCATCGGCGACGTAACTTGCTATGAACCGTCGGATCTCCCCATCCACGCCGGCGAAGATCCGCAGCAGCTCGCCACGAATGGACGTCGACGAGACCTCCACGGTGATGTCGGAGGGCCGCGGCTTGGGCACGTCGATGATCAGCAGCAACGGCGCAGCGGCCCGCGCGGTGGCCCGCAGCGCGATATCACCGGCGACGGTGAACCGCTGTTTGTCCAACCGCAGGTCGATGAGCAGGTCGATGACCAGCGGTATGTGGATGGCAAACGTGAGCAGGTCGCCCAGTCCGCGGGCCACCCGGGGCTGCTGGATCCGCACCCTGGCGCTGACCCGGGCGATGCCCCCGGGCCCCTGACGCATCGGCGGCATCTCGAACTCGTCGCCGGCGATCGCGGCGAACGCAGCTGCCACGCGCTCTTCGGTAACCGCGACCTCGAAGAACTTCCGCCCGAACTCTTCGTAAGTCAGGTAGTTGAGGTTCTGCATAGCTTGATACCGTCTCACGACCCGATCTGTAACGGCCGCTGATCAGCGTGCGCGTCGCCGCTATTTTCTCACTCGGGCCCCGCGGCGGAGCCGAGGCGTTCGGCTCTCGGCAACGAGCCGGCCAAGAGCGGCCTGGCCCAACCGGTCGCACCGGCCGCTCCCAGCCGCTTAGCCGAGCGCACCCGGCGACGTGGCACGGCCGCCGCGGACCCTGGTGTATCAGCGCGACTCGCGGTGCGCAGTGGATCGAAAATTGCGGCACTGCAACGAGAACCGTCGACACGGCCGCGCACCGAAATGACACCCCATGTGCAACTGGAGTTCTCGACGGTACGCCGGTGCCGTACACCCAATTATTCCGTTTGCCAGGAGATTTCGTATCAATTCGAAATAGAAGCCGTTTCAAGCACTCTCAAACGGGGCGTAGACAGCTTCTACCTGCACTTCAACCTATATCCACGGCCGAAAGGTGCTCAACGCAGGACATTTTCGTCCTCCTACCTGGTGTTTTCCGTTGCGACGTAATGCTTAACAACTTGAACTTCAAACGTGATGCCTGCCACAGATTTTGGTTGCCGCAGAAAGCCATTGTTAGTGTGCCTGGTCATGTTTGGTCTCGACGCGCTGATGGCGCTCATCCAGCAGGTATCCGGAACGCCGTACATCCCCGGCGGGGACAGCCCCGCCGGTACGGACTGCTCGGGCCTGGCCTCGTGGGTGTCCAATGTGGCCACTGGCCGGCCGGCCTTCGGCGACCGGTTCCACACCGCCAACGAGGAGTCGGCGCTGCTGGCCCGCGGCTTCCAGTACGGCACCGCCCCGGGCGCCCTGGTGGTGGGCTGGAACAGCCACCACACCGCCGTCACGCTGCCGGACGGCACTCCGGTGTCCAGTGGCGAGCCCGGTGGGGTGAGGATCGGCGGCGGCGGCGCTTACCAGCCCCAGTTCACCCACCACATGTACCTGCCGATGCCGGCCGACGCGCTCGATGCTCCGCCGATGGAGGCCCCGCTGCAGTTCGCCGCTATGGAGGAGCCGCCGGCACCCGAACCGCCCGCCGAGCCGATGGGCTTCGAGATGGCCCCGCCGCCGTTCGAGGCCCCGCCCCCGGCGCCGCCGTTCGAGGCCCCGATGGACTTCCCGCCCGGTGAGGCGCCGCCGATGGACGGCCCGGCGCCCGACCAGCCGCCGGCCGAGCCAGGACCGGAGCCGATCGACCGCGACGCACCGCCCCCGGCTTAACCTCGGGCCATCGGCGCGGCCGGGTCGACGCGGCGTCGCGCCAGCAGCCATGCCAGCCCCTGGCCTTCGCCGTCGGCGATAATCTCCAGGCCGGCGAACGCCGCGCGCAACTCACCGGGCTGGGCCCGAAACCGCCCGGCGCTACCGCCGACCTGGCTCAGCGCGGCGATGGCCAGCAGGCCGTTCGGGGCCAGCCGCCCGATCATCGCCACATCCAGCCGTCGGTCGCGGAACCGGGCGCAGTAGATAACGTCGGCGGGCGGCCCGCCGGGCAACCCGTGATCGAGATCGGCGACCTCGAAGTGGCACCGGTCGCCGACACCGCTGCGCGCCGCGAGCGAACGCGCCTGCTCGATCGCAACCGGGGATACGTCCAGTCCGCGGACCTGCAGCCCGCGCCGGGCCAACCAGACCGCGCCAGTCCCCTGTCCGCAGGCGATATCGAGGGCATGTCCCGCGGTCGGAAAGGCGTCGCGGTGGGCCGCGAACACCGCCGCCGGGCCGATCGCCTCCGGCGCCGGCCCGCCCCGTTCGGCGTATTTCTCGTCCCAGTGGGCGCGGTCGTCGGCACTCATCGGATGGACGATACTGCGGGGGTGAAACTACCGGTCACGCTCGGCGGATATCACGCCAAGCAGTGCGCCCGCGTCACCCATAACCTGTTCACCCCCGGTATCGCGGAGCCGGCCGTGCCCTCGCCTGAGCTGGCGGCGTTGCGCGAGGCCGGCGTCGCCTTCGAGGCGGCGATCCTCGACCAGTTCCGAGACCACTACGGCGATTCGGAGCAGCTGGTGGTGCTCGACGCCGGCAGCGGCCGCACCGAGCAGCGGCGGCGCACCCTCGCGGCGATGGATGCCGGGGTGCAGGTGATCGTCGGCGCGGTCCTACCGGAGGTCAATGGCCGCGCCGGGTTGCCCGATGTGCTGATCCGGTACCACAACGGCTATCTGTCCGTCGACATCAAAAACCACCGCACCTTGAGCACCGCAAAACGCTCCGAGGTCGCGGTGTCGAGGCTCTCTGCGCCCGGTGACCTGCTGACCTGTCCCGGCTACAGCGATCATGGGGCGCGCTGGCGTGACGATGTCATGCAGCTGGCGCATTACACCCGGATGCTGCAGGAGTTGGGATATCACCCCGGGGTGCATCTCGGCGGCATCATCGGCAGCTCCGACCTCGCCGGGCTCGTCGGCGAGCAGCACGGCATCACCTGGTATGACCTGCAAGCCGAGGTCATCACCACCTATTCCACCAGCGATCCCCGACACCGCAAGAAGCGCTCGGCCCTGCAGCGCTACGACCATGAGTTCGCCTTTCGCCTCGAAGTCGCGCACGCCGCGGCGTCCGGACGGGAACTGGTGCGGCCCTACCGGATCGGCGAATGCGACTCCTGCCTGTGGTTCGACCACTGCGCGACGGTGGCCGGCGACGATGACGCGTCCTTTGCCATCGAGACCGGCCATCTCAACGTCCGGGAGTGGCAGTACCTGTACCGGAACTGCGGCGACGGCATGACGTTGAGCGTCGCGCAGTTGGCCGAGGTCGATCCGGACGCTCACGTCGAGGCGTTTCGCATCCAGTCCGTGGGCACCCAGAAGCCCGCAGACCGGCTGGCGAACGTCGTCCGTCGCGCCCGAATGAGCTGCGCCCAGGCCGATTACGAGCGACGCGGACCGAATCCTCCGGCCGTTCCCTCCGCTGACATCGAAGTCGACTTCGACATCGAGTGGGATAGCGACAACCGGATCTACCAGTGGGGGCTGCGCATTCGCGATGGCCAGGACGACACCACCGCCTACTACGACCCGGTGGTCTCATTCGATCCGCTCGATGACGACGGCGAAGCCGCGCTGGCAGACGAATTCGCCTCCCGCATACGCCGTTTGCGCGGCCGGGCCGAACGGGAGGGCAAAACTCTGCGGGTCTTCCACTGGCATCATCCCGAGACGTCGAGCACCCGCAGATTCACCGCCGTCGCAGACGCGCTCGACGGACTGACCTGCGACCTGCGCCAGTGGTTCGACGCGGAGTATTTCGCCCGCACCTCGTCATCGATCAAATGTGTTGCCGGATACTTCGGTTTCCAGTGGGAGGTCGATGATGCCGGCGGCCTGGCATCCCAGCTGGCGATTGACGTCGCACGCGGACACGGGCCGGACGCCGACCTCGCCCGGCAGTGGTGCCTGCGGTACAACGAGTGCGACGTCGCGGCGCAGGCCGCGATCCGCGACGGATTGCGCTCCGACGGCCGGTGAGCCGGTTCAGCCCTGCTGCTGCACCGACGGACAGATGTTGGCGTGGGCCGCGTCGACCACCTGACCGGCGGTCGGCTTGGGGATCTGGAGGTAGACCGAGACCTGCTCGACGATCAGGCTGGTCGGATGCTTCGAAAACTCCAGGCAGGCCGTCCGTCCGGCGGCCAGCCGTGGCGCTTCGCTGCCGGGCGGGAATTGCGGCCGGATGGCGTTGAGGTAGGCCATCTCCTTCGCATTCGGATAGGTCGACTGCTGGCCGGCGCACACCAGAATGTCCGGGCTGTTGCCGCAGTAATCGGGATCCCGGGGATTGAGCGGGTCGGCGTGAGCCGATGACGCGGCACCGATCAGCCCGGCCAGCACACTCGCGGCCAGGGTTGTCGCCAGGGCGGTTGATTTCACGTCCAGCGCCTTTCTGTTCTCGCCGGTGACGCTAGCAGCTGTCCGGCCTGCCCCGAAGGAACTTGCCGCCGCCGAACACCGACCGGCCAACCTGCGCCGGACAGACGCGACGTAGCATCGCCGCTATGAGTTGGCTCGCCGGGTTCACCGCACCGCTGGCGGCCGCTGGCCTCGCGGCGGCGGCCGGGGCCGGGGCCCTGGTAGTCCCTGCGCCGGCTCACGCCGACGACGCCGGCTTTATGCGATACCTCGCCAGCCACGGCTACACCGCCCGTTACGCCGGAGACGAACCGATTCCGGAGCCCAGCGTGCGCGCGCTCGGGCACATGATCTGCGAGAACCTGCGCGTCGGCCGGGGCGTGGAAGTGCAACAGCCGCATTATCCGGCGTGGCCGCAGTTCCTACTCATCGCGGAGGCCGCACAGCACGAGCTGTGCCCCGGCGCCTAGGGTTCCTGCTGCACGGTGTGTCGGCCGGGTGCGCTGCGGGTAATTCCGTGCCATGAGGCTGCGCAGAAGCACGATCGGGGTCGGCGGGTTTCGCCGGGTCGGTCGGGGCCGCGGCTTCTCCTACACCGATGGGCGCCGGGCGATCGACGACCCGCAGGTGCTCGCCCGGATCAAGGAGCTGGCCATTCCCCCGGCCTGGCGCAACGTGTGGATCTGCCCCTACCCCAACGGGCACATCCAGGCCGTGGGCACCGACGCCGCCGGGCGTCGCCAGTATCTGTACCACCCGCAATGGCAGGTCGAGCGGTCCGAGGAGAAATACGACCGGGTGCTGACCCTGGCCGCAATGCTGCCGCAGTGGCGCACCGATGTCGTGACCGACCTGCGCGGCCGCGGGCTGAAGCGCGACCGGGTACTGGCCGTTGCCCAGCAGCTGATCGACCGGGGTTATTTCCGGGCCGGCGGCGAGGAATACGCCCAGGAGAACGGCAGCTTTGGCCTGGCGACCCTGTTGCGTGACCACGTCCGGATCCGCAGCGGCTGCGTGGACTTCGACTATCCGGCGAAAAGCGGAGTGCGACGGACGGTTTCGGTGGACGACCCGCTGGTCGTCCGGGCGGTGCGCTCCCTGTTGCGGGCGCCGACCGACATCCCCCGGCTACTGGTGTACCGCACTCCCGAGGGCTGGTGCGAGGTGCGGGCCGACGATCTCAACGAGCGGTTCCGCCAGCTGACCGATGAACAGTTCAGCGTCAAGGACCTGCGGACCTGGCATGGCACCGTGCTGGCCGCCGAGAGCTTCGCCGCCGCCCGCGAGCCGACCTCGAAAACTGTCCGGCGCCGTGAAATCGCCGCAGTAATGCGTTGTGTCGCGGAGGAATTGGGAAACACACCGGCGGTGGCCCGCAGTTCCTACGTGGATCCTCGGGTGGTGGAAGCCTACGAGCAGGGCTTCACCATCCGCTCGGCGCTGAACCGGGCGAAGTCGCTGGGGATGACGGCCGCGCGCCAGCACGCGGCAGAGCGTGCGACGGCTCGGATGATCAGGCGCGTCGACCGGGCACGGCGCTGAGCCGTGCCGCCTCCCCTGCCCGCCGGCCATTACGATTGCCCGATGCGCCACGCCGGCGTACACATCTACCGCGGCAACATCGTGTTCACCCCAACGCCGCAGGACTTCGTTGCGCTCGCCCGCGGCTATGTCGTCGTCGACGGCGCCGGAGTCATCACCGAGTGCCTCGCAGATCTGCCGGACCGCTATTGCACCGTACCGGTCATCGACCACGGGGATCGGCTGGTGCTGCCCGGTTTCACCGATGCCCACCTGCATGCTTCGCAACTGCCGATCACCGGATTGCAGTGCAACACCGAGCTGATCGACTGGCTGCACACGCTGGCCCTGCCGCAGGAGGCCGCCCTGGCCGACGCAGCCTATGCCGACGCGGTCTACACCCGGTTCGCCGAGGACCTGCTGCGCAACGGGATCACCGGTTCGATCGTCATGGGAACGATCCATGCCGAGAGCACCGCGGTTCTGGTCGACAAGCTGATTGCCGCCGGACTGAGATCCTGTGTGGCGAAAGTATCCCGGGACCAGAACGCACCTGCCGATGCATGCCAGGACACCGCCCGAGAGATCGCCGACGTCCGGCATTTTCTGACGCAGACGCTGGCCAGGTCGCCGTTGGTGACGCCGGCAGTCGGGCCCAGTACGGCCATGGTCTGCACCCGCAAGCTGATGAAGGGGCTGGCACAGCAGGCCGCCGAATTCGATATCCCGTGTCATACCCATCTGGCCGAGAACCGCGCCGAGGTCGAGTCGACCTTGCAGCAGCACCCGGACTGCGTCGACTTCCTTGATACCTACCAGCGTGCCGGTTTGCTCGGCACCGCCAATGCCGTTGTGGCCCATGCAATTCATCTCAACGATCGCGAGAAGAGGGCGATCCGTGACACCGGCATGCTGGTCGCGCACTGTCCGCACTCGAATCTGAACCTGCTCAGCGGTGTGATGCCGCTCGCGGAGTACCACGACATGGGCATCCGCGTCGGTCTCGGAAGTGACCTGGCGGCAGGGCACGCGCTCAACATGTTCGCCAACATGGTCGGCGCAATCCAATCCGGCGCAATGAGTTACCTGACCGGCCGGGCTTCCCGGCCGGTACCGCCCGCCGAGGCGTTCTATTGTGCGACCAAAGGCGGCGGCAGCTTCTTCGGCAAGACCGGCAGTTTCGAACCGGGATATGCGTTCGACGCGCTCGTCGTCGACGATTCGATGTGGACGCGGCACCAGCCGATGACGCTGCCGCAGCGCGTCGAAAAGCTCATCTACTGCGGCGATGATCGCAATATCGACCACGTCTACGTCGACGGCCGACGGTTGAGATGAGAGAGGTGAGGCGGTGACACATCAGCAACGCAGGGGGCAGGATCTGCTGTTCGATTCCTTGACCACCAAGGGCACCGCGTTCAGCCATGACGAGCGCTGCGAATACGGCTTGCTGGGCCTGCTGCCCGTCGCGGTGAAAACCATTGCCGAGCAAGCCGCTCACACCTACACCGAGTTCTCCACCCGCCGCGATGACCTGGACAAGCACATCTATCTGCGGGCGTTGCAGGACCGCAACGAGACGTTGTTCTACCGGCTGTTGAGTGAACACATCGAGGAGATGTTGCCGATCGTTTACACGCCGACGGTCGGTGAGGCCTGCCGACAGTTCAGCGAGATCTACCGGCGGCCGCGCGGGCTGTTTGTGTCGTATCCGGACCGGCAACGCTTGCGGGAGGTACTGCGTAATCGGCGTGAGCAGCAGGTGGACGTCATCGTTGTCACCGACGGGCAGCGCATTCTGGGCTTGGGCGACCAGGGTATCGGCGGCATGGGCATTCCGATCGGGAAGCTCTCGCTGTATACCCTGATCGGCGGGATCGCCCCGGCCCGCACCTTGCCGATCGTCCTCGACGTTGGAACCGACAACGTCGAGTTGCTCGCCGATCCGCAGTACCTGGGGTGGCGCCATCGGCGGATCAGTGACGAGGAGTATTACGCGTTCGTTGACGAGTTCGTCACCGTGGTGCAAGAGGAACTGCCTGACGTACTGCTGCAGTGGGAGGATTTCGCCACCGCCCATGCGCTGCCGTTGTTGGAGCGGTACCGCGGCCGGTTGCTGACGTTCAACGACGACATCCAGGGCACCGCGGCTGTCACCCTCGGCGCGTTGCACGGCGCCGTCCGGGTCGCGGGGCGCCCGCTGGCGCAGCAGCAGGTGGTGATGTTCGGCGCCGGTTCAGCCGGCATCGGCGTGCTGGAGATGATCCGCCAACAGATGGTGGCCGAAGGACTCACCGAAACCGAAGCAGCCGAACGGCTTTGGGCGATCGATGCAGACGGGCTGTTGACCGACGACCGGACCGACCTGTCGGACAGCCAGCGCCGCTTCGCTCAACCCGCATCCCGGGTAAGGGGCCGGGGACTGGCCGATGTGGTGCGCCACGTCGATGTCGGCATCCTGCTGGGCCTGTCGACGGCGGCGGGCGCCTTCACCGAGGACATCGTTCGCCACCTGGCGGCCAAGACCGATCGTCCGATCATCTTCCCGTTGTCCAACCCCACCAGCCGGGCCGAAGCGCACCCCGCCGAACTCGACGCATGGACCGAAAGGCGGGCGCTGATCGCCACCGGTTCACCGTTCGCCCCACTGCACCGCGGCGGGCGGACCCGCCACATCGCGCAGTGCAACAACGTCTACATCTTCCCGGCCATCGGGTTGGCGGTGACCGCCGCCCGCGCGACCCGCGTCACCGACGCCATGATGCGGGCCGCGGCCACCACCCTCGGCGATGCCTCCCCGGCGCTGTCCGATGCCGACCAGCCGCTGTTGCCGGCGTTTCAGGAGCTGCCGGAGATCACCACTCGCATCGCGACCGCGGTGGCGGTTCAGGCGGTGCGCGACGGGGTCGCGCCGGAGGCCTCCGAGGAGCAGCTGGCGGCCGCGATCCAGCGCTCACGCTGGACCCCGGAGTATGCGACGCGCTAGCTGACCTGGTCACCGTCCTGCGATATCCGAGGTCAATTCACTACAGTTCTCCTGGTGGACCGAGGGAAGCTCGCCAGGCGCTGCGGTCGCGGCCTCGCCATCGTGGCGTCGCTGGCGGTCTCCGCCGCCCTCATCCAGGCGCAGAGCACCCACGTCCCGGCGCCGGCCCCCAGCCAGACGTCCGACGCGGCGGCGCCGCCCGCACCGCCGCCCGCGGCCGGCGGGATACGCATCGCCGACCCCGCCGAGGCGGCCGCGCTGGCCGCCAACGTGCCGATGCCGACCGAAGGCCAACAGTTCGCCTTCCCGCTGCCGCCCGGGGTGGCGCCGGAGAACGGACTGCAGGTCAAGACCATTTGGGCGGCCCGCACCATCGGGGTGCTGTTTCAGGAGATCAAGACCATCTACGGATACCGCCAGGATCCCCTGCACTGGCATCCCGACGGGCTGGCCATCGACGTGATGATCCCCGATTACCACAGCGAGGCCGGCATCCTGCTCGGCGATCAGATCGCCGGCTACGCCCTGGCCAACGCCAAGCGCTGGGGTGTCAACCATGTGATCTGGCGGCAGAAGATCTACCCCGGCGTCGGCGGCGGCACCTGGACGTCCGATTACGGCAACGAGACCGCCAACCACTACGACCACGTGCACATCGCCACCAACGGCGGCGGCTACCCGACCGGTCACGAGACCTACTTCGTCACGTCGATGACCCCGGCGCCGCCAGACTGAGTCGGTCGTCGGCGGCGGGCTGTCACGAAGTTCGACCATGGGGTGTTGTGCCCGGCTCTGAGCGACAGCTGCCGCGGCGGGCTGGCATCTGGCCGGGGTTGTCGCGGGCCTCCCCACCGCCTCCGTCCACGCGCGTGGCGCTGAGCGCCATCACGTCGAACGTGTGTTCTAATAGGTGCCCAGGCCCGCCCCGCTCGTCGCGGGCGCCGATGAAAGGAGTTCGCCGCAACATGACTGCTGGCCTTTCCACCATGGAAGTCCCTACCGCCGCCCCCGCCGGTCTCCCCGAGGCCCAGGTCGCCGATGACGCCCCGCCGCAAAGCCCGCCGGCGCCCGACGCTGAACCTGTCATCCAGGAGACGACAGCTCCGGCCAAGAAGAAGACGGCCGGCAAGAAGGCCAAGACGTTCGAGTTGACTCTGACCGTGACCGGCAGCGCCGACGGCGAATGGCGCGCCGAGATCAAGCAGGGCAGCTCCTATCTGGTTCGCAACGTCGCGGTCGCGGCCGCCGCCGTGTCGCGTGCCGCCAAGGAACTGCACGAGGAGCTGTTCACGCCGATCGAGGCGTTGATGAACGAGGCCCGCGCGCAACAGGCCGCCCGGGTCGCCGTTCTCGAAGCCGAGCTCGAAGCAGCGCGCAAAGCCCTCGCGGACTTGGACTGAGGACTAGGTCACCCCACCGCGAAACGCCGCGGTGTAGGCATCGGCGAGGCTGGTCACGTACTGGTCGGTCAGCTGCTCATCATGCTGGCGTTTGATCCAGGACGGGTGCTCGGTGAACAACAACGCCGGGCCTGGGCGATCGGCTGGCCCGAGGCCGAGCGGCTGACACGGGCGCTGCAGTTTCTGCGCCTGCCGGCCGTACAACCGCTCCAGCGCCACCTTGGCGTCTTGACCCAGCCCGATGACCACCCGCGGCTGCACGATCTTCAGCTCCAGGCTCAGATAGGGGCTGCAATTGCTGACCCAACTGTTCAGTGATTCGCGGTTCTGCGGTGGGTGGCAGTGGACGACGTTGGTGATGAACACATCCCGCTTGGCGATCCCGGCCTGCTTGAAGCTCTCGTCGAGCAGGGCCCCGGAGCCGCCGGTGAACGGGATCTGCGATTCCATGCACAGCTTGCCGCACAGGCTCTGGCCGACCAGTGCCACCGGCGAGTCCACCGCCCCGTAGCCCGGGGCGGATTCCGTCTCGCCGGCGACGTTCAACCCCGGGCAGAGCCGGCATGCCTTGATGGTGGCGGCCAGCACGGCCATGTGCTCGCGTCGGTCGTCAACGGTGGGAGTGGTCACGCGGGCAGCCTATGGTGCAGGACCGACAGCTCGGGCGCATTCGGGTCGCACCATGGAGATCCGGTTTAGTGTGGCTCCATGGGGACGATCTCGCCGAAAACGCATCTGCCGGGTACGCAGCACCTGGCCGCGTTCCTCGTCTCCCTTGTCGTGGTCATCATCGTCGCGGCCCTGGGAGGAATCGCCTCCGCCGACGCCGCAGCCGAGTACGGAAAGCTCGCCCAGCCCGGCTGGGCACCTCCGAGCTATCTCTTCGGGCCGGTATGGAGTGGCCTCTACCTGCTCATGGCCGTGGCGGCGTGGCTGGTCTGGCGGGAGGGCCCGCGGTGGACGAACCCCGCGATCATCGCCTACGGCCTCCAGCTGGCCCTGAACCTGCTGTGGTCACCGCTGTTCTTCGGGCTCGGCTGGCGTGGCCTTGCCCTCGTCGACATCGTGCTGCTGGACGTCGCCGTGGCAGCCACCCTTGCGTTGTTCTGGAAGGTTCACCGCACCGCAGCGGTCATGTTGCTGCCGTACTTCGCGTGGATCCTGTTCGCTACCGCACTGAACTACTCGGTGTGGTCGCTGAACAGCTGAAGCCGCGTCGGCGGGCGTCGGCCGCCGGTTCAGTCCACGGTCGGGCAGTAGAAGTGCGGGCTGTTGCGGTACTCGACCGGCGGCAGGTTGCGCGCCGGGGTCTGCACCAGAGGCGCATCGACCGGAAGCCGTCCCGAGGCGCGATCCAGCGCCGAACGCTTGCGGGGATGCATCAACGCCCGCTTGGGGCCGTACTTGGAGACAAACGTGATCACCTTGCACAGATACCCGTGCCACCGCTCCTGGCGCGCAGACCAGGTGTAGCCCATGAGTTCACGCACCGGCGGGTCATACAGGGCCACCGTCATGAACGTCAGGAAGCGCTGCATGACCTTTAGATTGAGCGCCCAGAGCCAGTCTGGAATCCATTCCAGTGAAGGGTGTTTGGGCATGGTCGACAGGTCCATGACCTCACGGGCCGCCCAGGTGTTCTCCAAGACGTTGCGGCACATGTGATCCCAGTACGCCTGGAAGTCTTCCCAGGTCTTGGGCACGGGGCGCATGCTCATGCCGTACATGCGGTACCACGTGATGTGCTCGTCGAAGAGTTGACGCTTGTCGGCCTCGCTCAGTCCGCCGGCGAATTTCTCGGCGGCCAACAGGGTGGACTTGAAGAACGTGGCGTGCGCCCAGTAGAAGACGTCGGGGTTCAGCGCGCTGTAGCGGCGCCCCTGTTCGTCGACGCCGTTGAGCCCGATGTGGTAATCGCGGACTTCCGCGCCGGTCTGCGGCGCGCGGTAGCCGTCGAACACCACCCCACCGATCGGGTAGATCGACCGCATCAGCCGCGGGATGCGCTCCATGAAGAAGATCGAGTGATCTTTGACCGCGGCGCCCAGCTGCGGGTGCATGTTCTGCATCGAGCCCGCCCAAGTGCCCTGAAACAGGCCCGTCCATTGACCGAAGTATTTCCAGGTCAGCGAGTCGGGGCCAAGCGGAACCGGTGGCGCGTCGTAGCCCCCGGAGCTCACCGGACAGCCCGAAGCCATCTCCGCGTCGCTGGCCGCCGGGCAGCTATCCGACATCTCTTGAGTCACGCGCGCCCACTCCCAGTCACCGTTGTGCGTTTCGGACAACATGCGTTGTCAATATGGGGTCAGCTTAGGAGCAGTCGGGGTGGGGCGTCAACGGCGGGGCGCGCGGTGCACGGGCCTCCCGCCCTACGGCATCCACCACGGACTGCTCGGCACCAACGGCAACGGAGCCAACGGCGCCGAAGGCGTCATCGACAACGGGTCACCGCTCCCGCCGCCGGCACCGCCCGGCGGTTGCGGCCGCGCCGTCCAGCCATGACATCAGCCTTGTCGAGCGTCGCCTAGTCTGCTTATATAACGCTACTTACCGTAGTGTAATTGCATTGGAAGGCACGTGATGAATCGCGCTGCACCGCAGGTCGCCCACCATTCGAGCGCGGGGAACGCCGACGTTCAATTGAACGAACTGGGCTACTACGCGGTGACCAGGCACCCCGCCGACGCTCGCGTGGTCCTGCCCGAAGCCCGGGCGGCGGAGGCGCTCGGCCTGGGCTCCTGTCACATCGGTGAACGCTTCACCGTTAAAGACCCGGCGGTTCTCAGTGGCGCCGTAGCGGGCTGCAGCTCCAGTTTGGGTATCGCCCCGTCGACCAATCACCACACCCGGCACCCCACCGTGACCGCGACCGTGGGATCGACCATGCACGCGCTGACCGAGGGCCGCTTCGCCATGGCGTTCGGCCGCGGCATGGCCGGGTATTGGCCGGCGATCGGGCTGCCGGTGGTGACCGCGGCGCGGCTGCGTGACTTCTTCGGGATCCTGCGCCGGCTCTGGGCGGGCGAGATGATCCTCAACCACGACGGCCCGGCCGGGAAGTGGCCGATGCTGCGCCACGCGAACGGCTTGGCGGACGGCCCACCGATCGGCCTGGTGGGCGTCGGGCCCAAAACGATGGAACTCGCCGGTGAGATCGCCGATTTCGTCGTACTCCACACCTTCTTCTCCGACGAGGCGACAACGGCATCGGTCGCAGCCGTGCGGCGCGGAGCCGAACGCGCGGGCCGCGATCCGGACAGCATCCGAATCTGGGCTTGCCTGGCGACGGTCTGCGATTCGTTGTCGCCGGACGATCAACTGCGCCGCGGAGTCGGCCGACTCGCGACCTACTTGCAGGCCTATCCCGACGTGCTGGTCTCCGCCAACGGCTGGGATCGCGTCGCGTGGGAACAGATCCGCCAGTCCGAACTGTTTACCGACGCGGCCACCGCCGGGCCCATCGATGCCAGTGCCTCGTTTGAGACGTTGCAGCGGCTCGCCGACCTCATTCCCGCCGAATGGTTGACCTCGGTGGCATCAGGATCGGCTCGGGACTGCGCGAGCGCCATTGCCCGGCAGCTCCAGCTCGGCGTGCACTCGGTCATCATGCATGGGGCGAGTCCGCAGGAGCTCGAGCCCGTCGTAGATGCCTACCGGGCCAACCGACCTACGCTACGCAGAGCTGTCGCGGCGAACCCGGGATTATTCGCCTGAGGCTTCGCGGGCTCGACGAGGGGTACGGCACCGACCACTCTGCCGATGCTGCAGCCGCTTTCACCGAGGCGCTATAGGTAGTGCCCCACGGCTGGCTCGGCCCGATACCTACCGCTGCCGACTTCAGCCAGCAGCGCAGCAGTGGAGATCTCGTTGCCGTCCGCAGTGGAAAGTACTGCCCGCCGCACGATCTCGCGCAAATCACTGCCGCTTGTCATTTCCGGCAACCGCGCTGCCACGGCGGCGGTATCCACACCGCCCCCGCCGGGCAGGCCAGCGAGCAGCGCGGCGAGGATGCCGCCCGCAGCGGCACGATCGGGATAGGTCACCTCGACGATCGCGTCGAAGCGGCCGGTGCGGATCGCGGCAGCATCGAGCATCTGCGCATCATTGGTCGATGCGAGAGTCAGGATGCGGGCATCCGCGTTGGTGTCCATGGCCATGAGCAGCTCAGATAGGCCACCGGAGTCGCCGCCGCGGCGGTCCCGGCACCACAAGTCCACATCTTCGAGGATCAGTAGCACCGAGCCGCCAATATGCTGCGCTTCTTCCACGACCGCGCTCAACAGTGCGGCGCCGGCGCGAGCCTCCGCGTAGATGACCGTGAAAGCTCCGACGAGCTCGTTGGCGATCACCGCCGAAACCGCTGACTTCCCCGCTGCCAAGTTCCAACGGTTCTGTGCCGCGTTCCGGTCGACGCGAGCGGCCCCTGCGGCATGCGACGAGCGGGCGGCCGATCAGTGTGCGACCAGGCCACCGTCAGCCAGCAGCACCTGACCGGTGATGAAACTGCCGGCATCCGAGGTCAACAGCAATGCCGGCCCCACCATCTCGTCGGCGCCGGCAAGGCGTCGCATCAGCGCTGCGTTCTCCATACCCGCGATGAACTCGGGCGGGTTGTTGCGCACCATCCGGGTATCGACCGCCCCGGGTGCCAGCGCGTTGACACGGATTCCGCGGTCGGCATAGGCGGCAGCCATCGACCTGGTGAATGAGACCAGGGCGGCCTTGGCCGCCGAATAGATCGAGATGTTCGGCGAGAACATGAAGGCTCCCGCAGACGCCACGTTGAGCACCGCGGCGTGTGTGCTGCGCTCCAGGTACGGCAACGCCTGCTGCACCAGAAACACCGGGCCGCGCAGGTTGACCGCCATCGACTTGTCGAACGCTGCGGCGGTCATTGCGCCGAGTTCTTGAGCCAGCGGGTTGGCGGCGTTGTTGACGACGATATCGATGCCACTGAAGCGAGCGGCCGTGGTCTCCACCAGGTTGGCGACACTGTCCAAATCGCCCAGGTGGGTGGCGACC
This sequence comes from Mycobacterium sp. NGS16, assembly GCF_059813225.1. NCBI lineage: Bacteria > Bacillati > Actinomycetota > Actinomycetes > Mycobacteriales > Mycobacteriaceae > Mycobacterium > Mycobacterium sp. NGS16. Next base: position 100,406 of record NZ_JCALEE010000012.1, read on the forward strand.
CCGATAGCGGTGCCGCCCATCGCGGCCAGGCGATGAGCCGCCCGCTCGCACGCATCGGCGTCGCGGCTGGCGACCACGACGCTCGCACCCGCCAACACGTAGCCCTCGGCGATGGCCAACCCGATGCCCCGGGTGCCACCGGTGACGATCGCGACGCGGCCGGTCAGGTCGAACAGGCGGCGAAAAGCGCTGTCATCCATCGAGCGTGTTCCTTAATGTGCGGGCCGTAACTTCATCGGCGGTCGTTTCGACGTCAGAACCGCCACAGGTACTGCGGGCATTGTCCGGTGACGACGGAGCGAATGTAGACGCGTGCATCGGCGCTGGTGGCATCCGGGCCGAGTACCTGGCGTACGGTCACGGAGTTTTCGAGCCCCGCGGGCGTGTTCCCGGCGGCGAGTAGGCGGCAGATCGCGTCGCCGGCCGGATCGGCGTGCGCGGTCGGGCCGACGATGAACGCCGAGGCCGCAAGCACGGCGAGGGTCAATCGCTTCACCGCCGCACCGTACCGCCGCCGACTGACAGCCGGGTGGGTTCACCCTGGCCGGTTGCGTCAGATTCGCACTCGGTCGCATGCTGGACCAGCCGGTGGGGTCTGAGAGTAGAGCCGATCACCGCCGCCCGGTCGATGTCGCTGCAACCACCTCAAAACGCAGAAAACGCGGCTCCGTACCTTCGAAACCGCCGCTGAACTGCTAAAACTCTGTCGGGCTGACAGGATTTGAACCTGACAGCGGCCCTTGGCGAGCAAACCTCTAACCAGCGTACTATGTCGTCTACCAGCATCATCGCCTGAGATCATGATGGCTCAGTTTGTGTCATGCTGAGTCACAGATAGGGCACGACAAGGGCAGTCCCCAGCACGCTTCTGGTCAATGCGGTGCGTGCAGCGACCAACCCGTCTAGATCGATGGCCGCGTCCATCAGGGTGATTGCGTGGTCTATGTCGTGTGTTGTCATGAGCCAGCACGCTACGCCTGGCGCTGGCAGGTGAAAAGTGCCGAGGCAGTGCATATTTCAGACATTGCGTGTGTAATGCACACAGCCTGTGTGGATTTAAAACAGAGTGTGCGGCAGCCTGGCATTAGCGTACCGGGTTGGTGCGGTGTCAGCCCTTCGGCCTAGCTGTGCCCTTTTTGGCCGCACTCTTACGCGGCGTCCGCCTGCGCAACATGGACACATTGACTTCCATGGGCGGCAGGTCTGTCTCCGTAAACGGTTGTAGCCCTTGAGCTACGCGGCCCTTATTCGCCATGTACATCAGTTGGCGGCGTGGCGGGAAATAGTATTGGCCCACGACCGAGTGCGCCCGCGTAATGCGGGGCATCGCTATGTGCAGCCATCCCAACATCAAGGCCAGCGGTGCATCAGCCCCCATGCCGATCCATCCCGGCACCGGCACGCCGCCGCTCAACTGGAACGCCGCGCCTCGGCCAGATTTCTGATTCAATGCGACCCCCTTGCCTAGGATGCAAACAGCATCAAGCGGGTGCTGGGGTGAATCGTTAGCAAGGCCCTTGCCGTCAGGCACCGGCACCAACGGCACGTCTAGCAGCTTGTTCAGCAAGGTGTCCATCGTCATTCGGGATTCATGTGCGATTACGAAAAATGGTGGCAACGCGGCAGTTTCGACGGTGTATTCGGAAAAGTTGGTGATCCGATCATTTGCGCCGATCATCTGACGCAGCCGCTTGTATCTCGTTGCTTTGTCGATGCAGTCCTGCAGTTCGCCTGAGGTTAGATTCGACTTGACCTCGCCGACCGCCGACACGCCCTCGATGGCGTATTCGCCTGACTCTTCCGACGGGAAAGTAAAAGGCTGCTCACCATTGGCGATGATGATGTCGGTCTGCCCGGTCTCGTCGCCGTAAGAGTCGTAGACGATGCCTTGCCCGATGTTCAGGTTCGACGGAAGGCGGTCACGGAGAACCTTGCGCGTGGCAACCTCGACCTTGCTGCCTTTGATGCCAGCATGATCGGCTTCGTCACGCGCTCGTTCTAAGGCGGTTGAAAGCTCTTTATCCATCGCCCCTAGAACGCGTTGGAACCGTGTGCTGATGGAGAAGGGCTGACCGGGCATACATACAACGCTAGAAAGCAGCCCGACAACGCGGTGCATTTTTGCCCGGCGTGTCGCGCCGTAGACCAGCGATCCGCATGTCGATATTCCCTTCCAATGGCGACGCCAGGGTAGGACGAGCCGCACCCTCAGGTGGCCGCCGAGCAACGTTCGGCTGCTGGCCGGTGCGATGGGATGGCCTATGCCCGATCTCAGTGTTTGATGCCTGGCGACATCTTCACTGAATAGCCTCGACCAACTCCTCGAGGTTTGTGAAGACTGTCTCCTGCCTCCCGATCGTTCGCTGGGCTTCGCGGAGTTGTGTTCCAGTGTGCAACTCCGCGCACACGTAATCGGCATACGCCGCCGCACTCGAAAGGTGGAGCATGTCGAGTAAATCGTTACTGCTCCACTTGGTTCGATGATCTATGAATCGGCGTACGAACAGTTCGGATAACAACCCGACCATCGGCGAAGATGAAAGTAACTCGTTCAATTCGCTGTCGCTAAACATCGGGAAGTCTGTAGCGCGCGTCAATCGTTGGTAAGCAGCCAAATAGAAGCCGATGTTCTCGTTCCAATAACGTCGCCTAGCGAGCCGACGACGCTGGTGCTTCGAAACCGTCTCCGCGTGCATCCGGGCCGTAATACGCAGGTGATGGTCGACCCACTTTGAAAGCTGATGCTTCGGAGCATGCTCGGGATCAATCAGTGAATCCAGAACGACACACGGCATCGTCAACATTGCCAGGAACTTATCTGCGTCAGGCATCTCGTCGCTGATACCTAGCGTTGTATCACTTCCGAAGAGCGCGCCAGGCTCGGTCGAAACGGGATGCACAGTGGGCGCACCCTCCAACAGCCCGAGATGACCCCTAATCGTCAGTTCAGCCTCGTGCTTCCAGATGTCAAGTGGATGCCGAATTTGCCACCCACCCGCTAGCCTGGCCATGGTCAGGCCCACCTCGTAGCGTCGCTCGCCGAAGAGGCCCCCCGTTTCCAACATGTGCCCCATGGACAACGGAAGAACGATGCGGCCATCACTGGCAAGGTAGATGAGTTCTTCGGCTGCGCGCCGTTCAGCGCCGTCCTTCACTCGGGTTGGATCATGCAGCACGTCAGAGACGGTTCGCCAGCGATTCTGATCAAGGTAGATCGAGGGTCGGCCATTGAATGGTGGCTGAGAGGTCGGATTGAACCCTTCGGTGATGATCAGGTCCCCCTTGGTGGTCATCGACAAAACCCACCATCTCTCCCAGTCGAAGGTGGAACTGGCGATCTGGGAGCCCATGGTCCTGAACCTAGATTCCAGTCCCTCTTCAACGATTCGACCATCCTGACAAACAATTCGGATGGTCTCGTTCTGGAAATCGACGTGCCAGTACTTGTACAAGTCAGCCGAGATAACCAGCGGTTCGTCCACCTGGTCAGGCTACTCAAGAAGTCACGACGCCCCATTCAGGGCAAGCTTTCGGAGGGGCCTAGGTTGTCAGCAAAACGTGAAACTCACGCGTCAGGACAGCGATGGGCGCCAGCAACGCCTAACGGCAAGGGCACGGCACCCGAAGCGACCCACAAAACATGCTCTGGCCTGATAAAACTCTGTCGGGCTGACAGGATTTGAACCTGCGACCACTTGACCCCCAGTCAAGTGCGCTACCAAACTGCGCCACAGCCCGCCACCGCCGAGCAAGCCCGGCAGCAGGTCGAAAGCCTACCGCAAGCCGCCGGGCGCGCCGAACCCGCGTGGACCGCGTCGGCCGCCCGAAGAGAAACGCGTAGGCTCGCCACCCGAGCCTGCCTCCCCCTCCGGCAGCGCCACAACACCAGGAACCGCGACTGATGCAGATCCCCTTTGTCGAAGCCCTGCTCGGCATGGTCGATCGCCGCCCGGAACCGATGCACATCCCCGGGACCACCGAGGACGCCGTCACCGACGACGTCGTCGATGCCGTGGACATCGGCGATGCCATGCTGTTGCTGCAGAAGATGGAGAACCGGCTGGTCCGGCACGCCTTGCGCCATCCGGACGCCTTGAGCAGTGAACAGCTGCGCCGGCTTCGTTACCTGCTCAATTTCGCCCGGCTCGACGACTTCGAGCCCGGCGCGGCGGGACCGGGCGGCACCCGCGGACGCGGAGACGTCTCCGTCGGCGCCGAGCTGGCCTCCTGGCGCACCAAGGTGGCCGACACGCTCTACGGCCCGCTGCGCGAGGAACGCGACCCGGTGATCGCGCTGACCGCGGCCCGCGACGCGCTGGGCGGCCTCGCCGCCGGCCAGGACGAGCAGCGCCGCCAGCTGGTCGAGCACCACGGCAATGACTTCTCCTCAGCCGAGCTGGACGCCGAGGTGGGCCACAAGAAGTTGGTCACCGTGCTCGGCGGTGGCGGCGGCGCGGGCTTCGTCTACATCGGCGGCATGAATGCGCTGTTGGAGGCCGGGCCGGTCCCCGACTACCTGATCGGATCGTCGTTCGGCTCGGTGCTGGGCTCGGTGGTCAGCCGGGCGCTGCCGGTACCCATCGAGGAATACGTCGCGTGGGCCAAGACGGTGTCCTATCGGGCCATCTTGGGGCCCGAGCGGCGCCGCCGCCGGCACGGCCTGACCGGGGTGTTCTCGCTGAAGTTTGACCAGTTCGCCGACGCCATGTTCCGCCGCGAGGACGGCGAGCCGATGCGGATGTCGGATCTGGCCATTCCGTTCGATGCGGTGGTGGCCGGGGTACGCCGGCAGCCGTTTGCGCACCTGCCGGCGCGGTATCGCAATCAACGGCTCGCCGCGCTGCAGCTGCGGTCCTTTCCGTACCTGTCGATCGGCTTCGGCGCGCAGGTGGCGACGCGAATGTGGCAGACCGCGGCGTTCATCGACCCGCGGGTGGTCACCCCACTCATCATCGGTGGCGACGATCCGGACTGCGACGTCAACGTCGTCGATGCGGCGTCGTTCTCCTCGGCGATCCCCGGGGTGCTGCACCATGAGACCAAGGACCCGGCGATGCAGCCGCTGTTCGACGCGCTGCTGGCCGACAACGACGTCGGTGCCCTGGTCGACGGGGGCGCGGCCAGCAATGTGCCGCTGGAGCTCGCCTGGAAACGCGTCCGCGACGGCCGGCTGGGCACCCGCAACGCCTGCTACCTCGCCTTCGACTGCTTCCATCCGCAGTGGGACCCCAAGCATCTGTGGCTGGTGCCGATCGCCCAGGCGATCCAGCTGCAGATGGTGCGCAATGCCCCCTACGCCGACCATCTGGTCCGGTTCTCCCCCACGCTGTCGCCGGTGAACCTGGCGCCCTCGGCCGCCACCATCGAACGGGCCTGCCAATGGGGCCGCAAGAGCGTCGAACGTGCGATTCCGGTGGTCTCGGCGCTGCTGGAACCCATCTGGTGGGACGGCGAAAAGCCGGCGGCGGCGCCCGCCGAGCCCCCCGCTTCGGTGCACTCGCACGCCGCGCCGATGAGTACGGTCATGTCCGCGTTCCGGACACCACGGAGCCGCTGGGAACGGTGGCGCAACCGCGACGCGATCTGACCCGCTCAGACCGCGATCAGCCGGTAGAGCCCGATCAGGCCGACCACGACGATCACCGCCCGCAGCGCGTTCGGCGACAGGCGGCGCCCGTAGTGCCCGCCCAGAAATCCGCCGATCAAAGAGCCGATCGCGATCAATCCCGCTGCCACCCAACTGATCCGGTCGAACGCCGTCACGATATACGCGCCCGCGGCGACGACATTGACGATCAGCACCAGCAGGTTCTTCGCGGCGTTCATCCGCTGCATGGACTCGGGCAGCAGCACTCCCATGACACCGATCAGCAGGATGCCTTGGGCCGCAGCGAAGTAGCCGCCGTACACGCCGACGGCGAAGGTCCCGATCACCAACGCCGCCAAGCGGCCACCGCTGAGCTGCTCGACCGAGCGGCCGGCGGCGGCCGCGCGGCGCTGCGCCAGCAACTGAATCCGCGGGCCGATCACCACCAGTGCCAGGGCACCGACCAACAACGCGGGGACGATTCGGTTGAACACGCGCTCGGGCAGATGCAACAGCAGGTAAGCCCCGAGCATGGCACCGAGCAGCGAACCCGGGATCTGCCAGCGCAACCTGTCCCACTGGCCGCCCAGTTCGCGGCGGTAGGCCCAGGTGCTGGAGATGCCGCCGGCCACCAGCCCGACCGAATTGGAGATGGTCGCGGTCAGCGGCGGAAACCCCAGCGTCACCAGCGTCGGGAACGTGATCAGGGTGCCCGAGCCGACGAGGGCGTTGATCGCTCCAGCGCCCACCCCGGCCAGGATGATCAACACCATCTGCGAGACCGGCACCTGCTGCACCCTACGCTGATCGTGCAGACGACTAGGACCAGCCGGGTTGAAAGGTGATGCGATGATCGGCACAACCGGAAAGCTGGCCGTCGGTGCTGCCTGCGGGTTGGTATTGGCCGGCGGGGCCGCGCCGACGGCCCAGGCCGACCCGGAGGTGCCGTCGGGCCAGTACGCCTTCAGCGCCCAGCACGGCCCGTCGCAGCGGTCAGCGACGTGGACCTTCACCCCGTGCGGGCCGACCTGCACCACCGTCGACGGGGAACGCTGGCTGCAGAACGCCGAATTTCATCTCAACGGTGGCCGCTGGGAGTACACCGGCCGGGGCAGCATGGACTGCCCGGTGGACCACACCCCGCTGCCCGTGTCGAAAACGGTCAGCTTCGACGCGGTGACTCTCACCGGCCAATGGACCACCGCCACGCTGGAGCAGTGTGGCCGAGGGCCGGCCGGCGGCGTGGTCGGGCAGTGGGATTTCCAGCTGACCAAGACCGGGTAACCCGAGGGGTTCACCGAGAACGCTTGGCGCCCCGCTTCTCCCGCACCCGCACATTGATCCGGATCGGGCTGCCCTCGAACCCGAACGTCTCCCGCAGCCGTCGTTCCAAAAACCGGCGGTACCCGGCCTCCAGAAATCCGGTAGAGAACAACACGAACGTCGGCGGACGCGACGCCGCCTGGGTGGCGAACAGGATGCGCGGCATCCGGCCGCCGCGGGCCGGCGGCGGTGTCGCGGCGACCACTTCCTTGAGCCAGGTGTTCAGCTGACCGGTCGATATCCGGGTGTCCCACGACGCCAGCGCGGTCTCCAGCGCGGGCACCAACTTCTGTACCGCGCGACCAGTTTTGGCCGAGATGTTGACCCGCGGCGCCCACGCCAGCCGGGCCATCTCCCGGTCGATCTCCTTGTCCAGCAGGTAACGCCGGTCCTCGTCGACCAAATCCCACTTGTTGTAGGCCAGCACCACCGCCCGGCCCGCGTCGATCACCATCGACAACACCCGCTGATCCTGCTCGGTCAGCGGCTGGGAGGCATCCACCAAGACGATCACCACCTCGGCGGCGTCGATCGCGCCGTGGGTGCGCACCGAGGCGTAGAACTCGTGGCCGCTGGCCTGCCCGACCTTGCGCCGCAGCCCGGCGGTGTCGACGAAACGCCAGATCTTGCCGTCCATCTCGATCAGTGAGTCGACCGGGTCGACGGTGGTTCCGGCGACGTCGTGCACCACCGAACGTTCATCGCCGGCCAGCCGGTTCAACAGCGAACTCTTGCCGACATTGGGCTTGCCGACCAGCGCCACCCGTCTGGGACCCCCTCCGCCACCGGCGGTTTCGGCGACCTCGGGCAGCTTGGCGATCACCTCGTCGAGCAGGTCGGCGACGCCACGCCCGTGCAGCGCGCTGACCGCATACGGCTCGCCCAGCCCCAGCGACCACAGCGCCGCTGCGTCGGCTTCGCCGCGTTCACCGTCAACCTTGTTGGCGGCCAGAAACACCGGCTTGCCGGAGCGGCGCAGAATCTTCGCGGCGGCCTCGTCGCCGGCGGTGGCGCCGACCACCGAATCGACCACCAGGATCACCGCATCGGCGGTGCGCATCGCCACCGACGCCTGCTCGGCCACCAACTGCTGCAAGCCTTTGGCGTCGGGTTCCCAGCCACCGGTGTCCTGCACCACGAAGCGCCGCCCGGTCCACAGCGCGTCGTAGGAGACCCGGTCGCGGGTCACCCCGGGCAGATCCTGCACCACCGCCTCGCGCCGGCCCAGAATACGGTTGACCAGAGTCGACTTGCCGACATTCGGCCGGCCCACCACGGCCACCACCGGCGGCGGCCCGGAGTCCTCGACGACTTCGTCGAAGCCGCCGTCTTCACCGATCTCCCAGTCAGTTTCGTCGACCCAGGTGCCGTCGGATTCACTCATCGGATCGCCCCGCAGCGCTGCTCGACCAATTCCCGCAGGTGGTCGACCACCTGCGCCTGTGTCATCTCCCCGGTGTCCACGATCACCGCATCGTCGGCGGGCCGCAGCGGCGACACCGCCCGGGTCGAATCCAGTTCGTCACGGCGCAGCACGTCGGCCAGCACCGCCGCATAGTCATCGCCCAGCCCGGCCGCCACGTTCTGGTCGTTGCGCCGCCGGGCGCGCGTCTCGGCAGAGGCGGTGAGGAAGATCTTCACGTCGGCGTCGGGCAGCACCACGGTGCCGATGTCACGGCCTTCGACCACCACCCCGCCGGCCTCGCCGGCCAGCTGCCGCTGAATGGCGACCAGCCGGGAGCGCACCGCCGGAATCGCCGACACGCCCGATACCGCCCGGGTCACCTCGTCACCGCGGATCTCACGCGAAACATCTTCTCCGCCAAGGTATGCACGGTCACCGTCCGGGTGGGAATCCACGGCGACCTCGACGCCTTCGGCGACCCGGGCAATGCCGTCGGCGTCATCCAGTGCGACACCAGATCGCAGCACCGCCAGCGTGACGACGCGGTACATCGCACCGGTGTCCAGATAGCGTTCCCCCAGGGCGCGCGCCAATCCGCGTGCCACCGTGGACTTTCCGGTTCCGGCTGGCCCGTCGATGGCCACCACGACGCCGCTATCCGTGCTCACAGTCCGACCGCCTTGTACAGTTCGCCGATCTCCTTGCGGCCCAATTTCCGGATGGTGCCGGGCCGCTGCCCGCCCAGCGCAACCGCGCCGATATCGGTGCGCACCAGCTCCTGCACCGGAAACCCGACCGCCGCCAGCATCCGGCGCACGATGCGCTTGCGTCCCTCATGCAGGGTCACCCGCACCAGCGTCTTGCCGGGCACGGCGTCGACCACCGCGAAGTCGTCGACCTTGGCCGGTCCGTCGTCGAGTTCCACGCCCTCGCGCAGCTTCTTGCCGAGACCGCGGGGCACCGTCCCGAGCACGGTGGCCACATAGGTTTTGGGCACCTGATAAGACGGGTGCATCAGCCGGTGCGCCAGCTCGCCATCGTTGGTCAACAGCATCAGACCCTCGGTGTCAGCGTCGAGGCGTCCAACGTGAAACAGCTTGGAATCGCCGCGAACCCGGTGCTCGACGTAGTCGCCGATGCAGGGCCGGCCGCGGTCGTCCGACATCGTCGAATGCACGCCGCGCGGTTTGTTCAGCGCCAGGTACACCCGGGTGTCATCGACGGTCACCCGAGCCCCGTCGACCCGGATCACCGCGGCACCGGGGTCCACTCGGGTGCCCAGCTCGGTGATCACCTGCCCGTCCACCTCGACCCGACCGTCGAGAATCATCCGCTCGGCGACGCGACGCGAGGCAACTCCGGCCTGCGACAACACTTTCTGCAGGCGCACGCCCTCTTCATCAGGCCAGGCCATCAGTCGTGGTCCACATCGAAAGTCAGCGGCTGATCAGCCGCCGGCGCACCGCCGAGTTTCATGAAACGCGGTTCGCTGTCCAGGGATTCGCTCAGATCATCGATCACGTCGACATCGGGCAGCAGCGGGGCGATGTCCGGCAGGTCCGATAACGATGACAGGCCCAGCCGCTCCAAGAACAGCTCCGTGGTCGCGAACGTCACCGCGCCGCTGTCGGCGTCGGTGCCGGCTTCGGTGATCAGACCACGGGCCAGCAGGGTACGCATCACCGCGTCGACGTTGACGCCGCGCACCGCACTGACCCGGGCGCGGGTCACCGGTTGCCGGTAGGCGACCACGGCCAGCGTCTCCAACGCGGCGCGGGTCAGTTTGGAGCGCGCACCGTCGAGCAGCAGGCGCTCCACATACGGGGCGAACCGGGCGCGGGTGTACAGGCGCCAGCCGCCGCCGGCCTCGCGCAGGTCGATGCCGCTGTCGCGTTCGGCGAATTCGTCGGCCATCGCGCGCAGCTTGGCCGCGATCCGATACACCGGCTGGTCGGTGGCGGCCGCCAACGCCTCGACGGTCGCCGGGGTGTCCACCACCAGCAGCAGCGCCTCGAGCACCGCGCCCAGCTCGGAGTCCTCGAGCTCGGGCGCGACAGCGACATCGATTCCCAGATTGGAGCCGTCGGCGGCAGCCGCGGAATCCTCCGACACCTCGGGCATGTGGTCAGTCATCAATTCGTCTCGCACTACTCGGCCGATTCTGCTTTCACCAGGTCTTCATTGGTCGGACGCTCACCGGTCCACGACACCTGGAGCACACCAAGTGGTTCTGACTGGTCGAATGCTACCGCCCGCGCCCGATACAGTTCGAGCAGCGCCAGGAAGCGGCCGACGATCTCGATCGGTGCCCGGCAGTCGGCGACCAGTTCGGAGAACGACGCCCACTGTCCGGTACCCCTCCGCTCCAGCAGCCTCAGCAGCACACCGGCCTGCTCGGGCACCGACACCATCACCTGATGCAGGTGCTCGGTGCCGACCGTCGGGGCCGGTCGCGGGGTGAAGGCGGCCGCCGCGATCTGGGCGAACGATTCGGCGTCGACGCCCAGCATCACCTCGGGCAGCAGGTTGGCGAAGCCGTCCTCCAGCGACACCGCGCGCGGATAGCTGCGCAGCGCGGCAGCTTCGAGCTCGGCGAACATCTGCGCGACGTGCTTGAAGGCCCGGTACTGCAGCAGCCGGGCGAACAGCAGGTCCCGGACCTCCAGCAGGGCCAGATCCTCTTCGTCGTCGACCTGGCCGGCGGGCAGCAGCCGGGCCGCCTTGAGGTCGAGCAAGGTGGCGGCGATGACCAGAAACGCCGTCGTCTCCTCCAGGCCCAGCTGCGGGCCGACGTCGCGGGTGTAGGCGATGAAATCATCGGTGACCTGGTGCAACGCCACCTCGGTGACGTCCAGGCGGTGCGCGAAGATCAGCTGCAGCAGAAGGTCGAAGGGGCCCTCGAAGTTGGTCAGTCGAACGCGAAAACCGGTGGCAGCCGTTTCGGTGTCGGTCTCGGTGTCGGTACTCACGCGCCGAATCGGTCGATGACTTCGCGGGCCAGCGCGCGGTAAGCCAGCGCACCGCCGGATTTGGGGGCCCAGGTGGTGATGGGCTCGCCCGCCACGGTGGTTTCGGGGAAACGGACGGTGCGGGTGATCACCGTGTCGAACACCAGGTCGCCGAAGCGCTCCACCACCCGCGCCATCACTTCCCGGGAGTTGACCGTACGCGGGTCATAGCGGGTCAGCAGGATGCCGCTGATCTCCAGCTTCGGGTTCAGCCGGTCACGGACCTTCTCGACGGTGTCGGTCAGCAACGCCAGGCCGCGCAGCGAGAAGTACTCGCATTCGGTCGGGATCACCACCCCGTCGGCGCACGCCAGCCCGTTGACGGTGAGCAGCCCCAGCGACGGCTGACAGTCCACCAGCAGATAGTCGTAGCGGTCGAGCACCGGGCGCAGCGCACGGGTCAGCGAATGCTCCCGGCCCACCTCGTTGACCAGCTGGATCTCGGCCGCCGACAAATCGATGTTGGAAGGCACCAGGTCCAGATTCTCCACCCGGGTCGCCATGAGCACGTCGTCGATGTCGACCCGCGGCTCCACCAGCAGGTTGTGGACGGTGTGCGCCAGCTCGTAGTGCGGCACCCCGAGGCCCGCCGACAGCGCGCCTTGGGGGTCCAGATCCACCAGCAGCACCTTGCGGCCGTATTCGGCCAGCGCCGCGCCGAGGTTGATGGTCGAGGTGGTCTTGCCGACGCCGCCCTTCTGGTTGCACATCGCGATGACCTTGGCGGGGCCGTGTGTCGAACGGGGCTGCGGCTCGGGGATGTTCCGCGGTGGACGCCCGGTCAAGCCGACGCCGGGGGTGTCGTCGTCGCTCATGGCCGGTTCGGCGAGGTGGTGGCGGACATCCGAAGAAGTCTAACGGGTGACCGACGCCCGCACCTGCTACATGAACACTCCTCAGGCGTGCCGAGCGCCATAAGATCCACCCATGAGCCTCAAACGACACATCCCCTTCCTGCGGTGGTCGTTCCTGCGGATGGCGACCGGCGCGCGCAACATCACCACGACGGGCCAGATCGGCGACGGCCGCGAAGAAGCCGCCGTCGACTACGTGCTGTCCAACGCCCGGGCCGGCGATATCGACGACGTGCTGGCTCACATCGACGAGTTCGCCTATGAGAAGTCGCTGCTGATCAACATCGGCGACGAGAAGGGCGCGCTGCTCGACGCCGCCGTGCAGCGGGCCAACCCGACGCTGGCCCTGGAGCTGGGCACCTACTGCGGGTACAGCGCCCTGCGCATCGCGCGCGCCGCACCGGCGGCCCGGATCTATTCGGTCGAGCTCGCCGAGGCCAACGCCGGCAACGCCCGGCAGATCTGGGCGCACGCCGGGGTGGCCGACCGGATCACCTGCGTGGTGGGCACCATCGGCGACGGCGGACGCACGCTGGACGCCCTGACCGCACGGCACGGCTTTGCCGCCGGCGGCCTGGACTTCTTGTTCCTCGACCATGACAAGGACGCCTACCTGCCCGACCTGCAGAGCATTCTGGACCGGGGCTGGCTGCACCCCGGATCGGTCGTGGTCGCCGACAACGTCAAGGTGCCGGGCGCGCCGCGCTACCGCGAATACATGCGCGCCCAGCAGGGGTCGCACTGGGACACCACCGAACACAAGACGCATGTGGAGTATCAGCGCCTGCTGCACGATCTGGTGCTGGAGTCGACGTTTCTGGGCTAGCGGGCCCGAGGGTGGGCGCCGGCCCACACCTCGCGCAGCGTGTTGACCGTGACCAGCGTGTAGATCTGCGTGGTCGACACCGAGGCGTGCCCGAGCAGCTCTTGCACCACCCGCACGTCGGCGCCGCCGTCGAGCAGATGGGTCGCAAACGAATGCCGCAAGGTGTGCGGTGACACCTTCGCGGTGATCCCGGCCCGTTCGGCGGCGTCCTGCAGCACCTGCCAGGCGCTCTGCCGCGACAGCCGGCCGCCGCGGGCGTTGAGGAACACCGCCGCCGTGCCGCGGCCCCGGCCCGCCAGGCCCGGGCGGCCCCGCACCAGGTAGGCGTCCAAGGCCGCCACCGCGGGCCGCCCCACCGGCACCAGCCGCTGTTTGCCGCCCTTGCCGCGCAACAGCACCGACCGGTCGCGCACGTCGATGTCGTCGAGATCCAGGCCGACGGCCTCCGAGATGCGGGATCCGGTGGAGTACAACAACTCCAGCAGCGCCCGGTTGCGCAGCGTCAACGGGCCGTCCGAGGCGCTGTCGCCGCCTGCGCCGGCCAACAGCGCCGACACCTCGTCGATGCTCAGGCTCTTGGGTAGCCGGCGTCCCGGCGCCGGCGGCTTGACCCCGCGCGCCACATCCACAGCCGCCATGCCCTCGGCGGCGGCGAACCGGTGCAGACCCCGCACCGCGATCAGTGCGCGCCCGGCCGAGACCGCCGACAGCGCCGGCACGCCGTTTTCCGGATCACCGCGCCGCAGCGCCACCAGGAATTCGGTGACATCGCTCTCCCGGACGTCAGCCAGGTCCTCAACTCCGCGGGCCAACAGGTGCTCGCTGTAGCGCCGCAGGTCGCGCCGATAGGAGCTCAACGTGTTGGCGGCGACCCCGCGCTCGATCGTCAGATGATCCAGATAACCCTGCAACTGCCCGGTCAGCGGGGCTACCGGCCGGGCCGCCGCGGTCATGACCGGCTCTGCCTGGCGGCGAACGCGGTCGGCCTGTCGACCCATTCGGCGTCCACCGGACGTGGGGTCCCCAGACCCTGGCGGTACGTGTAGGCGGCCAGAATCCCCGCCACCGCAATCGCATTGACGATCTCGCCGCGCAACACCATCCTGGCCGCCTCGGCGAGCGGATACCAGCGCAGCGTGAGATCGGCTTCCTCGTCGTGGGCCTGCGGGCGGTCGACCTCGGAAAGGCCGGTGGCCAGATACACCCGCACCGACTCATCGGAAAAGCCCGGCGTGGAGTCCAGGTCGACCAGCACCCGCCAGGTGGTCGCCGTCAAACCGGCCTCCTCGACGAGTTCACGTCCGGCGGTCAGGTGCGCCGCCTCACCACGGACGTCGAGCAGTCCGGCGGGCAGCTCCCACAACCGGCGGCCGAACGCGTGGCGGTACTGGTAGATCAGCGGGATGTTGCCGGCCTCATCCATGGCCACCACCCCGACGGCGCCGTAGTGCTCCACCACATCGCGGGTGGCCGTCTTGCCGCCCGGCATCCGCACCTCGTCACGGCGCAGCGCGAAGATCTTGCCGCTGTGCAGCAGCTGCGACGAGGTGGTCTCGAAGACGTGGTCAGCCACGGGTTACGTGTTCCGGCAGGGCTTCTTGCAGCGGGTCGGTCAACGGCTGGGCGCTGCCGCCGTGCGCATCGGCTCCGTTCTGGGCATCGAGGGCCTCGTGATGTTCGTGGTGGTGCTCGGGGATCTCCACCGGCAGCCGCTCGGCGGCCTTGTAATCGATGGCCGCACCGATGAAGGCGGCGAACAGCGGATGCGCGCGGGTGGGCCTGCTCTTGAGCTCCGGGTGCGCCTGGGTGCCCACCAAAAACGGGTGCATCTCCCGGGGGTACTCGACGAACTCCACCAGCTTCCCGTCCGGCGAGGTGCCGGAGAAGCGCAGCCCGCTCTCGGCGATCCGGTCGCGGTAGGCGTTGTTGACCTCGAAGCGGTGCCGGTGTCGTTCGGAGACCTCGGTGGCTTGATAGGCCTCGGCCACAATCGAACCCGGTTCCAGCACAGCAGGATAGGCGCCGAGGCGCATGGTGCCGCCGAGGTCGGCGGTTCCGGCGACCGCATCCTGCTGATCGGCCATGGTCGCGATGACCGGATCAGGGGTGTCCGGATCGAACTCCGCCGAGCTGGCCTGCGTGATCCCGGCGGTACGGGCCGCGTCGATGACGATGCACTGCAGGCCCAGGCACAATCCCAGCACCGGCAGCGCATGGGTGCGGGCATAGGCGATGGCGCCGATCTTGCCCTCGATGCCCCGGATCCCGAACCCGCCCGGAATCAGCACCCCGTGCATCTCGCCGAGAGCGGCGGCCGCCCCGGCGGGGGTTTCGCACGCATCGGAGGCAACCCAGTTGATCTCGGCCTTCGCATAGTGGGTGAACCCGCCGGCCCGCAGCGCCTCGGTCACCGACAGGTAGGCGTCGGACAGGTCGATGTACTTGCCCACCAACGCGATTCGCACGGTCTCATGCGGTTCGTGGACGCGGCGCAGCAGCTCATCCCACTCGGTCCAGTCGACGTCCTTGAACGGCAGGTTGAGCCGGCGCACCACGTAGGCGTCCAACTCCTCGCGGTGCAGCACCTTGGGGATGTCGTAGATCGACGCCGCGTCCGGGGTGGAGATCACCCCGTCGACGTCGACGTCGCACATCAGCGCGATCTTGTTCTTCAGCGGCTCGGGCACATCGCGGTCGCAGCGCAGGATCAGCGCGTCCGGGGTGATACCGATGCTGCGCAGCGCCGCCACCGAATGCTGGGTCGGCTTGGTCTTGAGCTCGCCCGACGGGGCCAGATACGGCACCAGCGACACGTGCAGGAAGAACACGTTGTCGCGGCCGACGTCGTGGCGGACCTGCCGGGCAGCTTCCAGGAACGGCTGCGATTCGATGTCGCCGACGGTGCCGCCGATCTCGGTGATGACGACGTCGGGGCGCCGCCCCTCGGCGTCCGGCTCGGACATCGCCAGGATGCGCCGCTTGATCTCGTCGGTGATGTGCGGGATCACCTGCACGGTGTCGCCGAGGTACTCGCCGCGGCGTTCCTTGGCGATGACCGTCGAATACACCTGCCCGGTGGTCACATTCGCCGACCCGGGCAGATCGCGGTCCAGGAACCGCTCGTAGTGGCCGACATCGAGGTCGGTCTCGGCGCCGTCTTCGGTGACGAAGACCTCACCGTGCTGGAACGGATTCATCGTTCCCGGGTCGACGTTGAGGTAGGGGTCGAGCTTCTGCATGGTGACCTGCAGGCCGCGGGCGATCAGCAACTGACCGAGGCTGCTGGCGGTCAAACCCTTACCCAGCGAGGATGCAACTCCACCGGTGACGAAGAGGTGCTTCGGCTCGGTTTGCGGATGCTTTCGCAGTGGTGGCAACACCAACCTCCGTGACGACGGCGCAGGATTGAGGGCCTGCCGACCCACGGAATCTCACCCTAACATCGTCAGCGGCCCCCGGCCGCTGACACGCCCGGCCACGCCCGGCCACGCCGGCCGCGCCGTGTGCTCTACTGCGCCAGCGTGACCGAGCCGGCGCCGTGGCCGATGCCGTACTGCCCGGGGTGCCCGCCGTTGAGCAGGCTGCTCACCGCCATGACGGTGGTGATCCGGCCGGCCTCGAGGTCGACGTCGTCGACGGTGCTGACCGCTTCGGCGACCGCCGAATCGGTGCGGGCCATCGCGACGGCCGCGGTGCCCGAGGCGCAGCCGTCCCGGCCGGCCAGCACCGTCGCCGAGCCGTGCGGGGCCAGGGCCGCCGCGAACCGGGCCACGCTCACGCCACTGCTGCCGGCGTCGTCGGGCAGCGCTCCCCCGGTGACCACCACGGCCGCATCGGCCGGCGCGAACCGTTGGTCACGGTAGGTGATGAAACCGGTGTCGCGCAGCGCCGCCAGGACGGTGCCGCGCTGGGCGTCATCGACGGGGGGGCCGGGCCGAGCAGCCGGGTCGGGATGGCGCGAGTTGATCAGCAGCGCGATACCCAGTAGGTCGCCGGCCTGGGCGCCCGGGTCGATGAGCGTGGTGCTCAGTTGGGCACCGGCCGGCACGATCCCGGATTCCACCACCGCACGCAACTTCTCCTCGGCGTTGCCGCCGACGAACTGCTCCGTCAGAGCGACCGTGCCGGTGACGGATCCGCCCGCCTGGCCGATGATGCGTGCCACCGCCTCGACGTCGTCGGCGGCGGCGTCGGGGGTCGCAAAGATCACCGTGGACTTGCCGGTCAGCGCGTCATGCACGATCCGGGGTGCCATTGCCGCATCGAAATCGTTGGCGTTGCCGAGCCGCTCGTCCAGTGCGCTGCGCTGTGCGTGCAGCGCGTCGATCTGCGCGCGCAACTCCTGCTTATCGGACTGCAGGCTGCCCAACACCCGCCCCGACAGCAGCCCGGAGCCCAGCACGACGCCGAGCACCAGTGCCAGCAGCACCGCGGTCAGCGACATCGCGTGGTAGCGCGGGGTGATCATCGCAGTTCCCTTAGGTCACCCAGTGCTGCAGCCACTGCGTCAGGTGATGCCAGTAGTTGCTGAGCCAGTCGAGCACCACGGCGTCGGTCTGCGAGACCCACAGCGCCACGATGACCGCCATCAGCATCGACAGCACCAGCAGTGCAATCGCTCCCGCGGAGACCCGATTGCGGTACAGCGTGGCGACGGCGCGGGCGTCGACCAGCTTCTCGCCGACCTTGAGCCGGGTCAGGAACATCGACGGATTCGTCAGCTGACGGGTCCGGTCGAAGAACGTCTCGATGTTGGCGGTGTGCCCCGCCGTCACCAGCAGCGCCGCACCATGGTGGTCGGCCAGCAGCAGCGCCAGGTCCATGGCGGAACCGGCGGCCGGGAACGTCATCGCCCCCACACCCAGGTCCTGGATGCGCTCCAGGCCCGGCGCGTGACCGTCGGCGTCGGCGGGCAGCACCACCTGCGAACCGCACCGCAGCACCTCCGCGCTCATCTGGTCGGGGTCGCCGACGATCAGCTGCGGGCGGTATCCCGCCTTGCGCAGCACGTCGGCGCCGGCACCGATCCCGATCAGCACGGGCTGGTACTCCTTGATGAACGGCTTGAGACACTTGAGGTCGTCGGCGGCATCGGGTTCGTCGCCCACCAGCACGACGTGCCGGCGGCGCAGGTCGACATCGATCTCGGGGATCCCGATCCCGTCGATCAGCAGCGGGCTCTCGCTGCGGATGAACTCGATGGTGTTGCCGGCGAAGGACTCCAGGTGAGCCACCAGTCCGGTCTTGGCCTCGAGCATCAGGTCGGCGATCTCGACATCGTTGCGTTCCACGCCGCGCGCCAACCGCCGGTCGCCGGAGTAGACGGCGCCGTTGTGCAGCCGGACCTTGGCGCCGTCGCGAATCTTCTTGAACACCGTCGGCCCGGCTTCATCGATCAGGGTGACGCCGTTGGCGACCAGCACCTCCGGCCCGAGGTTGGGATAGCGCCCGGAGATGGACGCCGAGGCGTTGACGACCCCGGCGATCTCGGCTTCCACCAGGGCGTCGGCGGTGATCCGGTCCAGGTCGAGAATGTCGAGCACCACGATGTCACCGGGCCCCACCCGCCGCAGCAACCGGTCGATGTCGTGATCGACGCGGGCCGTGCCGACGACACCAGGCCGGGAGGTGTTACGAGACAGCAGCGCAGGCATCTTCATGTCCGCGATTGTGTCCGGGAAATCCCCGAAATCGGGGAGGCGCGCCGTAACAACAGCACCACTAGTTACGAACAGTCACACCAGTCACACGGTTGTGGCCGGGGTGGCGCGGTCCGCGTCGCCGTCTTCGCGGGCCGCATTGAGGAGTTCCCGCGCGTGGGCGCGGGCCGTGTCGGTCTCGCCCAGCCCGGCCAGCATCCGGGCCAATTCGGCCACCCGGTCCTCGCCGTCCAGCCGCCGTACCCCGCTGGCGCCGTCCCGGCCGGTGGGCTCCACCATCAGGTGCACATCGGCATAGGCCGCCACCTGCGGCAGGTGCGTCACCACGATGACCTGGTGCGTGCGGGCCAGCCGGGCCAGCCGGCGCCCGATCTGCACGGCCGCGCGGCCGCCCACGCCGGCGTCGACCTCGTCGAACACCATCGTGGTGCCGGCCGAGCTGCGCGCCGACGACAACGACGAGGTGGCCAGCACCACCTCCAGGGCCAACATCACCCGGGACAGCTCGCCCCCGGAGGCGCTCTTGGCCAGCGGTAGCACCGTCATGCCCCGGTGCGCGGCCAGCCCGAACTCGACGTCGTCGATACCGTCGGCGCCGGCATGCACGGTCTGCCCGGACGGCAACCGCAGGGCGGCCGGGTCGTCGTCGGCGGCCGGGCTGTGGCTCACCCGGATGCTGAATTCCGCGTCGGCCATCGCCAGCCCGGACAGCTCGGCGCTGACCGCCTTGGCCAACCCGCGAGCCGCTTTGCCGCGCGCGGCGCTGAGCTCGGTGGCCGTCTTCACCACCTGCTCGGCGAGCTCGTCGACGCGGCGGGCCAGCCCGGCGAGCGCTTCTTCGGAGACGTCGAGCTGAGCCAGCCGGTCCCGCGACTGCGCCGCCCAGGCCAGCACCCCATCGATGTCGGCGGCGTATTTGCGGGTCAGGATGCGCAGCTCGGCCTGCCGCGCCAGCTTGGCGTCCAGCGCGTCGGCGCCGGTGGGCAGCTCGTCGAGGTAGCCGCCGAGTTCGCGGGCCACATCGCCGACCACCGTGAGCGCCTCGCCGAGCTGTTCGCCCAGCGCCTGCAGGGCGGTGTCGTCGGTGGCGGTCAGCGCCGCCTTGGCCTGCCCGAGCCGGTCGGTGGCCGAGGACGCCACCATCTCGTCATCGGCGCCGTCCAGTGCGGCCCGCGCCCCCGACGCCGCGGCGCGCAGCGCGTCGAGCTCGGAGAGCCGACGGATCTCGACCGTCAGTGCGTCGTCCTCTCCGGGGTGCGGATCGACGGCGTCGATCTCCCGCAGCGCGAAGGTGAGGCGGTCGGCTTCCTGGGCCAGTTCCCGGGCACGGTTGCCGCGATCGACGAGTTCGCGTCGCGCCGCCAACCAGGCCTCCCGGGCGCTGCGGTAGCGCTCCAGCCGGGCGCCGACCGCGGCGAACCGGTCCAGCGCCGCGCGCTGCTCCTCCGGGCGCATCAACCGCAGCTGGTCGTTCTGGCCGTGCAGGGTCAGCAGCCCGCCGGTGAAACCGCTCAGCGACTTGGCGGGCACCCCGCGACCGCCGAGGTAGGCCCGCGACGGGCCGTCGGCGCTGACTGAGCGCGCGGCGATCACGCTGCCGTCCTCGTCGCGCTCGGCGCCGGAGGCCTCCAGGATCTCGTCGATCTGCGCGGCGGCCGCCGGCGCCAGATCGGCGGTGCAGAACCGGCCCTCCACCACCGCGCGGGCCGCCCCCGAGCGCACCCTGGTGGCGTCGGCGCGGGCGCCCCCGAGCAGGTGCAGCCCGGTGACGACCATCGTCTTGCCGGTACCGGTCTCCCCGGTCAATACGGTCAGTCCACGGTCGAATTCGGCGGTCGCCGCGCGGATCGCACCCAGCGACTCAATGCGGATCTCCGTCAGCACTCGACTACTGCCCGCGCCAGCCGGTCACCGGCAGCCGGAATTTGCGCACCAGCCGGTCGGTGAACGGGGACCGCCCCAGCCGCGCCCATTTGACCGGGGTGACCCCGCGTTGCACCTCGAGGCGGCCACCCGCGGGCACCAGCATCTTGCGCCGGCCGTCGCAGAACACCAGCGCATTGTGCCCATCGCTCTCGACTTCGATCGCGATCGTGGACTCGGGGCTGGTGACCATCGGCCGGGCGAACAAAGCGTGGGCGTTGTTGGGCACCACCAGGATCGCGTCCAAGTCGGGCCAGAGCACCGGCCCGCCCGCGGAGAACGCATAGGCGGTGGAGCCGGTCGGTGTCGAGATCAACATGCCGTCGCAGCCGAACGTCGACACCGGCCGGCCGTCCACCTCGACGACCACGCCGAGCACGCCTAGCCGCGGGCCCTTCTCCATGCTCGCCTCGTTGAGCGCCCAGCCGCGGTCGATGATCTGCCCGTCGGCGCGCACCACCACGTCCAGCGTCATCCGGTCCTCCACCCGGTAGTCCCGGGCGATGATGTGGTCGAGGACCCGGTCGATGTGGTCGGCTTCGGCCTCGGCCAGGAAGCCGATCCGACCCAGATTGACTCCCAGCACCGGGATGTCGGCGCTGCGGGCCAGTTCGGCGGCCCGCAGGAAGCTGCCGTCGCCGCCGAGGACCAGCACCAGTTCGCAGCCCTCGGCGGCCCGGGTGTCCGGGTCCACCACGTCGATCTCGACGCCGAGTTCACGCATGTCGTCCGGGGCCAGGTGCAGCGAGCCCTTGTCGACGGCTTCGGCGGTCAGCACCCGCAGCGTGATGCCGTGGTCACCCAACACCTTCTCGACGCGGCGGGCGGTGTCGGTGGCCTCTTCACGCCCGGTGTGCACCACCAGCAGAACGGTGCGCTGTTGGCTCCCGATAGTCACTGGGGTCCCTTCGCGACGGCTTCCTTGACGGCTGCATCCAACGCATCACCGGTCAGCGGTGCGGCGGCGGCACGCAGATGCAGAAAGTATTCGACGTTGCCCGACGGGCCCGGCAGCGGACTGGCCGTGACCGCGACGGTGTTCCACCCGAGGTCTGCCGCCCGATGCGCCACCGCGCGCACCGCGTCAGCGCGCAGGCCCGGGTCAGACACCACCCCGCCGGCACCCACCTGTTCTCGTCCCACCTCGAACTGCGGCTTCACCATCGGAACGATATCGGCGCCCGGTGACGCGCAGCCAGCCAGCGCGGGCAACACGGTGGCCAGCGAGATGAACGACAGGTCGGCGACGATCAAGTCGACGGGGCCACCGATGGCCTCGGGCGTCAGGCCCCGGACGTTGGTGCGTTCGACGACGACGACGCGCGGGTCGGTGCGCAGCGCCCAGGCCAACTGGCCGTAGCCGACGTCGACGGCGATCACCCGGGCCGCGCCCCGGTCCAGCAGCACTTCGGTGAATCCGCCGGTCGATGCGCCGGCATCCAGGCAGTGCCGGGCGGCGACGGTGATGCCGAAGGTGTCCAGGGCACCGATCAGCTTGTGCGCCCCGCGCGACACCCAGCTGCGTTCGCCATCATCGACGACGGCCAAGGCGGCGGTGAGTGTCACCGCGGTGGCCGGTTTGACTGCCGGGATGCCGTCGATGGTCACCTTGCCGGCGCCGATCAATTCGGCGGCCTGCTGGCGCGAGCGCGCCAGTCCGCGCCGGACCAGCTCGGCGTCAACGCGAGCGCGCCGCGACATCTGCCCTCAGCCCTTCTCCACCGACTCCAGAGCGGCCACCAAGACCTCATGGGCTTCTTCGAGCCGCTGCGCCAACGCGTTGAGATCGCTATGGGCCGGCAGTTCGGCCAGCTCGGCTTCCCCGGGCAGCTCGGCCAGTAACGCCGCGATGCGCTCCCGGACATCATCAATCTCAGTGTTCATGGGTGCCACCAACGCTAGACCATGCCAGGTGGGGCCCCTTACGGCCAGGGGCCGAGCAGGGACCACTGTTGCAGAGCCTTGCCGGCGGTGTCGTCGGCGGACTCGACGGAAAACGCGCGCCCGGCCAGGTCGGCGTCGGCCACCGCACTGGCGAGGCCACGCACGATCGACAGCCCATCGGCGTCGTCGTCTTCGGGCTGCGCGGTGGCGACGGTGATCGTCGTACCGTCGACGCTGATCTGCCATTGCGGCTGCGGGCCGATGGCCGCCCGGTTGGCGTCGAGATGCAGCGATCGCAGATCGTGGCCGATGTAGGTGGGGCGTTGCTCGGCTACGGCGCCGACGGCGTCGCGTGCCGAGTTGACGCCGGTGAGCACCATCAGGCTCGGCAGCGCGGCGGCGTTGGCGGCGGCGATGTCGGTGTCCAGCCGGTCACCGACGACCAGCGGGGCATAGAACTCGCCGCGGGTCAGCGCCTCGGTGAGCAGTCCCGGGCCGGGCTTGCCCGCCACCTGGGGTTCGGCATCGGTGGCGGCCCGCAGCGCGGCCACCATCGATCCGTTGCCGGGCAGCAGGCCGCGCTCGGACGGCAGGGTCTTGTCGACGTTGGTGGCCATCCACATCGCTCCGGCCCGGATCGCCAGGGCCGCCTCGGCCAGCTCAGCCCAGCCGGTCTCGGTGGACAGTCCCTGCACCACCGCGGCCGGCTCGTCGGCCGCCAGCCGCACCGGTTCCAAACCGGCGGCGGCGATTTCGGCGGCCAGCGATTCGGTGCCGACTACCAGCACCCGCGATCCGGCGGGCAGTTGCCCGGCGAGCAGGTGTGCCGCGATCTGGGCGCTGGTGGCCACGTCCTCGGCGGCCGCGGTGAAGCCCAGTTGACGCAGGTGCTCGGCTACTTCGGCGGCGCCCCGAGAGGAGTTGTTGGTGATGAACAGCCCGCGGCTCTGCACCTGCGCCAGGGTCTCGACGGCTCCCACGGTGGGTTCGCCACCGCGGAACACCGTGCCGTCGAGATCGAGTAGCAGACAGTCGTATTCGTCTGCCAGTGTGGCGGAGCCGCCCAGTTCGGCGATCCGCTCCTCGACATCGGTCACGCCTTCGGTGTCGGCTGCCGCGGCCTTGAGGAACCAGTCCAGCGCCTCGGCGTCGCGGCCCAGGGCCACCAGGGTCTCGGCGTGGGCGTAGTGCAGCCGGGCCACCGTCGACCCGGTGCGTTCGGGGTCGGTCGGCGCCGCCGCCAGCACCGTCAGCGCCTGCTCCAGCTGGCCCAGGTCGGCGCGGGCGCCGGCGACGACGATCCGCAGTTCGTCAGCCTCGTCGCCCTCCAGTTGGGCGGCTTCGGGGCTGGCGGCCAGTTCGATCGCCCGCTGCGGCCGGCCCAGGCCGCGTTCACAGTCGGCGATCAACGGCAGCAGCGCGGATTTGCTGCCCATCCGGCGCGCGGCGCGCAGCTCGGCCAGCGCCTGTGTCCAGTCGCCGCAGTGGTAGGCCGCGATCCCGACCGCCTCGCGTACGGCGGTGATCCGTGTCGAGCGCGCCCGGGCCGCCTGGGCGTGCCGCAAGGCGGCCTGCGGGTCGTCGTCGAGCAGCATGCCGGCGGCCACCAGGTGGCAGGCCACGCCGTCGGCGGCGGACCGGCTCAGCGTGCTCAGTTCCCGACGCACTTCCGGGGCCAGCTGTTTGGGTTCGATCCCGGCGGGAAGCGGCGGGTCGTCGTAGCGCGGGGTGGGTTCCTCGCCGGCTGGCCGCGGCGGCCGTGAACCGCCGTCGTGATCACGCCGAGGCGCGGTACGACGGTCCCGGTCCGGTCTGGGGCCCCGAGGCGTTCGGCGCTGATCGCCGGTGGGTGGTGTGCGCCGCTGATCGCCGGCTCCCCGCCTTTGCTGCGGACCGCGTTGGCCACTTCCGGTGCCCCCGCGCGGCTGACCACGCCCGCCACTTGCTCTGTTGTCGACCACGGAAACCTTTCGCGCCTAAAACCTCGTGTAAGGATACGGGCCGCCGGCATTTCTCCGCCGACTGCACCGATCCCCGAACCGCGTGCCGAGCTGCCGGCTGACCAGGAATGCCTGCCCCGCGGGTCGTCGGCACAAATGATCGCCCGCTATTCGTGGGCGTGCGGTGT
>NZ_JCALEE010000013.1:0-107529 GCF_059813225.1 Mycobacterium sp. NGS16
ACAAATCCTCGAAATCAGCAGCGGCCACCGGCGCCACCCCAAACGCCAAAAACGCCCCCACCACCGAAGACGCACCCACGATCCGCCGGCCCCGCCGACCAGACCCGCCCGAGCTAGAACTCCCGCCACCCGCAACGCCGCGCCGAACCACCACCACTGCCCCCGTTCCCCATCAGGCCACCTGGCGCCATGAAGCTTGGTTAACATGCGCCTTAGGAACAGCACGGTACTTACGCAGGCGTCAATTGTCTACGCAGAGTTTGCAATGGGGCATGTTTTCATACTTTTAGTATGGTTCTTCTCTTGTGGGTTCGGCTAGAGTCGCCAAACATGTACGGAAGTCTCTAGTCATCGCAGGAAGGTCGGCTCGATGTCTCGTCGTCTCGAAACCGCAGGAAGGCGGCGCCTACGAGGGCGCGGCATCGAACTGAGGACAGCTCCTGCCGCCCTCGGGATCCTCACAGCAGTAGGCCTCACCGCGCTGACGTCGGCCCCCGCAGTGCATGCCGACTTCGACGATCTGTTGGCCGACCTGTTCGACCCGAGCTCCTGGGGCAACCTGGCCGATGACTTCAACAGCCTGTTCACCGCACCCGGCTGGGACCTGTCCGGCGATGCGCTGGCCGGGTCGGCCGCCGGCGGTGCCGTGTTCGACTTCTACACACCGTTACACGCGGCGTTGCAGGACTGGCTCGACTCGCCGCTCGGTGAGCAGCTCACCGCGCCGATCAACCAGCTCTTCGCACCGCTCTACCCGGACGCGTGCGGGGTGATCTGCAACGGCGCCGACGGGACCGAGACCGACCCCGACGGCGGCAACGGCGGCGTGTGGTTCGGCGATGGCGGCGATGGCTGGACCTCCACCGTTGCCGGCATGGCCGGCGGCAACGGCGGGCACGCCGGCCTGTTCGGCAATGGCGGCGACGGCGGCAACGGCGCGGCCGGTATCGACGGTGGCGCCGGCGGCAACGGCGGCAACGGGGGTGCCGGCGGGACGATGTTCGGCAACGGCGGTCACGGCGGCGACGGCGGCCACGGCGCCGCAACCGCATCGGGCACCGCCGGCGCCGGTGGTCACGGCGGGATCGGCGGGGACGGCGGTCAGCAGTTCGGCGCCGGCGGGGCAGGCGGACACGGCGGCACCGGCGGTACGGCCACCGGGCCCGGGAGCACCGGCGGCGCGGGCGGCAACGGCGGTAACGGCGGCCGGGTCGGCGGCAGCGGCGACCCCGCCGGCGGCGGCCACGGCGGCGCCGGGGGTGACGGCGGCGCGGCGACCGGGGCCGGAAGCACCGGTGGAGCCGGTGGTGACGGAGGCAACGGCGGCGGCGGAACGCCCATCGTCCTGGGCATCCTGGGCGGCAACGGTGGCGACGGCGGCGCCGGCGGTGTTGGCGGCGCGGCCAGCGGCGTCGGCGGCGTTGGGGGGACCGGCGGCCACGGCGGCAACGGCGGCAACGGCGTGGGCTTCGGCGGTGACGGCGGCAACGGCGGCAACGGCGGCAACGGCGGCGCCGGCAGCGACGGGGCGACCGGCGGGCTCGGCGGCCCGGCCGGCAAGGCCGGACCAGGCACCGTTCACGGCAGTACAGGCAGCCCCGGGAAGCCCGGCGCACCCGGCGACACCGCTTAGTCGGCGGGCTGGATCCCCGGCCCGGCCAATTGCGCCGTCACCAGCTCGGCTACCGCGGCCATTCCGGCGGCATTGGGGTGAAACGGCCAGGGCCGCCACGGCAGCGGCAGGCCCGCGCCCACCGTCCATGGCTGCGCCGACCACGGGTGGTGTTCGCGGCTGGCCTGCCCGGCGCGCACGATCTCACAGCCGGTGGCGGCCGCGGCGGTGGCGGTGTGCCGCTCCAGTTCGTCGGCGATGTGGCGGGCCAGCTCGACGACGTGTCCGGGTAGTCGCCCCGCCCGCGATCCGGCCGGCGGCAACAGGGTCAGATAGTCCACGAACAGCACCCGGGCCCGCGGCGCCCGCTCTCGCACCGCGGTACCGACCGCCCGCAGCGCGGCTTCGACCCGGTCCAGCGCCTGCTGACGCTTGTGGCCGTCGAAGAGGGCACCGATCGGCGGCACGAGGCGGGCAGCCCAGGGCATCAACGTCGCAGCCATCAGCAGCGGCACGTAGCCGACGTCGTTGCCACCGATGGTGATGGTCACCAGGGTTTCCGAGCCGTCGAGCGACTCGACCTGCGGCGGTGCACCGTGCTGGGGTTCGGTCAGCAGGTGGGATGTCGTCGCACCGGAGAACGTGACGTCGACGAGCTCGAGGCCGAGGGCGCGCGCGACCAGGTGGGGATAGTTGCGGGTGGAGCGTCCCGCCACCCATGGCGCACCGGCGACAGCGGGCCGAATTCCGGGACCGGCCGCCATCGAACTCCCCAGGGCCACATAGCGATTCATGATCGGCCGTGAACGTGCACAGTGGTACGGTTCCTCGCGGCGTGTCGCGGGCCGACACGCACGCTCATGGCAGAAGACGCCGCCATCACAGGGCCGGCGACGATGCCTGCGCCCAGAAGCGCTTCGGGATGCGCCCGGCTCGGCGCGCCAGGTAGCCGGCGGTGACGGCCCCGGCCATCGCCGCCGCCATTGCGGGCGGGTCGGCCGCGCGGGTGACTGCGGTGGCCAGCAGTACCGCGTCGCAGCCCAGCTCCATCGCCAGCGCGGCATCGCTGGCGGTGCCGATACCGGCGTCGAGCACCACCGGCACCCCGGCTGCCTCCACGATCATCTCGATGCTGTGCGGGTTGGCGATACCCAGGCCGGTGCCGATCGGTGAACCCAGCGGCATCACGGCCGCGCACCCGACGTCCTCGAGCCGGCGAGCCAACACCGGGTCGTCATTGGTGTACGGCAGCACCACGAACCCGTCGTCGACCAATTGCTCTGCCGCGCGGACTAATTCGACGGCGTCGGGCAGCAGGGTGCGCTCGTCGCCGATCACCTCCAGCTTGACCCACTCGGTACCCAACGCCTCCCGCGCCAACTGCGCGGTCAGCACCGCCTCGGCGGCGCTGCGGCAACCGGCGGTGTTGGGCAGCGGGGCGATGCCCAGCCGGCTCAGCAGATCGAGCATGCCGGTCCCGCCCTCGGCGTCGACCCGGCGCATCGCGACCGTGGTCAGCTCGGTGCCGGAGGCCACCAGCGCCTCTTCGAGCACCGCCAGGCTATGCGCCCCACCGGTCCCCATGATGAGCCGGGAGCTGAACTCCCGCCCGGCGATGGTCAGCTTCGCGTCGTCAACCACCTTGCACCGCCGTCACCACCTCGAGCCGGGCACCATCGGAAAGCGTAGTGGCCCAACGTGATCTCGGTAGTACCGCCTGGTCGACCGCCACCGCGATACCGCGGTCCGGGTAACCCATCGATGCCAGCAGCGCCGCAACCGTTGTCGCTTCGGCCACCTCGACCTGCTTCTCGTTGACGTTGATGATCATGCGCCGCTCCTCCTCATCGCTCCGTCCCCAGCAAACGGGGAGTGCCCCCACTGCATCGTCACGCCGCGGCTGATCATTACTGCACTCCAACCGGAAGTAGTTCGGACACAACCTGTTCGGCGGTCCATGGGGCCAGCAGGAAACCGTTGCGGCCGTGGCCGGCGGCGACGTATGTCCGTTCGTCGAGCCGGTGCACCAACGGGAGATTGTCCGGGGTCATCGGTCGCAGCCCCGCACTGCACTCGGCCAGCTCGTACTCCCCCAGCGCCGGTACCACGGTGCAGGCGTCATCGAGCAGGTCGCGGACGCCGGAGACCACCGGGGTGGTGTCGCGGCCGTGCTCGTACTGGGTGGCCCCCACCACCACTCCGTCGGGGCGCGGCACCAGGTAGACCGCCCGGCCGTGCACGCGGGCCCGGATCACCCGCTGCGGTACCGGCAGGCAGCCCTTGCGCCAGCGCAACCGCAGCACCTCCCCCTTGACCGGCCGGATAGGAAGGCCGGGCCAGAGCGCCGGAGCGTCCATGCCGTTGGCGAGCACCACCGCATCGGCGGCCACCGCGGCCAGTTCGTGCACGGGTCCCGCCCACGCCACCCCGAGTTCCTCGCAGGCGGTTACCAGGGCGCACAGCACCGCGCGGTTGTCCACCGCCAGCTCAGTTGGGGCGCGGAAGCCGTGCCGGATGCCGGCGGCCAACAGCGGTTCGACCTCGCGGGCCGCTGATTCCCAGATCACCGGGTGGCCCTGGCCGGACAGCCAGTCGGCGACCGTGCGCAGGTCGGCGACGTCAGCCCGGTCGGCGGCCACCACCAGCGATTCGCGCGCGGTGACGACGGCGGCCGGCAGCTGGCCAAGGAACTCGTGCCACAACTCCAGGGAGCGCAGGCCCAGCCGTAGCTGCCGGTCCTCACCCGGCCAGCCCTCGCTGTGCGGGGCCAACATTCCGCCGGCCACCCAGGAGGCACCGTGGTCGCCGGTGCGGTGGACCCGCACCGTCCATCCGGCCCGGGCGGCCCGCATGGCCACCGACAGACCGATCACACCGCCGCCGATCACGGCCAGCGAACCGAGCGAGGGTCCAGGCATGTGCTGCTCCCTTCGACCTCGGTGTCAACTCACCAAGCTAGCCGCTAGCGTCGCGGTGTGCATAAACGCTCCGACCGTCTGTCCCGCCTCGCGCGTGCCCGGCTGTACCTGTGTACCGACGCCCGCCGAGAACGCGGCGACCTGGCCGCGTTCGCCGAGGCCGCACTGGCCGGCGGGGTGGACATCATCCAGCTGCGCGATAAGGGCTCGCCCGGCGAGCAGCGGTTCGGTCCGCTGGAGGCCCGCGACGAATTGGCGGCGCTGGAGGTCCTGGCCGACGCCGCTCGCCGGCATCAGGCGCTGTTGGCGGTCAACGACCGCGCCGACATCGCCCGTGCGGCCGGCGCCGACGTGCTGCACCTGGGCCAGGACGATCTGCCGCTGCCGGTCGCCCGCGACATCGTCGGGCCCGACGTACTGATCGGGCGGTCCACCCACGACCGCGATCAGGTCGAGACGGCGCTGACCGAGCCGGTCGACTACTTCTGCGCGGGCCCGTGCTGGCCCACCCCGACCAAGCCGGGCCGCGAAGCCCCGGGCCTGGCGCTACTGCGGTTCGCCGCGGAGCAGCGCGCCGGCAAACCGTGGTTCGCCATCGGCGGAATCGACGCCGAGCGGCTGCCACAGGTGCTGGCCGCCGGCGCCGAGCGGGTGGTGGTGGTGCGGGCGATCACGGCCGCCGAAGATCCGCGTGCGGCGGCGGCGGCCCTGCGCACGGCGCTGACCGGTAGTTAGCCCGGCAGCTGCAACCCGCGCAGCGCGTCCCAGCTGGCGGCGAAGCCCGGGTGCAGCGGCAGGGCGGACACGTCGAGCTCGGGCACCCAGCGCAGTTCGGTGCTCTCCCGGTTGGGCACCACCGGGAGCAGCTCGTCGGCGTCGGCGACCACGGTGGTGTAGGTCCAGCTGGTCCCGCTGGCCGACGCGGTGACTACCGCCGCGCGCACGACAATGCGGTCGGCGGGCAGGCCGGCCTCCTCCTGCGCCTCGCGGATGGCGGCCTCCTCGGCGGTCTCGTGACTGTCGCGGGCACCGCCGGGCAGCGCCCAAGTGCCGCCCTGATGGCTCCACCAGGCGCGGTGCTGCAGCAGCACGGTGCGGGTGCCGTCGGGCCGGGGCGCCCGCAGCAGCAGGCCCGCCGCGCCGTGCCGGCCCCAGAAGCGGGCGCCGGTGTCGGAAAATGCCCACCCATCGCCGTCACCACGCACGCCTGGAAGCGTATCCGGCGCGCAAGGTCTCGGTTGTGGTGAGATCACGCGACTATTTCGGCAACAACCGCCGCGCAGGTCGACGCGGACGACACCTGCACTCTTAGAATCCCTTTATGATCGTTGGTGACGCGAGTAGGGATGGAGTCTGAACAGACGTGACCGTTGAGTTGGCGCATCCGTCAACCGAGCCGGCGGGGTTACGGTCGCCGACCGAATCGGCCCGACCTCGCTGGTGGTTCTTCACCACCACCCCCGGTCGCATTCTGGCCATCGGCGTCATCCTGGCCGCTCTCGGCGGCATCAGCGCGTTCGCCACCGCCACCACGATCAACAACCGGCAGAACACCCTGACCACCGTGCTCGACCACACCGAGCCGCTGGCGTATGCCGCCGGCCAGCTCTACACCACCTTGTCGGTCGCCGACGCCGCGGCGGCCACCGCCTTCATCGCCCAAGGCGAGCCACGAGCGGTGCGGGAACGCTACGAGCAGGCCATCACCGCCGCCGCAGTGGCGGTGACCCGGGCCTCCGGCGGACTGAATGACGAGCCGCTGCTGGCGCTGCTGGGACGGATCAACGCCGAATTGGCCGTCTACACCGGCCTGATCGAGACCGCCCGGACCAACAACCGATCGGGTGACCCGGTGGGGTCGTCGTACCTGTCGGAAGCCTCCGAGCTGATGCAGCACACGATCCTGCCGGACGCCCAGCGGCTCTACCAGGCCACTTCGGCGACGGTGGACGTTCAGACCACGGCCTCGACCCGGGTGCCGGCCCCGGTGATCCTGGTGGTGGCGACCACCGTCCTGTTCGGTGCATTCGCGCACCGCTGGCTGGCCCGGCACACCCGGCGCCGGATCAACCCCGGGCTGGTCACCGGTGGTTTGGCGATTCTGCTGATGGTGATCTGGGTCGGCACCGTCATGGTGATCTCCACCGCGGGCAGCCGCACCGCCAAGGACACCGCCGCCGAATCGCTGAAGGCGATCACCAACCTGGCGATCACCGCCCAGCAGGCGCGCGCCGACGAGACCCTGTCGCTGATTCGGCGCGGCGACGAGGAGACCCGCAAGCAGACCTTCTACCAGCGCATCGACACCATGCAGGAGCAGCTGCAGGGCTACCTGGAGCGCGGCGACGCCGTCGACAAGGCCGATCTGGCCAACGCCGGGCAGCTGCTGGCCCGGTGGCGGCAGGCCAACGACCGGATGAACTCCTACATCGCCGTCGGCAATTACCGGGCCGCCACCCAGGTGGCCCTCGGCGGCAGCGGGGATGACTCCACACCCGCGTTCGACCAGCTCGACGCCGCCTTGGACAAGGCGCTGCAGCACAGCCGCAATCAATTGCGCAGCGACGTCCTCAACGCCCGGCGGGTGCTGTCGGTGGCGCCCGTCGGTGGTGCGGTGCTCAGCATGGGCGCCGCGATCGCGGTCGCGCTCGGTTTGTGGCCCCGACTGAACGAGTACAAATGATGACCCGCCACCGGCCCCGTCTGCTCGTGGGCGCACTCAGCGCGGTGCTGGTGCTGTCCGGATTGACCGGGTGCAGCCACTCCGAGTTCGTGACGCCCACCGCGGTGCCGACGCTGCCGCCGCCCACACCGGCCGGGATGCAGGAGCTGACACCCGAGGCGCCGCGACCGCCGGACGCGGGCGCCGAGAACTGTGATGCCACTGCCAGCCTGCGCCCGTTCCGCAGCAAGGCCGAGGCCGACGCGGCGGTAGCCCAGATCCGCCAGCGTGGCCGGCTGATCGTCGGGCTGGATATCGGCAGCAACCTGTTCAGCTTCCGCGATCCGATCACCGGCGAGATCACCGGTTTCGACGTCGACATCGCCGGTGAGGTGGCCCGGGACATCTTCGGGACCCCGTCGCAGGTCGAGTACCGGATTCTGGCGTCGGCCGAACGCATTGCGGCGCTGCAGAAGTCCGAAGTCGATATCGTGGTCAAGACCATGAGCATCACCTGCGGTCGACGAAAGCTGGTGAACTTCTCGACGGTGTACCTCGTCGCCAATCAGCGCCTGCTGGTGCCGCGTGACTCCTCGATCCGCCGGGCCGGCGATCTGTCGGGCAAGCGGGTCTGCGTCGCGCAGGGCACCACCTCGCTGCGCCGCATCCGCGACATCTCCCCAGCGCCGATCATCGTCTCGGTGGTGAACTGGGCCGACTGCCTGGTGGCGATGCAACAGCGCCAGGTCGACGCCGTGAGCACCGACGACTCGATCCTGGCCGGGCTGATGGCCCAAGACCCGTATCTGCACATCGTCGGGCCGAGCATGGACGAGGAGCCCTACGGCATCGGGATCAACCTGGACAACACCGGGCTGGTCCGGTTCGTCAACGCCACCTTGGAGCGCATCCGCCGCGACGGCACCTGGAACACCTTGTACCGCAAGTGGTTGACGGTGCTCGGTCCGGCACCGGCGCCGCCTACACCGAGGTATTCGGACTGATGGCCAGCGACGATTCAGACCTCAGCGGCGCGGACGAGCAGCGGGAGTCGCCCGCCGAGTTCGACGACTTCGACGATAATGGCCCGGCCACCCAGCGGGCAGACGTGCTGGCCGAATCGTCGTCGGTGCGACGTCCGATGTCGACCCAGGCGATCTTCCGCCCCCGCGAAGGTTCGAGTTCCGCGGCATTAGGCCACGACGAAACCCACGACGTCTCGGTGGTGCGCACCGTCGCGCCGCGGCGGCGTCTGGGCGGCGGGCTGGTGGAGATCCCCCGGGTTCCCGAGATCAACCCCCTCGAGGCGCTGATGGCCGATCCGGTCGTCGCCGAGAACAAGCGCTTCTGCTGGAACTGCGGCCGGCCGGTGGGCCGTTCCACCGGGGATGCCAAGGGCGCCTCAGAAGGCTGGTGCCCGCACTGCGGCAGCCCGTATTCCTTCCTGCCGCAACTCAAACCCGGCGACATGGTGGCCGGCCAGTACGAGATCAAAGGCTGTGTGGCACATGGTGGCCTGGGCTGGGTCTACCTGGCGGTCGACCACAACGTCAACGAGCGCCCGGTGGTGCTCAAAGGCCTGGTGCATTCCGGTGACGCCGAGGCGCAGGCGATCGCGATGGCCGAGCGCCAGTTCCTCGCCGAGGTGACGCATCCGTCGATCGTGAAGATCTTCAACTTCGTCCAGCATCCGGATTCGCACGGGGATCCGGTCGGCTACATCGTGATGGAGTATGTCGGCGGGCAGTCGCTCAAGCAGCGCCGCGGCACACGGCTGCCGGTGGCCCAGGCCATCGCCTACATGCTCGAGATCCTGCCGGCGCTGGGATACCTGCACTCCCTCGGCTTGGTCTACAACGACTTGAAGCCGGAGAACATCGTGCTGACCGAGGAGCAGCTGAAGCTGATCGACCTCGGCGCGGTGTCGCGCATCAACTCGTTCGGCTACCTCTACGGCACCCCCGGCTACCAGGCACCGGACATCGTGCGGACCGGACCGACCGTGGCCACCGACATCTACACGGTGGGCCGCACCCTGGCGGCGTTGACGCTGAAGCTGCGCACCCGCGAGGGCCGCTACGTCGACGGCCTGCCCGATGACGACCCGGTGCTCAAGAAGTACGACTCCTACCGCCGGCTGCTGCGCCGGGCCATCGACCCGGACCCGCGCCGCCGGTTCACCTCCGCCGAGGAGATGTCCGCGCAGCTGATGGCCGTGCTGCGCGAAGTGGTCGCCCAGGACACCGGGACCCCACGGCCTGGGCTGTCGACGGTGTTCACCCGGTCGCGGTCCACGTTCGGCGAGCACCTGCTGGTCGCCCACACCGACGTCTACCTAGACGGGCATGTGCACTCCCAGAACCTGACGGCGCGTGAGATCGTCACCGCCTTGCAGGTGCCGCTGATCGACCCGGGCGATGTCGCTGCTCCGCTATTGACGTCGATGGAGCTGAGCGAACCGGTGCAGACGTTGGATTCACTGCGCGCCGTGCGCAACAGCTCACTGGAGTCCGAGGGCATCGACTTATCGGAGTCCATCGGATTGCCGTTGATGGAGGTGCGCGCCCTGCTGGATCTCGGCAACGTCAGCAAGGCGATGAGCAAGCTCGACGAGCTGGCCGAGCAGGTGGGGTGGCGCTGGCGACTGGTCTGGTTCCGGGGCGTGGCCGAGCTGCTCACCGGCGACTACGAAGCGGCGCGTAAGGATTTCACCGAGGTGCTCGACATGTTCCCGGGTGAGCTGGCGCCGAAGATGGCGCTGGCCGCCACCGCTGAGCTGGCCGGCACCGAAGACGAACGCGCGTTCTACGAGACGGTGTGGCGCACCGATGACAGCGTGATCTCGGCGGCTTTCGGCTTGGCGCGGGCTCTTTCGGTGGAGGGAGACCGCACCGCAGCGGTGCGAACTCTTGACGAAGTTCCTGCCACCTCAAGGCATTTCACCACCGCTCGCCTGACCAGCGCGGTGACGCTGCTGTCCGGACGGTCGACGCACGAGATCACCGAGGCCCAGATCCGCGACGCCGCCCGCCGGGTGGAGGCGCTGCCGGACACCGAACCGCGGGTGCTGCAGATCCGGGCGCTGGTGTTGGGCGCGGCGATGGACTGGCTGGCCGAGCACGAGGCCAGCACCAACCACATCCTCGGGTTCCCGTTCACCGACCACGGGCTGCGACTGGGCGTGGAGATGGCGTTGCGGGCGCTGGCCCGGCTCGCGCCGACTCAGGCGCACCGCTACGCGCTGGTCGACATGGCCAATGCGGTGCGGCCGATGAGCACCTTCTGAAAGTTGCTGCGATGGAAAGCCTTCACGCGATGCGACAGGCGCTGCAGAAGCAGCGCCGTACGTTCGGCCGTGATCTGGGGCATCGGCGCACCGGGGTGGCGGCCTGTGCGATCCTGGACCGGCTGATCGACCGGGTGACAGTGTTCACCGACCGGTTCCCAGCAGGGACGGCGATGACGTTGAGCTTCAGCGAGAACGATATGGATGAAGGACCTGGCGCTGCTGAGGCTGTGTGCCGACGTGATGAAGAAGCTGGCCGATCTGCTCACCGAGGGCGAAGAGAGCATCTACGAGCGGCGTCAGCCGGTGATCGCGTTCATGAGGCGGGTCGAGTCCGAGGGCTACGTCGTGGACACTGAGACCGGCACCACCGTCGCCGACGGCCGGGACTGGTCGATGCTCGATGCGATGGATGCGGACGCACGGGTTGTGCTGGCCGCCGAGCAGATTACCCGCGCCGAACAGGCCGGCATCTACCAGCAGCGCCTGCAGCGCATGCACGGCGCGGTCGACCGCATCGAGGCCGGCTACGCCGACCGTATCCGTGGGTTGGGCTTGGCGGTGTCCTGAGGGGCGTCGGTGATCCGGTGGTCGGCGGGGCGCACGTCAGGTCGGCCGTGAATTCACACAGTCGAAAATCCCACTTACGCTCTTTCCATGACCTCCCCCGCGCCCCTGCAGGTCACCCCGGCCGGCTTGCGCGAGTTGGCGCAGCGCTGCGAGGACCTGGCGGCTCAGGTCGCGCCCATCCTGCCGGCGGTGTCCGCACCGGGCTGGCAGGCCAGCGCGGCGGCGGTCAGTACCGCCAACGCCGGTGGGGGTAAGGCCGCCGCCGCGATGCGGGCGCGGATGATGTCGAGCGCGAGCGCGCTCTACACGGCCGCCCACGATTACGAGGCGATGGATCACGACAGCGCAACCGCCCTGGCCGGAGTCCCTCCGGGCGGAGCCGGCTTCACCCCACTTGTCCCGCGCGGCTCCGGCGCCGACGGTGGCGCAGCCAGCGGGATCGGGACACCGAGGTAGCCGACGATGGCCCTTCCGACGCTGAGAGAGATCGAAAACGCAAACTGGGACTACCTCAAAACCAGCGCCGCCGCCTGGAGAAGCCTCGCCCACTCCTGGGAAGCCGCGTTCACCCAGATCCGCGATGCCGCAGCGCGTCCCGGCGGCACCCCGTGGACCGGCGCCGGCGCCGAAGCGTTCCGGCACCGCACCGGCGTCGATGTGGTGACGGTGCACAGCCCCGCCGACATCCTGGTCAACGCCGCCGATATCGCCGAGCGCGGCTACGACGCACAAGTGGCAAACAAGGGACTGGTGCTATCAGCCGTGGACGCCGCTGAGCGCGATGACTTCCGGGTGGGCGACGACTACTCCGTCGCCGACACCTGGACGTATTACACGTCCGCCGCGGAGCAGGAGGCCCGCGAGCAGGCCGCCCAGGCTCCCGCCAGCTTCATCAAATCTCGAGCCGTCAACCTGGTCGTCCACGAAGCGGAGATCGGCCGCAACATCGCCACCGCCACCGCGGGACTACACGGCTTCAGCTTCCCCGCCGAGGGGGCCGACGGCGGCGCGGGCGCTGCTGATGGGCGGCCCCACGCGGTGCCGCTGGATGACCGCTGGAAGTCCGGCTCCGACCGTGCTGCCAACCAACGGGAAGCGTTCAACAAGGTCTACGGACGCGACCCGGTCAGCGACAACGATTGGCGCATGGCGGCAGCCCTGGACCCGCACAGCTACGACCCGAAGTACCACGGGGTCCCGCCTGAGATTGTGGCGGGCAGGATCACACCGCAACCGGGCAAGGGGGTTGTTCGGTCGAATATGTTCATCCCGACTGACCAGGTGCAAAACGTCGCGAAAGACCCCACCGATGTAGCACAGGGCAGGTATTTCCCTATGAATTTGGGCGACAACAGGGGTCCGAGTGCCACGGCGGACCCTGAAGACTCGCGCGTATCGGTATTCGTTGACTACGATCACGGCACAGTCGTGGTTCGCCAAAATCCGACTGTCAACGCTGACGGACAACGCGGTGGCGCAGCAGCGGCGGTACCAAGCGTCCACGTCGCTCAAGCGGCCGACGGGCGTCTAACTATCGATTACGACGCGCACGATGCATACGAGAATCTGGTCGGCACAGCTATGGGGATATCGGTTAACGGACGAATCACCTTTGAACCACATCCGGACGGCACAGTTGGACTCGGCGGCAACACGACGATATATCCAAGCATGGAGACCTACCAATATCACAACGGTGCTGCTCCCGCAGAGCTGCAGTGGACGCCGGCCAACTCGGGAAGTAAGTACGGTCCAGGCACTAGCCTTTCTCGTCATCATTGGATTGGCGACGCTACGATCCCGGCCGTACGCCCCGACATGCCAGACTGGAAGTGGGAGCTCGAAAACGCATTACCGTTCGCCCACGACCCCTTCATAAGCCACACGACACAATTGACCGACCCATTTAAGGGCGGTATCCCCACCGTAGGAATAGGACGATGACCCGACTTCAGTTCGTTAAGCCGTCTCCGTGGCGATCCTTTTGGTGCCTCGTTTTGGCAACGTTCGTCGTTTACGTGATGTGGATCGTCGTAATTTTTGCGCTAGCCGCGATTACGGACGATAGCCCGCTATCTTCATCAAATGATCATGACGCATTTCTGGCCTGGGACGCATTTTTTGCTGCGCCGATATACGCGCTAATGTTCTGGTTTATCAGCGTCCCCCTGGTAGTAGTTCTCGGAGGGTTCTTCTCCTTCTTTCGTCGCCGCGAGAGCAACGAAAAGACGCCTTCGTGAGGATGGCCTATCGCATCGCTAGACCATCGCTGGGGCGGGTGGTTCTTTCGGTCGCTGCTGTCTACGCCGTAGCCAGTGCGGCATCAGGCACCGCACTATTGTGCTCGGCGCTCACCGACGAGTACCAGTACTCGGGGGGCGAATACATCCGGGTCTACCTCTGGTCCCTCTTGCTATGGGGTCAGGCGTACTTGCTGATCCCATGGTTTATCACGATTCCCGTCGGGGTCGCGCTCGGGATGCTCATCGCAAGCGTCCGCCGCGGCGAGACCGGCGCGAGCGCCGAACAGACTTCTACCGGGCAATGACGCGCCTTCACTTCGCGAAACCATCGCTGCGGCGGGCGATCTGGTCGATGGTCGCAGTTGCGGTCGCTTGCGTTGTAGTCGTGAGCAGCGCCTACGTTGTCGGCGCCATCGTCACCGGCCGTAATGACTCAGACCCAACTACGCCCGGCGAATACGTCCAGCTTGCGGTGATGTTCCTGACGTTCTGGAGCCCAATACTCCTGCTCACGTTTTGGTATCTCACCCTCCCCCTCATCATCACCATCGGCTTGCTGATCGCAAGCGTCCGCCGCAGTAAGACGGGCGAGAGCGCCGAACGCGGCCCTACGCGACGATGACCCGTCTTCAGCTCGTCAAGCCGTCGTTTCGGCGCCTCCTGTGGTCCACCGCAGCGGCTGCGCTCGCAGCTTGGTTCATAGCGGGCAGTGCGTTGTTTGTCGGTGCCCTCCTCGTATCCAGCGACGATCCAATCCCCACCCAGACAGGCGATTACATCCGGCTGTACTTCGTTGCGATCGTGATGTGGGGACCCGCACTGCTGCTCCTCGTTTGGTTCAGCGTGCCCGTGATCGTCGCCCTCGGCGCACTCATCGCCAGCATGCGCCGCGAGACCGGCGCATGTGGCGAACAGCCGCCTTGGGGACGATGAGCTGTCGTCCGACCAGCGTCTGGCACTGCACTATTGGTCTCGGCGCTCACCGACGAGTACCGGTACTCGGTGGGCGAATACGTCTGGGCGCCCGTCGAGTGTGCGGTTTGGTACGCCGGTCTCGGCGTGTCGCGTACGAATCCGCACACTCGGCGATCGAGAGCGCTCGGCGATCAGCCCAGCCGGCGCAGCCGCGGCTCCAGGTCGGTCTTGAACAGCTCAAGGAAGCGCCGCTGGTCGTGGCCGGGGGCGTGGAACACCAGGTGGTTCAG
Organism: Mycobacterium sp. NGS16; assembly: GCF_059813225.1. Lineage (NCBI taxonomy): Bacteria > Bacillati > Actinomycetota > Actinomycetes > Mycobacteriales > Mycobacteriaceae > Mycobacterium > Mycobacterium sp. NGS16. The sequence goes on from NZ_JCALEE010000013.1 coordinate 14,497, forward strand.
CCCCCACGTCACGTACTGGCCGACCTTTTCCACCGCCTCGTCGGGATCTGAGGCGACGATCCAGCGCTTGGCGATCTGCTCGATCGGCAGCGCGTCGGCCGCCTTCTCCATCTCGATCGGGTCATCGATGGAGTGCTTCTGCTCGGCGCTCAGCGACAGCGGCGCCCAGAACCGGGTGTTGTTCAGCGCCAGCTCGGGGTCCGGGTCGTAGGAGATCTTGATCTCGATCATCTTGTCGATGCCGTCGGCGTCCCGCTCGGCGGCCTTGGCGCCTTCCAATACGGCCGGCATCAGCTTCTCGGTGTAGAGCTCTTCACCCTTGCCGGAGGTGCAGATGAAGCCGTCGCCGGCCCGCCCGGCGTACTTGGCCACCGCCGGTCCGCCGGCCGCGATGTAGACCGGCACGCCGCCGTCGGGCACGTCGTAGATCGAGGCACCCTTGAGCTGGTAGTAGTCGCCGTCGAAATCCACCCGATCGCCGCGCCACAACTCGCGCATCAGCCGCACCGACTCGCGCAGCCGGGCGAACCGCTCCTTGAACTCGGGCCACTGGCCGGTGAAACCGGTGGCGATCTCGTTGAGCGCTTCGCCGGTGCCCACCCCCAGGAAGACCCGCTGCGGATACAGGCAGCTCATGGTGGCGAACGCCTGCGCGACGACGGCCGGATTATACCGGAACGTCGGTGTCAGCACCGAGGTGCCTAACTGGATCTTCTTCGTGCGCTCCCCGACCGCGGTCATCCAGGCCAGCGAAAACGGGGCGTGCCCGCCATCGTGGCGCCAGGGCTGGAAGTGATCGCTGACGGTGGCGCTGTCCATGCCGTGTGCCTCCGCGGCGACACCGAGCTCCACCAGTTCTCGCGGCCCGAACTGCTCCGCCGACGCCTTGTATCCGAGTTTGAGTTCCGCCATTCCACCTTTTCTACTCTCCCGCGCTCTTCCTAGACTCACGGGCATGGGTGACAGGGTGGTCGAGGTCGTTCCGGTGACCGATCGGGTCCACCTGGCCCGAGGTGAAGCGGTCAACTGGTTGCTGGTCACCGATGACACCGGGGTGCTGCTGATCGACGCCGGCTACCCCGGCGATCGCACCGACGTGCTGGCGTCGCTGGGCGCCCTGGGATACCACGCCGGCGATGTGCGCGCGGTCCTGCTCACCCACGCTCACGTCGACCATTTCGGTGCGGCGATCTGGCTCGCCAAAACCTATGGCACCCCGGTCTACTGCCATGCCGACGAGGTGGGACACGCCAAACGCGAGTATCTGGAGCAGGCCTCGCCGCTGGCGGTGGCTCCGCACCTGTGGCGGCCGGGTTGGGCCCGCTGGAGCGTGCACGTCCTGCGCAACGGCGGCCTGAACCGTGAGGGCATCCCGACAGCCCAGCCGCTGAACGGGGATATCGCCGCCGGTCTGCCCGGCCAGCCGGTGGCAATCCCCACGCCGGGCCACACCCGCGGCCACTGCTCGTATCTGGTTGACGGCGTCCTGGCCAGCGGCGACGCCCTGATCACCGGCCATCCGGTGCTGGCGCGCACCGGACCGCAGCTGCTGCCGGCACTGTTCAGCCACAGCCAGGACGATTGCATCCGCAGCCTGGCTGCGCTGTCGCTACTGGAGACCGAGGTGCTCGCACCGGGCCACGGTGACGTCTGGCGCGGCCCGATCCGGGAGGCCGCGGAGGCGGCGATCAACCGTGCGGGCAAACCTTAAGGTCACGATCCGTTAAGCGCTGATCTCGGAGTTTAAGAGCGGCCTTACCGAGGGCGCCCGCATTTGCGGAAGTACTGCCGAGTAAACACCGGCAGGTGCTGAAACGGTTGCGGCAGAGCGCATTCGGCTGTGCGCCAGGACACACTGCGCCCACCGCGGTCGCGCGTACCTTGGGCCCCGGACGGGAATTGCATTCACCAACCCGGAAGGAAACTCCATGTCGAAACCCCTCGGCGTCAGCATGATTCAGCGGTTCAGTCTCGGCGCCGGGCTGCTGGGTGCTACTGCTGCGGCCCTGATCGCCGCTCCGACGGCATCGGCGGCACCGGACTGCAGTCAGGCGTCCGTGACCAGCACCGTCGACTCGGTCACCGGGTCGGCCCGCCAGTACCTGAGCACTCATCCCGGCGCAAATGCGGTGGTGAACCAGGCCATCACCTCACCGCGCCCGCAGGCCGCAGCAGAGGTGCGCAGCTATTTCACCGCTCACCCGCAGGAGTACTACGAGTTGCGCGGCATTCTGGCACCGATCGGTGAGAAGCAACGGCAGTGCCAGACGGCGGTGCTTCCACCCGAATTGGCTTCCGCCTACTCGGAATTCATGGCGGGGTAACGCCGACCCGCCATCGGATCGACTCTGATCCGGGCCCCCGATGACAGCTCCTACTGCCCGCACTGATCTCTTCGCCCACTGCTGCGGGCAGTAGGAGTGGGGTCGTGGTCGATCGCCAGCCGATAGCCGCGCTTGACGACGGTCGACACGATGTTTTTGTCGCCCAGCGCTGTTCGTAGTCGCCATACCGCGGTCTCCACCGCGTGTGCAGTTCCGCCGTCGCCGGTAAGCGCACGCGACAGGGTGCTGTGTGAAACGACCGCTCCGGGGACTCGCGCCAAGGCATGCAGCGTCGTCATCTCGCCGGAGGTCAGCGGACGAACCGTCCCGTCGACCAGTACACGGCCGCGCCGGATTTCGATCCGGTGTCCGGCGGCCCAAACGACGCAGGCGTCCCCCGTCGGGCCGGTCACGACTTGGCGCTCTGCAGTTGCGCAGGGCAATAGGCGTTTGCGGCGATCGCCGCGAACTGAGCCGCGCCATCCAACGTCAGCGCGGTGTTGTCGCTCTGCAGTTCACTGACGACCTGCAATCCGGATTCTCCGTTGTTGATCAGCCCACAGACCGCCCGGGCGGCGGCAATCGCCTGCCCTTCGCTGGCGAACGTGATACCCGACTGCCGAAGGGACGCAATGAAAGCCTGGTCGCTGTTGGCACCGTCGGGACCTGCGTGAGCGGGACCGGCGGCGGCGATCGCGAAGGCCAGCCCCGCTGCTACGAAGATCTTGTTCACCGTCAACACCAGCATCCGCCACTCACACCCGCGCCAGCACGTGAGCCACTTCGATGTAGAGCGGTATGCCGATCGTCACGTTGTAGGAGAAGGTGAGGCCCAGCGAGGCGGCCAAGGGCAGACTCGGGCTGGCTTCGGGAATGGCCAACCGCTGGATCGCCGGAACGGCGATATACGATGCCGCGCCGCAGAGCACCGCGAAGAGCACGTAGGACCCGGTCGCCAAATGGACGCCGGTGACCTGAGAGTACACGTGGGCCACCGCGATACCGATCGTCGCGAAAAAGTTCGGCGCGAGCACCCCGAACACGATGAATCCTCGCCCCGCCGCCTTGAGATCCTTCAGCTTCCGCGAGGCGGTCATCCCCATCTCCAGCAGGAACAGGCACAGAGCCCCCTGGAAGGCCGTCAGGAAGACCGGGTCGTCGACAGCGGTGACCTTCTGGCCCTGCAGCCCGCTGATGAAGCCGATCACAATGCCACCCATGAGCAGGCACAGTCCCGGGTTGAGAAGCACCTCGCGAAGCATCGTGCCGGAAAGGAACGACGCCTGCGCGGCGGGCGTTGCCGGCTTGGCGGCGTCAGCCCCCAGGTACTCCGGGAGGTCCTCGAGCGCAACGGAATAGACGGTGTCGTCACCGCTGCGTTGCGCGGTGTGCGCCACGGCCCTGGCCGACCCGGTGTAGCCGGTCTCACCCGGAAGCAGACCGGTAGAGTCCATGCCCCGGCGCCGCAGCCGGGCCACCAGCAGCAGCGCGACCAGGCAGCCGGGAATCTCCATGATTGCCAACATAACCGGCATGAACGAGTCGAAAGCAATGCCGGCGGTGGCCAGTACGCCTACGCAGGTGGCAAACGTTCCCGCCGAGTCCGAGCCGTAATAGCCGGCGACCGTCGCCCGGTCTACTTCTCGCAACTTCGTGGTGTGCTTCAAGATGAAGTACGCCAGTGCACCGATGACGAAGTTCACGGCGAACCCGGTCGCCATGAAGCCGACAATCCCTGCGATACTGGCCATGTCGATGCCGGCCAGCTCTTCGCCGCCATGCCAGCCTATGGCCAACAGCAGGTACATGGTGAGGCCGTGATAGATGGCGGTCGGAAATTCGAACGGCACCTTCAAGATCGGCAGGGCAAAGCCAAGATAGAAGAACAGCAGTAATGGCTTGAACAGGTTGTGGGTGAAGTTCTGCCAGAACTCCCAAAGCATGTGCATTGCTCTCTCCGATTCGGGTGCAAGACGGCGGGCGAGATCACGTCACCCGGATTTCGTGGGTGCCTTCGTTTTGCTGCCCTTGAGATGCACGGCATGGATTCCGGGCTTCCGCGACAGCTCGTCGAGCAGGCTGTCCAATCCGGCTTGGTCGGTGTTCCAGTGCTGCACCGTCTCGGGTTGATGCCGCAGCTTGGCAATCACCCGGTCGAGCCGGGCGGGCGTCTTGGCGCCCATGGTGACCCGCGTCCGGCCTGCCGTTGCGGCGGCGCCCCTGGGCGCCGCACTGCCGACTGCACCACCGGTCATGGCACCGAGAGCCATCTGATTGAGCAGGTTGCCCGAGACGGCCGCGGGCGCAGCGGCTGCGCCGGCATTCGGCATCGCGCTGAGCGCCAACCTGATCGCCGGGCTCTGGCCGGCCCACGCGGGCGGTACCGACAGTGATCCCACCACATTGGCTTCGCCCATTCCGGCTGACACCGCCGAGACCAGTGGCGACCGCAGCGCCAGCCCGGCGCCCAGTCGCGTCTTCGGGATGTCAACGAGAGCACGCCCGAGTGGCGGAGCGAACTTCAGAAAGTTCTGTATGGGGAAGTTGGCGAGCATCGAGACGTCGTTGAATTGGGTGGTGAAGCCGAGCGGTACCTTGAGCGCCGAGTACATCGCCGCAAACGTCGAGCCGGCATCGGATGAGCCGGTGAGGCTGTTGAGCATGTTGTTGAAGAACGAGGTGTAGCCGGTCGCCAGGTCGGCACCGGCCTGCAGCAGGGGGTTACCAGCCGAGGACGCGGTGGTGGTCTGCGGCGGTTCGGTGAAAGCGCTGACCTTCGTCGCGGCCGCCGACGCGACGGCATAACTGTGCATGGCGGCGGCGTCCTGAGCCCACATCTCCAGGTATTGAGCCTCCGTCGCGGCGATCGCCGCCGTGTTCTGCCCGGCGAGGTTCGTCGCGAGTAGCGACGTCAACCGAGCACGGTTGTCCGCCACCAGTTCTGGTGGGACGACGGCCGCGTACGCGGTTTCATAGGCGGTTGCGGCGGCCTGCGCCTGCGCGGCCGCTTGCGCGGCCTGCGCCGCGGTAGCCGACATCCACGCCGCATAAGGCGCCGCCGCGGCCGCCATCGACTCCGCCGACGGCCCGCTCCATGACTGGGCGGTTAACTCCGCCACCACGGCGTTGTAATCTGCTGCCGCCGATTGCAATTCACTGGCCAGACGGTCCCATGCCGCCGCCGCTGCCCGCAGCGGTCCGGATCCCGGGCCGGCGTACATGTTTCCCGAGTTGACCTCCGGCGGTAATAAAGAAAAGTACATTCGCCTATCCCTCATCTAATGCGCGCCCGCATCGCGCGAGCTGGGCTACAGGCCGGGTCCGCAACGTCATTCATCGTCGAGCGCCGGGATCACCACGATCGTGGCCGCCGTGGGGTCCGCCTCACCGGCAATGGCACCGAGGACATCGGCGCTCACTCCGCAACCGGCAGCGCGGGTCATCGTCGCGCCGACGGTCCGGCTCGCCGTGGCTCCCACGGCACGTCCCGCCAGGCTGGACAAGGCCATCTCAGAGAACATGACGTCCTCACCGGCGAACGCGGCCGCCGGGGCCGCCGCGCTCGCCGGCATCGTCAAGACGACCGGTTGAACTGCCGGTGCAGACGTGGCCCACGCCGTCGGCACCGACAGCTTTCCGACCAGCGCCGCGCGGCCGAGGGAGCCCGTCACGGGCCCGCCGCCGAGTCCGGCCGCCGGAAGGGCCTGGTTCGCCAAGGACGACAAGGGCGTCAACGCGCCCGTGATGGCTTTCGGCCCGGCCAGGTAGGAGCTGGCTCCCATCGCATTGATCGGCCAGCTCCAGATCTGTCCGAACGACAGCAGCGGGCCGCCCGGGATACTTGACCATCCCAACAGCGGGCTGTACGCGCCGGTCAGCGTCGACATGATGGTGTTCCAGTTGGCCAAATCGGTGCCGAGGCCACCCGGCAACGCCGATCCAGCCGCGGCGGGGTTCGCCGACAGCGACTGCAGTGCCTTCGGCAGCGCTTTCATCGCCTGCGAAACCTGTTGTCCGACAGAGGCGCCGGAGCGGCTGACGGCCTGCGCTGTCGCAACGCCTTGATCCGCGGCTCCGGCCTGGTTCGTGGTCGGTGGCGGCTCGGCGAACGGTGTCAGTTGGGTGGCGGCCGCCGACGCACCGGCATAGCTGTACATGGTTGCGGCATCCTGGGCCCACATCTCGGCGTAATGCGCCTCGGTGGCCGCGATCGCCGGCGTGTTGAGGCCCAGAATGTTCGTCGCGATCAGCGTCATCAGCAGGCTGCGATTCGCCGCGATCACCGCCGGTGGAACGGTTGCGGCGAACGCCGCCTCGTAGGCAGCGGCGGCCGCGGCCGCCTGCGCGCCCGCCTGTTCAGCCTGACCGGCGAGCCCGCTCATCCACTCTACGTACGGCGCCGCCGCCACCGCCATGGCGTCCGCGGAGGACCCATGCCAATCGGCGGACAGATCCGACACGGCGGTGCCGTATTCCGCTGCCGCCGAGTGCAACACGGCAGCCAGCTCACTCCAGGCGGATGCCGCGGACAGCAGTGGTCCCGGGCCGGCCCCTGTATACATCCGGCCGGAGTTCACCTCCGGCGGTAGTGCCCCGAAATCCATGTTTCCCAACCTCTTACAACGCTTCGAAGGAGTGCGAATCAGCCCACGTCAGCGGCGATGCCGAGCGGTGAGGCCATTCGCATGAATGCTTTGGACACCAGGACCGGGCCACGGCGGACCGGTTTCCGGCGTTGGTCAGCGACAAGACGGCGGCTAGGAGCCGCGCTTGCGCCACGGCCGGTGTATTCGGCGCTGCAGGTACCCCTCGACGGCATGCGCCCAGGCGCCGATCGACAAGGCGCCCGTCATCGCCGTGCCGAATCGTGAGCAGCGGCGACCGGCAGAACGCGTGAATCGAGAGGTGTGATCATGACGTAACCTCCTGGAAATACGAGCTATTCACGCCATCGTCGCGCTATCCGCCGATTGACGAGCCTTCAAACTAGGACTTGTTTCCGGGGATTTGCTGTGTATGAACTGGAAGGTAATTATCGAAAACCCCACTTGGACAAACGGCGTGTTGCAGGTCACGCCATGCCGTGCCCGCATTCGACATACACGCACGCCGACTCGTATGCTGTAACCCATTGCACCACAACGCATTTGCCGGGAATTCGCTTCTACGGCCACACGCTCTGCCAATTCCACGTAACACGAGGCAATAGCCCCGGCGCAGTGACGAGTCTCGCACTCGGTATCACGTTATGCGAGATAAATTCGCGTGCAACGCTTCTCGACGCCGGGGGCTAGCTCCGGGTAGCGGCGACGTAGCGGATCGCGGCCGGGGCGCCGTCAAGCTCACGGTCGGTCAACCGGGGCAGCCGAGCGGCGGCGAACAGGTCAGCGATGCTGGAGTCGACGGTCATCCAGCCGCTCTCTTTCAGGTGCCGCACCACGTCGGTGTGCTCTCCGGAGTAGAACGGTCCGGGCCCGGTCAGGCTCAGGCCGCGCCGGCGCCAGCGCTCGACGAGGGACTCGTGATGGACCGCCTGCGGCCGGCTCGGCGGCACTGCGTGGTCGGCGGCGAGCCGGCTGCCCGGGGCGCTGAGCGCACTGACGCCGTCGAGCAGGCGATTCTGCGCATCCGACGGCACGTACCAGACCAGCAGACCCTCGATCACCCACGCGGTGGGTGCGGCGGCGTCGAACCCCACCCGCCGCAGCGCGGCCGGCCAGTCGCCGCGCAGATCGACACCGACCGCGCGACGGTTGACGCTCGGCGTGCTGCCCCACGCCCGCATGGTGGTGGCTTTGAAGTCGACCACCGGAGGATGGTCCACCTCGTAGACGACGGTCTCGGCCGGCCACCACAGCCGGTAGGCGCGGGTGTCCAGCCCCGATCCCAGGATCACCGCCTGGCGGATCCCGCCGCGCGCGGCGTCGGTGAAGAACGCATCGAAGAACGTGGTTCGGGCCGCGGAGAACTCCGCCAGCCGCGGAAACCCGCCGTCCTTGCCGAGCCGACTGATGTCCAGATCGCCGTCGGCCACCCGGATGCAGAACTCCAGACCCACCTTGTGCACCAACGGCGCGGCGAACGGGTCATTGATCAGGCCCCGCGACGTCGCCGCTGCGCGCGCCGCGGCCAGCACCGTCGCGATGACGCCGGCACCGGTGGCCAGGCTCCCGGGGTCGTCCCGGGAGGCGGGCGCCGTGCTCATGGGTGTCCACCGTGGCGGCACGACGGTCAGGGCATTCTTCTGCCGGCCGGCACCCCGTGCACGACCGCCCGGATCTGGTCGTCGATCCCGCTCGCGGCGGCGAACAGCATCTCGTCGCCGGCCTGCAGCGCATCGGCCGCCCGCGGCAGGATGACCGCGTCGCCGCGCAGCACCGCGACCAGGGCGGCACCCTCGGGCAGCGCGATGTCGCAGACCTGCCGGCCGATCAGCGGATTATCCTCAGGCAGCGTCAGTTTCGTCAGGCTTGCCTGACCCCGGCGCAAGCCCATCAGCGGCACCAGGTGGCCCACGTCGATGGCGCCCTCCACCGCGGCGACCATCGCCCGCGGTGTGGAGACCGCCACATCGATACCCCACTCCTCGGTGAACAGGGGCTCGTTGCGGGCGTTGTTGACCCGGGCTACCACCCGGGACACCCCGAACTCCCCCTTGGCCAGCAGCGCGACGGCCAGGTTGGCCTTGTCATCACCGGTGGCAGCGATCACCACGTCACAGATCTCGATGCAGCACTCCTGCAGCGCGGACAGTTCGCAGGCGTCGGCCAGCAGCCACTCGGCTTCGGGGACGGAGTGGGGCTGGTAGTGCGCCGGATTGCGCTCGATGAGCAGCACCCGATGGCCGTCGCCGATCAGTTCTCGTGCGACAGAGCGCCCGACCGCGCCGGCACCGGCGATCCCGATGCGCATGATCGCTCCCCTCGTCCCCGCAAGCACCCCGGCTGCTCCGGGTGTACCACAGCCGTGACAGCCGTACTGATTTACTGACAGATAACACGAACTCGCCGACCTTGAGCGAATCACACGAGTGGGTTCGACCACCACCGCCGGCCCGAATGGGGATCAGATGAGCCTGCAACAGCTCTACCTGGCCCTGCTTATCGGGGGCCTGGTTCTGCTGGCGAGCATCATCGCCACCCGGGCGGCGGACCGGGTTGGTCTGCCCAGCCTGCTGCTGTTCCTTCTGGTCGGGGTGGCGATCGGCAACGATGGGCTGGGTCTGGACTTCTCCGACGTCCAACTGGCCAGCGACCTGGGCACCACCGCGCTGGCGGTGATCCTGGTCGAAGGTGGTTTGACGACGCGCTTCGCCAACATCCGCAAGCTGCTGGCGCCGGCGACGGTGCTGGCCACCGTCGGCGTCGTGGTCAGCATGGCGGTGATCGCGGTCGCCGCGCACCTGCTGCTCGGGATCAGCTGGCAGCTGGCCTTCCTGCTCGGCGCGATCGTCTCGCCCACCGACGCCGCCGCGGTGTTCTCCATTCTGCGTGTGCTGCCGCTGCCGCGGCGGGTGGCCGGCCTGCTGGAGGCCGAGTCCGGCTTCAACGACGCGCCCGCGGCGATCGTGGTGCTGATGCTGAGCACCACGCCGCTGACCATCGCACCGATCCACGCCATCGGCGACGTGGTCTTCGAGCTGGTCGTCGGCTCGGCGATCGGCCTGGTCGCCGGGTTGCTGGGGGCGATGATGCTGCGTCGCGCCGCACTGCCGGCGTCGGGCCTGTATCCGCTGGCGACATTCGGGCTGGGCATGGTGGCGTTCGCCGCGGCCGCTTCGGTGCACGCCAGCGGGTTCATCGCCGCTTACCTGTCCGGGGTGGTGCTGGCCAACTCCGGGTTGCCGCATCGGGCGGCCATCCGCTCGTTCGCCGAGGGGCTGGGCTGGCTGGCCCAGATCGGACTGTTCGTGCTGTTGGGCCTGCTGGTGAGCCCCAGCCAGCTGTCCGGGGAGCTGGTGCCGGCGCTGGTGATCGGGGCGGTGCTGCTGCTGTTGAGCCGCCCGATATCGGTGGTGGCGTCGCTGATCTGGTTCAAAGTGCCGTGGCGCGAGCAGATCTTCTTGTCCTGGGCCGGCCTGCGCGGCGCGGTTCCGATTGTGCTCGCCACCTTTCCGATCGTCGAGGGCGTGCCGGACAGCTATCGACTGCTCAACATCGTGTTCATCCTGGTGGTGGTCTACACGGTGGTGCAGGGCCCCAGCCTGGGTCTGTTCGCCCACTGGCTGGGGCTGATACCGCGGGACACCACGCGCGAGATCCAGGTCGAGGCGGCACCGCTGGACGTCTTGGAGGCCGAGCTGTTGACGATGACGGTGCAGCCGGAATCGAAGCTGCACAACGTCTCGGTGCTCGAGCTGCGGCTGCCCGACCCGAGCGTCATCACCCTGATCATCCGTAAGGGCGACACCTTCGTCCCCCAGCCTGACACCCGGATCACCGTGGGCGATGAACTGCTCATCGTCACCACCAGCAAGACCCGCGCGTCAGCGGAACGGCGGCTGCGTGCGGTCAGTCGGCGCGGCAAACTGGCCCACTGGTTCGACGAGTACGGCGACTCGGAGTGACCCATCCGGCGTTGACTCTGCGCCCAGGGCGGGTTCCACTCGCACTTTCACGCCCTGGGCGCAGAGTCAACGCAGGGTGATGAGCGGGATCGCGACCTCCGCGGGGGTGAGCCCACCGTGCAAGCCCACCAGCTGGGCGGTCTGCGGCGGCTCGTGGTCGGTTGCCAGGATCGCGGTGTCGCCGGTACAGGTCACGACGACGTCGCCGATGCGGGCCAGGTGCTCGGAGCGCACCGGTCCGAACCGGCCGGCGGCCACAGCCTGCTCGCGGGTCTGCACCAGGGCCCGACCGGCCAGGCGTTCGGTCCAGGCGGCCAGCACATCTGCCGTCGCGCCGGGCTCGGTGTGCAGGTAGCGCACCCGCGGCTCGCCGGCGACCACCCGGATTCCGGCGCGCAACGCCGGGTCCGCGTCGAGATCGATGCGCGCCTGCTCGGGCACGTTGAGCCCGCCGTGGTCGGCGGTGACCACCAGCGCGGCGTCGCCCGGGAGGTGCTCGAGCAGATGACGCAGCAGCGCGTCGACTTTGGCGGCGGCAGCATGCCAGTGCGAGGAGCCGACGCCCGAGACGTGTGCGGCGTGATCGAGTGCTGCGGTGTAGCCGTAGACCAGACCCGGCGAAGCCAGCTCCGCGGCGAGCCGCGGCGCGTAGGGCTCACCCTTGGCCACCGGGCGGAACTCCGCGCCGCGGTAGGCGGCCTCGGTCAGGCCGCTGCCGATGAACATCTCCGGCAGCACCGCCCGGGCGCTGACGCCGGCGTCGCGGAGTCGTTCGAACCAGGTCGGCACCGGCTGCCAGGCCCCCGGCGGCGGGTCGTCCGCCCAGAAGATGTGGGTCAGCACCCGATCGGTTCCGGGCACGTTGACGGTGAAGCCCAGCACACCGTGCTCCCCCGGCAATACGCCGGTGCCCAGCGAGACCAGGCTGGTGGGTGTGGTTGACGGGAAGGTGCAGGCCAGCTCGGTCAGCTGCCCAGCGGCACCGGCCAGCACCGAGGCCAGCAGCGGCGCGTCGGCCACCAGCTGCGGCAACAGGTGCAAGCCCAGCCCGTCGACGAGCACCACCGCCAGCCGCCGCACATCGCCGATCCGCTCTTCCAGGCCGAGGACATCGGGCGCGCCGGGCACGCCGAGCGCTGCCGCCGCGGACGGCAGGATGTCACAGATCGAACCGGGCACCGGTTCAGACTGCCACCTTGGCTACGGCGCCGCTGCCGGCTCGGGCGCCGGCGCGCTGTTGGCGGCGCTGGTGTTCGACTTGGTCCGCGCTGGGCTATTGCCCGAGCCGCCCGAGCCACCCGAGCCGCCTGAGCCACCCGAGCCGCTTCCGGTGCTGGGGATGCTGAACTTGGGCAGGCTGGGCAGATTGTTGGAACTGCCGCTCCCCGAGCTGTGTTCGGCACTACCGGCACCGGTGTCGGCGGGTGTCCCGGAGCCGTTGTCGGTGGGCGCCGCGGGAGTGCCGTCCGCGGGAGTACCGTCGGCGGCGGCCGGCGTGTTGTGGAAGAGCTGGTCGAGCTGCCCCAGCGGATCTTGAAGGACGCCGAGATCGGTCAGGTCGCCCGGATCCGTGGGGAGGATGCCGCCCGGGTCCACGTCGGCGCCGGCGGTGGCCGCGCCCAGGACGGTGTCGAGCAGATCGTCGAGGTCGGCATGCGCGGTCGGTGCGGCCAGCAGCCAGCAGCCCAGCGCCACAAACGCCGTAACTACCCCTCGGGCTGAACCGCCACGCCGGCGACCGCTCATCTCCTCAAAACCCTTCCGCTACGGGGCCGGGCAATGGTCGGCTCGGCGAGGACGAACCTAGCCGCTTCAACTCCGATTACGCGAGTCGAAATGGGCCGCGAATAACAATGTTCAATGACCGTTCACCTATCGTCACCCGGCACGCCACCGTCAGCACATCGACCGGCATTTCCGCAGGTGGAGGCGGCAATTGAGACGGCCGTCACAATGGTTAACAGTTAAAATCACCGCGAACAATTCTCTTTCCCACATAACAGCGCTCGCCGCGCACATGCGGAATTGAAGACCGGCGCCGGGCGACACAAAAAAATCAGGCCGATCGTTAAAAGCCCCCACCGGCCGGCGGCGGTCGCAGCGCGGCGAATCGGGCCCCCAGGCGGAGCCGCCGCGTTAGCGTTCATCGGTGACCACAGCTCCGATCGATCTCGGCTCCTGGATCGCCCGGCGGGCGGCGGCAACACCGAAGCTGCCGGCGATAACGTTCGGCGACAACACCTGGACATATCGGGATTTCGCGGACCGTATCGACCGGCTGGCGGCCGAGCTGCTCGCCGGTGGAATGCGTCGCGGCGACCGCGTCGGCTATGTCGGCCTCAATCACCCCGACTTTCTGGTCACGCTGTTCGCCGCCGCCCGGATCGGCGCGGCCTTCGTACCGCTGAACTGGCGGCTCACCGCCGACGAACTCTGCTACATCCTGGACAACGCGGGAGTGCACACCCTGCTGGCCGACACCGAGCGCGCCATGGTGGTCGACCCGGTGCGCACCGAAGCGGGCTTGCAGCGCACGATCGCGCTGGCGCCGGTTCCCGGCTGGGAGGTGGCCGACGACCTGCTCGCGCGGCGCGCCCCGCTGGCCGACCCGGTGTTCGCCGAGCCTGACGAGGTCGCGGTGATCATGTACACCTCAGGCACCACCGGGCGCCCGAAGGGGGCCATGCTCACCCACGCCAACCTGTTCTGGAACAACATCAATGCGCTGTTGGCGTTCGACACCAGCCAGCAGGACGTGTCGCTGGTCTGCGCGCCGCTGTTTCACATCGGCGGGCTGAACGTCACCACGCTGCTGACGCTGCAGAAGGGCGGGCGGATCGTGCTGATGCCCACCTTCGATCCGGCCGAAGCCCTCAAGCTCATCGCCGAGCACCGGGTCACCACCATGTTCGGGGTGCCGGCGATGTTCCTGTTCATGAGCCAGCGCCCGGAGTTCGCCGAATCCGACCTGTCCAGTGTGCGCAACTTCGTCTGCGGCGGCGCCCCGGTACCCGAGGCGCTGATCCGCCGCTACGGCGAGCGGGGTATCCCGTTCGCGCAAGGTTACGGGTTGACCGAAACGGCGCCGCTGGCATTGGTACTGCGCACCGACGAGGTCGGGGTGAAAATCGGCGCCGCCGGCAACCAGGTACTGCCACTGTCGGACGTGCGACTGGTCGACGCCAACAACGCCCCGGTGCCCACCGGTGCGCGCGGCGAGATCTGCGTGCGCGGACCGCAGGTGATGGCCGGCTACTGGCGTAACCCGCAAGCCACCGCCGCGGTGATCGACTCCGAGGGTTGGTTTCACACCGGCGACATCGGTCAGGCCGACGACGAGGGATACATCTGGGTGATCGACCGGGTCAAGGACATGGTGATCTCCGGCGGCGAGAACGTCTACCCCGCCGAAGTCGAAGATGTGCTCTACGGGCACCCGGCCGTCGCCGAAGTCGCGGTGCTGGGCACCCCGCACGACAAGTGGGGTGAAGCGGTAACCGCGGTGGTGGCGCTGCAGCCGGGTGCGACGTTGACGCTGGAGGAGCTGCGCGAGTTCGCCCGGGACAAGCTGGCGGCGTTCAAATTGCCGATCCGGTTGGAGTTCGTCGACACGCTGCCCCGCACGCAGTCCGGAAAAGTGGTGAAGTACCAGCTGCGCGAGGCCATCTCGGAGCACCTCGAGACCTGAGGTTCCCGCGGAGACGCAGGTAGACCGGCAGCGGCCGTCCGCACAACGGTGAAGCAGCTCAACATCGGCTACCGGAGTCGGCGGCGGCACCGGAGGCACTGGCGGAAGCGGTGCCGCGGGCGGCGACGCCAGTTACGTATCCGGCGGCGGCAACGGCGGCAACGGCGGCCTGACAATGGCAGGCTGAACCCATGAGCACCCACACCACCCCGGCGTTCGACCCGCTCGACCCGCTGAGCCTCGACTCCCTGCTCTCCGACGACGAGATCGCGCTGCGCGATACCGTCGCGAAATTCTGCGCCGAACACGTCATGCCGCACATCGCCGAATGGTTCGAGATCGGCGATCTACCGGCGCGCGAACTCGCGCGGGAATTCGGCAAACTCGGGCTGCTCGGCATGCACCTGCACGGCTACGGCTGCGGCGGGGCGTCCGCGGTGCATTATGGGCTGGCCTGCGTGGAATTGGAGGCCGCCGACTCCGGCCTACGTTCCCTGGTGAGCGTGCAAGGCTCGTTGGCGATGTTCTCGATCTACAACAACGGTTCCGAGGAGCAGAAGCAGCAGTGGCTGCCGGGCATGGCCACCGGTGAGGTCATCGGCTGCTTCGGGCTGACCGAACCCGACGTCGGCTCGGATCCGGCCGCCATGACCACCCGCGCCAAACGCGACGGCTCGGACTGGATACTCAACGGCCGCAAGATGTGGATCACCAACGGGTCGATCGCCGACGTCGCGGTGGTGTGGGCGGCCACCGACGACGGCATCCGGGGCTTCATCGTGCCCACCGACAACCCCCGGGTTCTCCGCCAACATCGTCCACCACAAGCTGTCGCTGCGCGCCTCCATCACCAGCGAGCTGGTGCTCGACGAGGTGCGGCTGCCGGCCGATGCGATGCTGCCCAAGGCCCGCGGCGTCAAAGGCGCGTTGGCCAGCCTGTCCGAGGCACGCTACGGAATCATCTGGGGGGCGATGGGCGCGGCCCGGTCGGCGTGGCAGTCGGCCCGCGACTACGCCACGGCACGCACCCAGTTCGGCAAGCCGATCGCCGGCTTCCAGCTCACCCAGGCCAAACTCGTCGATATGGCCGTCGAGCTGCACAAGGGACAGCTGCTCTCGCTGCACCTGGGCCGGCTCAAGGATCGCGCCGGCCTGCGTCCCGAGCAGGTCAGCTTCGGCAAACTCAACAACACCCGCAGCGCGCTGGAGATCTGCCGCATCGCACGAACGATCCTGGGCGGCAACGGGATATCGCTGGAGTACCCGGTCATTCGGCACATGGTGAATCTGGAGTCGGTGCTGACCTACGAGGGGACCCCCGAGATGCATCAACTCGTGCTGGGTCAGGCCTTCACCGGGTTGGGTGCCTTCCGCTGATGCTGGGCTACGGCTCGGAGCACCGACAATTCCGGGAATTGGTCCGGGATTTCGTGCGCAGCACGGTCATTCCCGCCCACGAGGACGCCGAACGCGACGGCACCTGGGATCGCTCGATATTCATCGAGGCCGGCCGGCTCGGCCTGCTCGGATTCCCGATCCCGGAGGAGTTCGGCGGCCCCGGTGTCAACGACTTCCGCTACCACGCGATCGTCGTCGACGAATTGCAGCGCGCCGGTGCCGCAGCGGAAGCTATCGCGTTCTCGCTGCAAAACGACGTCGTGCTGCCCTATCTGACCGACCTGACGAACACCGAGCAGAAAAAGCGTTGGCTGCCGGGGGTGGTGACCGGCGAAACGGTGCTCGGCATCGCGATGACCGAACCGGGCACCGGCAGCGACCTGGCCGGCATCACCACCACCGCGCAGCGGGACGGCGATCACTACGTGGTCAACGGCGCCAAGACCTTCATCTCCAACGGACAAAGCGGTGATCTATTCGTGGTGGCGGTCCGCACCGGTGACGACCGGCACCAGGGCCTGTCCCTGCTGGTCGTCGAACCCGACACACCCGGCTTCCACCGCGGCCGCAACCTCGCCAAGATCGGTCTGCACGCCCAGGACACCTCCGAGCTGGCGTTCACCGATATGCGGGTGCCGGTTGCCAACCTGCTCGGCGAGGAAGGGCAGGGCTTTTACCAGTTGATGCGCAACCTGCCCCAGGAACGGCTCTCGCTGGGGGTGGGCGCCGTCGCCGCCGCCGAAGGGGTGCTGGCCGAAACGCTGGACTACGTAAAGCAACGCCAGGCCTTCGGCGCCCCGATATCCGGTTTCCAGAACACCCAGTTCGTGCTGGCCGAGGTGGCCACCGAATTGGACGTGGCCCGAACCTATCTCGACGCCTGTATCGCGGAGCACCTAGACGGCAAACTGACCGCGGCGCGCGCTGCCAAGCTCAAATGGTGGACCACCGACGTGCAGTTCCGCACCGCGCACCGCTGCCTGCAGCTCTACGGCGGATACGGCTACATGCGCGAGTACCCGGTGTCCCGGGCGTTCGTCGACGCCCGCATTCAGAGCATCTACGGCGGCACCAACGAGATCATGAAGACGATCATCGCCAAGGACCTCGGGATATGACAGCGGCATCACCGTAGTGATGCGGTCTCCCAACGGAATTCGACCGATGCTCGTGGAGTTCCGCCCAACCGTTGTGCCCCTTCCCTAGATCACGCGGCCGAACTGCGGCAGCGCACCGAGACCATCCGTCCAGATTCTTAGACCGTCCGCCCGGTAATCGAACCCCGGCGATCAAGCAGCAAATACCACATGGAAGAGTCGTAGAAATGACGAGTCACGAGGTCCTTGGCCAGCGGGCGGCAGCCTTCTTGGCGATGCACCAGCCGGGCAATCCGGTGATCGCGCCGACCGTGTGGGATGTGTGGTCGGCGAAGCTGGCGGTGGGCGCCGGATTCGCCGCGCTGACGATCGGCAGCAAGCCGTTGGCTGAGTCGATGGGCCGCAGCGACGGCGAAGGGATGGCCTTCACCGACGTGCTGGGCCGAGTCCGTCAGATCACCGAGGCCGTCGACGTGCCGGTCTCCCTCGACGTCGAGTCCGGCTACGCCGAATCCGCCGAGCGGCTGGTCGAGGCCCTGCTGGAGGCCGGTGCGGTCGGCTGCAACATCGAGGACTCGGTGCACAGCGAAGGCAAGCGGCTGCGGTCGTCCGCCGAGCACGCCGAGTATGTGGCCGCCCTGCGGGCAGCCGCCGACGCCGCCGGCACGCACCTGGTGATCAACGCCCGTACCGACCTGTTCCTGCGCCAAGACGGTGACGACACCGACCGCATCGACCGCGCCATCGCCCGGCTGACCGCATGCGCCGAAGCCGGCGCGGACGTGCTCTACCCGGTCGGCCGCCACGACGCGGAGACGTTGCGCACCCTGGCCTCCGGGCTGCCCAGGCCGGTCAACGCGCTCGCCGCGCCCGACTCCGACGACCCGGCCTCGTTCGGCAAGCTCGGGATCGGGCGGGTCAGCTTCGGCCCGCTGTTGCAGGTCGCCCTGGGCAAGCACGCCGGGGAGGTTCTCGCCCGCTGGTCCTGAGGCTTCCCCAGGAACTTGACACCTGTTAAGTTTCTCGGGTGGACAACATCCGTGGCAAGACCGTTGCCATCACAGGTGCCGCCCGGGGGATCGGGCTGGCGACCGCCGCGGCCCTGCTCGCGCGCGGTGCCCGGGTAGTCATCGGCGACCGCGACACCCGCGCGCTCGACACGGCGGTGCAGGGGCTGGGCCCCGGGCAGCCCGTCACCGGCTACCCGCTCGACGTCACCGACCGGGAGTCGTTCTCGACGTTTCTGGACAAGGCTCGTGCCGACGGTGACGGCCGCATCGACGTGCTGATCAACAATGCCGGCGTGATGCCGGTCGGACCGTTCCTCGACCAGACCCAAGAGACCATTCGCTCGGCCACCGAGGTCAACTTCTACGGCGTACTCAACGGGTGCCAGCTGGTGCTTCCCGAGATGGTCAAACGCCGCAGCGGCCACATCATCAACGTCGCCTCGATGGCCGGGATCGTGGCGGTCCCGGGCCAAGTGCTCTACGCCGGAACCAAATTCGCCGTCGTGGGCTTGAGCACCGCGATGTCTGACGAATTCGCACCGCAGGGTGTGGCGGTCACCGCAGTGCTACCGACGTTCACCAACACCGAATTGATCTCGGGCACAACACCGTCGGCGGCCCAGCGGCCGGTGGAACCCGAAGACATCGCGGCCGCGGTGGTCAAGGTACTCGACAAGCCGAAGACCCTGGTCTCGGTGCCCGGTTTCGGGCGTCGCACCGCGATCCTGGCGACCCTGCTACCCGATCGGGCCCGCCGCTGGCTCAACAAGAAGACGGGCAACGACACGGTGTTCCTGCAGCTGGACACCGCGGCCCGGCAGGCCTACGAGGACCGCGCCCGGCATGCCACTGGGGTTATCGACAACGACTAACCCAGCGCCTGGTCCAGGTCGGCGATCAGATCATCGGTGCCCTCCAGCCCGACCGAGATGCGCACCACCCCGTCGCCGAGGCCGATCGCGGCACGTCCTTCCGGCCCCATCGCCCGGTGGGTGGTGGTCGCCGGATGGGTGATCAGCGACTTGGCGTCGCCGAGGTTGTTGGAGATGTCGATCAGTCTCAGCTTGTCGAGCAACTCGAACGCCCGCTGCTTGGCCGCGCCCGCCGGGGCATCGAGTTCGAAGGTGACGACGGTACCGCCACCGGACATCTGCCGGCGCGCCAGGTCGTGCTGTGGATGCGACGCCAGAAACGGGTAGCGCACCCAGCGCACCGCGCGATGCTGCTCGAGGAACTGCGCGATCCGCAGTGCCGCAGCGTTGGCGTAGTCGACCCGAATCGAAAGAGTTTCAAGGCCTTTCAGCAGCAGCCAGGCGTTGAACGGGCTGAGCGCCGGGCCGGTGTGACGCATCAGCGTCTGCACCGGACCGTCGATGTAGTCCTGGTCGCCCAGGATCGCCCCGCCGAGCACCCGGCCCTGCCCGTCGAGGTGCTTGGTGCCGGAGTACACCACCACGTCGACCCCGAGCGGAAAGCCCTGCTGCAGCAGCGGAGTGGCGAACACGTTGTCCAGCACCACTTTCGCACCGGCAGCATGAGCCAACTCGGTGACCGCGGCGATGTCGACGAGCGACTGCATCGGGTTCGACGGTGTCTCGAAGAAGACTGCGGTGGTCGGTACCGACAGTGCCTGCTCCCACTGCGTCAGGTCGTCGCCGTCGACGAAGACGGTCTCCACGCCCCAGCGGGGCAGGATCTCGTTGCAGACCACGAAGCATGAGCCGAACAGGCTGCGGGCAGCCACCAGTCGATCACCGGCACTCAGCAGCGCACCGAGCGAGACGAAGACCGCCGCCATGCCGCTGGCGGTGGCGAATGCCGCCGGGGCGCCCTCGATCAGCCGCAGTCGCTCCTCGAACATCGACACCGTCGGGTTGCCGTAGCGCGAGTAGACGAACCGGTCGACCTCGCCGGTGAACGCCTGCTCCGCGGCGGCTGCGGAGTCGTAGACGTAGCCGGAGCTGAGGAACAGCGCCTCGGCGGTCTCGTCGAACTGCGAGCGCAGCAGCCCGCCGCGCACCCCGATGGTGGCCGGGCTGACGCCGTCCGGCAGCGGTTTGGGGACGCGGACCGACGGTTCAGCGACGCTCGACGAAGGAGAACCGACGCTGGGACCGGCGCATGAACCCGAGCGCTCGCTCACGACTGCTTCCAGGGCAGGCCGACCGCGCGCCAACCGGTGCCCCCGCGGTGAGCATGCGCGTCGAGCTGGCCTTCGAAACCGTCCAGCACGTTGTAGGACGGGGCGATGCCGGCCGCGGTCGCGGTCTCGGCGGCCGGGATGGAGCGGTTGCCCGAGCGGCACAGGAAGACCGCCGGCCCGGCCGGGACCCGGGCGGCCAGCTCACGCGCGAAGTCCAGGTTGGGGCTGCCGTCGGAGTGCACCCACTCGATGCACACCACCTGGCGGCCCAGATCGGACAAGTCAGGCAGTCCCACGAAGCGCCATTCGGCGTCGGTGCGCACGTCGACGAGCGTCGCGGTGGGGTCGTCGCGCAGTATCGCCCAGGCTTGCTCGGGGGTGATGTCTCCGGCGTAGCTCACCTGCCGAAGTGTCGCACCCGCGGCGGCTCCACGCCACGCCGGGGGTCAGGGCCAGAGCTTGCCCAGAACCGCCGCGACCTGCTCGGCCCGGTCGCGGGCGACCGCCACATCGGGACCCGTGGCCAGCGCCAAACCCAGCCGCCGGCGGGGGTGCCCCTCGTGGTGGCCGAACACCACCACATCACTTTCGGTCACGCTGAGCGCATCGGCGACCACCGCCACACTGTCTCCGGTCGCCTCGGTGGCGGCCCCGCCCGGCGGCCGCCGCGAGTAGATCAGCCGGGCGGCGCCGGGCGAGACCAGGATGGCGTCGGTGGTCAGCCCGAGGATCGCGCGTGCCTGCAGTTCGAAACCGGAGAGCCGCTGGGTGCGCAACGTCAGCAGCGCGGCATCGTAGGGGCGGACATTGACGCCGGTGAAGTACACCTCGTCGCCGTGAACCAGTAACTCCACCCCGAACAGGCCGCGTCCGCCGAGGGCCCGCGCGATCCGTGCGGCGACCGACTTGGCCGCATCCAGCGCCACCGCGCTCATCGGGTACGGCTGCCAAAGCTCCACGGTCAGTTGCCCGTTCGGGTCCTCCTCGGTGCGGTGCCCGATGGGCGCGCAGAAATCCAGTGCCGGCCCGTCCGCGCCGTCGCGGTGCACCGCCAGCAACATGACCTCGCTGTCGAACTCCACCACCCTCTCGGCCAGCACCCGGGCCGGTGTGCCCGCAGCGGCGACCGAAACCGCACGTTCCCAGGCGGGTTCGATGTCGCTGTCACGCACCATCACCGAGCGGCCCTCGCCTACGGCTCCTCCCAGCGGTTTGACCACCATCGGGAATCCGCCGTGCTTGGCCACCGCCCGCAGCTCCTCGACCGAACCGGCGAACCAGAACGGTGCGGTCGGCAGCCCGAGCTCGTCGGCGGCCAGCCGGCGCAACCCCTCCGGGTCGGCGGCCAGCTGAGCACCGCGGATGCCCGGCACCACCGCGGTGAGATCCGTATCGGCAATGGCGGCCAGCGCGTCGGTGGCCACCACGTCGGAGGCGACCACCACGACCTTCGGCTGCAGCCACCTGATCGCCGCGGCCAGTTCGTCGTTGTCGCTCAGATCCACCACCACGGAGCGGTCAGCGACCCCGTGCAGCGCGGCATCGGCGTAACGGTCGACGGCGATCACCTCGGCACCCAGGCGTTGCAGCGCCGTCACCAGTTCACGGCTGAGCTCACCGGAGCCGAGCAGGGCCACCCGGGTCCGGCTGGGACCGTCTGCGGACGACCGTTCGGTCGTGAACGCCCGCTCCTTCTCGGCCTCGCCGTCCAACCGCCCTATCCTCCCGCCCCGAGGCAATGTTGCATGGTGCTCAAGGATAAGCGGGAACACGGACGGAGGTGCGAACGACGGTGAACCCTGCGCTATTGGGCTCGCTGGTGGCCGCCGTGCTGGTCGCGGCCATCGCCCGGCATCACAAACTGTCCGCGCCGCTGGTCCTGGTGATCGCCGGTCTGCTGGTCGGGCTGATTCCGGCGGTGCCCGACATCGCGCTGCGGCCCGACCTGGTGCTGTTCGTGATCCTGCCGCCGTTGTTGTGGTCGGCGGGACTGGAGAGTTCGTTCATCAACATGCGCCGCAACCGCCGTTCGATCATGCTGCTGGCGGTCGGCCTGCCGCTGGCCACCACCGTCGCGGTCGGTGTGGTCGCCTACTACACCGTGCCCGAGTTCAGCTTGGCGGCCGCGTTGACCTTGGGTGCGATCGTGGCGCCGCCGGATGCGGTCTCGGCGACCGCGGTCGGCCGCCGGCTCGGGCTGCCGCGCCGGATCATGACGCTGCTGAGCGGGGAGAGCCTGCTCAACGACGCCACCGCGCTGACCGTCTACAAGATGGCGCTGGCCGCGGCGATCGGCGCCGCGACCGGCTGGGGCACCGGGCTGGCGATATTCGTGCTGTCTGCGGTCGGTGGTGTGGTGGTGGGGGTGGTCTTCGGGGCGCTCATCGTGGTCATCCGGGCCCGGTTGACCGATCCGCTGGTGGAAAGCGCGGTCGGGTTGGTCGCCCCGTTCGTCATCTACCTGGTGGCCGAGGAGGTGCGCGGCTCCGGGGTGCTCGCGGTGGTGGTCGCCGCATTGATCCTCGGGCAGCGTTTCACCCGCGCCCACTACGCCACCCGGCTGCAGGACCAGGCGGTCTGGCGAGCGGTGCAACTGGTGCTGGAATCCTTGGCGTTCCTGCTGATCGGCCTGCAACTACCGACGGTGGTGCAGAACCTGCGCGGGGTCCGCTTTTCGAGTCTGACCCTCGCCTCGCTGGCCGTCTTCGCGACGGCGCTGGCGGTCCGCGTGGTGTGGGTGGTGACGTTCTCCTACCTGCCGCGGATGCTGTCCGCACGGATCCGGCAACGCGAGCCCGCCCCCACACCCGGACAGGTGTTCATCCTGGCGTGGGCCGGGATGCGCGGCGTGGTGTCATTGGCGGCCGCCTTCGGTGTGCCGGCGGCGACGCTGGCCGGTCAGCGGTTCCCGGGCCGCCCCCAGCTGGTGTTTCTCACGTTCGTCGTCGTCGTCGGCACCTTGCTGCTGCACGGGATGACGCTGCCCTGGCTGATCCGGCGGCTGGGGGTCCGCACCGACCAGGACCGCAACGACGCGATCGCGGCGGCCGCCGCGCAGGACAAAGCGGCCCGTGCCGCCGCCGACCGGCTGGATGAGGTGCTCGCCTCCAGCGAGCCGTCGCCGGCCAGCGAGCGCGCCGCCGACGCCTTGCGCACCTGGAACACCCGGCGCCGCAACGCGGCCCGCGAGCGGCTGCGCCGGTTGGATCCGGACAACGACGACAGCGACGAGACCGCCGCCGCGGCGTTTCGCCGATTGCGGCTGGAGATGCTGGCCGCCGAGCGTGCGGCGCTGATCGCCGAACGCGACCAGGGCCACATCGACGACCAGGTGCTGCGCACCCTGCTGCACCGGTTGGATCTGGAAGAGGCGACGCTGAACCTGGATTAGTTTCCGCCCCGGCGAACAGTCCCCCGCCGGCGCAACTGAATACAGTGGGTGCCATGACTGTGCTGACATCGCCGAAGACCTATGCGGGGCTGGCGGCCTTCCAAGTTGCCGACGCGGTGGCCTGCGCCATCCCGGTGCCCTACATCGCCAAAGCCCTGGACACCGTCGGGTGTCCGCAGCGGGTCCGGCCGATCCTGCCGATCGTCAAGGTCGCTTCGGCGCTCGGCCTGCTCTCGGCGCAACGGTTCCCGGTGCTGGCCCGGGTCACCACCGCCGCCTTGACGCTGTATTTCGTCCTCGCGGTGGGCGCACACCTCCGGGTCCGCGACAGCGTCGCCAACACCGTGCCGGCCGCGTCGTTTCTGGCCGTGTTCGCGGCGATGACCCTCAAGGGTCCAGACTCGCGTTAAGGCTGCCCCGGCAACAGCCGCACCATCAACCCCTGCGCTTCGGCCAGCACGGTCCCGTCGGTGTCGGTGAGCTCGGCGCTGATGAACGCCTTGCGCCCCTCCGCCTTGTCGATCCGGCCGTGCACCAGCAGCTTGGTGTCGATCGGGGTGACCTTGCGGTAGTCGACGTGCAGGAACGCCGTCCGGCTGATCGGCCGGTTCGCGGCGTGCACCACCATCCCGAACATCCAGTCGAACAGCAGCGGCAGCACGCCGCCGTGCACCGCGGAGTTGCCGCCCACATGGAACCGGCTGAACCGCCCCTTCATCGAGACTCCATCGGGCTCGAACCGGGTGATCCGCCACGGCGGCAGCAGCAGGCTGCCCATGCCGGCCAGCGACGGCGCCCGTCCGGCCGGGGCGACCGCCTGCGACGCCGGGAACTTCTCCAGCAGCCCGACCAGCGCCTCGACGCGGTCGGCGGCGTCGTCCCAGGTGGCGCCGTCAGGGGCGGTGGACACCGCCAGATCCTGCAGGCGCCGCATCGTGGTGACGAACCGCGCGAAGCCCGGACTCGGCTCCACGACTGCGAAGTCCGGGAATCCGCCGTGGCTGGCGTAGTCGGGGTCGAGATCGGTGCCGTCTGCGCCTTCCAGGGGCCCTCGCTCGCTCATGCGCCGTTCCGCACGACGTCGCGGCGCACGATGGTCTGCTCCCGGCCCGGCCCGACACCGATGCACGAAACCTGCGCTCCGGCAATCTCTTCCAGACGCGAGACATAGTCGCGGGCGTTGGGGGGCAGCTCCTCGAACTCCCGGGCCGTGGAGATGTCCTCCCACCAGCCCGGCAGCTCTTCGTAAATCGGTACGGCGCGGGCGAATTCGTCCTGCGTCATCGGCAGTTCGTCGGTGCGCTTGCCGTCGACGGTGTAGCCGACACAGACCGGCACGGTTTCCAGACTGGACAGCACGTCGAGCTTGGTCAGGAAGTAGTCGGTGATGCCGTTGACCCGGGTGGCATAGCGGGCGATCACCGCGTCGAACCAGCCGCACCGCCGCCGGCGGCCGGTGGTCACGCCGAACTCGCCGCCGGTCTTGGACAGGTATTCACCATGCGCGTCGAACAATTCGGTCGGGAAGGGTCCCGAGCCGACGCGGGTGGTGTAGGCCTTGAGGATGCCCAGCACCGTGGTGATGCGGGTGGGTCCGACGCCGGAGCCGACGGCCGCCCCACCGGCGGTCGGGTTGGACGACGTCACGTAGGGGTAGGTGCCGTGGTCAACGTCGAGCAGCGTGCCTTGGGAACCTTCCAGCAGCACGGTCTCGCCGCGGTCCAAAGCGCCGCCCAGCACCAGCGCGGTGTCGGCGATGCGGTGCTTGAACCCCTCGGCCTGCGCCAGCAGATCCTCGAGCACCTGCTGCGGGTCCAGCGCCTTGCGGTTGTAGATCTTGACCAGCACCTGGTTCTTGAACTCCAGGGCGGCCTCGATCTTCTGGGCGAGCGTCTGTTCGTCGAGCACATCGGCGACCCGGATACCGATGCGGGCGATCTTGTCCTGGTAGCAGGGCCCGATGCCGCGGCCGGTGGTGCCGATCTTCTTGCTGCCCATGTAGCGCTCGGTCACCTTGTCGATGGCGACGTGGTAGGGCATCAGCAGGTGCGCGTCGGCGGAGATCAGCAGCCGCGAGGTGTCCACGCCGCGCCGTTCCAGTCCGGCCAGCTCGTCGAGCAGCACCCCGGGATCGACCACCACACCGTTGCCGATGATGTTGGTGACGTGCGGCGTCAGCACCCCGGAGGGGATCAGGTGCAACGCGAAGTTCTCCCCGGTGGGCAACACCACGGTGTGGCCGGCGTTGTTGCCGCCCTGGTAGCGCACCACCCACTGCACTCGTTCGCCGAGTAGGTCGGTGGCTTTCCCTTTGCCCTCGTCACCCCATTGGGCGCCGATGACGACGATTGCCGGCATGGATTCTCGCTAACTGTCTTGGCTTACTGTGGTCCAGCCGGGGTCTGAGCCTATCTGAAGCGATTCACAAGGAGAGCGTTGAACGCCACTAACGCCCCTGAAACCGCCGTTCTGCAGTTTGCCGGGCGGCCGCTGCCGCGCCCGCTGCGGGGGCTTCCGACGCTGCCGGTCGACGACGACGCAGCCCCGGTGGACGCCGCGATCGACCGATTCGGCCGGCTGGTGGTGGTAGGCGGAGACGCCGACCTGGCACGAGTGCTGACCCGGTTGCTGCGCGCGGACCGGTTAGACGTCGAGGTCGGGTACGCGCCGCCGCGGCGTACCCCAGCGACCAGGGCTTACCGGCTACCGGCCGGCTGGAGGGCGGCGCGGCGGGCCCGGCGCGGCACCGCTGGGCCGGTGCCGCTGATCCGCGACGACGCCGGGACGGCGCTGGCCGGTGCCGGGCGCTGGGTGCCGGTGGACGGCACCGTCGTGCTGCGCGGCGAGGGCATCGTCGACGACACCGCCCTGTTCGACGGTGACGTGGCCGGGGCGCTGATCGAGCCGATCGGCACCGCACCGGGGCTGCGGGCCGGGATTCCGTCGCGGCGCGGGCGGGTGCGCCGCTGGGTGACGGGCCGGGCGGCACAGCTGGGCACCACCGGTGCGCTGGTGGTGCGCGACGGGGTCTACGGCACCCGGACGGTGAAGCGGTCCACGTTTTATCGGCACATCGAGGACTGGTTGTTGGTCCGATAGGTTCACGGGGTGAATGTCAGCCCGCTGCGCGGCCAGG
This sequence comes from Mycobacterium sp. NGS16, assembly GCF_059813225.1. Taxonomy (NCBI): domain Bacteria; kingdom Bacillati; phylum Actinomycetota; class Actinomycetes; order Mycobacteriales; family Mycobacteriaceae; genus Mycobacterium; species Mycobacterium sp. NGS16. Next base: position 41,250 of record NZ_JCALEE010000013.1, read on the forward strand.
CCGTACGGCCCAGCCCGGTCTTCCTGGCGCTGGTGGCGGTGACCGCCCTCGGCGGTGTGCTGGCCTGGCGGGCCGCCGCCGACATCCGGCCGCTGGCCTACGCCGGGGTGTTCGTGTTCGTCATCGCCGGCTGGCTGGTCTCGCTGTGCTTGCACGAGTTCGGCCACGCCGTCACCGCCTGGCGCTTCGGTGACCGCGACGTCGAGATGCGCGGCTATCTGACGCTCAACCCCCTGCGCTACACCCACCCGGGGCTGTCGCTGGTGCTGCCGATGCTGTTCATCGCCCTGGGCGGCATCGGCCTGCCCGGCGGGGCGGTGTTCGTGCAGACCTCGTTCATGACGCCGCTGCGACGCACCCTGGTCAGTCTCGCCGGGCCGGTGACCAACCTGGTGCTGGCGGCGTTGCTGCTGAGCGCCACCCAGGCGTTCTACGACCCGGCACATCCGGTGTTCTGGTCCGGGGTGGCGTTCCTGGGTTTCCTGCAGGTCACCGCGGTGGTGCTGAACCTGCTGCCGGTGCCCGGACTGGACGGCTACGGCGCGTTGGAGCCGCATCTGAGCCCACAGACGCGCCGCGCGCTGGCGCCGTTCCAGCAGTGGGGCCTGCTGGTGCTGCTGGTGCTGCTGATCTCGTCGCCGGCGCTGAACCAGAAGTTCTTCTCGCTGGTGCTGTGGTTCTTCGACCTGTCCGGTGTGCCGCGCCTGCTGGTGTCGTGGGGGTTGAGCCTGACCCAGTTCTGGAGCGGCTGGTTCTAACGCGCAAGCCCCACCGCGCCCAGCGTGAAGCCAGGTTCACGCTCGACCGTCCAACGTGAACCTAACTTCACGTTCGGCAACGAGAGACGACATATATTTGCTAGCCATGGCCAGCGGTCACGACCACTCCCACACCGACTCCCGGTTGTCCCGGATGGTCCTCGGGGCGGTGATCCTGTCGGCGTTCTTCGCGATCGAGCTGACCACGGCGGTGGTGATCAACTCGATCGCCCTGCTCGCCGACGCCGGGCACCTGCTCACCGACCTGGCCGCCCTGTTCATGGGGGTGGCGGCGGTGATGTTGGCCCGGCGCCGCAGCACCTCGCCGTCGCGCACCTATGGCTGGCACCGCGCCGAGGTGTTCACCGCGGTCGCTAACGCGGTGCTGCTGATCGGGATGGCGACGTTCATCCTCACCGAGGCGATCCGCCGCATCGGCACCGCGCCGGATGTGCCCGGTGGGCCGATGATCGTCGTCGCGGCCGCCGGACTGATCGTCAACATCGGGGTGGCCCTGCTGCTGCGCTCGCATTCGACCCGCAGCCTCGCGGTGCGCGGCGCCTACATGGAGGTGGTCGCCGACACCGTCGGCAGCGTGGGTGTGCTGATCGCCGGTGTCGTCACGGTGACCACCGGCTGGCCCTACGCCGACGTGGTGGTCGCCGTCTTCGTCGCGCTGTGGGTGCTGCCGCGGGCGTTCGCCCTGGCCGGGGCGGCGCTGCGGATCCTGTCGGAGGCATCCCCGAGCCACATCGACGTCAACGAATTGCGCTCGGCTCTGGCCGCCGTCGACGGGGTGACCGATGTGCACGATCTGCACGTCTGGACGCTGGTGCCGGGCCAAGACATGGCCACCGCTCACCTGCGCACCGACACCGACCCCGGCCGGGTGCTCGGCCAGGCCCGCACGGTGCTGGCCGCCCGCGGCCTGACCCACGCCACCGTCCAGGTGGAGCCGCCCGGACAGGGCGGCGACTGCCCCATCGGATGCTGATGCCACGCACGGCACGTGCTCCAAAACCGGCCAGGTTCGGTCAGTAAGCTGCCATTAGCGTCAGCCGTTCCGAATCAGCCGGCGGACATTGGAGGACACAGCCACTCATGCCGAACCCACCGGAGCCGGACCGCACCGAGCCGACCGAAGACAGCGCCGCCGCTGCCGCCGAGCAGACCGACGGCGACGAACAGGTCACCGAAGTCCATCCCATCGTCTCGGCCGAGGACGACACCGCTACCACCGCCATTCCCGACGCCTCCGCCGAAGCCGAGGCTGCCGAGAAAGCCAATGCCGAGGCCGTCACCGAGGTGATCGCGACCGAGGCTGCACCCAAGGAACCCGGCCCCGCCGCGGACGGCTCGCCGGAGCGCCGGTTCACCGCGCCCGGATTCGACGCCGGTCAGACCGAGGTCATTCCGTCGGTGGGTGACGCCAGCACCGAGTTGATCGCTCGGCCGGGCGTTGAGCCCGGAAAGGCCATACCGCAACAGATTCCGCCGCGGCTGGGCGGCAAGCTGCCCGGCACCGTCTCACGCAGCTGGGGCTGGGTGATGGCGCTGATCCTGATCATTCTGGCGCTGGCCGCCGTCGCGGTGCTGGGCACGTTGTGGCTGACCCGCGATGACCGGCAGGCCGCCTCGCAGGAGGAGCGGGTCCGCGGCACCATCTCGAATTTCGACATCGCCATGCAGAACGGCGACCTCGCGGCGCTGCGCAGCCTGACCTGTGGCGACATCCGCGACCGCTATGTCAATTACGACCAGAAGGCCTGGGACGACACCTACCGCCGGATCGCGGCAGCCAAGCAGTATCCGGTGGTCGCCAGCATCGACGAGGTCGTCGTCAACGACGGGCACGCCGAAGCCAACGTCACCGCGTTCATGGCCTACGAGCCGCGGGTCCGCTCGACCCGCAGTTTCGACCTGCAGTTCCGCGACGACCAGTGGAAGATCTGCCAGTCCCACGGCGGCTAGAAACGTTCGTTGACTCTGCGCCTACGGCGGGGCTTACTCGAACTTCCCCGCCGTGGACGCAGAGTCAACGACTTAGGCCAGGCTCTTGCCGGCGCTGTGCAGGTCGTTGCAGGCCTCGATGACCCGCTCGGTCATGGCGGCCTCGGCCTTCTTGAGGTAGCTGCGCGGGTCGTAGGTCTTCTTGTTGCCGACCTCGCCGTCGACCTTCAAAACCCCGTCGTAGTTGGTGAACATGTGCGCGGCCACCGGGCGGGTGAACGCGTACTGGGTGTCGGTGTCGACGTTCATCTTCACCACGCCGTGCTGCAACGCCTCCTCGATCTCGGACTTCAGCGATCCGGAGCCGCCGTGGAAGACGAAGTTGAACGGCTTGGAGCCGGCCGCCAGCCCCAGCTTGGCCGCCGCCACCTTCTGGCCCTCACCCAGGATGTCCGGGCGCAGCTTGACGTTGCCGGGCTTGTAGACGCCGTGCACGTTGCCGAAGGTGGCAGCCAGCAGGTACTCGCCGTGGTCGCCGACGCCGAGCGCGTCGATGGTCTTCTCGAAGTCCTCCGGGGTGGTGTAGAGCTTCTCGTTGATCTCGGCTTCCACCCCATCCTCTTCGCCGCCGACGACGCCGATCTCGATCTCCAGGATGATGTTGGCGGCGGCCGCCTTGGCCAGCAGCTCCTTGGCGATGGTCAGGTTCTCGTCGATCGGCACCGCCGAGCCGTCCCACATGTGCGACTGGAACAGCGGGTTCTTGCCGGCCTTGACCCGCTCGGTCGAGATCGCCAGCAGCGGACGCACGAACCCGTCCAGCTTGTCCTTGGGGCAGTGGTCGGTGTGCAGCGCCACGTTGATCGGGTACTTGGCGGCGATCACGTGGGCGAACTCGGCCAGTGCCACCGCGCCGGTCACCATGTCCTTGACGCCGAGGCCGGAGCCGAACTCCGCGCCACCGGTGGAGAACTGGATGATGCCGTCACTGCCGGCGTCGGCGAAGCCCTTGATCGCCGCGTTGATCGTCTCCGACGACGTGCAGTTGATCGCCGGGAACGCGTAGGAGTTCTCCTTGGCGCGGCCCAGCATCTCGGCGTAGACCTCGGGGGTGGCGATGGGCATGGAACTCTCTCCTCCTGGCTGACCGAACCTGACGTCGAGTATCTCAGGAACGGTTTCCCCCGCGGCCCCCGGTATGTTGGTGCGTCATGAGCACCACCGCGGTCGCGATGCCCGGCCTGCTGGACCCGATGTACTGGCTGGGCGCCGGCGGTCTCTTCCACGGCGCGGTGCTGCCCGCCATCTTGGTGGTCGTCTTCATCGAGACCGGCCTGCTGTTTCCGCTGCTGCCCGGCGAATCGCTGCTGTTCACCGGTGGTCTGTTGTCCGCCAAGGGGCTGGCGCCCGAGATCTGGATCCTGGCGCCGGCGGTGGCGATCGTGGCGATCCTCGGCGACCAATGCGGGTACTTCATCGGCCGGCGGATCGGGCCGGCGTTGTTCAAGAAGGAAGACTCCCGCTTCTTCAAGAAGCACTACGTCACCGAGTCCCACGCCTTCTTCGAGAAGTACGGGCCGTGGGCGATCATCCTGGCCCGGTTCGCGCCGTTCGTCCGGACGTTCGTGCCGGTGGTCGCCGGCGTGTCCTACATGCGCTACCCGGTTTACCTGGCGTTCGACATCGTCGGCGGCATCGTCTGGGGTGGCGGGGTGACGACGCTGGGCTACTTCCTGGGCAACGTGCCGTTCGTGCACGAGAACCTGGAGAAGATCATCCTGGCGATCCTGTTCATCTCGATGATTCCCGCGTTCATCGCCGCCGGGAAGGCCTGGCGCAGCCGGCGCACGCCCGCGGGTGACGCTGAGTCCGCGCTCACGGCGCAAAAGTCCGAGTAGACCGCACCCCGGGCGCTGACTCACCGCAGACGGGCCGCCGCCTCCATCAGCATCCACCCCGACAGCTGCACCGACAGGTCGCGTTCGGGCACCTCGGACTCGTACACCGCACCGGCAATCGAGGTGGCCACCGCGCCGTCGGCCCGGGGCAGGTCGGCGGTGCGATCCCAGAACGCCCCGAACAGCGGCAGCCCGTCGATCGACTGCCGGTAGTCCCACGCCGATTTCGCCGACCCCAGCACCAGCTCCGCGGCGGTGTCGCGCGCCTCGGTGTCGGCGGCGGAATCCCCCGGTAGCTCGGTGGCCACCAACGCCAGATACCGCGCGGTGATCCCGGCGAACAGCCCGCCGTCACCGCCGCCGGCGCCCTTGAGCACCCCGCCGGGCGCCATCTGCTTGTGCACCGCGGCCACCAGCCGGTGCACCCGGTGCGCATGCCGCTCAGCCCGGGTACGCACCGCCAGTTCGGTCTCCAGGCCCAGCACCACGCCCTGGCAGTAGGTGTACTCCGCGCGCACCAGCGAACCGGACCGGATGCCGTCGAACACCAGCCCGGTATCCGGGTCGATCAAGGTGGCGTCGATCCAGTCGCCCATCTCGCTCGCGCGCTGCAGCCAACCGGGCTCGCGGGCCAGGAAGATCCCGGCCGGGCCGTTGGCGGGGGCATTAAAGAACGGCTCGGTGAACTGCTCGTCCTTGCGCCACGGGATGCCACCGCCGTCCTGGGGCATCCAGGAGTCGGTTAGCTCGCGGGTCAAGGTGCCCAACGCGCGATGCCGGTCGATGCCGGTGACTGCGCAGGCCCGCTGGATCGCCAGCGCCAGCCACGCCATGTCGTCGTAGTAGGCGTTGGTCCAGCGGAACATGTTGCGCAGCCGGTGGGTGCGGATCTGGCGCTTGATTCGGGTCACCCGTTGGGTTTGCGGGTCACGCAGTTGCGCGTCGACGAGGCAGTCCAGCAGGTGCGCCTGCCACCAGTAGTGCCAGTGCGGGGCGCGCCGGATCGGCGGCCAGGCCACCACTCCCAGCTGAGTGCCGGGGAGATGCCAGAGCGGTTTGAGGTGTCTGGCGGTGACAGCGGCCTCGGCGCTAGCGGCCCGATTCGCCCAGAGCAGATCCATAGCCCCAGATCCTGCCCTACGGGCTAGCTCAGCGCAGGTGGTCGACCAAGCTGCCGCCGTCGCCGAACAGCTTGCGCTGCCAGTGTTCCAGCAGCGCTGTGGTGTCCACGTCGTCGGGGTGAAAGCCGGGCTTGAGGTAGCGCAGCAGGTCGCGTAACAGCCCCTTGAAGAACGGGCCACGCAGCAGCGCACGGCTTTCGGCCAGCAGGCGAACCGGATGGCGGCGGGCCACCGGGTCGCGGGCGATCGAGATCGCCACTGCCAGCAGGGTGGCCGGAACCGTGGTGGCGATCAGGAATGCCATCACCACGATCCGAATGGGCTCGGTGCCGCCGACGGCGCGGTAGACGTCGAACGCCACCGATTTGTGCTCGAGTTCCTCCAGCGCATGCCAATTCAGCAGGTTCCACACCTCCGGTGTGCCCGGAATGGCCTGGATCTCCGCACTGGACAGGATCCGTTCGGCCAATACCGCGGTGTAGTGCTCAGCGCCGGCGGTCATGGCCAGGTGCACCCGCGGTGACATGCGTTGCTCGCGCCGACATTGCCGCTCCCGCATGGATTTCGAGTCCCGCCACGCGATCGGGTAGCCGCGATTGATGAGTTCGGCGTTGAGCCGGCGATGTTCCTGGCCGTGGGTGGACTCCTGGCCGATGAACCCCGCGGCCCGGCGCCGCAGCCGCGGGTCGGTGATCTGGTCGGTGACCCGGCGCACCGACCGGATGAACGACTCTTCGCCGGGCGGGAAGCTGCCCGACAGCTCGGCGAGGAAATGGCTGAGCACCATGTTGTCGTCGGCGAAATAGCGGCCGCTGGGCGCCTGAAACCGGAAACGGATGCGCCGGGTGGTCAGCTGGTTGTCATGCACCACATCTCCAATGCTCGCCGCTACCAAGCGTTTTCCAGGTTCCCATGCTGGGTGATCCAGGCGTGCATCACGATCCCGGCGGCGACGCCGACGTTGATGCTGCGGGTCGAACCGAACTGGGCGATCGACACCAGCACATCGGCTCCGGCACGCATCTCGTCGCTGATGCCGGGGCCTTCCCGGCCGAACACCAGTAGGCAGTCGGCCGGCAATACGGTCTGTTCCAGGCGCGCCGCCCCGGCGACGTTGTCCACCGCGACGACGGTCAGGCCGTGCTGCGCGGCGAAGTCCAGCAGTCCGGCCACGTCGTCGTGGTGGTGCAGCCGCTGGTAGCGGTCGGTGACCATGGCGCCGCGCCGATTCCAGCGCCGCCGGCCGACGATGTGCACGGTTTGTACCGCAAACGCGTTGGCGGTGCGCACTACCGAGCCGATGTTGGCGTCATGCCCGAAGTTCTCGATCGCCACGTGCAGCGCGTGCCGGCGCCGGTCGATGTCGGCGATGATCGCCTCACGGGTCCAGTAGCGGTAGGCGTCGACGACGTTGCGGTGGTCGCCGTCGCGCAGCAGCTCCGGGTCGTAGCGCGGGTCGGCGGGCGGCTCACCCGGCCACGGCCCGACGCCGTTGGCCGGCGGGAACCACTCGGTGGGGCCCGGCGGTTCAGCGAGGCTCGACGAAGGAGAGGCGAAGCTGGGACCGCCGCACGAATCACGTTCGGTCACGAGGTGGTCCACACCGCGGCGTGGGTGCCCACCACCGACACCGAGGCGTAGAGCAGCGCAGCGTTGATCTCCCCGTGCGTGCACAGCGACGTCGGGACGTGCACCGCCTTGAGCGACGCCTCGGGCAGGATCAGCACCGACGAGCCGTAGGCGAGGCAGTCCGGGCCCAGCCCGGACATCGGCGTGGCCGGCCCGGCGATCAGCATCAACGGCCCACCGCGGGCCTCCGCGTCGTCCCGGTACTGCCCGGCGAGCGCGTCGGCGGTGAGACTGAGCACCATATATCCGTTGCCGGAGAACGCTTTCGGATCACCGAGGGCGGCCGGAGCCAGCGGCACACCGTCGGTGCGATAGGCCGCCACGCCCTGGACGGTGAGCGCCAGGCCGGTGTCGTAGGGGTTCACCGGCGGCAGTCCCACCGGGAACGCCGCAGCATAGGCCACCGTGGTGTCCTTGATCCGGTCGGCTGGGGAGTAGGCGTAGATCCCGCGCACCGCGCTGCGTTCCTTCAACGGGCCCAGGCACACCGTTCCGTCCAACCGCTCGGGGTCGCGGTCCGACAGCGGTGCCGGCGTCAGCTGCCCCAGCACATCGCAGCTGCCCAGTCCCGTCGCTTCGACGGGGTGCGCCGGGGTGCCGTAGATCCCGAACCGCAGCTCTGTGGCTGCGGCGTGCGGCGCGTCACCGTCGGCGAGGCGACCCTTGACGTCGATCAGCACGTGGTCGACTTCCCAGCGCAGGTTGGTCAGCGTCATCTCCCAGCCCAGCAGGGTAAGCGCCTCCCCGATCCGGGCGCCCTGGGCGCCGTAGGGGCCGGGCGTGCCGGGACCCGAGCAGGCCGTCGCAGCGGCGACGGCCAGCGCCAGCAACGCCGCGATCAGTGTCCGCACAACCGCGCTCAGCCCAGTCCCAGCTCGGCCAGGCCGAGCACGCTGCGGTACGGCACGCCCTCGGCCTCGATGGCTTCGGCCGCTCCGGTGGCCCGGTCCACCACGGTGGCCACGCCGACGACCTGGCCGCCGGCTTCCCGCACCGCCCGCACCGCGGTCAGCGCGGAGCCGCCGGTGGTGCTGGTGTCCTCCACCACCAGAACCGGCCGGCCGGCCACCTCAGCGCCTTCGATAAGGCGTTGCATGCCATGGGTTTTCACCGATTTGCGCACCACGAAGGCGTCGATCGGCCGGCCTGGGGCGTGCATGACGGCCGTGGCCACCGGGTCTGCACCCAGAGTCAAGCCGCCGACGGCGACGTAGTCCCAGTCGTCGGTGAGCTGGCGGACCAGCCGGCCGATCAGGGCCCCGGCCCGATGGTGCAACGTGGAGCGGCGCAGGTCGACGTAGTAGTCGGCCTCGGCACCCGAGGACAGCGTCACGCGGCCGTGCACGACCGACAGCTCGCGTACCAACGCGGCCAGCTCGTCGCGTTCGCCGTTGTCAAGTGCGCCCACGGCCCCGCCCGAAGGTGTTGGTCAGCGTCCGCGACAGGCCACGCGGAATCAGCCGGCTGACCGTGGTGATCGCCTTGTACTGCAAGCCCGGAACGCTGATGACCTCGCCGCGGGCGATGTCGGCCAGGCTGGCCGCGACGACGTCGTCGACCTCCATCCACAGAAACGACGGCAGGGTGGCCATGTCGATGCCGGCGCGTTCGTGGAACTCGGTGTGCACGTAACCCGGGCAGACCACGTGGATGCCCACGCCGGTGCCGTTGAGTCCGCCGGCCAGCCCCTCGGTGAACGACACCACCCAGGCTTTGGACGCCGAGTACGTCGAGCCGCGCCCCGACAGCAGGCCGGCGACACTGGCCACGTTGATGACGGTGCCGGTGCCGGCGTCGACCATCGCCGGCAGCGCAGCCCGGGTCAGCTGCATCACCGCGGTGACGTTGACATCCAGCTGGGCCTGCAGCAGGGCGGGGTCGGCGGTCCAGAATTCCCCGGAGGTGCCGAAGCCGGCGTTGTTCACCAGCACCCGCACGCCGGCGCTCAACCGGTCGGCGACCTTGGCGCGGCCGTCGGCGTCGGCCAGGTCGGCGGGCAGCACCTCGACCTCACAACCGTGGCCGGCCCGCAGTTCGGCGGCCAGCACTTCGAGTCGTTCGGCGTCGCGGGCCACCAGGACCAGGTCATAGCCGTCGGCGGCGTAGCGACGCGCATAGCCGGCGCCCAACCCGGAGCTAGGTCCGGTGACCAGGGCCGTGGGTCGTGACATGACCGACAGCGTAGCGAAGTCGGTTGTCAGCGTTGATAGTGCGCGGTCTGCCGCCCGTTGCGGCCCGGGGCCGGGGCGTGCAGCATGCCCTCATCGCGGGCCGTACGGCGCCGCCGCGGTTCGGCGGCGGTGTTGCCCATCGGCGGGGCGGCCGCCCGGGACGGAGACGGCACCTGATCGGCTGCACCGTCCTCCGGTGATTCCGCCACACTGCCCGAACCCAGCGGGCGGCTGGGCTGCCCATTGCGCCGGGCCGCCGGCTTGGCGGGGGCGGCGGCTTCGGCCGGTTGGCGCCGCGGCGTCGGCGGCAACACCCGCAGCAGGTCGTTGAATTGCCGAACGCTGCGCAGGCCCTCGTCCCACTGGGCGCGGGTGCTGGTGATGGGCATGCTCACCAGGGTCCAGTTCGCCTCGTTCCACATGATCTCCGCGCAGTCCGGGGCGGTGTGGGCGAAGGTGACCATCCGGCGGTCGCAGGCGCGGCGCGCCGCGTCGAGGTTGGTGGAGTAGACCATCCGCGGGCCGATCGCCCCGAGCAGCCAGATGTCGTTCTCCCGCGGTTCTTTGAGGCCCTTGAGCCGCACGTCGACGACGACGTTGGTGCTGACCTTGCGGTGCAGCGCGATCACCGTGGCGACTTCGTCCAGGTCGAAGATGTAGACCGCCTCGCCGCGGATCTGGCCCAGCACCACGTTGCGGACGGGCGCGTCGCCCACCGTCGACATCACGCCGCGTTTCCAGCGCCGCAGGATCTCGGTGGATTCCGGTTCGAAGTCGAAGCCCTGCGACCGGGCCCAGGACTTGCGGCGCCGGCTGCGGCCGCGGCGCTGGTCGATGTCCACGTACAGCAACACGCCCGCGCCGACGAAACACAGCGCGGACAGCGTGAACCAGAGCGGGACCATTGTGCCTAGCGTATCTGCTGTCGGGCCGGAAGCGAGAACCCTTGCTGGTCACAACCGTGCATCAGCACGATTCCAAGAGGTCAACGTCACAGTTCGACGGCGTTGGAACCGCCGAAGATGGTGGTCCCGTTGCCGCTCGGGCTGTAGGAGATGTAAACCGGCTGCTGGGCGAACGGGAAGTTGCCGGTGTTCATGAAGGCGCCGGCGCCACCGACCACAGTCGGACTCTGGGCCGACGGATCCGACGAATTGACGGTGTAGGAGTACAGCAGCGTCTGACCGTCATCGGTATAAACCTGCACAGTCGTTCCGTTGGGCAAGGCTCCTTGGAGCGTCGGCACGACGCCCGCCTGATCAAGCACTAACTTCGGCATGGTGCCGTACACACCACCCGAGTCGACGACTGCGGTTACGTGCTGGGCGGGTGCGCCGTTGATGCTGACCTCGAGCTCCGTGTACGGCGACCCCTGGACTGCAGTTCCACCGGTCAAGGGGTTGTCCCCGAACACCAACTGACCATTGGCCTGATCAATCAACAGACCCTTACCCAGATCCCCCGGTAGCGCCGCCGTGGGGATGCTGTCGGGGGTCGGGCCGAGCGCGTTGGGTCCGACCCCCAGCACGCCGACGACGTTGGCCGGCCCGAGGTAGTCCTGGATGGACCACGGGCCGAAGAGGTTGAAGTTCGCCGGGAACGCGAAGAGCACGGCGTCGACCGTGCTGTCGGCGGTGACATGGTCCCCGGCGGCGTCGGTGAAGGTGACCGTGGTGGGCAGCTCGACATAGAAGTAGTCCAGGGAACCGCCGAACTGGCCGATGTTGAAGCCGGTGGGCAGGCCGGTGATGCCGGTCCACGGGATGTCCCAGATCGGCATGACCAGGCCGGCGGCGCCGGTGTCGACGAGAAGGGGTTCCGCCGTCCCGCCGCCCACCGAAACGTTCACCACCGGTTCGGTGCTGGCGTTGACCGTCAGCGGGACGGTGAAGGTGTCCGGGGTGACGGCGTCCGGGCTGGACGCGACGGCGCTGCCGACCGTGCCGGCATCGGCGGCCCCGCCGAACAGCCACTGCTCGAGGTCGTTGATCGGGGTGGCGACCAGGTTCTGGTACCAGCCGTCGAACAGGGAGTCCAGCGACGCCAGCGCCGAACCCGGGTCGGTGTCGGCGGCGATGCCGGGATCGACCGCGCTGAGCGTGTCGATGAGCGGCTGGAACAGATCATCGAAGTCGGCGTGCGCCGCCGGCGCAGGCGTTTCCAGCGCGAGGAACGCCCCGACCGCCGCAGTCGCACCTACTAGCTGCCGACGACGAACTGCCATCTCCGGAACCTTCCCCACGCCAGGCCGATCGCGTCACGCTAACCCACGCATGGGCGTAGAGCACCAGGGGATTTACCCAAGAAACGGCCAAAAATCGCTGGGCCGCTATGGCCCTTACGGTTCGATGGGGGTGCCACCGATGATGGTCTGTCCACCGTTCACGAGGTAGTTGATGTAGACCGGCTGCTGTCCGAACAGCCAGTTGCCGGTGTTCATGCTGTTGCCACTGATCACTGTCGGGCTGCGCACCTCGTCCGCCTGGGAACCCACCGTGTACTGGTACAACAGCGTCTTACCGTCCGCGGTATAGACGGAGATTTCCGTCCCGTTGGGCAGGGTTCCATTGGCGGTCGGGGCAACGCCGGCAGCGTTGAGCACCGAGGACGGCATCGTCCCGTACACCCCGCCGGAATCGATCACCGCGTCGACTTTGGTGAGCGGCCCGTCGTTGAGCTGCACCCTCAGCTCGGACCAGGGCGCGCCGGGAATCACGGTGCCGCCCTCCAACGGGTTGTCCCCGAAGATCAACTGCTTGTTCGCCTGGTCGATCAGCACGCCGTGGCCCAGGGTGCCCGGCAGGTCGGCGGTCGGAATGTGGTCGGGAGTGGGCCCGAGCGCGTTGGGCCCGATCCCCAAGACCCCGGTGGAGGAGCCGGCCAGGTAGTCGTAAATGGACCACGCGCCAAAGGGATTGAGGTCCGCCGGGAACGCGAAGAGCACCGCATCCACGGTGGTGTCCGCGGTGAGGGTGTCGCCATTCGCACCGGTGAAGGTGACCGTGGTGGGCAGTTCCATATAGAAGTAGTTCAGTGCACCACCGAACTGGCCGATGTTGAACCCGGTCGGCAGGCCGGTGATGCCGAAGGGGTTGATGTTCCAGATCGGGATCACCAGCCCGGCCGCGCCGGTGTCGACCAGAACGTCTGTCTGCGCGCCGCCGCCCACCGAGACGCTGACCACCGGCTGAGTAGTGAGGTTGACCTCCATCGGGACGGTGAAGCTGTCCGGGAGGTTGGTGCTATCTGCATCGTAGGCGACCGCGCTACCCGCGAGGTCCGGACCGAACAACCAGGGCGCGATCCCGTGCAGCGGGGTGTAGACGAGGTCCTGGTACCAGCCGTTGAGCAGGGTGTCCAGGGACGCCAGCGCCGCGCCCGGGTCGGTGTCGGCCGCGATGCCGGGATCGACCATGCTGAACGCATCCACGAAGGGCGCGAACAGGTCGTCCCACTCGGCATTCGCGGTGGGCGCGGCGGCAAGCGGGGCCGTCCCCACCACCAGGAATGCCCCTACCGCACTGACGGCCCCGACCAGGCGATGACGACGACCCGACATGAGGCCCCCTCCGAATTAGCGACGGATTTCGAAATAACCGGACTTTCTCAGCGACCGTTAGGGTAACTCATCCTGTTTGCGACCGCATCCGTAAGCACAGCTCGGCAGACGCAAAGGTTCCCCCGCCCGGGGCGGGGGAACCTTTGCGTTGCTCGGCCGGTCAGCCCAGGATCAGCGACTCGCCGTCCGGGCTGACGTTGACCGGCACGGTGTCACCGTCGTGCACCTCACCGGCCAGCAGCAGCTTGGCCAACTGGTCACCGATGGCCTGCTGGATCAGCCGGCGCAGCGGCCGCGCCCCGTAAATCGGGTCGAACCCGCGATGCGCCAGCCACTTCTTGGCCGGCAGCGACACTTCCAGCTGCAGCCGGCGCTGCGCCAGGCGCTTGCCCAGCTGCGCCAACTGGATGTCGACGATCTGCACCAGCTCCTCGGGGTTGAGGCCTTCGAAGATCAGCACGTCGTCGAGCCGGTTGATGAACTCCGGCTTGAACGCCGCGCGCACCGCGGCCATCACCTGCTCGTCGCTGCCCCCCGATCCCAGGTTGGAGGTCAGGATCAAGATGGTGTTGCGGAAGTCGACGGTGCGGCCCTGGCCGTCGGTGAGCCGGCCTTCGTCGAGCACCTGCAGCAGCACGTCGAACACGTCCGGGTGCGCCTTTTCGACCTCGTCGAAGAGCACCACCGTGTAGGGCCGGCGGCGCACCGCCTCGGTCAGCTGACCGCCCTGGTCGTAGCCGATGTAGCCGGGGGGCGCCCCGACCAGCCGGGCCACCGAGTGCTTCTCGCCGTACTCGCTCATGTCGATGCGCACCATTGCCCGTTCGTCGTCGAACAGGAAGTCGGCCAGCGCCTTGGCCAGCTCGGTCTTGCCCACACCGGTGGGCCCGAGGAACAGGAACGACCCGGTCGGCCGGTTGGGGTCGGCGACCCCGGCCCGCGACCGGCGCACTGCATCGGAGACCGCCTGCACCGGCTTGCGCTGCCCGACCACACGCTTGCCGAGCTCGTCCTCCATGCGCAGCAGCTTGGCGGTCTCACCTTCCAGCAGCCGCCCGGCGGGGATGCCGGTCCAGGCGCTCACCACGTCGGCGATGTCGTCGGGGCCGACCTCTTCCTTGAGCATGACCTGCTCGCGGGCCTCGGCCTTGGGCAGCGCCGCCTCGAGCTTCTTCTCCACCTCGGGGATGCGCCCGTAGCGCAGCTCGGCGGCCTTGGCCAGGTCGCCGTCACGCTCGGCCCGGTCGGATTCCCCACGCAGGGTTTCCAGCTGTTCCTTGAGTTCCCGCACGATGTCGATGGCGTTCTTCTCGTTCTGCCACCGGGCCGTCAGCTCCGCCAGCTTCTCCTTGTGGTCGGCCAGCTCGGCGCGCAGCTTCTCCAGCCGGTCCTTCGACGCCGGGTCCTCTTCCTTGCTCAGCGCCATCTCTTCGATCTCCAGCCGGCGCACCAGCCGTTCCACCTCGTCGATCTCGACGGGCCGGGAGTCGATCTCCATCCTCAAGCGCGAGGCGGCCTCGTCGACCAGGTCGATGGCCTTGTCCGGCAGGAACCGGGCGGTGATGTAGCGGTCGCTCAAGGTGGCCGCCGCGACCAGCGCGGAGTCGGTGATCCGCACCCCGTGGTGCACCTCGTAGCGGTCCTTCAGGCCCCGCAGGATGCCGATGGTGTCCTCGGCTGAGGGTTCGCCGACGTAGACCTGCTGGAAACGACGCTCCAGCGCGGCGTCCTTCTCGATGTACTTGCGGTACTCCTCGAGCGTGGTGGCGCCGACCAGCCGCAGTTCACCGCGGGCCAGCATCGGCTTGATCATGTTGCCGGCGTCCATCGCGCCCTCGCCGGTGGCGCCGGCGCCGACGATGGTGTGCAGCTCGTCGATGAAGGTGATGATCTGCCCGGCAGAGTTCTTGATCTCGTCGAGGACGGCCTTGAGGCGTTCCTCGAACTCGCCGCGGTACTTGGCACCGGCCACCATCGAACCCAAATCCAGGGCGACAACGGTCTTGTCGCGCAGGCTGTCCGGGACGTCGCCGGCGACGACGCGCTGGGCCAAGCCCTCCACGATCGCGGTCTTGCCGACGCCGGGCTCACCGATGAGCACCGGGTTGTTCTTGGTGCGCCGGCTCAAAACCTGTACGACGCGCCGGATCTCGGTGTCGCGCCCGATCACCGGGTCGAGCTTGCCTTCGCGGGCGCGCGCGGTCAGGTCGGTGGAGTACTTCTCCAACGCCTGGTAACTGGCCTCCGGGTCGGGGTTGGTGACCCGGGCGCTACCGCGCACCTTGGTGAACGCTTCGCGCAATGCCTGCGGCGAGGCGCCGTGGCCGGTGAGCAGCTTGGCGACGTCGGAGTCGCCGGTGGCCAGACCGACCATCAGGTGCTCGGTGGAGACGTACTCGTCGTCCATTTCGGTGGCCAGCTGCTGGGCGACGGTGATCGCGGCCAGCGATTCGCGGGACAGCTGCGGTTGCGCGCTGGCGCCGCTGGCCTGCGGCAGCCCGTCCAGCAGGCGCTGGTTCTCGGTGCGGATCGTCGCCGGGTTCACCCCGACCGCCTCCAGCAGCGGCGCGGCGATCCCGTCGTTCTGGGTCAAGAGGGCCTGCAGCAGGTGCGCGGGCCGGATTTCGGGGTTGCCGGCGGCGGTGGCCGCCTGCAAAGCCGCGGTCAGGGCCGCTTGGGTCTTGGTGGTCGGGTTGAACGAGTCCACGACACCTCCATTCGGGGTTCGAGCGGGCGCCAGAAGGGCCCGGTAAAAATGCTTGTCGGGTTGTTCAACGCCGTCAAGGTTGAGTCTGTTCCGCTCAGGTCTGGGTTTCTTTTCGCCGACTGTGCGGTTTCGTACCCGACACGCGGTGAGGGGCGTATCAAACGGCACTTTGGGAACGGGCGGAACCCTCGGGGCTGCGAACGGTCAGTGCTCGATACGTTCGGTGACTTGGCAGAGCTCCCCGGCCTCCGGGACAGCGCCCGGGCAAACAGATCCCCGCCGATCGCCTACTGCTGCGGGGAGGACCCGGTTGCGAAGCTGCTACGGCACGCGGAGCGAATGCGCCGCATGTTCTGCCTCGACGGTGATCCCGTGCTTGGCGCCTGTTCGCGGCAACCGACGAAGTCGGTCTCGATTCCTCGGGTGCAATATTGGCTGGCACGGTCGTGCACCTCAACATCCTGCCCGGCCGCGTCGACGACTAGCTGGCCCTGGCAAAACGCGCGCACTCAGTGGCTTGATGCCGAGCCCGAGGCACTCAAGGCGATTTTTCGCATGACCCGATGTCGGCCCGCGGGCGCGTCCAGAGGTAGAGGCCGAGCCATACCCCGTAGCCGAGCGCCATCCCGGCATACATCACCGCCGGGTCGGTTTGGCCGTGCACGCTCAGATAGAGCACGACACCGGCCAACAGCGCCGGCAGCACCGCCGCGCGGCGCCGCATCGCGAACGCACCGGCGACGAGCACGACCGACACGATGAGCAACACGGGGCTGATCCGGTGCACCCCATCAAGCGCCTCGGCGAACCAGCCGCGGGATTCACCGGCGCCGTGTGCGGCGTGTCCCATGCCGGCCGCGGCCGACGCCCCGGCGCCGAGTGCCACCAGGATCGCCGGCAGACAGCACCCCAGGGTGCAGACCAGCGCCGCAGCCACTCCGGCGAGCCCGAACCGACGCCCCGCGGTGGGCATCCGGGCTCGACGCCGATCGGGACAGTGTGCCGTGTCTGACATATTCGCCTTCCGCAGTGTCCTTGCAAACCTATACCCCGTATAGGTACCAAGCAAGACGCGGCCGGCAGGACGCGGCCGGTTCGTCGGATACCGTGCTGTGGTGACGACCGGCCTGGGTTCGCTGTGGACCGCCCTGATTCCGCTCGCGCTGGTGGTGGCCATCTCCCCGATCACCGTGATTCCGGCGGTGCTGGTGCTACACACCCCCCGTCCGCGCGAGACCGGGCTGGCGTTCCTGCTCGGTTGGCTGGCCGGGCTGGCCGCACTCACCGCGGCCTTCGTGGCGGGGTCGGGCCTGCTCGGGGGACTGCACAAAACACCGCCCACGTGGGCGTCATGGCTGCGGATCGCCGTGGGGGCGGCCCTGGTCTCCTTCGGCATCTACCGCTGGGCAATTCGACACCGGCATAGCGAGATGCCCGGTTGGATGCGCGCTTTCACCGCCTTCTCCCCGCTGCGCGCCGGTCTGACGGCCGCGGCGCTGGCCGTGGTGCGACCCGAGGTCCTGTTCATGTGCGCGGCGGCGGGCCTGGCCATCGGAAGTGCCGGGCTGGGCCCAGCGAGCAGCTGGAACGCGGCCACGTTCTTCGTCGCTGTCGCTGCCTCCACGGTGGTGGTTCCGATTCTGGGCTACCTGGCCGCCAGCCGCCGACTCGATCCAGCGTTGAATCGGCTGAAGGAATGGATGGAACAGCAGCACGGCGCCCTGTTCGCCGCCGTGCTGATCCTCATCGGTGCGATGGTGACCTACAACGGGATTCACGCGCTCTAGCGGAAACCGTGGTCACGACGGCCGCCACGCGGCGAAGCCGTTCACTGGCGCGTTGACGCAGCTCACGGCGGCCAGCCGAGGCCGTGTGCCAACTGTGGCAATCAACGCGTCCGCGCCGGCGTCGGCGCCGCCGGCCCTAAAATCGCGACCGTGGGCCTAGACGACCGTGACGCGCTGCAGGTGTTGCGCGCCGCGTTCGCCGCCCCCGACCGCGCCGACGGTTTCATCGCCCGCCTGTTCGCCCGCTGGTTCGGCACCAACCCGTCGACCCGCGACCTGTTCCCGGCCGACCTATCCGGCATCCGCGCGGCGTTCGCTCAGGCCATGAGCTGGGTGTATGGCGAGCTGGTCGCCCAGCGTGCCCAGGAGCCGGTCTCGTTTCTGGCGCAACTGGGCCGAGACCACCGTAAATATGGTGTGACGCAACAACATTACGACACCATGGGCCGCGTGCTCGACGCCGCGTTGCGCGACGAGCTGGCAGATGCCTGGACCCCCGCGGTCGACGACGCCGCCCGACAGTCGCTGAACCTGATCATCGGGGTGATGGGCGGTGCCGCCGACGCCGAAGACGGCCCGGCCTGGTGGGACGGTACCGTCGTCGAACACCTCCGGGTCTCGCGCGACCTGGCCGTCGTCCGAATCCAGCTGGACCACCCGTTGCCCTACTACCCGGGCCAATACGTCAAAGTCGAAGTGCCGCAGTGCCCACGCTCGTGGCGCTACCTCTCGCCGGCGATGCCCACCGACCAGACCGGCGCGATCGAGTTCCACGTGCGCGGGGTCCCGGGCGGATTGGTCAGCACCGCGATCGTCAACGAGACCAGGCCCGGTGACCGCTGGCGCCTGTCGAGCCCGCACGGCGGCCTGCACGTCGACCGCGACGCTGGCGATGTGCTGATGGTGGCGGGCAGCACCGGCCTGGCGCCGCTGCGAGCGATCATCATGGACCTGACCCGGTGGGCGGAGAACCCGCGCGTGCACCTGTTCTTCGGCGGCCGGTACCCCTGCGAGCTCTACGACCTCCCCACGCTGTGGCAGATCGCGGCGCACAACCCGTGGTTGTCGGTGACGCCGGTCTCGGAGTACCCGCGCGACCCGCACTGGGCCGCCGACTACCCCGATGTGACGCCGCCGCGGGGCCTGCACGTGCGGCAGACCGGGCACCTGCCGGACGTGGTCACACGCTACGGCAGCTGGAGCGATCGTCAGATCCTGATCTGCGGCGGCCCGCAGATGACGCGGGCCACCGAAGCTGCTCTGCTGGCCAAAGGCGCTCCCGCGCAACGTATTCAACATGACCCACTGTCGGAGTGAGATGTGACCGAATTCGAAACCTGCACCCTGGTTGATCCGTCATCGGATCTGTCCGCAACGTTTGTCCCGGGTGCCGGCATGATCGGCACCTCACTGTTTGACGGCGGCGCGGAGTTACTCGGCCAACGCCGGGGACTGCAGGCCTACATCTGCGATCACAAGACCATGGGCATCCCGCTGCTGTACCCGTGGGCGAACCGGTTGAGCGGCATGCAGTACCGCGTCGGGGACACCGACGTCACGCTGGCGCCGGGTACCGGCGGGGTGCACACCGACGAGCACGGCTCCCCGATCCACGGCACGCTCGCGGGGGACCCCGGGTGGCGGGTGACCGAGCAATCGGCGTCGACGTTGGCCGCCGAACTCGACTTCGGGTCACGGCCGGACTTGTTGGCGTCCTTTCCGTTCCCGCACCTGTTGAGCTTGGCCGTCACCCTGAGAGACCGCACGCTGACCGTGCGGGCCACGGTCAGCGCCACCACCGGCGCGGCGGTGCCGATGTGCTTCGGGTTCCATCCCTATCTGCAGCTGCCGGGGGTGCCAAGAGATCAGTGGCGCATCGAGACGCCGGCGATGCGCGCCCGGCTCGTCGACGCCCGCGGTATCCCCACCGGGGCAAGCAAGCCGCACCCGACCTCCAGCGAGCTGCTGGGCGAGCGGGTATTCGACGACGGTTTCGATCAGGTACCGGCCGGCGCGGTGTTCGCGGTCAGCGGCGGCGGCCGACGCATCGAGGTGCACTTCGACAGCGGGTATCCGGCGGCGCAGCTCTTCGCCCCGGCCACCGAGGACGTGATCTGCTTCGAGCCGATGGCCGCGCCCACCGATGCCTTGCGCCGCGGCGGTTATCGGCTGGCCCGTTTGGGACAGCCCGGCCTAGCCCAGTTCTCCATCCGGGTCCGTTGACTCTGCGCCTACAGCGCAAAAGTGCGAGTAGGGCACGCCGTGGACGCAGAGTCAACGGGGGAAGCTACGGCTTGCGCGGCTGCCAGACCACCACGGCGGTGCTCTTGGGCACCACCGCGAGTTCGCGACGCTGGTTGGCGCGCAACATCTCCAGCTCGGCCGCCATCTCCTTGACCCGCGACTGCAGCGCCTCGACTTGGTTGGTCAGCTCGATGATCCGTTTGATGCCGGCGAGGTTGACGCCCTCGTCGTGCGAGAGCCGCTGCACCTCACGCAGCATGTCGACGTCGCGCTCGGAGTAGCGGCGTCCGCCGCCGGAGCTGCGTTGCGGACTGACCAGACCGATCCGGTCGTAGGTGCGCAGCGTCTGCGCGTGCATACCGGCCAGCTCGGCGGCCACCGAGATCAAGAACGTGCGCGAGTTCTCCGATTTACTCATGACCGGTTGCCCGCCCATCCAGCCCTCGGGTCGAAACCGCTGGACCGCTCCGCTGCCGCATACGCCTCGAGTGCCTCCTGCGCAGGCCCCTCCAGGTTCGGCGGGACCGCGACCTTCACCTTGACCAGCAGGTCACCGTGGCCGCCGCCGCGCTTGGGCACACCGCGCCCGCGCACCCGCAGAATC
The DNA here is from genome assembly GCF_059813225.1 of Mycobacterium sp. NGS16. NCBI lineage: Bacteria > Bacillati > Actinomycetota > Actinomycetes > Mycobacteriales > Mycobacteriaceae > Mycobacterium > Mycobacterium sp. NGS16. The sequence continues at coordinate 61,678 of NZ_JCALEE010000013.1, forward strand.
CGGCCGTCGGCGGTTCCCTTGGGCACCCGTACCCCGACCTTGCCGTCCAGCGTCGGCACCGACAGCGTGGTACCCAGAGCGAGTTCGGAGAAACTGACCGGGATGGTGACGGTCAGGTCGTCGCCGTCGCGGCCGAAGACCTTGTCCGGGCGCACCCGCACCGTCACGTACAGGTCGCCCGACGGCGCGCCCCGCAGCCCCGCCTCGCCTTGGCCGGCCAGCCGAATCCGTTGGCCGTCTTCGACTCCCGGGGGAATCCGCACGTTGATGGTGCGGGTCCTCGCCGCCCGCCCGGTTCCTTTGCACTCGGCGCACGGGTGCTCGATGATCGACCCGCTGCCGCGGCAGTCGGTACACGGCTCGGAGAAGCTGAACGCGCCCTGGTTGCTGCTGATCACCCCGGATCCGTTGCAGGTCGCGCAGACTTTGGGGCTGGTGCCGGGCCGGGCGCCGCTGCCATGGCAGTTGGTGCACGGTGCGGCGCTGGTGAGCCGCAGCGGCATCTCCACGCCCTTGGTGGCCTCGATGAAACTCAGCTCGGAGTCGGTCTCCAGGTCGTTTCCGCGCCGCGGCCGACTGGGCCGCTGCTGCGCGCCGCGGCCGAACAGCCCCCCGAACAGGTCACCGATGTTGGCCCCGCCGGTCTGGCCGGCGGCACCGAACAGGTCGTTGAGGTTGAACTCGCTGCCATCGCCGCCGGTGGTGAACCGATCGAAGTTGCCCCCGCCGAAACCACCGCCGTTGAACCGCCGCCCGAACCCGCCGCCGGCGAACAGCCGCCGGGTCTCGTCGTACTCCTTGCGCTTGGACTCATCCGAGAGCACGCTGTAGGCCTCGGACACCGCCTTGAACCGCTCCGCGGCGGCCGGGTTGTTGGGGTTGCGGTCCGGATGCAGCTCAGCCGCCAACTTGCGGTAGGCGCTCTTGATCTCTTTCTCGGAGGCGCTGGAGGCGACGCCCAACTCCTTGTAGAAGTCCTTCTCGACCCATTCACGCTGAGCCATGACGCGTCACCTCCTTACCTGATCAATTGTCGTCGCCGGCGTCTTCGCCGTCGGCTTCTACTTCTGCTTCGGCTTCGGCTTCGGCACTGTCGTCACGGTCGGGGACGGTGTCGACTACCCCGACCATCGCGTGGCGCAGCACCTGGTCGCCGAGTTTGTAACCCTGCCGCAGGACGGTGCCGATCACCGAATGGGTCCCGTCCCCCTCATGTTGGACGGCCTCGTGCAACTGCGGGTCGAACTCTTCGCCTTCGGCGCCGAACGCCGCCAGACCCAACCCACTGAGCACGCCGGTCAGCTTGTCCGCCAACGCTTTCAGCGGCCCCGATTCCAGGTCGCCGTGACTACGGGCCCGGTCGAGGTCATCGAGGATCCCGAGCAGCTCGGTCACCACCGCTGCCTTGGCCCGGTCGGCGACGCCCTGTTGGTCGCGCAACGCCCGCTTACGGTAGTTGGCGAAGTCCGCCTGTACGCGCTGCAGGTCGGCGGTGAGCTCCGCAACCTGGTCGACCTCGCCGGCTTGGGAGTCGTCGGCGGCCGGTTCCGCCGGCGCCGGCCCGCTTGGGGCCGGCCCGGCGGAACTCGCGCGCACCTCACCGGTTTCGGGATCGATCCGCCGCTTGTCGGTCACGGTGATCGTCTCCGGAGACGGCTCGCGTGAATTGCCTTCGCTCACTTGGTCTCTCCGTCATCGACTACTTCGGCGTCCACAACGTCGTCAGCACCCGCGGACGCACCGCCTTCGGCCCCGGCGGCGGCCTGCTCGGCCTGAGTGGCCTCGTAGATCGCCTGACCCAGCGCCTGCGACTCGACACCCAGCTTCTCCATCGCGGACTTGATGGCGCCGATGTCGGTGCCCTCCAGCGCTTTCTTGGCGTCGCCGATCGCGGCGTCGACCTTGGCCAGGGTGTCCTCGGGGACCTTCGAACCACCTTCGGCTTCGCGCTGCTCCTTGACGAACTTCTCCGTCTGGTAGACCAGCGACTCCGCCTGGTTGCGGACGTCGGCCTCTTCGCGACGCCTGCGGTCCTCGTCGGCGTGCGCCTCGGCGTCCTTGATCATCCGGTCGATCTCCTCCTGGGACAGGCCGGAGCCTTCCTGGATCTTGATCGTGTTCTCCTTGCCGGTGCCCTTGTCCTTGGCGGTGACGTGCACGATGCCGTTGGCGTCGATGTCGAAGGTGACCTCGATCTGCGGGACACCGCGCGGGGCCGGCGGAATACCGGTCAGCTCGAAGGAGCCGAGCAGCTTGTTGTGCGAGGCGATCTCGCGCTCACCCTGGTAGACCTGGATCTGCACCGACGGCTGGTTGTCGTCGGCAGTGGTGAAGGTCTCGCTGCGCTTGGTCGGGATGGTGGTGTTGCGCTCGATCAGCTTGGTCATGACGCCGCCCTTGGTCTCAATACCGAGCGACAGCGGGGTGACGTCAAGCAGCAGAACGTCTTTCACCTCACCCTTGAGCACACCGGCTTGAAGTGCGGCGCCCACGGCGACAACTTCATCGGGGTTGACGCCCTTGTTGGGCTCCTGGCCGCCGGTCAGCTCCTTGACCAGGTCGGTCACCGCGGGCATCCGGGTGGAACCACCCACCAACACCACGTGGTCGATCTCTGACACCGAGATACCGGCGTCCTTGATCACCGACTGGAACGGCTTGCGGGTGCGGTCCAGCAGGTCCTGGGTGATGCGCTGGAACTCCGAGCGGGTCAGCTGCTCATCGAGGAACAGCGGGTTCTTGTCGGCGTCGACGGTGATGTAGGGCAGGTTGATCGACGTGCTCTGCGAGCTCGACAGCTCGATCTTGGCCTTCTCGGCCGCTTCGCGCAGCCGCTGCATCGCCATCTTGTCCTTGGTCAGGTCGATACCCGAGGTGCCCTTGAACTTGTCGACCAGCCAGTCGACGACCCGGTCGTCCCAGTCGTCGCCACCGAGGTGGTTGTCACCGGAGGTGGCCCGGACCTCGACGACGCCCTCGCCGATCTCCAGCAGCGAGACGTCGAAGGTGCCGCCACCGAGGTCGAAGACCAGGATGGTCTGCTCCTTCTGGCCCTTGTCCAGACCGTAGGCCAGTGCGGCCGCGGTGGGCTCGTTGACGATGCGCAGCACGTTCATGCCCGCGATCTGGCCGGCCTCCTTGGTGGCCTGCCGCTGGGCGTCGTTGAAGTAGGCGGGCACGGTGATGACCGCGTCGGTGATGTCCTCACCGAGGTAGGCCTCCGCGTCGCGCTTGAGCTTCATCAGCACCCGGGCACTGATCTCCTGCGCGGTGTAGTCCTTGCCGTCGACCTCGACTTTCCAGTCGGTGCCCATGTGGCGCTTGACCGAGCGGATGGTGCGGTCGACGTTGGTGACCGCCTGGTTCTTGGCGGGCTGGCCGACCAGCACCTCGCCGTTGCGGGCGAACGCAACGACCGACGGGGTGGTGCGCGAGCCCTCCGAGTTGGCTACGACGACGGGATCGCCGCCCTCCAGCACCGAGACGCAAGAGTTGGTGGTCCCGAGGTCGATTCCGACCGCACGAGCCATTGTGGTTTCCTCCCTGGTAGACGATTCCCTAGTCTGAGCGGACTGCGCTCAAGGATGCGCTTGCCGCAGCCCCGCTGTCAACTCAGACTTGAGTGCTTGTGACTCAAGTTGTCGAAGGGGTCAACGAGCCGGCTTCTGAGTTTGTTCCCGTTCCGGCCATCGGTTATCCGGTGGCGCCGGGCTATCTGGTGCGAAAATGCTTCCACGCCATTTTCCCGACCCGTGTCGAGGAGGCAATCGTGTGAACACGCCCCCGAAGCGGCGAAGATTCCGATCGTTTGCCGGCCGACTCTGGCTTCCTGTCACCGTCCTGGCCGTGATCGCGTTCGTCGCTTTGGGGGTGAGCCGGGTCCAGGGCATGTCCCAGGCGATCAGCCACCCCCCGGCCGCCGGTTCCATTCCGGCCACGGTGGTGCAGATCAACCCGAAAACGATCACCTATGAGGTGTTCGGCTCCCTCGGCAGTGGCGGCAGGGTCGTCTACGCCGACCTTGACGGTGCCCCGATCGAGGTTGCCCTGACCTCGCTGCCGTGGTCGCATTCGGAGACGACGACCTCACCGTCGGCCTCGTTGAGTCTGGTCACCCAGGTCGACGGTGACTCCGTGGGCTGCCGCATCCGCGTCGACGGCCGGGTGCGCGACGAGCGGTCGGTCGCCCACCATGCTGCCGCGGCGGCCTGCACCGTGACTGCGGCATGAGCGCCGAGGAGTCCGACGCCGAAGCACCGGCCGACGAACCGGCCCGGCGTCCGCGCTCCGCGCGGCTGCTGCGCAAGCTGGCCATCCCGATCGTGCTGTTCTGGGTGCTGGCCGCCGCGGTCACCAACATCTTCGTCCCGAGCATCGAGAAGAACACCGCGGAGAACGCCGAGGCCATGGTCCCGCGCGACGCACCCTCGTCGCAGGCGGCGATCCTGCAGGGCCGCGCCTTCGACGAGTCCGACTACACCAGTGCTGGAGCGGTTCTGCTGGTAACCCCCGGGCGCAAACTCGGCGAGCAGGATCACCGCTACTACGACCAACTCATCGACCGGCTCCTCGATGACAAAAAGCACGTCCAGTCGCTGCTGAACCTGTGGGGCAGGCCCACGACGATGTCGGGGGCGCAGAGCGCCGACGGCGAGGCGGCCACGCTGACGATCCGCCCCACCGGCGACTTGGGGGACGCTGCGTCGAACCACTCGATCGAGGCGATTCGCGACATCGTGGCTCAGGTTCCCAAACCCGACGGCCTGAACGTCTACGTCAGCGGCCCGGCGCCGCTGGCTTCGGACACGCTGCGCGCCGCCGACGAAAGCATGGTCACGCTCACCATCGTGACCATCGTCATCATCGTCACGATGCTGCTCATCGCCTACCGTTCGGCGACGCGCGCCCTGATCCCGCTGGCCGGGGTGCTGGTCACGTTGGCGACGACGCGCGGCGTCGTCTCCTTTCTGGTCGGCGCCCACCTGATCGGCATCTCGTCGTTCGCCATGAACATGGTCGTCGGCCTGGTGTTGGGTGTCTCCACCGACTACGGCATCTTCTACCTGGGCCGCTACCACGAAGCCCGCCGCAAGGGCCTGGACAAGGAAAGCGCCTACTACGACTCGGTGGCCAACACCTCGCATGTGATCCTGGGCTCGGGTGTGGCCATCTCCGGGGCAACGCTGTGCCTGAGCCTGACCACCCTCAATTACTTCCGCACCCTGGGGCCACCGTGTTTCGTGGCGATGATCGTCGCCGTCGCCGCCGCCCTCACTCTCGGGCCCGCCCTGCTGACGCTGGGCAGCAAGATCAAATACCTCGAGGAACCCCGACCGACGAGCCCGGCCTGGCGGCAGCTGGGCACCGTGATCGCCCGCTGGCCCATCCCGGTGATGGCGATCGCCGCGCTGGTGCTTCCGCTGTGCATCCTGAACCTCGCCACCTACCAGGTGAGCTACAACGACCGGGATTTCGCGCCGGCGTCCGTCGAATCGGTGCAGGGCTACGCGGCCGCCGACCAGCACTTCCCGAAGAGCCAACTCTCCACCGACGTGCTGTATCTGCGCGCCGATCACGACATGCGCAACACCGCCGACATGATCAGCCTGGACCGGGTCGCCAAAAGCATCTTCCGGACCCCGGGTATCTCGATGGTGCAGGACATCACCCGGCCGAACGGGCGACCGCTCGAACACGCCTCGCTGCCGTACGCCATGGGTTCAATGGGCACCAAGATCGGCGAAAACATCGGCTTCCTGCGCGATCGCATCGCCGACATCGACACGATGGCGGCCAAGATGGCCGACACCATCGAATCGACCCGCCAGATGGAGCAGGCGACCAGCCGGATGGCGGTGGGCACCCGGCTATCCCGCGAGGCCGCGCAGCGCCTGAAGGACATCACCGCGACAGCGCGAGACCAGATGGCCGACCTGGATGACTTCGTGCGACCGCTGCGCAGCTACACCTATTGGGAGCCGCACTGTTTCGACATCCCGATCTGTTGGGCGCTGCGCTCGGCGCACGACTTGTCGGACAACATCGACAAATTCGATGAGGAGATGGCCGCCATGATCGACGGCCTCACCATCATCGACACCGTCACCCCGCAGATGGTGGCGGCCCTGCACGGCATGGCCGGCCACATGGCGACCATGCGGTCGGTGACACTGGCCACGCAGAGCACGATGAGCAGCATCATCCCGCAGCTGGAGACGATGATCCCTCCGATGATCGACATGGCGCAGGCGTTCGACAACGCCAAGAACGACGACTTCTTCTTCTTGCCGCCGGACGCCTTCGCCACCGAGGACTTCAAGACCGGCCTGGACATCTTGATGACGCCCGACGGCACCGGCGCCCGCTTCATGGTCTTCCATCAGGGCGAGGCGATGAGTCCGCAGGGCATCCGGCAAGTGCAGAACGCGGCGGCGGCGGCTCAGGAAGCCATCAAGGGGACGTCGCTGTCCGGCGCCCAGCTGCTCTGGGCCGGTGCGGCGTCGAACTACCGGGACGTGCAGGCGTTCTCCCGCAACGACCTGATGATCATGATGCTGGCCACGTTCGGGTTGGTCTTCATCATCGTGCTGGTCATCACCCGGGCCCTGATCGGCTCGATCGTCGTACTCATCACCGTGATCCTCTCCTTCGCCGGCAGCCTGGGGCTGTCCAGCTTCATCTGGGAGACCCTGCTGGGCATCCAGCTGCACTGGCTGACGGTCCCGATCGCCTTCATCGTGCTGGTCGGGGTGGGATGCGACTACAACCTGCTGCTGCTGTCCCGGTACCGCGAGGAACTCGGCGGCGGAATCCGCACCGGGCTCATCCGCGCCATGGCAGGTTCGGGAAATGTGGTGGTCACGGCGGCCTTCGTGCTGGCCGGCACCATGCTGGCGATGCTCTCCAGCGACGTGGTGAACATCGGTCAGGCCGGTTCGACGATCTGCGTCGGGCTGATCTTCGACATGATGATCGTCCGGCTCTTCCTGGTGCTGCCACTCGCCCGGCTGCTGGGTCCATGGTTCTGGTGGCCCACCGGGATCCGGCACCGGCTGGCTACTCGTGGAAGCCTCTGACACCATGACACGGACTTCACGACGACAGGGACAATAACCGCGCAATGCCACACGCACCCGACCCTCACCTGGCGCCTGCCGCTGTACTGGCCCGCGAAGACGAGGGTTATCACAAGGGCCTGGCCCCCCGACAGCTGCAGATGATCGCGCTCGGCGGCGCCATCGGCACCGGGCTATTCCTCGGCGCCGGCGGTCGGCTCGCCTCGGCCGGCCCCGGCCTGTTCATCGTCTACGCGATCTGCGGCGGCTTCGTGTTCCTGATCCTGCGCGCCCTGGGCGAGCTGGTGCTGCACCGGCCGTCGTCGGGATCGTTCGTCTCCTATGCGCGCGAGTTCTTCGGCGAGAAAACGGCTTTCGTCGCCGGCTGGCTGTACTTCCTGAACTGGTCGATGACCGGCATCGTCGACACCACGGCGATCGCCAGCTACTTCCACTACTGGCACCTGTTCGGGGCGGTCCCGCAGTGGCTGCTGGCGCTGGTGGCACTGCTGGCGGTGCTGTCGATGAACCTGATCTCGGTGAAGCTCTTCGGCGAGCTCGAGTTCTGGGCCGCCTTGATCAAGGTCATCGCGCTGATGACGTTCCTGGTGGTCGGCACCGTCTTCTTGGGCGGCCGCTACCAGGTCGACGGCCAGGAAACCGGCCTGCATCTCATCGCCCAAAACGGCGGATTTCTCCCGACTGGCCTGTTGCCGCTGGTGCTGGTGACCTCCGGGGTGGTGTTCTCCTACGCCGGGGTCGAACTGGTCGGCACCGCGGCCGGTGAAACGGCCGAGCCCGAGAAGATCATGCCGCGCGCGATCAACTCGGTGATCGCCCGGATCGGGATCTTCTACGTCGGCTCGGTGGTGCTGCTGGCGCTGCTGCTGCCCTACACCGCGTACAAGGAGCACGAGAGCCCGTTTGTCACGTTCTTCTCCAAGATCGGCTTCACCGGCGCCGGCAGCCTGATGAACCTGGTGGTGCTCACCGCGGCGTTCTCCAGCCTCAATGCCGGGCTGTATTCCACCGGGCGGATCCTGCGGTCGATGGCGGTCAACGGCAGCGGTCCGGCGTTCACCGGCCGGATGTCCCGCAACGGGGTGCCCTACGGCGGCATTCTGCTGACCAGCGCGGTCGGGCTGCTCGGCGTGGTACTCAATGCGGTGCGACCCGGGCAGGCGTTCGAGATCGTGCTCAACATCGCGGCGCTCGGGGTGATGGCGGCGTGGGCGACGATCGTGGCCTGCCAGCTGCGGTTCCACCGCCTCACCAAAGCCGGAGTCCTGCAGCGGCCCTCGTTCCGGATGCCGCTGGCCCCCTACAGCGGCTACCTGACGCTGGTGTTCTTGGCCAGTGTTCTGGTGTTGATGGTCGTCGACGAGCGCAGCGGCCCGTTCATTCGCGCGGTACTGCTCGTCGGCACACCGGCACTGGTCATCGGTTGGTACCTGGTGCGCGAGCGGGTGACGGCCGCGGCCGCACTCGCCCCGGCCGCCCCCGAGCAACCGGTGGCCGCGCAGGCCGAAGCGGACGAGTAGGAGGCGAAAACCCGTGGGCCGCAACAGATATGCAGCTAATCCTCCGCTGTACGGAATGGCCCTGATCTTCTGTGCGATCGCGATCGTGGCCCTCACCGCCTATCTGCACGCCGGCTGGTGGTCGGTGCTCGGCTACGGTCTGGCCGCGGTGACGGCGGTGGCCGGCGGCGCGTTGGCGTTCCGCGACTTCTCCTAAGCCGCGCCGCGATGGCCCGGAAGGACCGCGCGTCACTGCAGCCACTCGAGTCACAGGGTGCGTAGGGTGGACGTCAATCTATGTCGGCGGGGGACTGTGTGCAGGTATCGGATCGGGTGACAACGAAGGCGAGCGGCAGGCAGCTGACCCTGGCGGTCGCGCTGCTGCTAGCCGGCTGCACTTCCACCGTCGATGGCAACCCGACCGCGGCCCCCGGCGGCGGCGGGCCACCGGAGCCGTCGTTCCGAACGCCCCGGCCTACCACCGCACCGCCGAGCTCCCCGGCCCCGTCCAAACCGCCCCCCTCGAGTAGCACCAAGGTGCCCGCCGGCGTCGTCCTGCCGCCGGACGAGAACGGTTACGTCTTCATCGAGACGAAGTCGGGCAGGACCCGCTGCCAGATCTCGACTCGGCAGGTCGACTGCGAGGCACAGTTCACCAACACCCCGCTCAAGGACGGCGAACACGCCAACGGCGTCAGCGTCAGTTCCGACGGCACCGTGCAGTGGGTGTTGGGCAACCTGGGCGACATCCCGGTCGTCACCATCGACTACCTGACCTATCAGGCGCAGGGTTGGCGCATCAAGGCCGATATCGACGGCACCCGATTCACCAATGACCGCACCGGTCACGGCATGTTCGTCAGCATCGACAACGTCGAAACGTTCTGACCTCTCACTCGGGTCACCGACCACCGCCTTCCATTACGATCGCTGGAATGGCGCGCTTCGGATCTTCAGACGGCCCCGGCAAACCCGGCGACGACCCGACCCGATCCACCCAATACGGCCAGCGCGGACCTCAGCCGCCCGGGCCGCGGCCGGCACCTTTCGGGCCCGCCGGCCCGGGCCACCAACCCGGCGGTCCCGGCTACAACCCCGGTAACGCACCGACCCAGTACGCGGCCTACGGCCCGTTCGAACAGCCTGCCGCCGGCGAAGCGGACACCGTGGACTTCGGCGAAGTGGCACCCACGCCCTGGTTTCGGCGGCGATCGGTGCTGATCGCCTGGTTCGGACTGATCGCGGTGATGCTCGGACTGGTGATCTGGGGCATCGTCCAGCTGACCAGCCGCGGCCCCGGGGGCGGCACCGCACCGGGAACCAGCTCGTCGAGCACCACCAGCACGACCACGACCAGTACCACAACGACCACCACCACCGCGGAGAGTTCCTCGAGCACGTCGGCGCCACCGGCGGCGCCACCCCGGCAGGCCCCGCCGCAGCAACCGCCGGCGCAGCAGCCCCCGCCGCCCGGCGACTCGCATCACCACCGCCCGCATCTGCCGCCGCTGCCGTCGGTGATCACCATTCCGCCGATCCCCAAGGTTCCGGAACTGCCGACGGTGATCACCATCCCGCCACGCCGGTAGACCGCGACCCGGCCCAGTACGCTCGCCGCATGCAACCGCAGCGGACCCCGGCCTGGCTCGGCGTTGACCTGGTGGCTGTGCTGATCTTCTGCGCCCTCGGCCGGCGCAGCCACGACGAGGGCATCACGCTCGCCGGCTTGGCGGCGACGGCCTGGCCCTTCCTGAGCGGCACGATCCTGGGCTGGCTGTTGTCTCGCGGCTGGCTGCGGCCCACGGCCCTGGTGCCCACCGGGGTGATCGTCTGGATATCGACGGTGCTGATCGGCATGGCCTTGCGCGCTGCGACAGCCGCGGGTGTGGCCTGGACCTTCGTACTCGTCGCGTCGACGGTGACCGCCGTCTTTTTGCTCGGCTGGCGAGCAGTGTTCGCGCTCGTCGCGCGACGCGCGGCCACCGGTCGGGAATGACCCGGCGCCGGTAGCCGGCACAGCTACTCGTCAGGTGGCGACGCGGCCTTTCGTCAGCCACCGCACCTACCATTGGTGCGCGTGGAACGAACGCCGGACGATCCGAACAACGAACCGACGCAGATGGCCGGCTATGACTACCGCGCGGGCGGCAACTACAGCGAGCCGGCGGGCTATTACAGCGAGTACCGCGAAGCCGGCGGGCCGCAGGCCGACTGGTCCGCACCGCCCGAACCGCCGCCGACCCCCTGGTACCTGCAGCCGCTCGCGCTGATCGGCTGGGGCGTGCTGACCGCACTGCTGATCGCCGGATTGGTCTGGGGCATGGTCCGGCTGGTGAACAAGGAATCCGGTGACACCACACCGGCCACGACATCCGAGACGTCGGTCACCTCCACCACAGCGGGCCCTGGCGACACACCGGTCGCCCCCGCCCCCGCCCCGGAGACCACCCCCGGCGAAAGCACGCCCCCGGCTCCGACGACCGAACCGCCGCCGTCTAGTTCTGAGCCCCCGAGCACTACGGAACCACCGACCAGCACCGCTCCGACCACCACGACGGCCACCACCGCACCCCCGACCACCACGGCGGAGACCACCACCCAGGCGCCGGCCACCACGACCGCGGCGGCGCAACCGCCGTCGGAGATCGTCATCCCGCTGCCGCCCGGACTGTGACCGGCCATTAGCCTCCCCGGGCGAGAAAGCCCCTCGGAACAGCCGCCAATCGATACAGTTAGGCCAGCCTGTGTCGCGCTGGGCCGCAATGGGGTGGCACTATGGGCCGAGCATCAAGCAGCGCTTGAACAGGTCTTGCGCAAGATTGGCGATAGTTACCCGCCAGTAACCACACCTAAGTTACTGGCCGGTAACTCGGGGATGGGAGAGACGCTCCGTGACCGAGAATGTCCAGATGATGATCAGGCTGGTCGTCGGCCTGTCCATGACGGCGATCGTCGGCTATTTCTCCGCACGCCGGGTGTTCTGGCTGTACCGGCTCGTGATGACTGGTCAGAAGGTCGGGGCCGAGCGGACCACCGACGTCGGCAGGCGGGTCTGGACACAGATCCGTGAAGTTGCCGGCCAGGCCAAGCTGCTCAAGTGGTCGATCCCCGGTATCGCGCACTTCTTCACCATGTGGGCGTTCTTCGTGCTGCTGACCGTCTACATCGAGGCCTACGGTCAGCTGTTCAAGCACGATTTCGCGATCCCGGTCATCGGCCACTGGGATGCGCTGGGTTTCCTGCAGGACTTCTTCATCACCGCGGTCACCCTGTCGATCTTCGCCTTCATGATCATCCGCGTCATCCGCAACCCCCGCGAGATCGGCCGGGCGTCGCGGTTCTACGGCTCACACAACGGTGGCGCCTGGCTGATTCTGGTGATGATCCTCAACGTGGTCTGGACCTTCCTGCTGCTGCGCGGGGCGGCCGTCAACACCGGCAGCCTGCCGTACGGCAAGGGCGCGTTCGTGTCCCAGCTGATGGGCAAGATCATGGAGCCGCTGGGCCGCTCCGCCAACGAGACCATCGAGACCGTGTCACTGCTGCTGCACATCGGGGTGGCGCTGGCGTTCCTGATCATCGTGCTGCACTCCAAGCACCTGCACATCTTCTTGGCCCCGATCAACGTCACCTTCAAGCGGCTGCCCAACGGGCTGGGACCGCTGCTGCCGATCGAGTACGACGGCGAGCCGCTGGACTTCGACAACCCGCCGGAGGACGCGGTGTTCGGCCGCGGCAAGATCGACGACTTCTCCTGGAAGGGCATGCTCGACTTCGCCACCTGTACCGAGTGCGGCCGCTGCCAATCCCAGTGCCCGGCCTGGAACACCGGCAAGCCGTTGAGCCCGAAGCTGCTGGTCATGGATCTGCGCGACCACTGGATGGCCAAGGCGCCCTACCTGCTCGGCGAGAAGGACGCCACCGCCGAGGGTGGCTACATCGAGTCCGGTCGCGGCGAACATCACCACGTCCCGGAGTCCGGATTCGGCCGGGTTCCCGGCTCCGGTCCCGAGCAGGCCACCCGGCCGCTGGTCGGCACCGAAGAGCAGGGCGGCGTGATCGACCCCGACGTGCTGTGGTCGTGCACCAACTGCGGCGCCTGCGTCGAGCAGTGCCCGGTGGACATCGAGCACATCGACCACATCCTGGACATGCGCCGCTACCAGGTGCTGGTGGAGTCGGAGTTCCCGTCCGAGTTGGCCGTGCTGTTCAAGAACCTGGAGAACAAGGGCAACCCGTGGGGGCAGAACGCCAGCGAGCGCACCGCCTGGATCGACGAGCTCAACTTCGACATCCCGATCTACGGCCAGGACGTCGACAGCTTCGACGGGTTCGAGTACCTGTTCTGGGTGGGCTGCGCGGGCGCCTATGAGGACCGCGCCAAGAAGACCACAAAGGCGACCGCGGAGCTGCTGGCCGCTGCCGGGGTGAAGTTCCTGGTGCTGGGCACCGGCGAGACCTGCACCGGCGACCCGGCCCGCCGCTCCGGCAACGAATTCTTGTTCCAGCAGTTGGCCACCCAGAACGTCGAGATGCTCAACGAGGTCTTCGACGGCCTGGACAAGCCGCAGCGCAAGATCATCGCCAGCTGCCCGCACTGCTTTAACACCATCTCCCGCGAATATCCGCAGCTGGGCAGCGAGTACACGGTGCTGCACCACAGTCAGGTGCTCAACCGGCTGGTCCGGGACAAGAAGCTGATTCCGGTCACCCCGGTCTCGCGCGACATCACCTATCACGACCCCTGCTTCCTCGGCCGGCACAACAAGATCTACGAGCCGCCGCGTGAGCTGGTGACCGCCGCGGGCGCCAACCTGGTCGAGATGCCGCGTAACCGCGACCGCTCGTTCTGCTGCGGCGCCGGCGGGGCCCGGATGTGGATGGAAGAGCACATCGGCAAGCGGGTGAACCACGACCGGGTGGACGAGGCACTGGCCACCGGCGCCACCACCATCGCCACCGCCTGCCCGTTCTGCCGGGTGATGGTCAGCGACGGTCTCGACGACCGCATCGAGGCCTCCGGGCGCTCCGGTGTGGACGTGCGCGACATCGCCCAGCTGCTGCTGGACTCGCTGGACCTGTCCGGGGTGACATTGCCGGCCAAGGGCACCGCCGCGGCCGAGGCCGCCACGCGGGCCCCCAAGAAGGTCGAGCAGGAGGCACCCGCACCGGCGGCTGCGGCCACCGCGACGGCGACCAAGCCCGCCGAGGCGCCGGCAGCCGCGGCCACAACCGCAGTCCCGGTCAAGGGGCTGGGGATGGCCGGTGGGGCCAAGCGGCCGGGTGCCAAGAAGGCGGCGGCCCCGGAGGCCTCGGCGGCCGGCCCCGCCGCTCCGGCTGCTCCGGCTGCTCCGGCTGCTCCGGTGAAGGGCTTGGGTATCGCCGGTGGCGCCAAGCGCCCGGGCGCCAAGAAGGCGGCGGCCCCGGCCGAACCCGTCAGCTCCGCGGCGGAACCGGCCAGCACGGCCAGCGAGCCGACCAGCACCGCCGCGGAGCCCGCGGCTGCCCCACCGGTCAAGGGGCTGGGGATGGCGGCAGGCGCCCGCAAGCCCGGGGCCAAGAAGGCACCGGCGGCTGCGGCAGCCGAGCCCGCCAAGGCCGAGCCGGCCGCTCAGCCGGCCGCTGAAGCCGCCCCCGCCGAGGCCCCCGCCGAGGCTGCTCCGCAGGCCGAAGCTCCCAAGGAACAGCCTCCGGTGAAGGGCCTGGGCATCCAGCGCGGGGCAAGGCCACCGGGCAAACGCTGAGATAACAGGTTGGGGCCGTGTGGGTGCACATACGGCCCCGATCTGTTTCTCGGGCAAATTTTGATTGGACAGCTATGGGACCATTGTCGACGTGACCGCTCATCAGTTGCCCCACCAGATGCCCTGGCCTGCTCCCGGCAGCCAGCTGCGGCAGCGCACGTTCGCGCAGTCGACCAAGCTGCAGGACGTCCTCTATGAGATCCGCGGTCCGATCCACGCCCAGGCCGCCCGGATGGAGGCCGAGGGGCACCGCATCCTCAAGCTCAACATCGGTAACCCGGCACCGTTCGGGTTCGAGGCGCCCGACGTCATCATGCGGGACATGATCCAGGCACTGCCGTACGCGCAGGGCTACTCGGACTCCCAAGGCATCCTGCCGGCCCGCCGGGCCGTGGTCACCCGCTACGAGCTCGTCGAGGGCTTCCCCCGCTTCGACGTCGATGACGTGTACCTGGGCAACGGGGTCTCGGAGCTGATCTCCCTGGTGCTGCAGGCGCTGTTGGACAACGGCGACCAGGTGCTGATCCCGGCGCCGGACTACCCGTTGTGGACGGCGTCGACCTCGCTGGCCGGCGGCACGCCGGTGCATTACCTGTGCGACGAGACGCAGGGCTGGCAGCCCGATATCGCCGACATGGAGTCGAAGATCACCGAGCGCACCAAGGCGCTGGTAGTGATCAACCCGAACAACCCCACCGGAGCGGTCTACGGCCGGGAGGTGCTCAGCCAGATCGCCGAGCTGGCCCGCAAGCATCAGCTGCTGCTGCTGGCCGACGAGATCTACGACAAGATCCTCTACGACGACGCCGAGCACATCAACCTGGCCACCCTGGCGCCGGATCTGCTGTGCCTGACCTTCAACGGGCTGTCGAAGGCCTACCGGGTGGCGGGCTACCGGGCGGGCTGGGTGGCGATCACCGGCCCCAAGGAGCACGCGACCAGTTTCCTCGAGGGCATCAACCTGCTGGCCAACATGCGGCTGTGCCCCAATGTGCCGGCCCAGCACGCCATTCAGGTGGCGCTGGGCGGTCACCAGAGCATCGACGACCTGGTCCTGCCGGGCGGGCGCCTGCTCGAGCAGCGCGATGTCGCCTGGAGCAAGCTCAATGAGATTCCCGGCGTCTCCTGCGTCAAGCCGAGCGGTGCGCTGTACGCGTTCCCGCGATTGGACCCCGAGGTCTACCCGATCGAGGACGACGAGCAGCTGGTCCTGGATCTGCTGTTGCAGGAGAAGATCCTGGTCACCCAGGGCACCGGATTCAACTGGCCCGCTCCGGACCACCTGCGGATCGTGACGCTGCCGTGGGCTCGTGACCTGTCCAGTGCGATCGAACGCCTGGGCAATTTCCTGGTCGGCTACCGGGTGTAGTTGTTCGCCGTTTGCGCCGAAACTGTTGTTAGCGCGGGAAAGTTCGAGTACCGAACGCGCTAACGACAGGGTCGGCGGCACGGGAAGCCCTTCGCCCACACGCCCCAACGGGAATCGCGTGGGACACGATCCCGATGCCCCAGCCGAGAATGGGCCAGGCGGGCCAGAAATACCACGCGCCGACGGCCACGGCTGTCGCCAGCCAGATGCCGATCATCAGCATCGACACGGCCACGTAGGCGGCCAGGTGAAGCCGCACGACACGCCGGGCGGCATCGTGCCGCGCGGCACGACGCTGCGGGTCCCGCCGGCCGATCCGCTCGAGGGGCAGATCGACGAGCAGATCGTCGAGAGCACCAACGGTCTCAGCTCCAAACGCCCGCCCCAGCCGTGTCTCGTACTCCTCCATTGAAAGGTATCCCTGGGCGAATGCCTGTCCGAGACGGGCGGCAGTGTGGCCCCGCTCCGGATCGCCGACCCGCATCGAGGGCTCCGACGGCGTTACCAACCTCGTGCTCATCTCGTCCTCCTACTGCCCGGTGGGCACCCAGTTGCCGTGGAAGCCCGCGGGAACACGGTGCGGCAGCGCGATATTGGCGACGTCCTCCAGCGTGGCCGCATCCAGGATGGCCAGCCCGCTGCGATCGGTCGCGCTGTCGTAGACGAAGCCCATCAGCACACCGTCGTCTTCGGCCGCGTCGGCTGCGGAGGGATGGAAGACGAACTCGCCCAACTGTTTTCCCGCACCAAACGAGCGCTTCGCCGTCGACCCGCCGACGAGGTCATGCTTGAGCAGCGTCGACCCGTCGCCGTTGAAGCCAACCGCGTAGCCGAACCGGTGCCGCCGGCCGACCCGGCGCTCGTCGACCCGGGGGAACTCCTGGCCCCGATCGTCAATGCGGGACTCCCGAACTTTGCCGTCGGCCAGGTCCACCGTCCACCGATCCAGCGTGGGCGGACCCTCGGCAGGACCACGAAGGTCGGTGTCGAACATCTTAGGGTGACGCACCACATCGAGCACGACGGTGTCGCCGTCGTCGTATGCGTTCAGCGGGTGGAACACGTAGCACGGTTCCACGTCGAACCACCGCACGTCTGAGCTGGCGCCGGTACGGGGCATAACACCTACCCGCGCAGGGTATTTCGGGTTCCATCGATACGGCATGCGGCGGTCGCTGCCCTTGGGGCGCGGCAACCGGGCGGTGACCGGGTCCGGGATACGCACCCGCCCGATCAAGGCATTCAGGATCAGTCGCACCGGCAGCCGCAGACCCGGGGGCGCCGATCCCTCGGCGACCTGGCGCGCATCGAAGGTCACCGGCAGGTCGTAGAAGACGACGTGGTTTTCGGTCAGCGAGAAATCATGCATCATCGGCGAGCCGGTGACCTCGATGTCGACCGTGCGCCGGGCGCGGCCGTCGGTGCCGATCACCGAGTACTGCACGGTGTTGCCGCGATTGAAGGAGTACGACACGGCGTGCAGTTCGCCGCTGTCCGGGTCCCGCTTGGGGTGCGCGGTGTAACCGCCGGGCAGGGTGCCGTCGAAGTCGCAGACGCCGATAGTGTCCAGCTCGTCGGTCAGCTCAGAGCAGGAGAGGCCGCCCTCGATCAGCGCGTAGGTGCGCCCGGCGTGACCGATCACGTTGGTGTTGGCACCGATGCCCATCGTCCCGCGGTGGTGGCCGCGTGGTGGCGGTTCGCCGAGTGCTTGGGCGGTCTGCGGCCCGCGCACATAGCGGTTGCGGTACCACTCGGCCTTGCCGTCGCGCAGCCGCACGCCGTGGACCATCCCGTCCCCGATGAACCAGTGGTAGACGGCGGGATCGATTTCGCCGACCGGGTTGGGGCCGTTGCGCAGGTAGCGGCCATCCAGGTAGTCGGGGATGGTCCCGGACACCTCGAGGCCGGTAAGGGTGTATTCCTGGGCGATCGGGGCGTAACCGCCCTCCAGATACGGGTTACTCATCCCGGCACCTCCTTGCCATAACGATGTTATGGGTCAGGTATAACACCGTTATGGCAGGATGGCAAGGGTGAATCCGCGTGAGCGCTTGATCGAAGCCGGGCTGCACCTATTGGAAACCTCAGGTCCCGAGGCGCTGCAGGCACGGAAGGTCGCCGCCGAGATCGGGGCGTCGACGATGGCGGTCTACACCCACTTCGGCGGAATGAACGGCCTGCTGGACGCGATTGTCGCGGCGTCGTTTGAGCGGTTCGGCGCTGCGCTCGGCGCGGGACCGAGGATCGAGGACCCGATGGCCGATTTCTTCGTGATGGGCTACAACTACCGCGAGTTCGCGCTGGAGAATCCGCAGCGGTACCGGCTGATGTTCGGCCTGGCGTCGCCGCAGCTGCTCGGCACGCCGAGCACCGGAATGCCGGTGGGAGACCACGCATTCGACCAACTCGTGGCCGCCGTGCAGCGCATCGTCGCCGCCGGGAGGATCCGCGCGGACGACGTCGTGGATTTGGCCGGGCGGATCTGGAGCATGATCCACGGTGTGGTGTTGCTGGAGATCGTCGGCACCTTCGAGCAGGACGGCCGTGCGCTCACGAACATCCTGGGCCCGATGACCGTCGACATGTTCGTCGGGATGGGCGATCGGCGGGAAGACGCCGAGCGCTCGCTGCAGCGCGCGGCGGCGACGATTGCCGGCGTTCGGTAGCCGATCAGCGCCGATCCAGCAACGCCAGCAGATAACCGCCGTACCCGGACTTCAGCTGGGCGTGCGCGCGGGCCGCAAGTGCCTCCTCGTCGATGAACCCCATCCGCCAGGCCACCTCCTCGGGGATGCCGATTTTGAGCCCCTGACGGCGCTCGATGGTGCGCACGTAGTCGCCGGCGTCCAGCAGCGAATCGAAGGTCCCGGTGTCCAGCCAGGCGGTGCCGCGGGCCAGTGTCTCGACCCGCAGCCGCCCCTGATCGAGATAGGTCCGGTTGATATCGGTGATCTCGTACTCGCCCCGCGCGGATGGTCTTAAGCCCCGGGCGATCTCGACAACGTCGTTGTCGTAGAAGTACAGACCCGGTATCGCATAGTGGGATTGGTGGGTCGTCGGCTTCTCCACCACCGACACCGCCGTGCCGTCCGCGTCGAACTCGACGACGCCGTACGCCGACGGGTCAGCCATCCAGTACGCGAAAATGACTGCGCCGGAAACGGTTTGGTGACGACGGAGACTGGTTCCCAGGCCTGGACCGTAGAAGATGTTGTCCCCCAACACCAGCGCGACCGAGTCGGTGCCGATGTGCTCTGCGCCGATGACGAACGCCCGCGCCAGCCCGTCGGGCTGATCCTGGACCGCATAGGTGATGTCGACGCCGAATGTGCTGCCGTCGCCGAGCAGACGCTGAAAGGCCGGCGCGTCATGGCCCGTGGTGATCACCTGGATGTCGCGGATACCGGCCAGCATCAGGGTGCACAGCGGGTAGTAGACCAGCGGCTTGTCATAGACCGGCAGCAGCTGTTTGCTCACGCCCATGGTGATCGGGTACAGGCGGGTGCCTGAGCCACCGGCCAGGATGATCCCGCGCATGGGGTAGAGCCTAACTGCCGCTCGCAGTCAGTCGGCGCGGTCGGCCTCGGTGAGATCCGTGGCGGTCAGCGCCGCGTCGAGGTCGTCGTGACGGAACACCGCCGTGACGTGATCGTGCACCACCCGGAAGGCAACCGCCTGGGCGGCGACGCCGGCTTCGGCGGGCGTCAACTCGGCCACCACTACCCCACCGTGTACGTACATCCGGCCGATCCCGGCGGTGGTCTGCGCCGAGGCTGCCCATTGCCGCAGCGCCTGGTGGCCCTGCGCGGCACCGTCGGCGTCGGCTACCTCGATGTCCTCACTGGACAGCTGCTCCAGGGTGTCGACGTCACCGGCGGCCAGAGCGTCGTGCCAGGCGAGGACGGTGGCGATCTCCGATGTGCTCATGCCCTGCAAACTACCGTGTGGACGCGCCCTCAGAACGCGGTGTGGTCGGCCCAGTCCTGCCACACCGCGGCGTCGCCGAACACCGCGATATCGGTGTCGGCCACCGCAACCCGGCGCATCATCGCCAGGAACAGGTCGCGGGCCGGGCCGCGCAGCGCCACCGAGCCCTTACCGTGCTCGTGCGACCAGCGCAGCGCGGCGGTGTCGGGTGACCGGCTGATCGTCCACTCACCCGCCGATCCCAGGCCCTCATCGGTGGCGTGCAGGTGCACACTCTGACCGCCGGCCAGCGGCGATTGCCCGTCGCGGCCGGGGCGTGCGGTGACCAGGTCGAGCCATTCGGAGATCCCGTCGGCGGCCAATTCCGGCGACAGGTTGAAGTCGGCGCCGAGTGCCAGGGCGGCGTCGGCGCGGTGCACCGTCGCCTCGTGCAACCGGCGGCGCAGCCACCAGGCCGCCGGGCGGGGACCTAAAAACGTCCACGCCGGATTGTCCGGCCCGATGCCAGCGATCGCGTCGAGCACCCGCTGGGCGCCGTCGTGCAGCCAGTCGATGGCCGCGTCGGGGTCCGCGGGCGGCTTGCCGTCGACGACCTCGCGCGGATCCAGCGGGTGGTCCAGACGGTCGGCGACGATCTGTGCGGCCCAACGATGTCCGCGTCCGACGTGGCGGAACAGCTGCGTCAGGTTCCAGTCCGGGCAGGTCGGGATCGCCAGCTCGGGATCACCGGACCGGATCAGCTCACCGAAGGCGCGGTTCTCATCGAGCAATGCTGCGGCGTAATCCACGCCGCCAGGCTAGTGGACGGCGCGCCGGCTCAGAAGGGCCAGCCGCCGCCATGGCCGCCGCCGCCCTTGCCGCCGCCGCCGAGGCCGGGGAACCACGAGCCGCCGCCACCGCCACGGGCGCCGCTGCTTCCGCCGCCCAGGCCCGGCAGCCAGGGATTGTTTCCGCCGCCGTTGGTGCCGACGCCGGGCAGCCACGGTGAGGGGTTGCCCCCCTTGTTACCGCCGCCGTTGTCACCCGGCAGCCACGACGGGTTGCCGCCCTTGTTGCCGCCGCCGTTATTGCCCGGCAGCCACGACGGATTTCCGCCCTTGTTGCCGCCGTCGTTATTGCCTGGCAGCCACGACGGAAGGTCGTTCTTGGGCGGACTCTGCTTGGGCGGGTTGAAGATCGGCGGCCACTCGGGTTGTTGCGCGGGCGGCGGTGCCGCCGGGACCGGCGCGGCCGGTGACGGGATCTCGACCGCTGGCGGCTTCGGCACCTGGATCGGCACCGGAATCGGCACCGGAGCAGGAGCCGCCGGTGCAGGGGCCGCCGGCGGCGGCGCGGGTGCCGCGGGCACCGGAGCGGGAGCCGCGGGTGCTTGCGCGGCGGGCGGCGGCGGGGCCGCTGGAGCCGGAGCCGCCGGGGTCGGGGCGGCGGGGGGCACCTTGGGCGCCACCTCGGGCACCGGAGCCGGGGCTGGGGCCTGCTGGGTGGGCACGACGATGTGCTGGCTGGGCGCGGGGTGCTCGGATGCGGTGGGCCGGATGCTGACCGCCAGCGCCACCACCAAGGAGACCACCCCGACCACGAAGAAGGCCGCCAGCCCGCTGCCGGCCAGCAGGAAGGGATTGCGGCGGCGCGGGCGCTCGGTCTCATCGAACAGCCGGGAACTCGGCGCGTAGTCCTCGGCGACGGCGCTTTGGGTGCTGGCGGTGTCGGAGAACGCCACGTAGTCGTCGTCGGCGTCGTCGGGGACGGCGCTGTAGGCCAGGGCGTATTCGCCCATGGTGGCGTCGTAGTCGCCGCCGGCCTGGTAGGCGTAGCCCAGCGCGACCAGATTCGGATCGATCATGCCGGTGCCCGGGTCGCGCGCCCACGCCAACGCCGACGTCGACGAATCGAACAGCGGCGCGTGGGCGCTGGCCAGCGCCGCGCCCCGGGCCAGGGCCGTCTCCGGCTCTTCGGGCACGCTGACCGGAATGGCGCTGGCCGCGTCCAGGTCGGGCTTGACCAGCCCGACGTTGACACCGGATCCGACCACAAACAACCCGTCGGGCCGGGACTCGAGCCGGCCGGCCTGCGCGGCCAGCGCGGTCAGCTCGCCGAGGGCGGCGTCGTCGTCGGAGGGCAGTGCCACGCGGTGCACCTCGGTGATCGAGCCGTCCGTCGAGTCGACGACCGCCAGCGTGGCTCCCTGGGGCTCGATGAACATCAACGCGGTCCGCTGGTAGCCGATCGCCCCGCCCACCGTCTGCGCCAGCGCGGCCGCTGCCAGAAACGCCGACACCAGCATCACGTTCTCGACCCGGCGGTTGGCCAGCGCGTCGCGCAGCTGGCCGGCCTGCAGCTGATTAGTGACGGTCACGCCGGTGGAGGCCAGCCGATAGCCGCCCTCTTCGGCGCTCTCCTGAGTGCCCAGGATCGCCGAGACCACCTGGTCGGGGAACGCTGCGCCGCTGGAGTCCACCTCGAAGCCGTCCTCGTCGACGGTGACGCCACCGGCGTTCTCTCCTTCGACCAGGACCATCCGCACCGACGGCGGTGCCATCGACACGCCGAGGACGATGTCCATCGCACCTCCTCCCCTACGGACCTCGATTGATTAGCCCATCTTATCTCTTTGGGGGTAAATCCCCACTAGAAGTGCAGGCCAGGGATCGGCAGGGGGATCGGAATCCCGCCACCACCGCGGCCCTTGCCATGGCCACCGCCGTGTCCACCGCCTCGGCCGTGACCGCCTCCAGGACCCCAGTCGTCGTCTCCCCAGCCGCCGCGGCCCCAGCCACCCCGGGGCGGGCCGAGGATCGGCGGACCGCCGGGAAGACCGGGAATGTTCAGGTTCGGGATCATCGGCGGCGGCAGAGCCGGCGGGGGCGGCGGGGGCGGTGGTGCCGCCGGTGCAGGAGCGGCCGGCGCCGGAGCCGGTGCCCGCGGAACCGGCGCGGGGGCTTGCGGCGGCGCCGGGTGAGCTTCCGGCTGGGGCGCCGGGGCCGGCGCCGGTGGCGGAGCCGGCGGCGGAACGGCAGCCTTGGGCGGCCGCGGCTGATGGGTGACGACGTTGGCCCGTACGTCCGGCCCATGGTGATTGGCCGCGCGCATGCCCACCGCCAGCGCAACCGCCAGGGCCAGCACGCCGACCACGAACAGTGCCGCCACCCCACCGGTGACCAGCATCGGTTTGCGTTCCCGCTGCTGGACCCCGGTGCTGAAGTCCAGCAGGCGGGAGTCGACGAGTTCGGGACGGTCGACGACGTCCTGGATCCCCGAGGGCAGGTAGCCGCTGTCGGCGAAGTCCGGAACCGCGCTGTAGGCCAGCGGCTCGATATCGGAGGTCGCGTTGTAGTCCACCGACTCGGGCGCGACGTAGGCGTAGCCGGCTTGGACCAGCCCCGGGCCCAGTGCTCCGGTACCCGGGTCCTGCGCCCAGGCCATCGCCCGGGTAGAGGACGTGAACAGCGGGGCGTGCGCGCTGGCCAGCGCCGCCCCGCGGGCCAACGCCATGTCCGGTTCCTCGGGCGCGCTGACCGGCAATGTGCTGGCCTTGTCGAGTTCCGGCTTGATCGCCGCGACGTTGACCCCACCCGCGCCGACCACGAACAGCGCGTCGGGACGCGACTCCAACCGTGGGGCGCCGGCCACCATCTCGGTCAGCTCGCCGACGGCGCTGGCGTCATCGCGCGACAGCGGCTGCCGGTGAATCTCGCTGATCGAGCCGTCGTCGGAGTTGACCACCGCCAGGGTGGCGACATCCGGTTCGACGAACAGCAACGCCGTCCGCTCATAGCTGGTCGCACTGCCCACGGCCTGGGCCAGCGCCGCAGCCGCCAGGAACGCCGAGACCAGCATCACGTTCTCGACTTTGTGGCTGACCAGGGCATCCCGCAGCGCAGCGGCCTCGCCCGGATTGGTCCAGGTCACCCCGGTCGAGCTGAGCTGATAGCCGCCTTCGCGGGCACCTTCCCGGGTCCCCAGGATCGCCGAGACCACCCGTTCGGGGGCGCTTTGGGCGCCGGCTCCGACCTCGAAGTCGTCATGCTCCACCGTGACCCCGTTGGCGCTTTCGCCCTCCACCAACACCATGCGGACCGTCGAGGGCGCTACCGACACCCCGAGAACGATGTCCACCGAAACCTCCACCCGCTGCTGATCGGCCAATGTTGAGGGACATACCCCCGACAGGGCCAGCCGATACCGGCTTCATCGCAGCCGCATGGTGGCTGTCGCATCCGAAGGGCTAACCGGAGCTGATGAAGTTCTGGTACGAGCGGGACGGCGTCGGCCCGCGCTGGCCCTGATATTTCGACCCTACCCGCGTGCTGCCGTAAGGGTGCTCCGCCGGACTGGTCAGCCGCAGCAGACACAGCTGGCCGATCTTCATCCCCGGCCACAATGTGATCGGCAGGTTGGCCACGTTGGACAGCTCCAAGGTGATGTGTCCGGAGAACCCCGGGTCGATAAATCCCGCGGTGGAGTGGGTCAACAGGCCCAACCGGCCCAGGCTCGACTTGCCCTCCAACCGGCCGGCCAGATCCTCGGGCAAGGTGCAGCACTCCAGGGTGGAACCGAGCACGAATTCGCCGGGGTGCAGCACGAATGGCTCCCCGGGTTTGGGTTCGACCAGCGTGGTCAGCTCGTCCTGCTGCTGGGCGGGGTCGATGTGGGTGTAACGAGTGTTGTTGAACACCCGGAACATGGTGTCGAGGCGGACGTCCACGCTGGACGGCTGTACCAGGGCGTCATCGAAGGGGTCGATGCCCAGCCGGCCGGCGGCGATTTCGGCCCGCAGGTCGCGATCGGAGAGCAGCACCGCACGAGCGTATCCGCTGACCGCCGCGCGTGACCGGAGCCTGGGCGCCGACTGCGCGGTTTCATCCGCAACACGCCGCGTCCGGCGGATGAAGATGCACTCTCGCAGGCAGCGCGCGCCCAGATGCTAGCCTGCTAGCGCAGCAATGCCGATGTAGTTCAATGGCAGAACATCAGCTTCCCAAGCTGAGAACGCGGGTTCGATTCCCGTCATCGGCTCCACCTCTGACCAGCGCCGACACGATGCGCACCCGGCTGAATCAACCACTCAGGGTCACCCAAGGTCACAACTCAGACGGCAGTGCCGCGTGCGGTGACCGGCGCACCACGGAAACACGACGGCGCAGCGACCCGACCGGATCCGCCGCAGTGCAGAAGTCGAACGACCGCGGCAGCCAGAAGTTGAGCGTCGGCCCATGCGAGCCCCGCCAGGGCTCGATGATCATCAGCGCAGTAAGGAAGCTACCTGCCCTGTGGATTGCTCCGGTCAGACGCTGCAGAAGACGCGCTGGGACGCGAACCCGACGGTCCGCTGACCACAGGCCTGGCTCCGCTTGGCACGTTGGCAGACCGCTCCCGAGCCCTTGCAAACTCTCCGCGGACCCAACCTTGGTCGTTACTCACTGGCCTTCTCCCTTGGGTTCCATCCCATGCTCTGGGTTCCATCCCATCTGCACATTGAAACAGACACCACCCACAAGTTTTCGCCGTTGAAGCCAGATTGAGAGTGACATCTCAAGGTGAATTTTCCTCGCGCGACTCGCCGCCTTCGTCGAATCTAGCTGCAAGTTTGTTGATAACTACATCCTCAGCGACCTGGATCGGATACCGCAGAACCGCTGCAGAGACCAACCGTGGCTGAGCCAGTTTCGGAACCCAAGGCAGGTACTCCCCCGTCACGGGATCCCGCTTCCGTCCGACCATAGCGAAAACGTTCGGGAAGAGGCGGGGCGCTACCCCCGCGAAGGCCACAAAAGCAACCTTCCCGTTCGTTTCGGTCCCGTCGGAAACCTCTTCGCCATACATGCGCGGTACTAGCGATTTCGGGTAAGGATCGATGTACACAACGCGATCGATACCGCTACCAATGATCAGACGGGCGCATTGATGGCAGGGGTAAGTAGTTGAGTACATAGTCGCACCGTCAAGCGGGGTACCTCTACGCGCGGCAGTACAGATGAGTGCCATCTCAGCGTGCAGAATCCGCCCGAACTCAAGCAAGTCCGTTACGCGACTCTGACGGAACGGCCCATCGTTCGCCAGTGCCCGTTCAGCTAGCTTTCTTGACTGCAGACCATTCATCTCGGGTGTTAGCCAGTCCCCCGCGGTCTTCAACCTGTCAAGCAGGTCCGCGACAACAAGTAACTTTTCCTGGTCGTTAAAATCCGCTCCCCTCCGAAAATCGCGGTGATCTGGCTTGTCCCCTTCCCAGTACTGACCCCCGCCAGCCTTCGGTACCTCATTGGTCCCGCTCGCCAGCAACTCTCCACAGTCATCGACAGCGACGGCACCAACTTGCCGCCCGCCGGCGGATGAGCGCATACGCGCGCCCGAAGCTTGAAACATCGCCTGTTCGTCGCGCGTTGGAGTTTCGAAGGGCGCGCCAAACAGGAGACGGACGATCCTGCCGATCTCTTCTCGGATTTGATGGCCAGCCCGAAGCGCGACATATGCGTCGGCCAGTTCGAAGGTATCGCGAACTCGCTGGCCAAGTTCCTCCGATCCGTCCTTCTCATCGCGATTCATCAGCAGCGAGACGTGCTGGTCGTACCATCCGTCTTCTTCGCTGGGCACCAGGCTGCGAAGACGGCGATTAGTTGAGTCCTCGCGTTCGGCCTTCGGCGACCACGCCCCCAGGAGAACGAAGCGGGGTCCATATACCGAACGCAGTAGCCGGACTTCATCAGGATGCTTCAGCTGCCTCACGATCGAAGCCACAGAATCTCGCTCAGCGCCATCGGCAGCAGCGTCGCCCAACTCGTCATATCGCTGCTTCGAAATAGCTGAAACAGCGATGGCTGCGGCCACGCCGCCGTCGTCGTGGTGTCGGCGCAATTCATCGCCAAGATCCATCAAATGGTCGATTGGAGTCGCCGACTCCTGCAGCGCCGGTAGGTTCAACTCTTCGTAGAATGACAAGATTTTGTCGCTCACACGAACAGTCCTGTGGGTATAACCCACCGACAAGAGCGCATCCGCAAGTGCCTCTTCGACCCGGGCAAGGTTGGTCCCTAGCGCACCGACTAGTCCAATCACGATCTCCGGGCGCAGGGCGTTGTCGCCGGCCATCAACGCCACCTTCCCCAGAAGACTACAAGTTAGCTATCAGTCGTGATTAGCCCGTCTTACGATACTCAGGCGGGTGGGAAGCCCAGCACCGTTAGACGACCATCGTTATCAAAATGCTGTCTTCGCCAGGCTGTCTTTACCGGGCTGTAGTGCCCGCGCTGCTGCCGCGCGCGTCTCGTTATGCCGGCCGACACAAGACCACCCCTTCGGAATCGCCGAACAACGCAGTGACTAACTCGCCGCTTGGCGCTCGCCGGGGTGTTTGCGCGCGCTCCGCACTTTCCCCGCATTAACGCGCCGAATCTGGCACGGACTTACCTGTACCTCGCGGTACCAAAAAACCGAATGACGGCGCCCCACAACACTTTGGGAAACTTGCACGTACTCCGATTGTCGAGCAGTCGCCAAGCTGAGAACGCGGGTTCGATTCCCGTCATCGGCTCCACGTCGCCCAGCGATGCACAATCAACACCATGCGCCTGTTCCCCAAGTCGCACATCACCCTCACCGACGCCGAGGTCGCCGACGCGCTGGGTCGCGCGGTGGCAATCATCAACCCGCTGCTCGACCTGCTCGCCCAAGCCGACCCGATCGGTCTGCGGGAGCGCACCCATCGGCTGCTGACCGCGCCCCGCGGTCTGACCCAGCGGATCCGCCGTATCCAGCTGAGGCGGCGCCGCCGGGAAGCCGGCCGCGGGCCCAGCAACGCCGAGCGGGCCCGCAACGCCGGAGCGCGATTGATGAACGCCGCCGACTTGCCCGGCACCGCGGCCTGGGAGCAGATGAGCAGTGAGCAGCGCGTCCATTGGTGGGTGCACCGGGTCGGCGCGCTGAACACCGTCGTGGTGGCCACCCCGCGGATCTTCGGGTGGCTGGCCCGGGTGGTGCCGGTCGGTGAGCTGGCTGGATTCGTCAACCAGGCGATCGTGCTGTGCGCGCTGGCCCGCGAGTACGGCGTCACCGACCGGCGCGAGCAGGCCCGGCTGCTCGCCGCGGTGCTGTGCCGGCGCGAACTGCCCGACGACGTCCACGTGCCGACACCGCCCGAAGCCGAGTCCCTGCCGCAACGCCGGGGCGTCGCCCGAACCCTGTGGCAGCTGGCCGGGATCCTGCGGGCGACCTTCGAGGAGGCCGCCAAGCGGCCGCACCCGAACAAGCTCTACCAGCGCCTGAGTGTCCTGCCCGGGATCGGGGCGATCGCCGGTTATTTCGGTGAGCGCGGCGCGCTGTTCCGATCAGCAGCAGAAGGTGTGGCCTGGCTCGACGAGCACACCGCCGGCTAGGACACCCGGATCCAGTCGACGAGCATCTCCGCGGGGTAGCTGCCCGGCCCGGGATCGCCACCGCCGGAGCCGGCGACGGCCAGATTCAACACCGAAAACACTTGGTAGCCGGGGTCATTGAACGGCCAGTCGGCGATCGAGTTCGCCGGTACGGTGAAGTACGGCGCCGCGCCGTCGACGTAGTCACGCCAGAACCGGATGCCGTCGGAATCCCACCGGCACCGCCAGGTGTGCCAGGCGCTGTCCATCGCGATCTGGTGGGTCGCCCATTCGGCCCCGTTGGCTTTGGTGTGGACGGTGGTCGCCGACGGCCAGTTGCCGTTGCCGTACCACTCCAGCACGTCGATCTCGCCGCGATCCTCATTGCCCATCCACCAGGCGGGCCAGGCGCCGGGGGTCAGGCAGTTGAGTTTGATGCGGGCTTCCCAGGTGTGGCCGATGCCGCCGGTCCAGCGGCTTTGGACCTTGCCGCTGTAGTAGGTGTTGCCGTCTTTGGCGGCGCGCAGCACCAGGTTGGACTTGCCGTCGAGGAACACGTTCTGGCGATCGTCGCGGTACTGCCCGACGTTTTCGGGCCGCTCCCAGAACGTCGGGTCCTTCATCGATTCGCGCGCTCGCGCCACCGTCCACTTCGCCGGATCGGGGGCCGAACCGGCGGGACCGTCGAACTCGTCACTGAACAGGTAGCTCTGGGCCGGGGCAGTGGGCAGCGGACCGGTGGGCGCCGGCTGCGCCCAGGCCTCCGGCACGCGCATCGCGGTGGCGAGCATCCCGATCCCGGTGGTCAACATCATGCTGCGGCGATTCATCTCGGGCACCTTCGCATGGTCGCATTGATGACCGCCCGGCGCGAGGCTAGAAGACCCGCACCCAGTCGATCAGCATGTCCGCCGGGTAGGACCCCTGCCGGGCATCCCCGCCCCCGGACCCGCCGACGGCCAGGTTCAGGATCGGGAACACCGTGTAGCCGGGGTCGTTGAACGGCCACTCGCGGCCGGGTTCCTCGATGTTCTCGATGCCCACCGCCGGGACGGAGAAGTAGGGCTCCATGCCCTCGGCGTAGTCCTGCCAGAAGTACATGCCGCTGGAGTTCCAGGTGACCCGCCAGGTGTGCCAGTTGCCGTCGACCGGAAACGCGAACGTTTCGAACGCGGTGCCGTAGGGGTTGGCGTGCACAGTGGTGCCGGACGGCCACTCGCCGTTGCCGTACCACTCCATCATGTCGATCTCGCCTTCGCGGCCAGGATCGTCGTTGGACAACCACCAGGCGGGCCAGCAGCCGGCGGTCTGGCAGTTCAGTTTGATCCGGGCTTCCCAGGTGGTGCCGATGCCGCCGCGCCAGTTGCCGTGGACCAGGCCGCCGAAGTAGGTGTTGCCCTCCTGGGTGGCCCGGATGACCAGATTGGACTTGCCGTCGACGAAGACGTTTTTGCGGTCGTCGCGGTACTGGTAGAAGTACTCCGGCCGGTCCCAGCCGACCGGGCGGCGGATCGGGGTGCGGTGGTTGGAGATCGTCCACTTGGACGGGTCGGGGGCCGAACCGGCCGGGCCGTCGAATTCGTCATGCCAGAGGAAGGCGCCGGGCTTGGCGGCGGCCGGCGGGGCGGCGGGATCGGCCGGCGCGGCGGGAGGCTGCGCCGGGTCGCCAGGCGCTCCGGGAGGCGCGGGAACGGCTCTGGCCAGCGGGTTCGGGGCGGCAGCGGCCAGCGCCCCGGCACCCAGCATCAACATGACTTGGCGGCGGTTCATCTCGGGCACGGTGGGAATGTAACCCACCCCGGAACGGTGTCAAACCAACCGCGCCCCGCCTGTCAGTGGGCTAGCTCACTCGTTTTCGCCGGCGCTGTCGTCGAGCACACCGACCGCTATTCCATACGGCAAAAACCGTACTTTTCGTTTGGGATCGGGGTTGCGCTGACTGGCCCGCAGGGCGTCGAGCTCGGTGGCGTACACCTGCTCCACGCGCGCCGCCCCGTCGTCGCCGACGGTGTAGATGGCCCACACGCCATCACCGGTCTCGCCGGTGGTCGGTGGCCCGGAACGCGCCGCTTGGGCCAGGTCGGCGAAGATCGCGCCCCAGCCCGCCCGGCCTCCCGCCGAGGCGACTCCGCCGGCGAAGCGGTCGAAAGCCGCGCGCAGGCCCTCGCCCGCCTCGCGGATCATCCGGTCCAAGTCCTCGGAATCGAATCCGAAGGCGCCGTCGTCACTCATGGCTCGCTCCTTACCGGCCCCACCTCGGTGGCCACACCCCAGTGTGCCTGCGGCGGCAGGGTCCGGCCAGCGTCAAGCAGCCGGCACCGGCGATCGGACGCTAGTTCTCCGGAACGGTGATCGGAATCGGTATCGGCACCAACGGAATCCGCAGGTACTCCGTCGTCATCGGCACCGTGGTGGTGGTCGGGGGAACTGTGGTGCTCGGGGGAACCGTGGTCGTCGGCGGCGCGGTCGTGGTGGGCGGCGCCGTGGTGGTGGGGGGCGCCGTTGTCGTCGTGGTGCTCGGTGGCGCGGTGGTGGTGGTGGGCGGCACCGTCGTGGTGGTGGTGACCGGCGGCTCGGTGGTGGTCACCGGGGGCGGCGCCGTGGTGGTGGCCGCCGGCGGCGGTGGCGGGACAACGGGCGCGGGCGACGGCGGCACGGCGCTGGACGACGGGGCCGGCGGCACCACCACGGCGCTGGTGTCCGGCTGCACCGGCGCCTCTTTCTCGGAGGTGCGGGCCAGGCTGTAGAGGGCGCCCGCGACGGCGATCAGCGCCACCAGGATGCCGATACCAAGCGCGTAGCGCGGCCACTGCGACGGGTGCCGCCGGGCCGGGACCGGCGGCGGGGGCGGTGGCGCGACGGGGCGGCGGCCGGTGCCCGGCGTCTGGTCGTAGAACTCGTCGACGTAGGGCACCGGTTCGGCGCTGGCGTTGCCGTCCTCCTGCGACCAGGCCAAGGCGCCCACGACCGAACCGGTCCCGGGGGCAGACGTCACCGTGGGCGCCAGCTCGGTTGCTTCGATTGCGTCGGCTTCCCGGGTGACCTCGTCGTCCTGCGGGTCGTACATATGCGGCTTACCTTGGATCGACAACGGCGGGGAATCGTCACCACGTTAGAGGCCGGGCGCGGTGCGCCGCCACCGCCGAGACCACACGTTTATACAACTGTTAGCGGCAGTGACCTGCGGGGGCGGAACACGAAGTTCGCCCCGCCGCTGACCTTGGTGACCATCACCTCGGGCAGTTCGGCGGCCGGGGTGTCGCTCTCGGTCAACCGGGCGGTCCAGTCGGTGTCCGACCCGTCGACCGTCACCCGCAGCTGCGGGTTGACCGCGGTCGCGATGGCCTGCAGCGGGTTGACCTCGGCCGGCGTGCACAACGTGATCCAGGCGCCGTCGTCGTGCGCGGGCGAGTGCCGCACCGTGATCTGGCCATCGCCAACCTCGGCGCGCAGGTAGCCGATCGGATTGAGCAGCGGGTGCAACTCGAAGGTGCGCAGCGCCCCGGCGATGTCGTCGGAGAGCCGCAGGGCGTTCTTGATGCGCATCGCGCCCAGCCCGGCCAGCCCGGTGAGCTGGCGTCGGCCCACCGAGGCGGCCACCTCGTCGGTGGCGGCCCGGGCGCGAACCGCCAGCGCAAAGGACAGGTACAGCAGGTGCATCTGCAGGCACACCTCGTCGGCCATGCGCACCAGCGCCGAATGGGAGAACGCGGTGAAGTCGACGTCGGACAGCAGCGGCCCGCTGTAGTCGGCCAGGCCGTCGTCGGAGCGATCGATGTCAGCGAGTTCCCATGTGGCGGCGCGGGTTTGACTGATCACCTCCAGCGCGGGGATCGGCTGGGCCGGCGGATAGGACTCGTCGATGATGACGGTCCAACAGCAGTGCGGTTGGCGGTCGGCCGGGGTGCGGGGCGGCCGGTGCACCGGACGGCACTGCGCGTGGACGTTGGTCGCCACCGCGGTAGCGTCGAACGTCGGGTCTTCGATGGTGTGGCACATCCCGAAGACGTAGTCGTCACCCATGGGCTCGACATCCAGCAGCGCACCGCAGCTGGCCAGCTCGAACTCCCCGTGCCAGCGGTCGTGCACGGTGAAGCGGAAGTCCATGAACTGCGGCGGTGACCCGATGTCGAACTGCAGGCCCTTGAAGATGGTGGGCACGTCATCACCGACGTAACCCAGCGCGCGCTGCATGCGCCGGGTGTAGACGGGACTGGAGCCAGCCCACTCTTCGATGGCGATCTGAAGCATCTCCTCGCGGCCGAATTCCTGGATGCACCAGGCCATTCCGGAGCGGTCGATCATGTGCCCGATCAACAACAGCTCGGGCACCAGCACGGCCAACTCGTCGCGGGAGAGCGACGCATACCTGGAAGTGGTCACAGACGAAAAAATAGACGTGACTATGTTATAAAGTCAACAATGACTGTTCCCGCCGGCACCGGCCGGCCAACGCGGCGAACCAGCGCGCCCCGCAAGCGCGGCGACGACACACGGGCCCGCATCATCGACGAGACGGTGCATTGCATCCTCGAGGAGGGGTTCGGCGCGGCGAACGCCAAACACGTCGCCGAACGGGCCGGGGTGACGTGGGGCGTCATCCAGTACCACTTCGGTGACCGCAACGGCCTGCTGATGGCCGTCGTCGACGAAGGCGTGGCCCAATTGCTGGCCAGCTTGTCGGCGGTCGAGGTCGATGACCTGGAACTGCGGCAGCGCATCGAGGTCGTCGTCGACACCGCCTGGCGCTGCTATGCCAGCCCGACGTCGCTGGCGGCGTTCGAGATCCTGCGGGCCACCCGCGGCAGCCTCGGCGAGCAGTCCCACGAGCACCTGCTGCAGATGAACTCCGCCATCAACCGGCTGGGCCGGCTGGTCTCCGATGACCCGGCGGATTCTGGTGTGGCCGAGGTGATCTGGGCAGCGCTACGAGGAATCGTGTTGGCGCAGATGATCATCGGTGGCGCCTTCGACTGGCAATCCGAGCGGCGGACACTGATCGAGATGGTCTCGCATTATCTGCAGCGCGAGCGCGACTGAACTACCCGGTCCGCCAGTGCGCCGGAAGCGGCTGGGATTCCCGCGGCCGGTTGTGATACGCCCACGACGACGCCAGCCAGCCGTTGCCGTTGGTCAGCGTGGTGACCGGTTGCCCGTCTTGCTCGTCGTTCTTCTTTCCGGTCTTCTGGCCGCGACGGCTGGTGGTGTCGGTCGTTGCGCCCTGGCCCGCGGTCGTGCCCATCATCGCCTCCTGGAACGCCGCCCCCGGCGGCAGACCGACCGCGGCCGGCAATCGGGTCTCGGCGGCAGCCAGGGTGAATGCGGTCGGCTGCATCTCCGGTGCCGCGGTGGCCCAAGTCGGCGGCACCGACAGCCCCCCGACCGGGATGGCCCGGCCCAGCCCCGCCCCCACTGTCGGCGTGGTGGCAGCCGACAGCACGCCCCGCGGGCCCAGCCCCTCGAAGGTCAACGCGCCCTCGACACCCCCGCGGACGAACAACAGCCGGCCCCAGCCGGCGCCGTTGCTCACCACGGTGTACATGCTCGAATCGAAACTGATCCCGCTGGCAGCGACGCTGGTGTAGGGCGTCAGCGGGTTCAGCAGGTCGGCCAACGACGCCGGCGGGGTGTCGGAGGAGCCGGTCGGTGCCAATAAGTGTTGCAGCACAGCCTGTAGCGAGCTGTTCAGCTGGGTCTGGCCGCTGGTGCCCGCCGCCTGAGATGCCGCAGCGGACTGGGCACTGACCCCGGCCGGGTTGGTGGTCTGCGGCGGCTGATGGAACTGCGGCAGGGCGCCGGCGGGCGCCGCGGCCGCGGCGTAGGCGTACATCGCCGCGGCGTCCTGCGCCCACATCTCGGCGTACTGCGCTTCGGTGGCGGCGATCGCCGGGGTGTTCTGCCCGAGGAAATTGGTCGCGACCAGGGTCGCGAGCAGCGTCCGATTGGCGGCCACGACCGCCGGCGGCACCGTCGCAGCGAACGCGGTCTCATAGGCCGCGGCCACCGTCTGGGCCTGCAGCGCGGTCTGTTCGGCCTTGGCGCAGCTTTCCTGCAGCCATGCCACGTAGGGAGCCGCCGCCGTGGCCATCGCCGCCGACGCCGGTCCGGACCATTGGTGGCCGATCAGGCCGGCGATCACCTCGGAGTAGCCAACGGCGGCCGTCTCGAGGTCGGCGGCCAGGGCGTCCCAGGCGGCCGCCGCCGCGAGCATCGGTGCCGCCCCCGGGCCGGTATACATCCGCCCGGAGTTGATCTCTGGGGGAAGTAGCGCAAAGTCCATGTCGGTTCGGATCAGCCTGCGGCCGGCGGTCGCGGGACAACGGTGCGCCGGTTCGACGCGGCGCGGGCCGTCGCGGCCCCCAAGCCCCGGCCGGCCAGGGTGCCGAGCATGGTCTCGCCGAAGGCCGTTCCCGGCATGCCGCCCGGGACGGCCGGTCCCACCGGCGCGCCGGACGCCGGTATCGCCATCCCGGCCGGGGTGACGTTCGAGGCGAGGGTGGCCGGCATCGCCCAGCCGTGCGGCACCGACAGCCCGCCGATCTTGAGGGCGTTGCCCGCGCTTGCCGACAAGCCCGCACCGCCCAGACCCGCACCGCCCGGGTTCAGCGCGCCCAGGCCCAGGCCGGCCGGTCCGAGAAACGGCGGATTGAGGATTTCGCCCAGGCCGCCCGGGTTTTCGGCGGTGAACGCGGTCAGACCGATGCCGTTGTTGATGTTGCTGAGCATGTTCGCGGTGCCGGACCACCCCGTCATGGTGGCGCTCATACCTTGGGTCGCCAGCCCGGTGAACGGCGAGATCTGACCGATGATCGAGGTCAGCGACGACAACGCCGTCGTGGTGTCGTTGGCGGCCGCTGCGGCGCCGGCCTGAGCGACCGCGGCGGACTGGGCGGCCTGACCGGAGGCTTTCGTGGTCTGCGGCGGTTGGCTGAACGCGGTCAGCGCTGACGCGGCGGCCGAGGAACCGGCGTAGCGGTACATGGCGGCGGCGTCTTGGGCCCACATCTCGGCGTACTGACGCTCGGCCTCACCGATCGCCGGGGAGTTCTGCCCGAAGAAGTTCGTGGCTACCAGCTGCTTGAGCAGGACGCGGTTGGCGGTGATCACCGCCGGGGGCACCACGGACGCCACCGCGACCGCATAGGCCTCCGCGGCGGCCGAGGCCTGCCGCGCCGTCTGCTCCGCCTGGGCGCCGGTACCGCGCAGCCAGGCCACGTACGGCTGTGCGGCAGCGGCCATCGCCGTCGCCGCCGGGCCGGTCCAGGGCCCGGTGGCCAATCCGGAAGTCACCGAGTCATATGCGGCCGCGGCGGTGTGCAGTTCGGCGGCCAACTTCTCCCACTCGGCGGCGGCGGTCAGCATCGATCCGGATCCGGGGCCGGTGTACATGCGTCCGGAGTTGATCTCCGGAGGCAGTACCCCGTAGTCCAGGTACACGGCGTCTCCTCGCTCAGCTCCTGTGGTGTCGGCACTCATTGGTTATGCGGGGATTAACGAAACGCGGTTCAGGTGAACCGGAGGTTACGGCGAAGTGGTCAACACGGTGGCTTGTCGATGAACTGTTGAGGGCGCGGACATCAGTAGGACGCAATGGTCGCGTACCGGACCGGTGGTGTTCATCTGGCATTCATTTTTCGGCTGCTGTTGATTAATGCGGGGCAGCGATGCTAATTGCACTGTGAAGCACCCACGATGGATCCTGACCGCGGTCGCGGCCGCCGCATTGGCCGGCCTGGCCGCACCTGCGCACGCCGAGATCGACCCCGACGCCGCGTTTCTCTCCGCGGTCGACCAGGCGGGCATCGAGTACACCGACCCCCAGGAGGCCGTCGCGGTCGGCCGGCAGGTCTGCGATTACCTGCATGCCGGGCATGGGCCGGATGCGGCCGCGCGGGCTCTGAAGATCTCCAACCGCAGCCTGTCGGTGAAGAACGCCGCCCGATTCGTGGCGTTTTCCCGAAGCGCCTTCTGCCCTAACTAGTTTCACGGAGGAAACCATGAAGGTTGGCACCCCTTTGTTGGCCGCCGTCGCGGCGGCGGGTCTGCTGGGTCTGGCCGCGCCCGCGGCCGCCGAGCCTTCCGACACCGGTTTCCTGGGCGCTCTCGACCAGATGGGCATCTCCTACCCCAACCCCGCCGACGCGGTGGCCGGTGGCCACACGGTATGCGAGTACCTCGCGTCGGGTCACAGCACCAATCAGGCCGCCAAGGGCGTGAAGAACGCCAACCCGGGCCTGACCCTGACCAAGGCGCACCAGTTCGTCGGGATCGCCCGGTCGATGTATTGCGCCGAGGCCTGATAGGGCCTATTGCGCGATAGCCATCACCGCGCCGGGGCGCAGCCACTGAATGATCTGCACCAGCTTGGCATCGTCGATAGCCACGCAGCCTGCGGTCGGGCCACCGTCGGTGGTGTGAAAGAAGAACGCCGCCCCGTCGCCTGGTGTGCGAGCGGTGTTGACGCCCATCACCACGGCGTGCTTGTACTGCGGGATCTGGAGGTTCTCGCTCTCGTTGGTGTCGAACGGACACTGCGCCTTTTTGCAGACCTGCATGGTGTTGAAGGTCGGGCTGTGGTCGTCGCCATCCCACCAGTGGTCCGGCCCGACCTGGACATACTGCAGTCCGCCACCGGGATTCGGTGCGGTGCCGAACGCGTACGGCAAGGTGAAGACACCCATCGGCGTCGCCGGATGGCCACTCTTGGCCTTCTGCGCCATCCCGGCCGAGCCGACGTGGGCGGGGATACCTGCGGCAACCGGCTGCCATCCCGACGCACCGCGCTGGTAGACATCCATCTTGGCGTCCGAACCACCCACGCCGACAACGGAAATCACCTGGCTTGCGTTGCCGACCGACCGCGCGAACCACGGGGTCAGATCGGCTTGGGCGCCCGGCGACGCGGCGAGCGTCGCACCGGCGGTGCACACCGCAGCGCTGAACAGGCTCAGCAGTCGGCGCATTGACTCATCATCGGGGCACGCCGGGGGCGGGTCAAACACCGGCCACGGCGTGCCGGGCTTCAGGATTCGGCGCGACGCGCAAGCACTTCGACCGGCGCCTCGCCCTTGAGCAGGCCGCGCGACGACAAATAGTCGCGGAAGTACTCCCGGTGCTCGGGACAGGTCAGCCAGACTTTACGACGTTGCGGGGTGTGCAGCTTGGGGTTGTTCCACAGCATGCCGAAGGTCGCGTCGGCGGTGCAGCCTTTGCGCGAGCAGACAAGCGCCCCGACCGGGTCGGGTTCACAGCTGGTCATCAAGATCATCCTGCCACGGTCGCAGCAGCACCGCCCAGACCACCAGATAGGCCCAGCCCAGCGCCCAGCCGGCCAACACGTCGGAGGGATGGTGCACGTTGAGCGCCAGTCGGGCGACGCCGACCGCGGCCACCACCAGCACGCCGACACCCACCGCCACCAGCCGGGCCCGGTGCCGCAGCAACGGCAGGGTCAGGATCAGCAGCGCGCCGACCCCTACCGTCACCCCCAGCGCGTGCCCGGACGGAAACGACGACGACGTCGCCGCGGCCAACGCGGTCACCGGGCGGGGCCGGTCGACCGACCCCTTGGCCAAGACGGTGAGCATGCCGCTCAGTTCGACGGCCACCAAGAGGAACAGCGCCGGCCGCAACCGGCGCCGCACCACCTCGACCACCACCGCCACCATGGCCAGCAGCCGGAACACCGCCGGTTCGAAGACCGTCGACAGCCCGTCCCAGAACCGCACCCAGCCCTGGTGTTTGATCCCGATGGCATAGCTGGCGTCCAGCGCGGCGGCGTCGGCGGCGGCGAGCCAGCCCCAGCCCTGCCAGTAGCCCACCAGCATCACGACATAGACCGCGGCGGCGGCCGCCACCGAGGCCAACGCGGTCACCCGCAAGCTCGAAGCCCTCATGAGGCGCCGTCGCGGGGAGCACCGATGGCCCGCAGGTCCGGCCACGGCGGGCGGCGCAGCACCGCCAGCGAGGCGATCACCGCGGACAGCAAGCCGGTGAGCACCCCCACCAACGCGATGCGGTCCGCATTGACAGCGGCCACCCACCGGGCGTTGTCACCGCGGATCACCATGGCGCCCAGCGGCGTGGCCCGCACCGAGGAGCCGTCGCGTCCCGCCTGGACCCGGGCGGCGGTGATGACCGTGGTGCCGTCGGGGGTCTGGTGCGGTTCGCCGTAGACCAGGCTTCCGGCGGAATCGGTGGACAGCTGGTCGAGCAATTCTGACCGTTTCATGGCGGGCCTCCCTTCGTGTGGCTCCTAGCATGATCGCGTGGCTGATCCTTCCTTCACCGCCCAGGAGCGCCAAGCCGTATACCGGGTGATCGCCGAGCGCCGGGACATGCGCCGGTTTCTTCCCGACAGCACCGTCGACCCCGACGTGCTGGCACGCCTGCTGGCCGCTGCACACGCTGCCCCCAGTGTGGGGCTCATGCAGCCGTGGCGCTTCGTCCGGATCACCGAGGACAGCCTGCGGCATCGCATCCACGCCCTGGTCGACGCGGAGCGCCACCGCACCGCCCGCGCGCTGGGTGAGCGCGAACAGGAATTCTTGGCGCTGAAGGTGGAAGGCATCCGCGACTGCGCCGAACTGTTCGTGGTGGCATTGCGCGAGGGCAGGCAGGCCCACATCTTCGGACGCCGCACCTTGCCGCAGATGGATCTGGCATCGGTGTCGTGCGCCATCCAGAACCTCTGGCTGGCCGCGCGGGCCGAAGGTCTGGGCATGGGGTGGGTGTCACTGTTCGAACCGCAACCGCTGGCAGCGCTGTTGGGCATGCCGGCCGACGCCGAGCCGGTGGCGATCCTGTGCCTGGGCCCGGTCCCGGAGTTTCCCGACCGGCCGGCGCTGGAACTGGACGACTGGGCCTACCGGCGCCCGCTGGATGAGTTCGTCTCGGAGAACCGCTGGGAGCGCGCATGACCCACGACGACGAAGCCGCTGCGGTGCGGCGGATCTGGTCTCAGCTCGGACTGCCGGGGATCATCGACGTGCACACCCATTTCATGCCGAAGTCGGTGCTGGACAAGGTATGGAACTACTTCGACTCGGCCGGCCCGATGGTGGGACGCAGCTGGCCCATCACCTACCGCACCGATGAGGCCCACCGGCTCGACACGCTGCGGGCGTTCGGGGTGCGCCGATTCACCTCACTGGTCTATCCGCACAAGCCACAGATGGCCGAGTGGCTCAACCAGTGGGCTGCCGAATTCGCCCGCCAGGCACCGGATTGCCTGGCCACCGCGACGTTCTACCCCGAACCCGGTGCGGCCGACTACGTCGATGCGGCGATCCGTGCCGGAGCCCGGGTCTTCAAGGCGCACATCCAGGTCGGCGACTACGACCCGAATGACCCACTGCTCGACGAGGTTTGGGGTGCGATCGAGGATTCCGGCATCCCGGTCGTCATCCACTGCGGCTCCGGACCGCAGCCCGGGCGGTTCACCGGGCCGGACCCGATTCGGCGGCTGCTGCGGCGACATCCGCGGCTGGCCTTGATCATCGCGCACATGGGCATGCCGGAATACGGTGATTTCCTCGACATCTGCCTGAATTCGTCCGCCGTACACCTGGACACCACGATGGCATTCACCGCGTTTGTCGACGAACTCATGCCGTTTCCGGCCGGCGAACGGCCACGACTACGCGCTGCCGCCGAGCGGATCGTATTCGGCAGCGACTTTCCGAACATCCCGTACGGCTACCGTGACGCACTGACTGCCCTCGCCGCAGTCCCCGGCATCGACGATGCCTGGCTGGCCGGCGTTCTGCACGACAATGCCGCGCGGCTGTTCGCGATCGCGCTACCATCCGGTTGACGGTGCCCCGCGGGGCGACCGGACCCGAGAAAGGCCGGCGACTGTGACCTCTGACGCCACCCCGCTGACTCCGCCTCTCCCGATGCCCGACGTTCCGGGCGAGGACGCCGGCGCGCACGGCCTGCCGCTCCGCAGCGACTTGTCGTTGCGGGACAAGCTGATCGTCGATGCCTCGGCGTGGGCGGATATCGGCTTACGCACCACGGTCGCGTCCATGGTCGCGGCGGCGATAATCCCGTCGGTGCTGACCACGGCGGTCGGGCGTGAGCAGTCGCGGCGGGAACGCGAACGATTGGCGTTCTACGCCGAGGTGGCCGCCGAACACGACCCGGTCCGCGCATTTCCCGCCCCGACCGCACTGCCCCGGATCTCGTCGCGGCGGGCCAATCCGCTTGCCGAGCGGGTGGCCCGCGGGGTGGTGGAAAACGTGGCGTTCCGCAGTGGTTTCGAAGCGGTCAACCCGGCCCTGCGGGACTCCTGGAGTGCGCTGACCCAGAACAACACCGCCCGATTCCAGCATTGGCGCCACGACGACGGGCCGCGGCCGACACTGTGTGTGATCCACGGATTCATGGGGTCGGCCTATCTGTTCAACGGGCTGTTCTTCTCGCTGCCCTGGTTCTACCGGTCCGGTTACGACGTCGTGTTGTTCACCCTGCCGTTCCACGGTCGGCGGGCCGAAAAGTATTCGCCGTTCAGCGGATACGGCATCTTCTCGCACGGCATGTCGGGCTTCGCCGAGGCCATGGCCCAAGCCGTTCACGACTTCCGTTCGGTGGTCGACTATCTGGAGTCCACCGGTGTCGACCGCATCGCACTGACCGGCCTGTCACTGGGCGGTTACACCAGCGCGCTGCTGGCCGCCGTCGAACCCCGCCTGGAGGCGGTGATCCCGAACGTTCCGGTGGTCTCGGTGGACTCGGAGATCCGGGACTGGTTCCCGGCCAACATGGTGGTGCGCGCCGGGCAGCGGCTAGGCCGGGTCGACTATGACGACTTCACCGCCGCCACGGCGTATCACTCCCCGCTGAACTATCCGCCGCTGGTGGCCAAGGACCGGCGGCTGATCATCACCGGCCTCGGTGACCGGCTGGCACCACCGGAGCAGGCCGAAATGCTGTGGCAGCACTGGGATCGTTGCGCACTGCACTGGTTCCCCGGCAACCACATCCTGCACGTCAGCCAGCCGGCCTACCTGCGCCGAATGACCGCCTTCCTGAGGGAGTTCATGTTCTAACGCGCGGCCACTCCGGCTGCCGTTACCGGCCAGCGCAGTCCGGCGAGTTCACCGTCCGACAGCGCGGTGTGCCCGTCGAGGCGACTCCCCGACAGCGGATGCAAGCCAGACAGCGCGCCGTAGTGGTTGCCCTGCTCGGGCACCAGACCGGCCAGGGGAGCCGCTCCATCGGGCGCCGACCCGGTGCGCAGGGCGCACGCCGCGGCGACGGTCAGCTGACCGCCGTCGTCGGCGAATTCCACTGCCGTCCAGGTCTCCCCGGCGTTGGCAGCCCGGATCCGGCTCAGGGTGTCTGCCAGCGCCGCATCGATAGCGACCTGGTAGGCGGCGACATGCTCACCCGAGCCGTCCACAACCGACCGCCAGGTTTCCCGCGCACCCGCGTCGAACAGCGCGGGGATCTCGTCGCCGGCGACCAGTGCGGTGTCCCAGCCGATCTCACGAAGATGGTCAGCCAGACGCCGGACTGCGATGTCAGCGGTGCGCTGCAGCGGGATCTCCGGCGAACGGGCCTGCAGCGCCGCCAGATTCGGTGCGGCCGAATAGGTCAGGCCGATCCAGGTGTCGGAGGTGGCGGTAGCACCGTCGGGCCGGGTACCGCGGCTGGTGATGCGCACGGCGTCGGCCCGCAACCCGTATCGGTTCAGGTAGCCGGCGATCAGCGACAGCGGCAACGCATCTCCGGCCGCCGAAGCCGAGATCCGCAGCGCGGCGGTGGCCCGCGCACCGGAGGCCGATCGCCGGTCGGTGTGCACGCCGCGGCGTGAGCGCGACATGGCGAGCCGGCGGCGCACGATCGTGGTGAGATACAGCCCCTGCCACCAGCTCAGCAGCAGGATCGCTATGGCGACACCCACGCCGAGCACCCAGCGGTCCCGGGTGCTCGGCCACGGGTAGGCCATCAGCGCCGGCACGACAGCCAGCAACACCAGGGTGATTCTTCCCGGCCCGGGCCGGGGAATGGTCGAACGGAGCGGGCTCACAGCTGGTTTTCCTTTCGTCGGCGGGCGGCAGCCGCTGCGCCGACGGCGACGGCGGCGACCAGCCCGGCCAGCAGCGCGGTTCCGGCGAAGGCCACGATCCGCGGGGCCGGGTCCTCGGGTTGGGGGGCCGGCGGCGGCGAGAGCTTCTTCGACGGGGGGTTGGCCGGATCGGCGGTAGGCGGCAGTTCCCAAGTCAGGGCGGCCACCGGGTCGATGGTGCCGGCGCCCACCACATCCGAGGGCGCGCGGGCGCCGTTGTGGGCGGTGGAGACGATCCGGTGCGCCACCTGCATGGCGTTCAGCTCGGGGTAGCGGCTGCGGACCAGCGCGGCCACCCCCGCGACGTAGCCGGCCGCGTAGCCGGTGCCGGTGAGCGGCACCAGCCTGCCCTGGTTACCGGGCAGCCCGTTGGCCAGACCCCCGTCGTCGCGGTTGCTGACCGAGACGATGCCCTCGCCCGGGGCGGCGACGCCGACCCAGGGACCGGCCATGGTGAACGCCGACGGCTGGCCCGTCGGGGACAGCGACGCCACCGACAGCACGTAGGGATGCCACCACGACGGCACCGACAGCGAGGTGACACCCGTCCAGTTGCGCGGGTCGTGCGGCCGGCTGAGGTCGGTGAGCGGATTGGACTCGCACGCTTCGCCGCCGCCGCCGACCGATCCGGTCTGGCCGCTGTCGCCGGCGGCCGCCACGATCAGCACGTCCTTCTCCACCGCCGCATAGCGCAGCGCCGCACCCAGGGCGGTCTGGTCGACGTTGCGGTCAGCGGGCAGGCAGGTCGTGGTGGCGATCGTGACGACCCGCGCCCCGAGGTCGGCGGCGTGCACGATGGCCCGCGACAGCGCGGTGATATCGGTGACCACGCGGGTGGTCCGG
The DNA here is from genome assembly GCF_059813225.1 of Mycobacterium sp. NGS16. Lineage (NCBI taxonomy): Bacteria > Bacillati > Actinomycetota > Actinomycetes > Mycobacteriales > Mycobacteriaceae > Mycobacterium > Mycobacterium sp. NGS16. Next base: position 104,558 of record NZ_JCALEE010000013.1, read on the forward strand.
GGGTCATCCCCCGCCAGCCGCGGCGAGATGGTCGCCGACGCGGTTCGCAGTGACAGCAGCCGCGCTGCCGGGGCCACCCCGGTGAAACCGTCCTGGCCGTCCGGTGCGGGCTGGCCGGCGATGATCCCGGCGACCAGCGTTCCGTGGCCGTCGCAGTCGGTCAGCCCGTCGGTTGTGCCCAGGTAGTCCCCGCCCGGGTCCACCGCCGGCAGCCGCGGGCCGGGCCGGACGCCGGTGTCGATGACGGCCACCGTCTGGCCCTCGCCGCGGGAGAACTGCCAGGCGGTGGGCAGGTCGAGCATCCGCTGCCCGCCGGTTGCGGTGCTGAGGTCGCTGCCGGGCAGCAGGCCCGAACTGGCGCAGTCGGCACGTTGTTCCATCGCGGCAACGGGGCCCGGCGCTCCACTGGGCGGCGGCACCGTCGGGTCGATCTTCGGCGGGGTGATCGCCGAGGCCGGTGCACTGGTCAGCAGCGCGACCAGCGCCGCGATTCCGACCCCACGCGCCGTGGTTCCCCGGCGAGTGTGCGGTTCTGTCCGCGACACGCCGGGCGGGACGGACAAAACCGCACACTCGCGGGTGTCAGGTGACGTCATCGAGACAGGACCCAGGCGAAAATGCCGACCAGGTAGGCCATGACCGGGATCAGAGTGGCGTCGACGCCGGAAGCCAAAAAGCCCACCAGCCGCCGCACCGGCAGCGAGTAGCTCTCCGGCGACGCCACCGTCGGGCTCAGGGCGGCCACCGCCCACACGGCCACCAGGGCGGCCAGCACCAGCACCGCGCCGAACGCGGCCGCGTAGCGGCCCGTCGCGGCGTAGCAGGCCAGCAGTACGACCGCCGTCAGGTGCGGCTGAGCCAGCAGCCAGGCCTTGCACCACGCCGAATCCCACACCCGGGCACGCAGCACCGAGGCCACCGCGATGCCGGCGACCACATACCAGGCCCACCCCGAAAGCCCCTCGGGCACAGCGGCGATGGCCACCGAGCCGAGCACGGCAAGCAGCACGGCGCCGGCGATGAAGCCGGTCTGGTGGGCGTCGGTGACGCGAACACGGCGCGGCAGGTCTTCCAGCACGCTCTGCGGCAGCGCCGACGGGGTCGGGTCGCCGGGCGCCGGAATCACCGGCAGCGGCAGCCGCGCCCACAACGCCGAGATCTGCGGAGCGGCCACGGTGAGCAGCAACGAGGCGGTGATCAGCCCGCAGCCGAGGCTGAGAGGCGGCAGTTCCCAGAAGGATTTGACGGCAGCCGCAGCCAGCACACCGACCCCGGCGACCATGGCCGCGGTGAAGAAGGCGATGCCGCGTTCACCGCCCGGCGGCAGGATCAGGCAGATCAACGACCATGCGCTGACCGCGGCCGCGCCCAGCACCACGTGCGCCGGGCTGAACAGGCCGGGCACCGCCAGGGTGCCGGCGGCTGCGACGGGTACCAGTGTCGCGATCGCCAGGGTCAGGGCGGCGTCGGCCGAACGTGCCCGGGTCGCCAGCGCCGCCAGCACGCTGACCAGCGCGATGGCGGCCACCGCGAACAGACCGGCCGGTTCGCCGGTGAGTGCGCGATGGGCGGTGGCCAGACCGGTGGCCGCGACCACCAACGCGACCCCGGCAGCCAGCGCGGCGCGCTGAATGTGCGTGGCTCCCCAGGGTTTACGGCGCGACGCCGAGAAGATGACGGCGGCGTCGGCGATGTCCTCGACAATGCCGGGAGCCGCCGGCCCGACCGGCACCGGCCGCAGTGCCAGCAGGTCGCCGTCCACCACGCCGACGGTGTCCAGGCTGGCATCCAGACTGAACGGCGCGCCGCCGACGGGCGCCAGGCTCAGACGGGTCGCCGCACCGACGGTGGGTTCGGTGTCGTCACCGGCGTCGGGGGCCACCAGGCGTTGCACCGCAGGCAGGATTTCGCGCAGCGGCAACTCCGCGGGCACGGCGATCTCGGTCAGCCGACTGTCGGCCAGGACCGCGATGCGGACGATCGGCATGGCGGCGCTGGTCAGCACCGGGGCTTCGGTCATTGATGTTCCCTGTTCTTTTCTCTGCGAGGACGTTCTTTTCGCTGCTTACGTCAGCTGGGTGGTGAAATCTCGGGACAGGCGCTGACCGGGGAACCACTGCCCGTCGGGCAGCGTGGCGGTCAGCTGTTCGATCGCGACGGCGGTCGCGAAATCGGTTCCGGGCCGGAAGGTCGATACCCATTCGCCGTCGAATGCCTGCGACGGGGTGACCAGGATCCGGCCCTTGTCGGTGTCGACCAGGCTCATCCCCACCTCGGTGGTGGAGTGGCGGCCATTGTGGGCACAGCCCGCGACAACTTCGACGTAGCTGCGTGGACCGCAGAACACCGATTCCACGACCGGTCGCGCCGAGGCTGGGATACCCAGGTAGTCAAGGACTTCGGCGAGCGGGGTGCCGGCGCGCAGCCGTTCGTCGGCGCGCACTCCGACCCGGGCGGGCAGGGTGAACTCGTCGAACTTCGCCGGCGGGCGCTGCCGCAGCCCGGCCCCGAGCACCGGGACCAGCAGCCGCGGGTCGTCGATGTCCATTGCGGTGAAGGTGACCAGTTGGGCATTGCGCAGCGCGACCACCGTCCGGGTCGGTTTCCCGGCGCCCCGGTCGCGGCGAGCCACGATGCCGCGCAACATCTCGGTGGGCCCGCCGGACGGTGAACCCACATAACGCAGGTCCAGCCAACGGTCCGGGAAGCACACCACCCGGATCCATTCGGCCACAGCCGGATTGACTGTGCCGTCCGGCGAGACGACACCCATCCGAGTGAGTTCGTCGCGCTGGCGGGCCATGAACGCACCGCGTTCCCCGGCGTCGGTGTAGGGCATGGTGATCGCCAATACCCACGGGAAGGACCCGGCGCCAACGGTTTCCGCGATGAACCAGGCTTGCTCGACGGTCAGTTCGGCAGCGTTGGGTTCAGTCCCCATCGCAGCCTTCCTTCGTCGAGCAGATCACCTG
>NZ_JCALEE010000014.1:0-75277 GCF_059813225.1 Mycobacterium sp. NGS16
CAAGACCGCGCCCACCACATCAACTCCGAACGCGCCCTCAACAAAACCCCACCTTGACGTCCACGGGCAGATGAACTCACGCCGGCGGTACCACACTCGCGCCGCCTATCTGGCGATATCGACTGCGAGCTGAAACGTTCTTTCGAATCGGCGGCATTCTATGGTTGATCCCGTGAGTCAGAACGTCGACGTTGCCGGCACCTCGATCTGGTCGCCGCGTGAAGTCGAGCTGCTCGACGTCACGCTGCAGCTGCTGCAGGAGAACGGCTACGACCGGTTGACGGTGGACGCGGTGGCGGCCACCGCGCGGGCGAGTAAGGCCACCGTGTACCGGCGTTGGCCGTCGAAAGCTGAATTGGTGTTGGCCGCATTCACCGAGGGCATCCGCCAGGTCGCCGTCCCGCCCGATACCGGCACGCTGCGCGGGGATCTCCTGCGTCTGGGCGAACTGATCTGCGAACAGACCGCGCGCCACGCCGGCACCCTGCGCGCCGTCCTGGTCGAGGTGTCGCGCAACCCGGCGCTGAACGAGGTGATGCAGCACCAATTCGTCGACCAGCGCAAGGCGCTGATTCACCACATCCTGGGGCAAGCGGTCGACCGCGGCGAGATCGATGCCGCCGCGATAGACGACGACCTGTGGGACGTGTTGCCCGGCTATCTGATCTTCCGGTCCCTGGTCTCCGGCCGGGCGCCCACGGCGCGCACCGTCGTCGATCTGGTCGACGGCGTGATCCTGCCGAGCCTGACCCGCGGCGCCCGCTGACGCCGGCCTCCCGAAATCAACGCTGCCCCAACCTCTTGAGCCGTACGGTTCCGTACCGTACGCTGAGGCGGTGATGAGACGGCCGTTGTTTCCGCTGGTCAGGAGGGGCTGGATGGTCATCGTCGCCGTGGTGGTGTTTGCCGTCGCGGCGTTCTGTGTCTACCGACTGCACGGCATCTTCGGCTCGGGCGACACCACGTCGACGCGCAGCGACGCGGTTGACGAAATCGTCCCGTTCAACCCCAAGGACGTCGTCTACGAGGTCTTCGGCGCGCCGGGGGCCTCGGGGGCTACCGCCACCATCAACTACCTCGATGTCAACGCCGCTCCGCAGCAGGTCATCGATGCCCCGCTGCCCTGGAGATACCAGGCGACGACGACCGAGCCGGCCGTTATCGCCGATCTTCGGGCGCAGGGCAACGGCGACACGCTGGGCTGCCGCATCTTCATCGACGGCGAGCTCAAGGACGAAAGGATCGTCAACACCGTGAGTGCTTACACCTTCTGTCTGGACAAGTCCGGATGAGCGACGACGGCCGGCGGCCCTTCTGGCCGCGCACCATCCGCCGCCTGGCACTGCCGATCGTGCTGTTCTGGGTGGCGCTGGCCGCGGTGACGAACAGTCTCGTTCCACAGCTGGAAGTGGTCGCCGAAGCCCACAACGTGGGGATGAGTTCTCCGGACGCGCCGTCGTACCAGGCGGCGAAGCGCATCGGAAAAGTGTTCCAGCAGTACGACACCGACAGCGCGGCGATGATCGTCATCGAAGGTGACGAGCCACTGGGCGCCGACGCGCACCGGTTCTACGACACCCTGGTCGCCGAGCTGGAGCGCGACACCAAACACGTCCAGCACATCCAGAACTTCTGGGGTGACCCGCTGACCGCCGCGGGCTCGCAGAGCAACGACGGCAAAGCAGCACTGGCGCAGGTGTTTTTGTCCGGCAGTCAAGGCGAGACCTTGGCCAATGAGTCCGTTGCCGCCGTCCGCGACACCGTCGAGCGCACCCCGGCACCGCCCGGCGTGCATGCCTACGTGACCGGAGCCGCACCACTGGTCGCCGACCAGTTCTCGGTCGGGAGTGAGGGCACCAACAAGGTCACCGCGATCACCTTCCTGGTGATCGCGGTCATGCTGTTCGCGGTCTACCGCTCGGTCGCCACCACCGTGCTGGCGCTGCTCACCGTGGCCATCGAGATGGCCGCCGCCCGTGGTTTCGTCGCGTTCCTCGGCTACCACGAGATCATCGGATTATCCACGTACTCAACGAATCTGCTGACTCTGCTGGCGATCGCCGCCGGCACCGACTACGCGATCTTCATCATCAGCCGCTACCAGGAGGCGCGCGCGGCCGGCGAAGACCCGGAAACCGCGTTCTACACCATGTACCGCGGCACCGCCCACGTCGTGATCGGCTCGGGCCTGACCATCTCCGGTGCCGTGTACTGCCTGAGCTTCACCCGGCTGCCTTACTTTCACACCCTGGGCCTGCCGGCCGCCATCGGCATCTTCGTGGCGCTGATCGCTGCGCTCACCCTCACCTCGGCCGTGCTCACCCTGGGCAGCCGGCTCGGCCGTTTCGAACCGACCCGGGCGATGCGAACGCGCAGCTGGCGACGGATCGGCGCCGCCATCGTCCGCTGGCCCGGGCCCATTCTGGTGGTGGCTTGCGGGGTCGCCCTGATCGGTCTGCTCGCCCTGCCGGGTTACAAGACCAGCTACGACGCCCGCGAGTACATGCCCGACCGCGCCCCGGCCAATATCGGCTACGCGGCCGCCGAACGGCACTTCTCCCAGGCCCGGCTGAACCCGGAGCTGCTGATGATCGAATCGGACCACGATCTGCGCAACCCGGCGTCGTTCCTGGTGTTGGAGCGGGTCGCCAAGGCGGTGTTCCACACACCGGGCATCGCCAAGGTGCAATCGATTACGCGGCCGTTGGGCACACCGCTCAAGCACACCTCGATACCGTTTGCGGTCGGCCAGGGCAGCGTCGCCCAGACCCAGAACCTCAAGTATCAGATGGACCGGGCGGCCGACCTGCTCAAGCAGGCAGCTGAAGCGGAGAAGTCGATCCAAATCCTGCAGCAGCAGTACGCGCTGCAGCAGCAGCTTGCCGATGCCACCCACACCCAAACGCAGAGCTTTCACGACACCGTCGCCCTCACCAACGAACTGCGTGACCAGATCGCGAACTTCGACGACTTCTTCCGGCCGATCCGCAGCTACTTCTATTGGGAACCGCATTGCTTCGACATCCCGGTGTGCGCGGCGTTGCGCAACGTGTTCGACCTGCAGGACGGCATCGACAAACTCAGCGAAAAGCTCGAACAGCTCACTACGGCCTTCGACCAATTGGACGCGTTGCAACCACAGCTGGTGGAGTTGATCCCCTCCCAGATCGAAAGCCAGCAGGTCAACCGCGACCTGGCATTGAACAATTACGCCACCAACTCCGGGATCAGCGACCAGTCCGCGGCCGCGAACGACAATCCGGCCGCCATGGGCCAGGCCTTCGACGAAGCCAAGAACGACGACTCGTTCTACCTGCCGCCCGAGGCGTTCGACAATCCCGAGTTCAAACGCGGGATGAAGTTGTTCCTGTCGCCGGATGGCAAAGCCGCGCAGATGATCATCACCCACGAGGGCGACCCGGCGACCCCGGAAGGCATCGCCCACATCGACAAGATCCGCGACGCCGCGAAAGAAGCGGTCAAGGGCACCCCGCTGCAGGGGTCGCACATCTACCTGGCGGGCACCGCCTCCACCTACAAGGACATCGCCGACGCGGCCCGCTATGACCTGCTGATCGCCGGGATCGCCGCGCTGAGCCTGATCCTGCTGATCATGATGATCATCACCCGCAGCCTGGTCGCCGCGATCGTCATCGTCGGCACGGTGGCGCTCTCGCTGGGCGCCTCATTCGGGCTGTCGGTGCTGGTGTGGCAGTACCTGTTCGGCATTCAGCTGTACTGGATCGTGCTGGCGCTGGCGGTCATCCTGCTGCTGGCGGTGGGCTCGGACTACAACCTGCTGCTGATCTCGCGGTTCTCCGAGGAGATCGGCGCCGGCTTGAAGACCGGCATCATCCGGGCGATGGGCGGGACGGGTTCGGTGGTGACTGCCGCCGGGCTGGTGTTCGCCGCCACCATGGCCTCGTTCATCTTCAGTGACCTGCGGATTCTCGGCCAGATCGGGACCACGATCGCACTCGGGCTGCTGTTCGACACGTTGATCGTGCGGTCGTTCATGACGCCGAGCATCGCCGCCTTGCTCGGGCGCTGGTTCTGGTGGCCGCAACGGGTGCGCCAGCGGCCCGCGCCGGCGGCCACAAGTGTTACTTCGCCGCGGCCTTCTTGGCCGGAGCCTTCTTCGCCGGAGCCTTCTTAGCCTGCGCCTTTTTGGCCGGCGCCTTCTTGGCGGCTGAGCGCTTCTTCACGCTGGCCTCCAGCTTGGCCAGCAGGTCGGAGACGTCTTCGGTGGCGTCGAGTTCGGCGGGCCGCTCCTCAGGCGTGAAGGCCTCGTCGCCTTCCAGTTTGGCCTCGATCAGCTCGTGCAGCTGCTCCTGGTAGGTGTCGTGGTAGCGATCGGGATCGAAGTCGTCAGCCATCGACTCGACCACCTGTCCGGCCATCTTCAGCTCGGCAGGCTTGATCTCCACCTTGGTGTCCAGCGCGGGGAAGTCGGGATCGCGAATCTCGTCGGGCCACAACAGGGTGTGCACCATCATCACGTCACGCTTGGAGAAGTCTTTGACCCGCAACGCGGCCAGCCGGGTCTTGTTACGCAGCGTGAAATGAACGATAGCCACCCGGTCGGTTTCGGCCAGCGTCTTGGCCAGCAGCACATAGGATTTGATCGATTTCGTCGCCGGCTCCAGAAAATAGGAGCGGTCATAGAGCATCGGGTCCAGATCGCTGGCCGGCACGAACTCCAGCACCGCGATCTCATGGTCGCGCTCCTCGGGCAGGTTCGCCAGGTCGTCGTCGGTGATCACGACCATCCGGCCGTCGTCGGACTCATAGGCGCGGGCGATGTCGGCGTAGTCGACGACTTCGCCGCACTCCTCGCACACCCGCCGGTAGCGGATCCGGCCGTGGTCCTTGGCGTGCACCTGACGGAACTTGATGTCGTGGTCCTCGGTGGCGCTATAGACCTTCACCGGGACGTTGACCAGACCGAATGCGATCGAACCCTTCCAGATGGAACGCATGGGGCCAGTATGCCCACGCCGGAGTGCCCATAACCGGTATTGAGACGACGTGGCCGCGACGTAAGTTGGCAGCATGGGCGCTGCGTCCTCCAAGACCCGGGTGAAACTGACCAACGCCGACAAGGTGCTCTACCCCGCTACGGGCACCACCAAAGCCGACGTCTTCGACTACTACACGCGCATCGCCGAGGTGATGCTGCCGCACATCGCCGGGCGCCCGGCGACCCGCAAACGCTGGCCCAACGGTGTCGAACAGGGCTCCTTCTTCGAAAAGCAGCTCGCCGGCTCGGCGCCGGCGTGGCTGCGCCGCGCCGAGGTGCAGCACCGCTCCGGCACCACCGCCTATCCGATCATCGACGACCTCGACGGCCTGGCCTGGATCGCCCAGCAGGCCGCGCTGGAAGTGCACGTGCCGCAGTGGCGTTTCGAAGCCGAGTGGACACGCGGTGGGGAGGTGCTCAAGCCGGGCCTGGCAACACGGCTGGTGTTCGACCTGGATCCCGGCGACGGCGTGACGATGAGCCAACTCGCCGCGGTGGCGCGAGCCATCCGCGAACTGATGGACGACCTGGGCCTGACCGTGTTCCCGCTCACCAGCGGCAGCAAGGGGCTACACCTCTATACCACCCTGGAACGCCCGGTGAGCAGCACCGGCGCCGCCGCGGTAGCCAAACGCGTTGCGCAGCAACTGGAAAGCGCTATGCCGAAGTTGGTGACGGCGACCATGGCCAAGAAGCTGCGGGCCGGCAAGGTCTTCGTGGACTGGAGCCAGAACAATGCCGCGAAGACCACCATCGCGCCGTATTCGCTGCGCGGCCGCGAGCATCCGACGGTCGCCGCCCCGCGCACCTGGGCAGAGCTCGACGACCCGGACCTGGGCCAGCTGCGCTACGACGAGGTGCTGGCGCGCGTGGCCCGCGACGGCGATCTGTTGGCCGGGTTGGATCCCCCGCTGCGCCAGCCAGACCGGCTTACCGCATATCGGGCCAAGCGGGACGCCGCCAAGACGCCCGAACCGGTGCCGGCCGCAGCGCCGGCGCCAGGCGAAGGCAACAGTTTCGTCATCCAGGAGCACCATGCCCGTCGGTTGCACTACGACTTCCGGCTGGAGCGCGACGGCGTGCTGGTGAGCTGGGCGGTGCCCAAGAACCTGCCCGATACACCATCGGTCAACCATCTCGCGGTGCGCACCGAGGACCATCCGCTGGAGTACGGCAGCTTCGAGGGCACCATCCCCAAGGGCGAGTACGGCGCCGGCACGGTGCGGATCTGGGATTCGGGCAGCTACGTGGCCAAGAAGTTCGACGACACCGCCGAGAAAGGCGAGGTCATCGTCGTACTGCAGGGCAGCCGGATCTCCGGGCGCTATGCGCTGATCCAGACCAAGGGCGACCAGTGGCTGGCGCACCGGATGAAGGACCAGCAGGCGTTCTCGTTCACTCAGCTGGCGCCGATGCTGGCCACCCACGGGTCGGTGAGCAAGCTGAACCCCGACGACTGGGCCTTCGAGGGCAAGTGGGACGGCTACCGGCTGCTGGTGGAGGCCGACCGGGGCCGGGTGCGGTTGCGTGCGCGCAGTGGACGCGACGTCACCGGCCAGTACCCGCAGCTGCGGTCGCTGGCCGCCGACCTCACCGAGCATCACCTGGTGTTGGACGGCGAAATCGTCGCCCTCGATGACGCTGGCGTGCCCAGCTTCGCCGCGATGCAGAACAGCGCCCGCTCCGCGCGGGTTCAGTACTGGGCCTTCGATCTGCTCTTCCTCGATGGTCGTCCGCTGCTGCGCGTGGCGTATCGGGACCGTCGCCGCCTGTTGGAAACGCTCGCGCAGGGAACCGGTTTGGTGGTCAAAGACCTGTTGGCCGCCGACGGCGCCGAGGCGCTCGAGCGGTCCCGCCGGCTGGGCTGGGAAGGCGTGGTGGCCAAGAAATGGGACTCGGCCTACCAGCCGGGCCGCCGGTCGCCGGCGTGGGTCAAGGACAAATACTGGCGAACCCAGGAAGTGGTGATCGGCGGCTGGCGGGCCGGTGAGGGTGCTCGCGGTGGGGGGATCGGGTCGCTGCTGATGGGTATCCCGGCTGCCGACGGCCTGCGGTTTGTGGGGCGCGTCGGCACCGGGTTCACCGACCGCGCGCTGGCAGCGTTGCAGAAGAAGCTGACGCCCACGGATGAATCGCCCTTCCACGCGCCGCTGCCTCGCGCCGATGCCAAGGGCGTCACCTTCGTTCGACCGACGCTGGTGGGGGAGGTGCGCTACAGCGAGCGGACGGACGACGGCCGGCTGCGCCAACCCAGCTGGCGCGGCTTGCGGCCCGACAAGACGCCCGCGGAGGTGGTAAGTGAGGATTGACCGGTGCGCTGGGTGACCTATCGAAGCGAGGACGGCGAACGGACCGGGGTGCTGCACGGCGAGGTGATCCACGCCGCGGCGCCCGGAACGACCCTGCTGGACCTGATCCGGCTCGGCCCGGACGGGCTGCGCGACGCCGGCGAGCGAGCGTTGAACGCGCCGTCGGCGACGGTGCGGCTCGACCAGGCGGCGCTGATGGCGCCGATCCCGCGTCCGCCTTCGATCCGCGACAGCCTGTGCTTCTTGGACCACATGCGTAACTGCCTGGCCGCGACCGGGCGCAGCCCGGTGCTCGACGACACCTGGTATCAGATACCGGCCTTCTACTTCGCCTGCCCGGCAACGGTTCTGGGTCCCTACGATGACGCGCCGGCAGCGCCCGGAAGTGCCTGCCAGGACTTCGAGCTGGAGGTCGCCGCCGTCATCGGCACGCCGGGAGCGAACCTGTCGGTGGCCGAAGCCGAGCAAGCCATCATCGGCTACACCATCTTCAACGACTGGTCGGCGCGCGACCTGCAAGCCCGCGAGGGCGTGCTGGCGATCGGTCAGGGCAAGGGCAAGGACAGTGGTGTCACGCTGGGGCCGTTCCTGGTCACTCCTGACGAGCTCGAACCGTATCGCCGCGACGGCCGGCTGAGCCTGCATGCCACCGCGATCGTCAACGACGTGATCGTCGGCATCGGGTCGACCGGGACCATGGACTGGAGCTTCGGCGAGATCATCAGCTACGCCTCACGCGGGGTGCCGCTGATTCCCGGCGACGTCTTCGGCTCCGGTACGGTTCCGACCTGCACGCTCCTCGAGCACCTCGATCCCGTGGCCCCGCAAGCGTTTCCGGGCTGGTTGCGCGACGGGGACGTGGTGACGCTGCAGGTGCAGGGCCTCGGCGAGGTGCGCCAGACCGTGCGCGCCAGCGCCCCGCCGCTGCCCCTGGCCGAGCGTCCCCGGCCTAAGCCTTCGGGGTGATCGTCACGGTCACCGTGGCGGCGCCGGAGTCCGAAGCGATGGTCAGCACCGAGGCGCCTGCGCCGGAGGTGACGTGCCCACCGGTGACGCTCACCGTGTAGCCGTTCGGGTACTGATCTCCCGGCACCGAGATGGTGGTCACCGAACCGGCGCCGAACGCACCCGAGCCGTCGGCGTGGTCGGTGGAGTAGCTGAACGAGAAGACACCATTGTCGAACGACAGCGACGTCGGGGTGCCCGAGATCAGTTGCGGGTAGGGCTCGGACAGCGCGATCAGCTTGTCGAAGTTGACGTTGTCGCCGATCAGCGGCTTGCTCGGGTCGATCACCAGCGCCTGGCCGTTGGGTGAGGCGCTGGTGATGTCGTTGCCGGTGTAGGCCCACTCGGTCCAGCCCCACAGGTACTTGTTGGCGGCCTGCATGCTGGCGGTGATGGTCGGGATGGTGTTGGTGGCGCCGAATTCGGTCAGCAACGCCGGGATGTTGTGCGCCTGTGCGTAATCGGCCGCGTTGGCGAACACGGCGTCGGCGTTCAGATCGCAGCCGAAGCTCAGATCGGGGAACAACGACGTCGTGATGCAGTAGCTGTGGAAGGAGAAGACCGAGTTCTCGTCGTCCACCGTGCCCAGGTGGGTCGGCACCGGCAGGCTGCCGAAGAGGGTGGTGGGCTCGAAGAACACCGTCTTGTTCGGGTCGACGGAGCGGATCGCCGCGTCGATCTGGTTGTAGAACGGGGTCAGCTGCTGGCCCTCGAAGTACGGGTTGCCCAACAGGCTGCCCAACCAGTTGCTCCCCGCCCACGGCTCGTTCATGATTTCGTAGCCGGCGACGTTGGCGTCGCCCTTGAAGTAGTTGGCGACCGCCTGCCAGGTCTGCGCGTAGTGGTTCAGCAGGCCAACGCCGTCGGGAGCTTTGGCGTTGCCCCAGAACGCATCCCAGGCGTGGTTCTGCGCCGGGTTGAGGAAGTAGTTGCCCGGGAAGCCCATGTCGGGGTTGGGTAGGCCACCACCGTCGGTCGCCCACGCGGGTGCGCCTTCGCCGCCGAACTCCTCGTTGTAGAGGTCCTGGTGCATGTCGAGGATCGCGACGATCTTGTGCTGGGCCAGGATCTGCACGGTCTGCTGGATCGAGGCCAGGTAGTCGTAGTCGATGACGCCGGGCTGCGGTTCCACCGCGGACCAGATGACCCCCAGGCGCACCGCGTTGAAGCCGTTGGCCGCCAGGAACGCGGCGTCGTCGTCGCTGAACCCGTCGGCCGACGGTTCATACGGCGGGATCTTGTAGACCTGGTTGAGCCCGTGCAACATGACGACCTGGCCGGCGCCGTTGGTGAGCCACCCGTTGGACACCTCGACCGGCGGCGCGACCGTCCCGGTGATACCGCTCGTCAGTGCACCGAAATGACCTGCCGCGCCGTGGGTTCCGTACCACAGTCCGGGGTTGCCGCCGGCCCCGCCGAGGGCCGGCAGACCGCTGGCGGTGTCGCCGTTGCCGGCGTCGCCGCCGTGGCCGCCGTTGCCCATCAGCCAGCCACCGGCACCGCCGTCACCGCCGGCGGCCCCGGCACCCCCGTCGCCGCCGTCGCCGCCGTTGCCGAAGAGCCCGGCGGCGCCGCCGTGGCCGCCGGCCACACCCTCGGTGGTGCTGTTCCAGCCCGCGCCGCCGTCACCGAACAGCCAGCCGCCAGGGCCGCCGTCGGGGTGGGCTTCGGTGCCGTCGGCGCCGTTTCCGATGACGGTCGATCCGAACAGCTGGTTGATGACGCCGTTGACCTGGCCGCCGATCTCACTGTCGATCCACTTCTCGGCGAGGTCGTGCAGCCCCGTGTAGAAGTCGAATCCCACCCCGGGGCCCGGTTCGGCGAGCGCGGCCAGTGCCGCGTCCCAGTGGGCGGAGGACAGGAAGGTATCCCACGCGGATGAGTCGAACACGGCGTCGCCGTCGAGGGTGCCGGCGGCGGTGACAAACGGCGCGAACAGCACGTCCATCATGTCGTCGATGTCGGCGTGCGCCGGTGGGGCCAGCGGGACTACCGTCAGGAATGCGGCTACTGCGGCAACTTTGGTGCCCACGACCTTGCTGCGGTGACCAGCCATCTCGGCAAACCCTTCCCAGGACGCGAGTAATTTCTGAGGTGCGTCTGAGAAGAGTAAACGAGTTACTTACGGTCCGGAGGGATTCGCGGCAAAAGGTGCCGGATCGCGTCGATCAGCACTGCGTGGCGGCGCGGATCCACTGGCGACGGGCATCGCTCTGGGCCGCCTCACTCGCGGCGGCGCGCTGCAGGTGAACCGCGCGTTGATAGTCGCCGTGGCCACCTCGCGGCTGCTGAGCCGGCAGGCAAGTCTGCGTAGTCATCAATACCTCCCGCAGGTCGCGCGACGAGAGCTGCAGTACTCGACCGCCGATCGGCGATCAGCGCACACGGTCAGTCAACGCCCGGGGCGCCGAAATGTTTCCCACCGACACAGTGACGCTGCACACGCGCGAGCGCGCATGTGATCGCGGTCACCCCGCCTTGGCGATGACGTGTTCGGCGAAGCGCTCCAGGTTGCGGATCTTGTCGTCCAGCGGTTCGGTGTCGGGCCCGACGATGTAGGGCACCCGGAAGCCCACGATGACGTCGGTGACGCCCTTGTCCTCCAGGCGCTTGATGCCGTCGAGGGTGAACCCGTCCACCGAGATCACGTGGATCTCGAACGGACCGGTACGGCCCTCCTCCTCGCGCAGTTGCTTGAGCCGGGCGATCAAGCCGTCGAGCTCGGCCGGGTCGCCGCCGCCGTGCATCCAGCCGTCGTTGCGCGCAGCCCGGCGCAGCGCGGCATCGGCGTGGCCACCGATCAGGATCGGAATGGGCTGCGCCGGCGCCGGGGTCATCTTGGTTTTGGGGATGTCGTAGAACTCGCCGTGGAACTCGAAGTAGTCGCCGGTGGTGAGCCCCCGGATGATCTCGATGCACTCGTCCATCCGTTTGCCACGCCGGGCGAACGGCACCCCCATCAGCTCGTAGTCCTCCGGCCAGGGGCTGGTGCCGACGCCCAGGCTGAGCCGGTCGCCGATCATCGCGGCCAGCGAACCGGCCTGCTTGGCCACCAAGGCCGGCGGGCGGATCGGCAGCTTGACCACGAACGGTGTGAACCGCAACGTGCTGGTGACCGCGCCCAGCGCCGCCATCAACACGAAGGTCTCGATGAAGGCCTTGCCGTCGAGGAACTCGCGGTTGCCGTCCGGGGTGTAGGGATACTTCGAGTCCGACTCGAAGGGGTAGGCGATGCTGTCCGGGATCGACATGCTGTGGTAGCCGGCTGCCTCGGCGGCTTTGGCGAGCGGAATGTAGTAGCTCGGGTCGGTCATCGCCTCGGCATAGGTGAACCGCACGTCGTCTCCTCGCTGGTCGCTGGGCGTACTCTCCAGGAGCTTAGACCGAAGGCGGCATCGCGATTCGCAGTTCTTCGGGGTCCTCCAGGGGATACGGAGGATATCCGGCCGCGCCGGCCACCGTCAGGGTGCCCCACGGCGTCCGCTCCGCGACGCGTCCCTGCGCGCTGTGTTCGCCGATCCGGATGCTGACCTTGGAGCCGGTGACATTTGCGCCCGCGAGATCGGTGAAAAACATTCCCTGCCAATGGTATTGGCCGTCGATTGGGTCGAAGTGGCCCGCCAGCCGCACCCGGGTCGGGTAGTCCTTGCCGTTGTGGGTGAGCACAGCCGGCCCGTCGTAAAGCTCGTCATCAACGGCTACGGAGCCGGTGATAAAGAACCGCGAAGCCCCGCGGGTCGGCAGCAGCCGGTGCACGCGCAGCCGGGGAGAGCGGGATTCGATGCGGCCGGCGCCGCTGCGCTGCATGACGTCGACGATCCGGGCCACGTATCGGGCCTGCCGGCGGGTGTGCGGTCCCGGGATCCGGAACCGGTTGGGCGTCCCGTGTGCAGCGACGACGTCGTCACGCGAGGCAGTGGCATCGATGAGGACCCGCGCGGTCAGTACCTCACCCTCGGGGGTGCTCACCGCCCACGTCTCGTGGGCGCTGTCGAATCGGGTGGACGCGGGCGCGGCGACGACGCGCGCGCCGGCCAGCAGCCCATGAAGCCGTGCCGGGTCGCCCAGCACGACCACGTCGTGGATGCCGGTCACAGGAAGCCGGCCCGCCGCCACATCCGCCGGGCCAGCCGGCCCATCAGGCCGACTTCGGTGAAGAAGGCGGCCAGCGGAGCGAACGACGACCGGCAAGCGGCGTGGAAGTTCGGATTGGCCCGCGCCACCCGGCGGGCTTCGCGGCCGTCCAGCCCGACCCGGTTGTAGACGATCGGCAGGGTGAACAGATGGCGGTAGAACGGTCCGCCCACGCCCTGCAGGTTTGCCAGCAGGGCGCGGCGGTAGCGCGGCATCGCCGGGACACTGCGCCGCAGGCCGTCGCGCGCGTACTGGATGTGCCGGGCTTCCTCGGTGACATGGATGCGCATCACCCGCCGGACGATCGGCTGCAGGTCCGGGTCGTCGAGGATCTGGCGTTGCAGGGCGTCGAAGATCTCCTCGCCGACCAGGGCGGCGCCCCACAGGATGCTGCCGCGGAACAGGAACGGCAGTGAGTTGATGATGATGCGCTGGTAGAGCTTCGGGCGCACCGGCACGCCGCCGATCCGGTCGATGGTCTTGCCGAACATCAGCATGTGCCGGGTCTCGTCACCGAGCTCGGTCAGCGAGTAGTGGGTGGTGTGCGAGGTGGGGTTCTTGTGCATCATGTCGCGCAGCAGCGCCTGGTTGAGGATGTTCTCGAACCAAACGCCCGCCGACAGCACGTTGACCAGCTCCTGGCGCGACATCTCGATCTGCTGCTCGCGGGTCATCGCCTCCCACAGCGGTGTGCCGTACAGGGTGCACATCCGCGGCGGCAGGAAGAACTTGTCCGGGTCGATCGGGGCGTCCCAGTCGATGTCGACAACTGGGGCGTAAGACTTCTTCACCGAGCCCTTCAACAGGCGTTCGGCGAAGTCCTCCCGGGTAGGTCCGCTCGGCCGCATGGCAGTGGTCATCGCAGAATCCCTTCTCGCGTCGGTTCCCACGAAGCTAGGAGCCGCCACCAAACAAGTCAATACCTACGGTACCGGGTACTTGCGGTCCGGTGTGAGTGTCGTCGCCGGGGCGCGGCCCGGTGGCAAGATCTGCCTATGGCCGCCTTCGTGCTTCGTGCTGCGCTGACCGGATTCGCGCTGTGGATCGTCACCCAGATCGTTCCGGGGGTGGAGATCATCGGTGGTGACACCACTCTGCAGCGGGTGGGCATCATCTTCGTCATCGCGTTGATCTTCGGGCTGGTCAACGCGTTCATCAAACCGGTGGTGCAGCTGCTGTCGATCCCGCTGTACATCCTCACCCTGGGCCTGTTCCACATCGTGGTGAATGCGTTGATGCTCATGATCACCGCGTGGATCACGGACAAAACCGCCAAGCACTGGGGGCTCTACATCGCCGATTTCTGGTGGGACGCGATCTGGGCCGCCATCGTGCTGTCCCTGGTGAGCTGGGTGCTGTCGCTGGTGCTGCGCGACGCCCGGCGCATCACCCGGTAACCAGGCAGACTCAAGCGCATGCCGGAACTGCCCGAAGTCGAAGCGCTCGCCGACCACCTGCGCAGGCATGCCGTCGGCCGCCAGGTCGGCCGCGTCGACGTGGTGGCGCTGTCGGTGCTCAAGACCTTCGACCCGCCGCTGGCGGCGTTGCACGATCAGACGGTCACCGGCGCACAGCGTTGGGGCAAGTACCTCGGGCTGCAGGCCGGCGAACTGTTCCTGATCGCGCACCTGTCCCGGGCGGGCTGGCTGCGCTGGTCGGACAAGCTGGCGCCGGCGCCGCTGCGGCCCGGAAAGGGGCCGATCGCACTGCGCGTGCACCTGGGCGCCCCGGGGCAGGCGCCCGGCTTCGACCTCACCGAGGCCGGGACCCAGAAGCGGCTGGCGGTCTGGCTCGTCGACGACCCGGCCAAGGTGCCGGGCATCGCCGCGCTGGGTCCAGATGCGTTGGAGGTGACGCGCGACGCGCTGGGCGGGCTGCTGGCCGGCAATACCGGACGCATCAAGACCGTCATCACTGATCAGAAGGTGATCGCCGGAGTCGGCAACGCCTACAGCGACGAGATCCTGCACACCGCACGGATTTCGCCGTTCGCCACCGCGGCCAAGCTCTCCGATGCGCAGCTGGCCGCGCTGCACGAGGCGATGCAGTCTGTGCTGACCGACGCGGTGACCCGTTCGGTCGGCCAACAGGCCGCGACGCTCAAGGGCGAGAAGCGCTCCGGGCTGCGGGTGCATGCCCGCACCGGGCTGCCCTGCCCGGTCTGCGGCGATACGGTGCGGGAGGTGTCGTTCGCCGACAAGTCCTTCCAGTACTGCCCGACGTGTCAGACCGGCGGCAAGGTGCTCGCGGACCGGCGCATGTCGCGTTTGCTCAAGTAGGCTGCCCGGGTGACCCGTCAGAAGATCCTCATCACCGGGGCCAGCTCCGGCCTGGGCGCCGGCATGGCCCGCGCGTTTGCCGCGCGTGGGCGTGACCTGGCCCTGTGCGCGCGCCGCGTCGATCGCCTTGAGGAACTCAAAGACGAACTGACGCAGCAGCATCCCGGCGTCCGGATCGCGGTGGCCGCGCTCGACGTCAACGACCATGATGAGGTGCCCAAGGTGTTCGCCCAGCTCGCCGCTGAGCTCGGCGGAATCGATCGCGTCGTCGTCAATGCCGGTATCGGCAAGGGCGCCCGCCTGGGTTCCGGCAAGTTGTGGGCCAACAAGGCCACCATCGAGACCAATCTGGTCGCCGCGCTGGTGCAGATCGAGACGGCAATCGAGATGTTCAACGCCGCGGGCGGCGGGCACCTGGTGCTGATCTCCTCGGTGCTGGGCAACAAGGGCGTTCCCGGTGTCAAGGCGGCCTACGCCGCCAGCAAGGCCGGGGTGTCGTCGCTGGGTGAATCGCTGCGCGCCGAGTACGCCGGTGGCCCGATCAAGGTCACGGTGCTGGAGCCGGGTTATATCGAATCGGAGATGACGGCCAAGTCGGCGTCGACGATGTTGATGGTGGACAACGAATCCGGGGTCAAGGCGATGGTGCGCGCGATCGAACGCGAAACCGGCCGCGCGGTGGTGCCGCCGTGGCCGTGGGCGCCGATGGTGTGGGTGATGCGCCGGCTGCCGCCGCGGTTCACCAAACGCTTCGCCTGAGCCAGTCCAGCGCCCTGGTTCTGTTGCGGTACGCCAGCAGCATCGTCTTCGCGATCAAGAACGCCACGGCGACACCCATCAGCAGCGTGGACAGCGCGTAGGCGCCGTACTCGGCGCCGCGGTGGTAGCGGTCGTTCACCAACAAGGTCAGAGTCTGCGAACCGCCCGGCAGATTCGACGACACCATGATGACGGCACCGAACTCACCGAGCGTGCGCGCGGTGGTCAGCACGACGCCATACGTCAGGCCCCAGCGGATCGACGGCAGCGTGATCCGCCACAGCGTCTGCCACGAATTCGCTCCCAGCGTGGCCGCCGCCTGTTCCTGTTCGATGCCGACCTCCATGAGCACCGGCTGGACCTCGCGCACGACGAACGGCAGCGTGACGAAGATGCTGGCCAGCACCATCCCGGGCAGCCCGAAGATGATCTTGAATCCGAGATGGTTCTCGACAAAGCCCAAGGCCCCGGACGAACCCCACAGCGCGATCAGCGCGACCCCCACAATGATCGGCGAGACCGCGAACGGAAGATCAATGACCGCCTGCAATGCCGACCGTCCCCAAAACCTGTTGCGCACCAACAGGATCGATGCGACCACGCCAAACAATGCATTCAGCGGGACCACGATGCCGACCAGCAGCAGGGACAGTTTCAGCGCCGAGATGGCCGCCGGGGTGCTCACCCAGGCCCAAAAATGACCGAGGCCGGGCCGAAATGTCCGGTACAGGATCACCGATACCGGAGCGATCAGCATCACGCCGATGTAGGCCAACACGGCGCCCCGAAGCAGGTGGCGCCGCTCGAACCGCGCCGTCACCCGTCCTCCTCTTCCCGTTTGGCGGCACGCCCGCCCACCGTCCGCAGCACCACCAGCACGGCGAACGAGACCGCCAGTAACACAATCGATATCGCGGCTGCGCTGGTGCGATCGTCATTCTCGATCAGTGCGCGTATCCACTGCGATGACACTTCGGTCCTGCCGGGAACAGCGCCGCCGATCGTCACGACCGAGCCGAATTCCCCGAGGCAGCGCGAGAACGCAAGGCCGGTCCCGGTCAACAATGCGGGCCACAGCGACGGCAGTAGCACCAGCCGGAAGGTGGTCAGCCGGGTAGCGCCCAGTGACGCGGCCGCCTCTTCAGCGTCTCGATCGAGCTCCAGCAGCACCGGCTGGACGGCGCGCACCACCAAGGGCAAGGTGACGAAGGCCAACGCCATCACCAC
Source organism: Mycobacterium sp. NGS16 (assembly GCF_059813225.1). Lineage (NCBI taxonomy): Bacteria > Bacillati > Actinomycetota > Actinomycetes > Mycobacteriales > Mycobacteriaceae > Mycobacterium > Mycobacterium sp. NGS16. The sequence goes on from NZ_JCALEE010000014.1 coordinate 16,734, forward strand.
CCCGGACGGCGTGTGCTGCAAGTGAATACCGACCGGGCTGGCGTTGCCGTACAGCGCCAGCATCACCAGGCTGGTGACGATCGTCGGCAGCGCGAACGGCAGGTCGATCAACGCATCGACCAGACCTTTCCCGAGGAAGTCATCACGCACCAACACCCACGCGGTGGCCAGGCCGAAGACCACGTCGAGCGCGGTCACCAGCACCGCGCTGGTCAGCGTGACCCGGAAGGATTCCAGCGCCGCGTGCGAGGTGACGGCCAGCCAGAACCCGTGCCAGCCCCGGCCCGCTGCTTGCCAGACGATCGCGGCCAACGGCAGCAGCACTATGACCGACAGCCACAGCGTCGTTACGCCGATGCGAAGCGGCGTGACCATGGTGCGCCGGGGTGCCGCTGCGTTTACCGCCGCGGCGAGTCTCCTGACGGCGGCGTGCCGGAGAGCTCCGCCGGAGATCGCGGCGTCGAGCGTCGCTCCACCGGGTTCGGGGGACAAGTACATGCGGGCCTTCCAATGCCGGAGATCTTCGGCACGGGTCACTGCCGAGGGTGACCACGAAGTGTCAGGTCTGAGCTCGCGACCAAGCCGGTCGACGAGGAGTCAGCGACAACAGCGCCCAACACCGGATGCCATCAGCATGGCGCGAAGCCTAAAGAACGAAGCGCGGCCGGGCATCTCGGCCGCGCCGCTTCAGACACCGCCCGGCCCGGTCACGGGTAAAAAGTCAGGCCGAGAGAAAAGCCGAGGCGCTACATCGCCCGGCCGCGCTCCACCCGGTAGCGGCGCACCAGTGCGTCGGTGGAGCTGTCGGTCTGCGGTTGGGGGGAGGCGTCGTCGGTCAGCACCGGCAGCAGCGCCTTGGCCTGCGTCTTGCCCAATTCCACGCCCCACTGGTCGAAGGAGTCGATGCCCCACACCACGCCCTCGGTGAAGACCTGATGCTCGTAGAGCGCGATCAGCTGGCCCAGCACCGACGGGGTGAGCCGGGTGGCCAGAATCGAGGTGCTCGGCCGGTTGCCCGGCATCACCTTGTGCGCCACCACATCTGCGGGCGTGCCTTCCGCAGCGATCTCCTCGGCGGTCTTGCCGAACGCCAGCACCTGGGTTTGGGCGAAGAAGTTGCTCATCAACAGGTCGTGCATGCTGCCGGTGCCGTCGGCGGTGGCCAGGTCGTCGAGGGGTTGGGCGAAGCCGATGAAATCTGCCGGCACCAGGCGGGTGCCTTGGTGCAGCAGCTGGTAGAACGCGTGCTGGCCGTTGGTTCCCGGCTCACCCCAAAAGATCTCGCCGGTGTCGGTGGTCACCGGGGTGCCGTCGGCGCGGGTCGACTTGCCGTTGGATTCCATGGTGAGCTGCTGCAGATACGCCGCGAAGCGGTCCAGGTCGTTGGCGTAGGGCAGCACCGCGCGGGACTGGGCGCCGAAGAAGTTGGAGTACCACAGCCCGATCAGGCCGAGTAGTGCAGGCGCGTTGGATTCCAGTGGCGCGGTGCGGAAATGCTCGTCGACGATGTGGAAGCCGGCCAGGAACTCCGCGAAGCGCTCCCGGCCGATCACCGCCATCACCGACAGCCCGATCGCCGAATCCACCGAGTATCGGCCGCCGACCCAGTCCCAGAAGCCGAACATGTTCGCGGTGTCGATGCCGAACTGCGCCACCCGCTCGGCGTTGGTGGAGACCGCCACGAAATGCTTCGACACCGCGGCATCGCCCAGGGCGTCGGTCAGCCAGCGCCGGGCGGCGGTGGCGTTGGTCAGTGTCTCCAGCGTCGAGAACGTCTTGGAGGCCACGATGAAAACCGTGGTAGCGGGATCCAGGCCGGCCAGCTTGGCGGTCAGGTCAGCCGGATCGACGTTGGAGACGAACCGGGCCGAGATCCCGGCGTCGGCGTAGTGGCGCAACGCCCGGTCGACCATCACCGGGCCGAGGTCCGAGCCGCCGATACCGATGTTGACGACGGTCTCGATGCGTTTCCCGGTGGCGCCGGTCCATTCCCCGCTGCGCAGCCGGTCGGTGAAGTCGCCCATAGCGTCGAGCACCGCATGCACCTCAGCGACGACGTCTTGACCGTCGACGTTCAGGTCGGCGTTGCGCGGCAGCCGTAAGGCGGTGTGCAGCACCGCCCGATCCTCCGAGGTGTTGATGTGCACCCCGGCGAACATCGCGTCACGCCGGTCCTGGAGGCCGGCCGCCCGGGCCAGATCGAGCAGCAGGCCCACCGTCTCCTCGGTGATGCGGTGCTTGCTGTAGTCGATGTAGAGGTCACCGACGGTGACGGTGAACTTCTGGCCCCGCTCGGGATCGTCGGCGAAGAGCTGACGCAGGTGGGTGTCGGCGATCGCCTGGTGATGCTTGCGCAACGCGTCCCAGGCTGGGGTGGCGGTGATGTCGGGGATCTGTTGGACCGAGCTCATTCCCCGACAGTAGCCCCGGCGCGGGGCTGATCAGTGACCGAGCCGCCCGCGGCCCAGCCGCAGCAGCAGCATCGCCAGGTCCTTGCCGTCCTGGCCGAGCTCGCTGTAACGCTCGAGCACCTTCATTTCCCGGCTGTGCACCAGTCGGGTGCCGCCGGAGGCCATCCGGGCTCTGCCGATCTCCTGGGACACCTCGGTGCGGCGCTTGACCGCGGCCAGGATCTCGGCGTCGAGCCGGTCGATCTCATGGCGCAGTTCATCGATGTCGGGCAGCTGTTGGGGTTGGGCAGTCATGGGTTCGGACTCCAGATTCTCGCTGTTGGTGTTTTCTGGTCCCATCGGCGATCCGGCCTCACACAACAGACGAGCCCCGGGTCGGCGAAGCGGACCGCGGGGCTTGGCGTTGCAGCTAAACCACGGGCACCGCTGACCGGTACCCGTAGAAAAATCGACGCTGCATGTCGAGCACGAACCGAGTCTGCCACTAAGGGCCGTGCCAGCGCAAAGAGTGTCCCCGTACGGCGGTACGTTGGGTTGCGTTATGACAGTGCATGCGACTTCGCAAACCGATCACCTGCTCGACGGGCTCAACCCGCAGCAGCGCCAGGCCGTGCTGCACGAGGGCTCGCCGCTGCTGATCGTCGCAGGGGCCGGCTCGGGCAAGACCGCGGTGCTCACCCGGCGCATCGCCTACCTACTGGCCGCCCGTGACGTCGGCGTGGGGCAGGTGCTGGCGATCACCTTCACCAACAAGGCCGCCGCCGAGATGCGCGAGCGGGTGGTGGGGCTCGTCGGCCCGCGCGCCCGCGCGATGTGGGTGTCGACGTTCCACTCCACCTGCGTGCGGATCCTGCGCAACCAGGCCTCGGTGGTTCCCGGGCTGAACTCCAACTTCTCGATCTATGACGCCGACGACTCGCGGCGGCTGCTGTTGATGATCGGGCGCGACATGGGCCTCGACGTCAAACGGCACTCACCCCGGCTGTTGGCCACCGCCATCTCCAACCTGAAGAACGAACTGATCGACCCCGAGCGGGCGCTGGCCGAGCTCACCGAGGACTCCGACGATCTGAGCCGGGTGGTGGCCGCGGTGTACGCCGAATACCAGCGCCGGCTGCGGTCGGCCAATGCGCTGGACTTCGACGACCTGATCGGCGAGACCGTGGCGATATTGCAGGCCTTCCCGGAGATCGCCCAGCACTACCGGCGCCGGTTCCGGCACATCCTGGTCGACGAGTATCAGGACACCAACCATGCGCAGTACGTGCTGGTGCGCGAGCTTGCCGGCCACACCGTCGAAGGCGGCCCCGCCGACCCGGACCTGCCGCCGGCGGAGCTGTGCGTGGTCGGTGATGCCGACCAGTCGATCTACGCCTTCCGCGGCGCCACCATCCGCAACATCGAGGACTTCGAACGCGACTACCCGGACGCGACGACTCTGCTGCTGGAGCAGAACTACCGCTCCACCCAGAACATCCTGTCGGCGGCCAATGCGGTGATCGCCTGTAACTCCGGGCGGCGGGAGAAGCGGCTGTGGACCGACGCCGGTGACGGCGAGCTGATCGTCGGCTATGTCGCCGACAACGAACACGACGAGGCGCGGTTCGTGGCGCAGGAGATCGATGCCCTGGCCGACGGCGGCACCGTCAACTACGGCGACATCGCGGTGTTCTACCGCACCAACAATGCGTCACGGTCGCTGGAAGAGGTGTTCATCCGCGCCGGCATCCCCTACAAAGTCGTTGGCGGCGTGCGCTTTTACGAACGCAAAGAGATCCGCGACATCATCGCCTACCTACGGGTGCTGGACAACCCCGGTGATGCGGTCAGTCTGCGGCGCATTCTCAACACCCCGCGCCGCGGCATCGGGGATCGTGCCGAGGCGTGCGTGTCGGTGCACGCCGAGAACACCGGCACCGGTTTCGCCGCCGCATTGACGGCCGCCGCCGAGGGTGGCGTGCCGATGCTCAACAGCCGTTCGCAGAACGCGATCGCCGCCTTTGTGGCGATGCTCGAGGAGCTGCGGGCGCACCTGAACACCTGCGACGACGACCTCGGCAACCTGGTGGAGCTGGTGCTCGACCGCACCGGCTACCGCGCCGAGCTCGAATCCTCCACCGATCCACAAGATCTGGCCCGGCTGGACAACATCAACGAACTCGTCAGCGTCGCCCACGAATTCAGCATCGACCGGGCCAACGCGCTGGCCGATCAGGAGGTCATCCCCGAGGAAGAGGACATCCCCGACGCCGGGGTGCTGGCCGCGTTTTTGGAGCGGGTCTCGCTGATCGCCGACACCGACGAGATTCCCGAACACGGTTCGGGCATGGTCACGCTGATGACGCTGCACACCGCCAAGGGCCTGGAGTTCCCGGTGGTGTTCGTCACCGGCTGGGAGGACGGCATGTTCCCGCACATGCGGTCGCTCGGGGATGCCCGCGAGCTGTCCGAGGAACGCCGGCTGGCCTACGTCGGCCTGACCCGGGCGCGGCAACGGCTCTATTTGAGCCGGGCCAAGGTGCGCTCGTCGTGGGGCCAGCCCATGCTGAACCCGGAATCGCGCTTCCTGCGGGAGATCCCCCAGCACCTCATCGACTGGCGGCGCACCGATGCCACGGCGTCACCCAGCGCTCCGGTCAGCGGCGCCGGCCGGTTCGGCGCGCCGCGGCCGGCGCCGGGCCGCTCCGGCAACCGGCCGCTGGTGGTGCTGGCGCCCGGGGACCGGGTATCGCACGACAAGTACGGCCTGGGCCGGGTGGAGGAAGTCTCCGGGGTGGGGGAGTCGGCGATGTCGCTGATCGACTTCGGCAGTTCCGGGCGGGTCAAGCTGATGCACAACCACGCGCCGGTGACCAAGCTCTAAACGCCCAGCCACCGTCTGGTTGCCGGGTGCAGGGCCGCCACCACGGTGACGACCTGGATGACCGGGATGACGTGCACGATCCCCGGTACCCGGGCGCCCGCGAGGAACAGGCTGCCGAAGGTCAACAGCGCCACCACCGCGCCGACCGCGATCAGGTAGCGGCCGATTGGGCGTCGCAGCAGCAGCATGATCACGCCGGACACCGTCGTCCCCGCGAACACCAGACTCAGGAAGCCGACCGCGACGCAGAACAGTCGGTCGGTGTGCCACCAGCTGGCGATCAGGTCGGTGGAGACCACCGACGTGGCCCAGCAGCCGATGATGGCGAACACGCAGGCGCTGATCGGGACCGCGGCCGATGAGTAGTGGACCCGCTCCGGCGGCGCCATCTCGGCGGGCCGCATCGCCGGCGGTATCCGCGCAGCGCCGGTGACGACGGGGATGGCGCCGGTAGGGGCCCGGCGGATGATGCGGCTGGGCGCGCTGGCCGGGTCGGCTTCCGAGGCGCCGGAAGGCCGAGCACCCGTGGGCGGATGGTGGCGGTCGGTCACCAATCCAGGTTAAGCGAAATTGATGCCGCGCTTGGCGAGCCAGGCGGTCGGATCGATCCGGCTGGTGCCGTTCTGCAGCACCTCGAAGTGCAGGTGCGGGCCGGTGGAGTAGCCGCGGTTGCCCATCTCGGCGATCTGGTCGCCGGCCATCACGCGCTCGCCGACGCTGACCAGGGACCGGTTGATGTGCCCGTAGAGCGTCACGGTGCCGTCGGAATGGCGCAGCTTGACCAGCATGCCGTAGCCGGCGCTGGGGCCGGACTCGATCACCACGCCGTCGGAGGCCGCCAGGATCGGGGTGCCGATGGCGTTGGCGATGTCGATGCCGGCGTGCAGCACGCCCCAGCGGTAGCCGAAGTTCGAGGTGAACGCGCCCTGAGTGGGTGCGACGAACAGCGGCCGCTGCAGCCGGGCCTCACGCTCGGCGCGCTCCTGCGCGAACGCCACCCCCTTGGCCAGCTCTTCGTTGTGCACGACGACGTTGGCCGCGGCCTTGACCGTGATCATCTGCATGCCACGGCTGGAAGTGGTGGTGGTGCCGTCGTTCAGCGTCGTCTTGCTGGCCGCCAGCACGGCCGGCCGGTTCACGGTGTCGCCCGATGGGTGGGTGGCGGCGTGTGCGGCGGCGGCGGCCGCGCCGGCGGCCATCGCGGCGATCATCACGCGGCTCCTGACCGCGCTGGTGGGCTGGCTGCGGTGCTTTCCGCCCCGGACAGGCAGGCCGCCCGGCGCCCCGGCTGCTTCCTGCGGTGGGCGATAGAGGTACTCGTCCGGGTAGCCGCCGCGGGGGAAGGCCAGCTGCAGGACCGGCATGTTGTCGGTGTCGGTCAGGTCGTCCAGCTCCGGGGCCAGCAGCACCTCAGTCGAGCCATCGAAGGCAGCGCCGGTAAATGCGGCGTCGCCGAAGGGGGTGTCGTCGAGCCGTCCGAACTCGTTGAACGGGATGATGTCGGTGACCTCGGCGGGGCCCGGAACCGAAGACCGGGTCCCAGCCGCCGCAACGCCGTTCCGATGGCGAGGGGTGACCCCGCCGGAAACCGGGCGCATGGGTGATCCGTGCTGCATCAGCCTGGAAGATCCTCTGGTCGTAATCAGAACGTTATAAAGACCTGGACCTGGTGACGGTAACCAGTTCCGCGCCCCGTCGGCAAGCCATCGGTCAAATAAGGCCACTAATGTGAAACGAATCACGTTTTGCGGGCGGTGAGATGTGCCACAGCGATGGTATGGGAGGGCGGAACCGCGCCGCGGGGTCGATACAGTGCCTCGGGAGTTAAATCCTCCTGAATCCGACAGTGCCGGCCTACCGGCTACCCGTAATAAGACAGTGAGCCCATGGATCTTTTCGAGTATCAGGCGAAGGAGCTGTTCGCCAAGCACAACGTGCCCACCACCCCCGGCCGGGTAACCACCTCGGCTGAGGACGCCAAAGCCATCGCCACCGAGATCGGCCGGCCCGTCATGGTCAAGGCCCAGGTCAAAGTGGGCGGCCGCGGCAAGGCCGGTGGCGTCAAGTACGCCGCCACCCCCGACGACGCGTTCACCCACGCCCAGAACATCCTCGGCCTGGACATCAAGGGCCACATCGTCAAGAAGCTGCTGGTCGCTGAGGCGAGCGACATCGCCGAGGAGTACTACATCTCCTTCCTGCTGGACCGCTCCAACCGCACCTACCTGGCCATGTGCTCAGTCGAGGGCGGCATGGAGATCGAAGAGGTCGCCGCCACCAAGCCGGAGCGGCTGGCCAAGGTGCCCGTCGACGCGGTCAAGGGTGTCGACCTGGCGTTCGCCCGCTCGATCGCCGAGCAGGGCCACCTGCCCGCTGAGGTGCTCGACGCCGCCGCGGTGACCATCCAGAAGCTGTGGGAGGTCTTCGTCGCCGAGGACGCCACCCTGGTCGAGGTCAACCCGCTGGTGCGCACCCCCGACGACCAGATCCTGGCGCTGGACGGCAAGGTCACCCTGGACGGGAACGCCGAGTTCCGCCAGCCCGGCCACGCCGAGTTCGCCGACCTGGACGCCACCGACCCGCTGGAGATCAAGGCCAAGCAGCACGACCTGAACTACGTCAAGCTCGACGGCGAGGTCGGCATCATCGGCAACGGCGCCGGTCTGGTCATGTCGACCCTGGACGTCACCGCCTACGCCGGTGAGAAGCACGGCGGCGTGAAGCCCGCCAACTTCCTCGACATCGGCGGCGGCGCCTCCGCCGAGGTGATGGCCGCCGGCCTGGACGTCATCCTGGGCGACAAGCAGGTCAAGAGTGTCTTCGTCAACGTGTTCGGCGGCATCACCGCGTGCGACGCGGTGGCCAACGGCATCGTGGCGGCGCTGGGCATCCTCGGCGACGCTGCGACCAAGCCGCTGGTGGTCCGGCTCGACGGCAACAACGTCGAGGAGGGCCGGGCGATCCTGGCCGAAGCCAACCACCCGCTGGTGACCCTCGTCGACACCATGGACGAGGCCGCCGACAAGGCCGCCGAGCTGGCGCACGCCGGAAAGGACGCATAAGCATGTCGATCTTCGTCAACAAGGACAGCAAGGTCATCGTCCAGGGCATCACCGGCAGCGAGGCCACCATCCACACCGCCCGGATGCTGCGGGCCGGCACCCAGATCGTCGGCGGCGTCAACGCCCGCAAGGCCGGCACCACCGTCACCCACGAGGACAAGGGTGGCCGGATGATCAAGCTGCCGGTGTTCGGCGGGGTGGCCGAGGCCATGGCGGCCACCGGTGCCGACGTGTCGATCGCGTTCGTGCCGCCGAAGTTCTCCAAGGACGCGATGATCGAGGCCATCGACGCCGAGATCGGCCTGCTGGTGGTCATCACCGAGGGCATCCCGGTGCAGGACAGCGCCTATGCCTGGGCCTACAACGTGGAGAAGGGCGCCAAGACCCGGATCATCGGTCCCAACTGTCCCGGAATCATCACCCCGGGCGAGTGCCTGGTCGGGATCACCCCGGCCAACATCAGCGGCTCCGGGCCGATCGGCCTGGTGTCCAAGTCCGGCACGCTGACCTACCAGATGATGTACGAGCTGCGGGACTTCGGGTTCTCCACCGCGATCGGTATCGGCGGCGACCCGGTGATCGGCACCACCCACATCGACGCCATCGAGGCCTTCGAGAAGGACCCCGCCACCAAGGTCATCGTGATGATCGGTGAGATCGGCGGCGACGCCGAGGAGCGGGCTGCCGACTACATCAAGGCCAACGTCACCAAGCCGGTGGTCGGCTACGTGGCCGGCTTCACCGCTCCGGAGGGCAAGACCATGGGCCACGCCGGCGCCATCGTGTCCGGCTCCTCGGGCACCGCGGCCGCCAAGCAGGAGGCCCTGGAGGCTGCCGGTGTGAAGGTGGGCAAGACTCCGTCGGCCACGGCGGCGCTGGCTCGCGAGATCCTGCAGAGCCTGTAAGTCGGCATCGACTGTGCCGTTTCGTACGCCCGCCCCGGCGCGTCGCGTACGAAACGGCACAGTCGTCCCGTGAGAGGACACCATGATCGATCCGCGCACGCCCGTCGTCGTCGGCGTCGGGCAGGCCGCCGAACGCATCGACGACACCGACTACCGCGCCATGTCGCCGGTGGAGTTGGCCGCCGCCGCCGCGCAGGCCGCACTGGCCGACACCGGTGCCGATCCAGCGCGGGTCGCCCAGGCCATCGACGCGGTGGTGGCCACCCGGGCGTTCGAAAATTCGATCCCCAAAGCTCCTGCGCCGCTGGGCAAGTCGAACAACTTCCCGCGCTCGGTGGCCCGCCGGATCGGGGCGGACCCGGCTCGGGCGGTGCTGGACAAGGTGGGCGGTCAAGGCCCGCAGAAGCTGCTCAGCGAGTTCGCCGCCGAGATCGTGGCCGGCGCCGCGGACGTAGTGCTGCTATGCGGATCCGACGCCACCTCGACGCTGCGCCACTTCGCCAAAGCCGACGACAAGCCGGATTTCAGCGAGACCATCGACGGGCAGCTCGAAGACCGCGGCTACGGCCTGGAGGAGTTCGTCGAGCATTACACCGTCATTCACGGGCTCACCGGCGCACCGGTGCAGTACGGCCTGCTGGAGAACGCCCGCCGCGCCCGGCTGGGCCGCAGCACCGCCGACTATCTGCAGTCGATGGGCGAACTGTTCGCCCCGATGTCCAAGATCGCCGCGAAGAACCCGTTCTCGGCGTCGCCGGTAGAACGCTCGGTCGATGAGCTGACCACGATCAGCACCAGCAACCGGATGATCTGCGACCCCTACCCGCGGCTGCTGGTGGCGCGCGACCAGGTCAACCAGGGGGCGGCGGCGCTACTGATGTCGGTGGAGGCGGCCCAGCGCCTGGGCGTTCCGGAGGACCGGTGGGTGTACCTGCACGGGCACGCCGACATGCGCGAGCAGCGCCTGCTGGAACGCCCCGACCTGGGCGCCTACCCGGCTGCGGTGGCCGCCACCACCGAGGCGCTCGCGATGGCCGGGATCGGCTTCGACGACGTCGCGGCGATGGATCTCTACAGCTGCTTTCCGGTGCCGGTATTCAACATCTGCGACGCCTTCGGCCTGGCCGCCGACGACCCGCGCGGCCTGACCCTGACCGGCGGGTTGCCGTTCTTCGGCGGCGCCGGCAACAACTATTCGATGCACGCCATCGCCGAGGCTGTTGCCGCGGCCCGCAGTGCCCCAGGGCAATTCGCGTTCGTCGGCGCCAACGGCGGCATGCAGAGCAAGTACTCGGTCGGGGTGTACTCGGCCGTCCCGGCCCCGTGGACACCGGATCGCAGCGCCGAACGTCAGGCTCACATCGATGGCGGCGCAGCCGTGGCCGTCACTGAGCACGCCGACGGCCCGGCCACCATCGAGACCTACAGTGTCCGCTACGACTGGGAGACCCGGACCGGGATCGTCATCGGCCGGCTCGACGCCGACGGCAGCCGGTTCCTGGCGACCACCGAGGACGACGATCTGGTGGCGCTGCTCTCCGACGGCGAACCGCTGGGGACGCCGATTACGGTGCGCGCCCTGGACTACGGCAACCGCTGCTCGCTGCGCTAAGAACTGAGCCCCAGCTTGCCGGCCAGGCGTTCGACGTAGGCGGCGACTTCGGCTTCGGGCTTGTCGGGCAGGCCGAACAGCGTCTCGGTGACCCCGATCTCGGCCCAGTGCGCCAGCTTCTCGGGAACCGGCTTGAAGTCCAGCGCCACGATCTGCGGCGCCCCGTCGCGACCGGCGGCCGCCCAGGTGTCCTGCAGCAGCTTGACCGGTTCGTCGATGTCGAAATCACGCGGCGTGGTGATCCACCCGTCCGCACTGCGGGCGATCCACTTGAAGTTCTTCTCCGTGCCGGCTGCACCCACCAGCACCGGAATGTGCGACTGCACCGGTTTGGGCCAGGCCCAACTCGGCCCGAAGTTGACGAACTCGCCTTCGAAGGAGGCTTCCTCCTGGGTCCACAGCGCCCGCATCGCCTCGAGGTATTCGCGCAGCATGGTGCGCCGCCGCCCCGGCGGCACCCCGTGATCGGCCAGTTCATCGGTGTTCCAGCCGAACCCGACCCCGAGGCTGACCCGCCCACCGGAGAGGTGATCGAGGGTGGCGATCGATTTGGCCAGCGTGATCGGATCATGCTCGACCGGCAACGCCACGGCGGTGGACAACCGCACCCGCGAGGTCACCGCAGATGCGGCTCCCAGGCTCACCCACGGGTCCAGCGTGCGCATATACCGGTCATCGGGCAGTGACTCGTCTCCGGTGGTGGGATGCGCGGCCTGGCGTTTCACCGGGATGTGGGTGTGCTCGGGCACATAGAACGTGGTGAAGCCATGATCATCAGCGAGTTTGGCCGCCGCCGCCGGAGCAATACCACGGTCACTGGTGAACAACACAAGCCCGTAATCCATATCCGTGATTAGAACGTGTTCCTGTTCGGTGGGCAAACGGGGGGTCCCTTTCTTGCGCGGTGTTGACCCACCGGGCCCGGCCGCGAGTGCGCTAGCGTGGATGATCGAACCGCGCCGCACCGCTCACCGGCACCTGCCCCCAAGCACAGGAGAGGTCATGACCTACTCGCCCGGGAACCCCGGCTTCCAGCCTTCTCAGCCGCCAGGCTCCTACGGACCATCCACCCCGTCGTTCGCCAAGTCCGGCAGCGACGCCGAGAGTAAGTTGCCGCTGTACCTACAGATCGCGGTGGTGGTCCTGGGTTTCGGGGTCTACCTGGCGAACTTCGGGCCGATCGTCACCGTCACCGACGGTGAGTACCCGCTGATTCTCGGGGACGCCGGCCACACGGTTCCGCTCGCCGTGCTGGCGGCACTGCTGGCCGGGGCGGGCCTGCTGCCCAAGGCCAAGCTCTACACCGCGGTGGTCGCGGTGATCGCCTCGCTGGGCGCGCTGTTGGCGATTTCGACCATCGCCGATTCCGGCGACAATTACACGATCGGCTGGGGCTTGTGGCTGGTGCTGACCTTCAGCATCCTGCAGGCTGCGGCCGCGATCGGGTCGTTGCTGCTGGAGGCCGGCGTCGTCACCGCGCCCGCCCCGCGCCCCAAGTACGACCCCTACGCGCAGTACGGGCTGCCGCCCGGCGGCAACTATTACGGCCAGCCGGGCCAGCAGGGTTACGGGCACCAGGGCCAGTCCGGATACCCGTCCTACGGCGGTTACCCGTCGGCGCCGTCCACCGGAGGGTTTGGCGTCCAGGGCGCCCAGTCGGCACCGGGCTCCGCTTCGACGGGCGGATTCAGCTCCGGCGCCCAGCAGGCGCAGCAGTCGGCGCCGCAGGGGCCGCCGACCCCGCCGACCGGATTCCCCAGCTTCTCGCAGCCGCAGACCGGCGGTTCGGGCAGTTCCTCGACGGGTGGCCAGGGCGGATCCGGTCAGGGCCAGAGCTCGACCGGCGGCCAGCAGTCGCAGGGCGGCTCCGCCCCGTCGGGGCCGGCGCAGACCTAACCCGCGCCCGCGCGCCGAGTTGAACGTGCTCGCAGCGTGACACCGGTGGCCGGCGGAAGACCAGGTTCGAACCCGACTCGCGACCTGGTGCGGGTCGCGTTCGGCCCGTCCGTCGTGGCGTTGACGGTCATCGCAGCGGTGACACTGCTGCAGCTGCTGATCGCCAACAGCGACATGACCGGGGCGTCGGGTGCCATCGCCAGCATGTGGCTGGGCGTGCACCAGGTGCCGATCTCGATCGACGGCCGGGAGCTGGGCGTGCTCCCGTTGCTTCCGGTGCTGCTGATGGTGGCCGGAACCGCGCGGACTACCGCACAGGCCACGTCGGCGGATGCCTCCTGGTTCGTTGTGCGCTGGATCGTGGCGTCGGCGCTGGGCGGCCCGCTGCTGATCGCGGCGGTCTCGCTGGCTGTCATCCACGATGCGGCATCGGTGATCACCGAGCTGCAGACCCCGCACGCGCTGAACGCCTTCGCGCATGTCTTCGTGGTGCATGCGGCCGGCGCCGTGATCGGAGTGGGGTGGCGGATGGGCCGGCGGGTGCTGGCTGAGACGTCCCTGCCGGACTGGCTGGCCGACTCGCTGCGGGCGGCGGTCACCGGCATGCTCGCGCTGTTCGGGCTGGCCGGCGTGGTGACACTCGCCTCGCTGGTCCTGCACTGGGGGACCATGCACGAGCTGTATGCGATCACCGATTCGTTGTTCGGCCAGCTCAGCCTGACGCTGCTGGCGGTGCTGTACGTGCCCAACGTGCTCGTCGGCGCGGCGGCGATGGCGGTCGGATCGAGCGCGCACATCGGCCCGGCATTGTTCAGCGCGTTCACCGTGCTCGGCGGCGATATCCCGGCGCTGCCGATCCTGGCTGCGGCGCCCACCCCGCCACTGGGCCCGGTCTGGGTGGCGCTGCTGATCATCGGTGCCGCCTCGGGGGTGGCCGTCGGGCAACAGTGCGCGCGCCGGGCGCTGCCGCTGCTTCCCGCGCTGGCCAAGGTGCTGACCGCCGCGTTCATGTCGGCAGCCGTGATGGCCCTGCTCGGCTTCGCCGGCGGTGGGCGGCTGGGCAACTTCGGTGACGTCGGGGTGGATCAGGTCACCTTCGGCCCGGCGGTGTTCTGCTGGTTCGCCGCCATCGGCGCGTTGACGGTCGTGATGATCGGCGGTGTCAGTCGGGGTGCGGTCAGGGTGCGACCGATGTTGCCGCCCGCGCCGCCGAGGCAGCCCGAACCGGTCCCGGCGCCGGCCGAGGTGGTCGACCCACCAGAACCCGGCCAGCTCTTCGAGCCCGACGAGCTGTTCGAACCCGATGAGGTCACCGGGGGCGGTGAGCTGAGCTGGACGCCCGAACCCGAGCCGCCGCGCGCGTCCGACCCGCACCCACCGACCCAACCGCCCGGGCCGCTGGAAGATCCCGAGGACCTGATGTTCACCGACGACGACGGGTTCGAGCGGCCCAGCTGATCCCGATGGCGGCGTCCCGCTGCGCCCGGCTCCGCCGCGGTTGCGAACGCCGCTAGGCTCCTTGACGTGCAACCGATCCACGTGGCCCCCAGCGCCCCGGCCCGCCTGGTGGTGCTGGCGTCGGGAACCGGATCGTTGCTCGAGTCGCTGCTGGCCGCCGCGGTGGGCGACTACCCGGCGCGGGTGGTGGCCGTCGGTACCGATCGGGACTGCCGAGCGGTCGAGGTCGCCGAGTCGGCGGGCCTGCCGGTGTTCACCGTGCGGTTGGCCGACTATCCCGACAGGGCGGCATGGGATTTCGCGCTGGCGGAGGCCACCGAGGCACACGCGCCCGACCTGGTGGTCTCGGCCGGCTTCATGAAAATCCTGGGCTCGGAGTTTCTCACCCGGTTTCTCGGACGTACCGTCAACACCCACCCTGCGCTGCTGCCCGCCTTCCCGGGCGCGCACGCCGTGCCCGACGCGCTGGCCTACGGGGTGAAGGTCACCGGCTGCACCGTGCATCTGGTGGACGCCGGCACCGACACCGGCCCGGTGCTGGCCCAGGAACCGGTCGCCGTGCTCGACGACGACGACGAAGACACCCTGCATGAACGCATCAAGACCGTGGAGCGCAAGCTCCTGGTGGACGTGCTGGCCGCGTTGGCGACCGGCGGCGTGACCTGGACCGGAAGAAAGGCAACCATAGGATGACCGACGGCAAGCGACCGATTCGTCGGGCGCTGATCAGCGTCTACGACAAAACCGGCCTGGTCGATCTGGCCGCCGGCCTGCATGCCGCCGGTGTGGACATCGTCTCCACCGGGTCGACCGCGAAAGCGATTGCGGCCAAAGGTATTCCGGTGACGCCGGTGGAGCAGCTGACCGGTTTTCCCGAGGTCCTCGACGGCCGGGTCAAGACCTTGCACCCCCGGGTGCACGCCGGGCTGCTGGCCGACCTGCGCAAACCCGAGCATGCCGCGGCGCTCGGCGAACTGGACATCGCGCCGTTCGAGCTGGTGGTGGTCAATCTGTACCCCTTCAGCGAGACCGTGGACTCCGGCGCCGGCATCGACGAGTGCGTCGAACAGATCGACATCGGCGGGCCGTCGATGATCCGCGCCGCCGCCAAGAACCATCCCAGCGTCGCCGTGGTGGTCGACCCGCTCGGATACGACGGCGTGCTGGCTGCGGTCAACGCCGGCGGGTTCACCCTCGACGAACGCAAACGCCTGGCCTCATTGGCGTTTCGCCACACCGCTGAATACGACGTGGCGGTCGCCGGGTGGATGTCGTCGACGCTGGCGCCCGAGCAGCCGCGCCAGGCGATGCCCGAGTGGGTTGGGCGCACGTACCGCCGGTCGGCGCAGCTGCGCTACGGCGAGAACCCGCACCAGCAGGCCGCTCTCTACTGCGACAGTGGTGCCTGGCCGGGCCTGGCCCAGGCCGACCAGCTGCATGGAAAAGAGATGTCCTACAACAACTTCACCGACGCCGATGCGGCCTGGCGGGCGGCCTTCGATCACGAAGAGATCTGCGTGGCGATCATCAAACACGCCAACCCGTGCGGTATCGCGGTCTCGTCGACCTCGGTGGCCGATGCCCACCGCAAGGCCCACGAATGCGACCCGCTGAGTGCGTTCGGCGGGGTCATCGCGGCCAACACCGAGGTCAGCGTCGAGATGGCGGAGTACGTCAGCACCATCTTCACCGAGGTCATCGTGGCGCCGGCCTACGAGCCGGGCGCCGTGGAGATCCTGGCCCGCAAGAAGAACATCCGGGTGCTGGTGGCCTCCGAACCGCTGCGCGGGGGCACCGAGTGGCGCCAGGTCAGCGGCGGACTGCTGATGCAGAGCCGCGACGGCCTCGACGCGCCGCGCGACGACCCGGCGAACTGGACGCTGGCCACCGGGTCACCGGCCGATCCGGCCACGCTGGCCGATCTGGCGTTCGCCTGGCGGGCCTGCCGGGCGGTCAAGTCGAACGCGATCGTCATCGCCGGAAACGGCGCCACCATCGGGGTGGGGATGGGCCAGGTCAACCGGGTCGATGCGGCCCGGCTGGCGGTCGAACGCGGCGGTGAGCGAGTGGCCGGCGCGGTGGCGGCCTCCGATGCGTTCTTCCCCTTCCCCGACGGCCTGCAGACGCTGACCGCGGCCGGGGTGAAGGCGATCGTGCACCCGGGCGGCTCGGTCCGCGACGAGGAGGTGACCGCGGCGGCCGCCGAGGCCGGGATCACGCTGTACCTGACCGGGGCGCGGCACTTCGCGCACTGACCCACTGCGCCGAGTGTCGGGTTGCGTCACGCCAAGTAGCCCACAGCGTGCATCAATCCGACATTCGACCTTGACAAAAAGATTGCAGGCGCTCACTATCTAACTTATCCCGGAGTTAGGAGCGCTGGTGGCCTACGACTTGATCGTCCGCAACGGCCTGTGGTTCGACGGCCTGGGCAACACCCCGCAGATCCGCACCCTGGGCATCCGCGACGGCGTGGTCGCCGACATCGTGGCGGGGGAGCTGGACGAGACCGACTGCCCGGAGGTGATCGACGCGGCCGGCAAGTGGGTGGTGCCCGGCTTCATCGACGTGCACACCCACTACGACGCCGAAGTGCTGCTGGACCCCGGCCTGCGCGAGTCGGTGCGCCACGGCGTCA
Organism: Mycobacterium sp. NGS16; assembly: GCF_059813225.1. Classification (NCBI taxonomy): domain Bacteria; kingdom Bacillati; phylum Actinomycetota; class Actinomycetes; order Mycobacteriales; family Mycobacteriaceae; genus Mycobacterium; species Mycobacterium sp. NGS16. The sequence continues at coordinate 33,579 of NZ_JCALEE010000014.1, forward strand.
CCACCGTGCTGCTGGGCAACTGCTCGCTGTCGACGGTCTACGCCGACGCCGAGGACGCCGCCGACCTGTTCAGCCGGGTGGAGGCGGTGCCGCGCAAGTTCGTGCTGGATGCCTTGCAGTCCCGCAAGACCTGGTCGAACCCGGCCGAGTACGTGCGGGCCCTCGACGCGTTGCCCTTGGGCCCCAATATCGGCTCCATGCTGGGGCATTCGGACCTGCGGACCGCGGTGCTCGGACTGGACCGCGCCACCACCGCCGGCGTCGTCCCGACCGATGCCGAACTGGAGAAGATGGCCGCGCTGCTCGACGAGGGCCTCGACGCCGGGCTGTTGGGCATGTCCGGCATGGACGCGGCCATCGACAAACTCGACGGCGACCGGTTCCGGTCGCGAGCCCTGCCCTCGACCTTCGCCACCTGGCGGGAGCGCCGCCGGCTGATCAAGGTGCTGCGCAAGCGCGGCCGCATGCTGCAGAGCGCTCCCAATGTCCGTAAGCCGTTGACAGCGTTGAACTTCTTCTTGACCAGCAGTGGGATGTTCGGTCGGCGGCGCGGCGTGCGGATGAGTCTGCTGGTCTCGGCAGACGCCAAGTCGTCACCCGGTGCGGTGCGGGTCTTCGGGCCGGGGACCAGGCTGCTCAACGCCGTACTCGGCGCCAACGTCCGGTTCCAGCACTTGCCGGTGCCGTTCGAATTGTATTCCGACGGAATCGATCTGCCGGTATTCGAAGAGTTCGGTGCCGGCACCGCCGCGCTGCACCTGCGCGATCAGTTGGAGCGCAACGCCTTGCTGGCCGACACCGAGTACCGCCGCCGGTTCCGGAAATCCTTCGACCGCAAGAAGCTCGGTCCCACGTTATGGCACCGCGACTTCCACGACGCAGTGATCGTCGAATGCCCGGATGCGAGCCTGATCGGCAAGAGCTTCGGGCAGATCGCCGACGAACGCAAGCTGCACCCGCTGGACGCGTTCCTCGACGTTCTGGTGGACAACGGCGAACGCAACGTCCGCTGGACCACCATCGTCGCCAATCACCGGCCCAAGTACCTCGACAAGCTGGCCGCCGAGCCGACCATCCACATGGGGTTCTCCGATGCCGGTGCGCACCTGCGCAATATGGCGTTCTACAACTTCTCGCTGCGGCTGCTCAAGCGGGTCCGCGACGCGCAGGCGGCCGGGCGGCCGTTCCTGAGCGTCGAGCGGGCGGTGTACCGGCTGACCGCCGAGGTCGCCGACTGGTTTGGGTTGGACGCCGGCACGCTGCGCCGCGGCGACCGGGCGGACTTCGTGGTGATCGATCCGGCCGGCCTGAACGACGAGGTGGACGCCTACCACGAGGAAAAGGCCGAGTTCTACGGCGGGCTTTCCCGGATGGTCAACCGCAACGACGACGCCGTGGTGGCGACCGGGGTGGGCGGCACGGTGGTGTTCCGCGATGGCCAGTTCTGCGACGGCTACGGCACGACGGTGCGCTCCGGCCGCTTCCTGCGCGCCGGATCCCGTGAGCTGCAATCGGTGTAGCGCATGGCGAGAACCCAGCAGGAGCGTCGCGAGGCCACCGTCGCCCGGTTGCTCGACGCCAGCATCGCCACCATCACCGAGATCGGCTACGCCCGCGCGTCGGCCAAGGTGATCGCCGCGCGCGCCGGGGTCTCCGACGGGGCGTTGTTCCGCCACTTCGGCACCATGGGCGATTTCATGGCAGCCACCGCCCGCGAGGTGCTGCGGCGTCAGCTGGAGCTGATCGGTAAGCAGGTCGCGGAGATCCCGGCCGAGGGATCCGCGCTGGAAGCGGTATTGACCCTGCTGCGTGACCTGACCGGCAACGCCACCAACGCGGTGGTCTACGAGTTGCTGATCGCCGCCCGCACCGACGAGAAGCTGCGGACCACACTGTCGGACGTGCTGGACGAATACAGCGCGAAGATCTACGACACCGCCCGCGGATTTCCCGGCGCCGACGCATTTCCCGAGGAGCTGTTCCCCAGCGTGGTCGCGCTGCTCACCAACACCTTCGACGGTGCGGCGATCGTGCGGGCGGTGCTGCCGCAGCCGGAGATCGAGGCCAAGCGGATTCCGTTGCTGCTCAAGCTATTGGAGGGCCGTATCTGACCGTTGCGAGTCGACACTCGGCGGCGTAGCAGGCATCACGTAGTCGACGAAATCGGCAATCTCCTCCACGGCACGGCGCGCGTCGGGGTTGAAGTCGAAGGTGAGCTGGAACATGTGCAACGCGCGGTCGAAGACCTGCACCCAGTTCGGCACCCCGGCGGCGGTGAGTTTGTCAGCCAGCACGAAGGTGTCGTTGCGCAGCATCTCGTTGTTGGCGACCTGCAACAGGAACGGTCCCAGCCCGCGCAGCTCTGCTTCCGGGGGCATCACCGGCAGCTCGCGGGTGCCGTTGACGGTGGCGAACACCCGGTAGATGAACATGAACGCCATGAACGGAAAGAACGGATCGCGATGGGTGCGCGCCGCCTGCCGTTTGAGCTCCATGTCCGACGACGTCAGCGCCGACATCAATACCTGACCGGCCGGCGCCGGCAGGCCCGCATCTCGTGCCGTCAGCGCGGTGTTCACCGCCATCAGCCCGCCGGCCGAATCACCTGCCACCACAATGCGATCGGCGGTGAACCCGGCGTCCAGCACATGCTGATAGGCGCACAGGCCATCGGAGATGGCCTCGTCGATCCCGGCCAGCGGCGCCAGGCGGTACCCGACGTTGAACACCTTCGCGCCGGTGGCCGCCGAGAGCTTGCTGGCAAAACGCCGGTGCGAATTGAGGCCCAGCGTCACCAGCGCTGACCCGTGGAAGTAGACGATCACCCGGTCCGAGTCGCGGGCGGCGGGGGCCACCACCCACTCCGCCGGACAGTCGGTCAGCCGCTCCGGGGTCACCTCGGTGCCCGGCAGCGCCCGGATGTAGCGCATCGGTAGGTCGATGAGGTCCAGGCGGGCCCGCTGCAATCCGGCCGGCCAGACCCGGTTGACGATCATGCCGATGATCGTCAGTACGGCGATCGAAGTGCGCAGGAAGATCGCCGCCGCCACCGCCAGCAGCCGAGCCTGCCAGGAGGCCGGCCCGAAATAGGTCTGAGCCGGTCGATCACGCCATTCCGCAGAGTTCACGGTACCCAGGGTATCGGGTATTGGCCGGCCGGATGATGTGGGACGCCGTGACGGACTACCGCACCCGTCGTAGCGTGGAGTGGTGACCGCGCTGAACACCCCGCACGATCTGCCCACCACCCTCGGCGAGCTGCGCGCCGCCGGCCACCGGGAAAGGGGGGTCAAGCAGGAGATCGCCGAGAATCTGCTGGCCCGCCTCGCCGACGGCGCCGATCCGGCAACCCTGTGGCCCGGCATCTTCGGTTTCGAGGACACCGTGCTGCCGCAGCTGGAGCGAGCGCTGATCGCCGGCCACGACATCGTGCTGCTCGGCGAGCGCGGACAGGGCAAAACCCGGCTGCTGCGGGCCCTGACCGGGCTGCTCGACGAGTGGACGCCGGTGATCGCCGGCGCTGAACTCGGCGAACACCCCTATTCGCCGATCACGCCGGAGTCGATCCGGCGGGCCGCCGAACTCGGCGACGACCTGCCGGTGACGTGGCGGCACCGCAGCGAGCGCTACACCGAGAAACTCGCCACCCCCGACACGTCGGTCGCCGACCTGGTCGGTGACATCGACCCGATCAAGGTCGCCGAGGGCCGCAGCCTGGGTGACCCCGAGACCATCGCCTACGGCCTGATCCCGCGCGCGCACCGCGGCATCGTCGCCGTCAACGAACTGCCCGACCTGGCCGAGCGCATCCAGGTGGCGATGCTCAACGTGATGGAGGAGCGCGACATCCAGGTGCGCGGCTACACGCTGCGGCTGCCGCTGGACGTGCTGGTGGTCGCCAGCGCCAACCCGGAGGACTACACCAACCGCGGCCGCATCATCACCCCGCTCAAGGACCGCTTCGGCGCCGAGATCCGCACCCACTACCCGCTGGAGCTCGACGCGGAGGTCGGGGTGATCGCCCAGGAGGCCCACCTGAGCGCGGCCGTGCCCGACTACCTGCTGGCGGTGCTGGCCCGCTTCGCCCGCTACCTGCGCGAGTCCCGGTCGGTGGATCAGCGCTCGGGGGTGTCGGCCCGCTTCGCGATCGCCGCCGCGGAGACGGTCGCGGCGTCGGCGCGGCACCGTGGCGCGGTGCTGGGCGAGACCGACCCGGTGGCCCGGGTGGTCGACCTGGGCACGATCGTCGACGTACTGCGCGGAAAGCTGGAATTCGAATCCGGTGAGGAGGGCCGCGAACAGGCGGTGCTGGAACATCTGCTGCGCCGGGCCACCGCCGACACCGCCGCGCGGGTGCTGGGCGGGATCGACGTCGGGCCGCTGGTCGCCGCGGTCGAGAACACGGCGGTGACGACGGGGGAGCGGGTGTCGGCCAAAGCGGTGCTGGCGGCACTGCCGGATCTGCCGGTCATCGACGCCGTCGCGCAGCGGCTGGGTGCCGAATCTGATGGCGAACGCGCCGCGGCACTCGAATTGGCTTTGGAGGCACTGTATCTGGCCAAGCGGATCGACAAGACCGCCGATGAGGGTGAAACCGTCTATGGCTAGAAAGCACGCCTCGCGGTATTCGGCCTACACCGGTGGGCCGGACCCATTGGCGCCGCCGGTCGACCTGGCCGAGGCGCTGGAGGAGATCGGCCGCGACGTGATGGAGGGGACATCGCCGCGGCGAGCCCTGCAGGAGCTGCTGCGCCGCGGCACCAAAACCATGACGGGGGCCGACCGGCTGGCCGCCGAGGCGCAGCGACGCCGGCGGGAGCTGTTGCGCCGCAACAATTTGGACGGAACGCTGGCGGAGGTCAAGAAGCTGCTCGACGAGGCGGTGCTGGCCGAACGCAAAGAGTTGGCCCGCGCGCTTGACGACGACGCCCGGTTCGCCGAGATGCAGATCGAGGGATTGTCGCCGTCGCCGGCCAAGGCGGTGCAGGAGCTGGCCGACTACAACTGGCGCAGCGCGCAAGCCCGGGAGTCCTACGAGAAGATCAAGGACCTGCTCGGCCGTGAGATGCTCGACCAGCGCTTCGCCGGGATGAAGCAGGCGCTGGAAGGCGCCACCGACGAAGACCGGCAACGCGTCACCGAGATGCTCGATGATCTCAACGAGCTGCTGGACAAGCACGCCCGTGGCCAGGACACCCCGCAAGACTTCCAACAGTTCATGGCAAAGCACGGCGAGTTCTTCGGCGAGAACCCGCAAAACGTCGAAGAGTTGCTCGACTCGCTGGCCCGCCGGGCCGCCGCCGCGCAGCGCTTCCGCAACAGCCTGTCCGCCGAACAGCGCGCCGAGCTGGATGCGTTGGCCGAGCAGGCGTTCGGCTCCCCGGCGTTGCAGCAGGCGCTGGGACGCCTGGACGCGCATCTGCAGGCGGCCCGACCGGGGGAGGACTGGACCGGCTCGTCGGAGTTCTCCGGCGACAATCCGCTCGGGATGGGGGAGGGCGCCCAGGCCCTGTCCGATATCGCCGAGCTCGAGCAGCTGGCCGAGCAACTGTCGCAGGCCTACCCGGGCGCCAGCATGGACGACGTCGACCTCGATGCGCTGGCCCGCCAGCTCGGCGACCAGGCTGCCATCGATGCGGCGACGCTGGCCGAGCTGGAACGCGCACTGCTCAACCAAGGGTTCCTGGACCGCAGCTCCGACGGGCAATGGCGGCTGTCACCCAAGGCGATGCGCCGGCTCGGCGAAACGGCGTTACGTGATGTGGCGCGGCAACTTTCGGGGCGTCGGGGTGAACGCGACCACCGCCGGGCCGGGGCCGCCGGCGAACTGACCGGGGCGACCCGGCCGTGGCAGTTCGGCGACACCGAGCCGTGGAACGTCACGCGCACCCTGACCAATGCGGTGCTGCGGGAAGTCGCCGAACCGGGCACCAGGGCCGGAAACCGGCTGTCGATCAGCGTCGAGGACGTCGAGGTGTCCGAGACCGAGACCCGCACCCAGTCGGCCGTGGCGCTGCTGGTGGACACGTCGTTCTCGATGGTGATGGACAATCGCTGGCTGCCGATGAAACGCACCGCCCTGGCATTGAACCACCTGATCAGCACCCGGTTTCGCTCGGATGCGTTGCAGATCATCGCCTTTGGGCGCTACGCCCGCACCGTGACCGCCGCCGAGCTGACCGGTTTGGAGGGCGTCTACGAGCAGGGCACCAACCTGCATCACGCGCTGGCCTTGGCCAGCCGGCACCTGCGCCGGCACCCCAACGCCCAGCCCGTGGTGCTGGTCGTCACCGACGGGGAACCGACCGCGCATCTGGAGGACTACGATGGCGCAGGCGCGGGTTCTGCTGTGTTTTTTGATTACCCGCCGCACCCGCGGACGATCGCCTACACCGTCAAGGGCTTCGACGACGTCTCCCGGCTCGGTGCGCAGGTGACGATCTTCCGGCTCGGCGACGACCCCGGTCTGGCCCGGTTCATCGACCAGGTGGCGCGGCGCGTCGAGGGCCGTGTCGTGGTTCCCGAACTCGACGGACTGGGCGCCGCGGTGGTCGGCGACTACCTGAGGTCGCGGCGCCGCTGAGCCTCACCGGGACAGCAGCCGCTGCTTCTGCTCGGCGAACTCCGCTTCGGTCAGGTATCCGGCGTCGTGGAGTTGGCCGAGTTCCCGGATCCCGGCGGCCAGTTCGATGACCGAGTTCGCCGGTGGCTGAGGCGCCGCAGTCGGCGAGCATGCGTCCGATGATTGCGCCGGCGCCTTGCTCTCGGCAGCGGCCGTCGGCTTGCCCTGCTGGCCGCGGTTCTGATTGATGGCGCCGGCCAGCGCACTGCCGCCCATACCCGCCAGGGCCATCTGACCGAATGCTGTTCCCAGCCCGGCCGGCGAGGGACCGGCGGCACTGCTGAGCGGTGTCGAGTAGCTGGCGTGGCGGATCTCCGGGGCTGCCTCGGCCCAATTCGGCGGCACCGACAACGCGCCGAGCGGTAATGCGCGACCGACCTTGACCGACTCGTGGGGCACTCGAAGGTTCTCGGTCGACGGCACCTCCGTCGTCGCTCCCAATTGGCTCAGGGCCTCCAAGATGTTTCGCTGGCCGCCGTACAGCAAATCCTGGGTGTCGAAAATCTCTCGGGAGTCCATCTCCGCGTAATACGCCGCCTCGACGGCCATCACAAGACTGATGACCGACAACGGAAACGCGACGACCGACAACGGCAGGGCGATACCGAGGGCCGTCTCGTCGGCAAGAATGCCCAGCAGGTCGAGCAGCCCCAGGGGCGGCTCCGCCTGCATCGGCAGCACGGTAGGTGCGGCCTGGGTCGGGCCGGCTCCCTGGAGCGTAGAGGCCAGCTGAGACGGCAACGTCTGCGCGTTGCTGCCTGCGGTGTTACCCGCGGCGTTCTGAAGTGCGGCAGCTTGGCCCAGCGGCCCAGCCGGGTTGGCGGTCTGCGGTGGCGGCTGGAACGGCTCCAACACGGTCGCGGTCGCTGACAGCGACGCGTAGCTGTACATCGCGGCGGCGTCCTGGGCCCACATTTCGGCGTAGTGGGCTTCGTTGGCCGCGATCGCCGCCGCGTTCTGCCCCAATATGTTGGTGGCCAACAAGGTCAGCAAGGCAGCCCGGTTGGCCGCGATCACCGGTGGGGGCACCACCATCGCAAACGTCGCCTCGTAGGCGGCCACGGCGGCCTTGGCCTGCATCCCGGTCTGCTCCGCCTGGGCGGAGGTGGCATGCAACCACGAGATGAAGGGCGTGATCGAGGCCGCCATCGCCGCCGAGGAGGGGCCCAACCATGGCCCGCTCGTCAGCCCAGAGACCACCGAGGCATAGGCCGTGGCGGCCAGGTGGAGTTCGGTGGCGAGCCCATCCCACGCCGTGGCAGCGGCGAGCATCGGACCCGGGCCGGCCCCGGCATACATCAGCCCGGAGTTCACCTCCGGTGGAAGCGCCGCGAAATCCATTTCTCAACCCCGGGCGGTTTGCGGCATCCGGACCACGCTGTTACCGGTGGCCCGTGGGTGCGCGCCGGTAATGTGGTTCATTGCAGGTGCATCCCTCCGGTCTGGGTGATCTGAGGCATCTGGGCTGTTGCCGGTCTGATCTTTCGATCAATCCGCCCACCGCATCTCCCGCGCGCTCAACACCCCGGGATGGCATACGCGCCGTCAACGCCGACGCTGCTCTGGAGGACGTAATTCCATTCTCCGAGCGGGTACCGGTCGGTCGCCATGGTGTTTGACACCCATTCGCGGGCCGCGGCAACCCGTATGGACAATCGGGTGCGACGAAGACGATGGTGGTGGTATGTACCGTTGGACAGCGGTCGTCGATAGGTTTCGGCGGCGAGCGCGGGCGCCCGCGCGCGGGCTGTTTCGCCGGGTCGTTCTGATCAACGGTCTGGTCTTCACCTTCGGCACGCTGGTGCTCGCCATGTCGCCGGCAACCGTTTCCGGGCCCGTCCGACTGACCGAGATTCCGGTCCTGGTGGTCGGGTTGGCGGTCGTGGTAGGCGCCAACGCGCTGCTGCTGCGGTCGAGCCTGGCGCCGCTGGATCGGCTCGCGGCGTCGATGAGGCGCGTCGATCTGCTGCGGCGCACCGACCGGGTGCACGACCCGGGCGACGGTGACCTGCACCATCTCATCGAATCCTTCAACGGCATGCTGGACCGGCTCGAATCGGAGCGGGCCTCCTCGAGTGCGTTGGCGTTGACCGTGCAGGAGAACGAGCGGCAGCGCATCGCCAGGGAGTTGCACGACCAGATCGGTCAGACCCTCACCGTCGCTCTGCTCACCCTCAAGCGGGCCGTCGACGCGGCTCCCGCGGAGATCCGCGGTGACCTCGCCGACGCCCAGGAGATCGTCCGGGCCAGCCTCGACGAGGTGCGCAGCATCGCCCGCCGGCTGCGCCCGGATGCGCTGGAAGACCTCGGCCTGCGCAGCGCACTGCAGGCGCTGTGCAACCAATTCACCCAGGCGACCGGCATCGACGTCGTCAAACAGGTTGCCCCACAAGCCGATCAGCTGACCCCGGATCTCAGCCTGGTCTGCTACCGCATCGCCCAGGAGAGCCTGACCAACATCGCCCGCCATTCCGGAGCGCAGAAGGCCTGGCTGGACCTGCACGTCAACGCCGAATCAGAGCTGACGCTGCGGATCGCCGACAACGGCAAGGGCGGGGTGAGCGTCGAAGGCGCCGGAATCACCGGAATGCGCGAACGCGCCCTGCTGGTGCATGCCACCCTGGCCATCACATCCCCGAGCAACGAGGGAACCGAAGTCCGGCTGGTGGTGCCGGCCCGAGCGAGCGCGGGAGGCCAGTGATGGCGCTACAGCCGGCGCGCATCATGCTCGCCGACGATCACGCCCTGGTGCGCAGTGGGCTGCGGATGATCCTGGATGCCGAGCCCGACCTGTGCGTGGTGGCGGAGGCGGCCGACGGATCCGAGGCGCTCGCAGCCCTGCAGAACACCCCGGTCGACCTGGCCATCCTCGACATCGCGATGCCGCGGATGACCGGGCTGCAGGCCGCCCGGGAGATCAACCGCAGCCATCCCCATGTGCGGGTGCTGATGCTGTCGATGCACGACAACGAGCAGTACTTCTTCGAAGCCCTCAAAGCGGGCGCGTCGGGCTACGTCCTGAAATCGGTGGCCGACCGCGACCTGCTCGAGGCGTGCCGGGCGACGATGCGCGGGGAGCCGTTTCTGTACGCCGGCGCGGTGACCGCGCTGATCCGGGACTACCTGCACCGCTCCCGGCAGGGCGACGACTTACCGGACAACATTCTCACCCCGCGCGAAGAGGAAGTGCTGAAGCTGATCGCCGAAGGCTTCTCAGCGCGCGAGATCGCCAAAACACTGGGGATCAGCGCCAAAACCGTCGACCGCCACCGGACGAACACCCTGCAGAAGCTCGGCCTGCGCGACCGCTTGGCACTCACCCGTTACGCAATCAGGGCGGGCCTGATCGAGGCCTAGCGGCGTTCGCAAGCGCGGCCGAGCCGGGCGCAGCCGGACGCCGCCATTGGGCCCGATGGGGGTTCAACCCCCCACCGAATGGGGGTTGTATTCCATGGCGCGCGGCCGCATCTGCACAGAAACTGGAATTAGTTGCGGTGGGAGATGCAGTGCACGTTTGAGCGGGGCTCGATGTGCCTGTCGTTGTCGCGACCGGCTGTGGTGCTGCCCGGCGCCGCCCGTGTATCAGATGTGTTGTACCAGAACTGATTCCATTGCTTGGATCAATTCGTCTTGTGGAGCGTGATGCTAGCGATACTGCTTGCCCACACGGTGGGCGCCGCTGCGGCACCGGCATTAGTGCGTAGGTGGGGTCGGTCGGCGTTCTATCCGCTGGGCTTGATTCCGCTGGTATCGCTGGTGTGGGTGGTGCTGAACTGGCCCACTGGCCCTGCCGACGATCACCGAACGGTGGTGTCGTGGGTGCCCGGCCTGGCATTGAACATCGCACTGCGCTTCGACGCGCTCTCGGCGATCATGAGTGTGCTGGCGTTGGGCATCGGCGCCCTGGTGCTGTTCTACTGTGCCGAATACTTCCGCCCAGTCAGTGCCCAGGCGGTCACCGATCCGCGGCTGCCCAGCTTCGCCGCGAAGATGGTCGGGTTCGCCGGGGCCATGTTCGGGCTGATGGTCGCCGACAACATGCTGCTGCTGTACGTCTTCTGGGAACTGACCACGGTGCTGTCGTTCCTACTGGTCGGCCACTACGCCGAACGCTCCATCAACCGCCGTGCCGCCACCCAGGCGTTGCTGGTGACCACTGCCGGTGGCCTGGCCATGCTGGTCGGCATCATCATGCTGGGCAACACCGCCGGCACGTACCTGCTCTCGGAGCTGGTCACCGATCCGCCGTCCGGGACGGTCGTCACTGTCGGCGTGCTGCTGGTGCTGGTCGGCGCGCTGAGCAAGTCGGCGATCGTCCCGCTGCATTTCTGGCTGCCGGGTGCGATGGCGGCGCCGACCCCGGTCAGCGCCTACCTGCACGCCGCTGCGATGGTCAAGGCCGGGATCTATCTGGTGGCGCGGCTGACGCCGGGGTTCGCCGACTCGCCGGGATGGCGGCCGACGGTGGTGGTGCTGGGTCTGGCCACCGCCCTGCTGGCCGGGTGGCGCGCGGTCCGCGAGTACGACCTGAAGCTGCTGTTGGCCTACAGCACCGTCAGCCAACTGGGGCTGATGATCATGCTGGTCGGAGCCGGCGGGGCCGATCTGATGCTGGCCGGGCTGACCGCCATGTGTGCGCATGCCGCGGCCAAGGCAACGCTGTTCATGGTGGTCGGCATCATCGACCACGCCACCGGCACCCGCGACCTACGCGAGCTGGCCGGGCTGCGACGACGCTGCCCCTGGTTGTTCGTGATCGCCGCCGCCGCCGCGGCCAGCATGGCCGGGGTGCCACCGTTCGTCGGCTTCATCGCCAAGGAGACCATTTTCGGGACCGAGGCGCAGGCCCCGGCCCTGGGGGCTGCCGGCCCGTACGTGTTGGGCGCCGCGGTGCTCGCCTCGATGTTCACCGTGATCTACAGTGCACGGTTTCTGTGGGGCGGCTTCGCCGGTAAAGGCCGTACCGCGCCCAGCCGCCACGTCGCCGAACTGCACCGCCCGCGCGCGGCGTTTTTGGTGCCCCCGGCGGTGCTCGCCGCTGCCAGCCTGATCCTGGGTCTGTGTGCGCTCGGCCTCGACACGGTGCTGCACGGCTACGCCGACACGGTGCCCGAAGGCAGCGACTACCACCTGGCGCTGTGGCACGGCGCGGGGCTACCGGTGTACCTGTCGGCGGCGGTACTGCTGGTCGGCACCGGTGTCTTCGTCGCACGCGGTCCGCTGCGGCTGACCCGGCTGCGCCGGTTGCCGCTGGGCAAGGCCGATCAGCTCTACGACGATTTCCTTCGGGTGCTCGATGTGGCGGCCGTGCGGCTGACCGGGGTCACCCAACGCGGTTCACTGCCCATCAACCAGGCGATGATCTTCGCGACGCTGGTGCTGCTTCCGGTGACGGCGCTGGCGTTGGGAGCGCGCAACCGAGTCGATCTGCAGCTGTGGGACACCCCGCTGCAATTGACCGTCGCGGTGCTGGTGGTCGCCGGCGGTATCGGTGCCACGGTGGCGCGTAACCGGTTGTCGGCGGTGCTGATGGTCGGTGTGACCGGCTACGGCTGCGCCGCGGCGTTCGCCTTCCACGGCGCACCCGATCTGGCGTTGACCCAGTTGCTCGTCGAGACCGTGACACTGGTGATCTTCGTGCTGGTGTTGCGCACGCTTCCCGCGGAGTCGGAGCGGCCCACGATGGCGCGCAACCGGCTGCCGCGCATAGCGCTGGCGGTGTCGGTGGGCATCAGCGTCGCGGTGCTGGCGGCCTTCGCGATGGCGGCCCGCAGCCAGGACGGTGTCTCGGTGGCGTTGGGGGAGGCCGCGTATGTCCGCGGCCACGGCGCCAACACCGTCAACGTGCTGCTGGTCGACGTCCGGGCCTGGGACACCCTCGGCGAGATCTCGGTGTTGCTGGTGGCCGCGACCGGGGTGGCCTCGATGGTCTTCCGAACCCGGCGGTTCGGCCGGGCACCACGCATCGCCGATGCCGGTGCGCACCGCACGGCCGGCCTGGTCGTCCCGGCCACCCCGTACAGTCCGGCGATCGGATCCACCACCTGGCTGCGCGGCAGCGCCTACCACGATCCCAACCAGCGGTCGCTGGTGTTGGAGGTCGCGACCCGCGCCATCTTCCCGCTGATCATGGTGGTCTCGCTGTATTTCCTGTTCGCCGGGCACAACTATCCGGGCGGTGGTTTCGCCGGCGGGCTGGCCGCCGGGCTGGGGCTGGTGCTGCGTTATCTGGCGGGCGGGCGATACGAGCTCGGCGAGACGCTGCCGCTGGACTCCGGGAAGATTCTCGGCGTCGGGCTGAGCCTGGTCGGCGGCACGGCGCTGGGGTCGCTGCTGCTCGGTGCTCCGGTGCTGTCCTCGGCGGTGCTGTCGTTCAGCCTGCCGGTGGTGGGCGACGTCAAGATGGTCACCGCATTGTTCTTCGACATCGGCGTCTACCTGGTGGTGGTCGGCATGGTGCTCGACGTGTTGCGCAGCCTGGGCGTCCGGCTCGACCAGGAGCTGGAATCGCAGGCCCGCGCCCGATCGCTGGCAGGAGTGTCATGACCGCGCATCTGGTTCCGCTGCTGATGGCCGCCGGCCTCACCTCGTGCGGGGTGTACATGCTGCTGGAACGCAGCCTCACCCGAACGCTGCTGGGCCTGATGATGATCGGCAATGCCATCAACCTGCTGATCATCGATGTCTCCGGGCCGGGCGGCAGCCCGCCGATCTACAACAGCACCGAGGGCATGGAGACCGACGCCGACCCGTTGGCGCAGGCCATGGTGCTGACGGCCATCGTCATCACCATGGGCATCGGCGCGTTCGTGCTGGCGCTGACCTACCGCTCCTACCACCTGACGACGACCGAGGACATCGGCGACGACTGGGAGGCGACCCGGGTGTCTCAGCTCTCCGACGAGGAGATCATCGCCGCCGAGGAGGACCCCGGTGTGCTGGTGCCCGCCGGTGAACTGGACGCCGTCAGTGAGGAGCCACGGTGAGTCTCGCCGCCGTCTTGATGCCGCTGCCGGTGCTGCTACCCACGCTGGGTGCCGCCCTGACCCTCATCGTCGGCCGGCGTCCCAGGGTGCAGCGCCCGATCACCATCGCGGTGCTGTGCGCGGTGGCCGCCGTCAGCGCCGCCTTGCTGTACCTGACCGACCGGGACGGGACGCTGGTGTTGCACGTCGGCGGCTGGGGGCCGACGGAGCAGAAGCTCGGCCCGCTGGGCATCACCCTGGTGGTCGACCGACTCTCGGCGCTGATGCTGGTGGTGTCGGCGATCGTGCTGCTGACGGTGATGGTCTACGCGATCGGGCAGGGCGTGCGCGACGGCGACGACCGCCAGCCGGTGTCGATCTTCCTGCCCACCTATCTGACCCTGGCCACCGGCGTCTCGCTGGCCTTTCTGGCCGGTGACCTGTTCAACCTGTTCGTCGGCTTCGAGATGCTGCTGGCCGCGAGCTTCGTCTTGCTGACCATCGGGGCCAGCGCCGAACGGATCCGGGCCGGCATCGGCTACGTGATGGTGTCGATGGCGTCATCGTTGATCTTCCTGTTCGGTATTGCCCTGGTCTATGCCGCGACCGGCACGCTGAACCTGGCCGAGCTGGCCACCCGCACCGGCGACCTGCCCGCCGGGACCCGCAGCGCGGTGTTCGCGGTGTTACTGGTGGCGTTCGGCATCAAGGCCGCCGTCTTCCCGCTGTCGGCGTGGTTGCCCGACTCCTATCCGACCGCGCCGGCACCGATCACCGCGGTGTTCGCCGGGATCCTGACCAAGATCGGTGTCTACGCGATCATCCGCGCGCATTCGCTGCTGTTCCCCGATGGCGGACTGGACTCGGTGTTGTTGGTGGCGGCGTTGTTGACCATGCTGGTCGGCATTTTCGGCGCCGTCGCGCAGAGCGACATCAAGCGGCTGCTGTCCTTCACGTTGGTCAGCCACATCGGCTTCATGATGTTCGGAGTGGCGCTGTCGAGCCGGTTGGGCATGACCGGCGCCATCTTCTACGTGATGCACCACATCATCGTGATGACGACACTGTTCCTGGCGGCCGGATTGATCGAACGCCAGGGCGGTGCATCGTCGATGCAGCGCCTGGGCGGCTTGGGCGCCAATCCGCTGCTGGCGTTCGTGTTCTTGATTCCGGCGTTCAACCTCGGTGGTATCCCACCTTTTTCAGGTTTCATCGGCAAGACCGCGGTGCTGCAGGCCGGAGCCGACGACGGTTCGGTGCTGGCCTGGTGTCTGGTGGGCGGCGCTGTGGTCACCAGCCTTCTGACGCTGTATGTGCTGGCTCGGGTGTGGACACGGGCGTTCTGGCGCCGGCGGGTCGATGCCCCCGAGGCTGCGCTGGTCAACGCCACTCCGCCGGTGCTGCTCGACGACGTCGCCGAGGTCGCCTACGACGACCGCGACGACGTGGGCCGGATGCCGACCTGGATGCTGGCCCCCACCCTCGCCCTGATCGGGTTCGGGCTGGCGATGACCGCGCTGGCCGGCCCGATCTTCGCCTACAGCGAGCGTGCCGCGGCCGAGGTCCTCGACCGGGGCGAATACATCTCGGCCGTGCTGTCGGGGGGTGACTCGTGAGGGCGATAGCGCTGCGGATTTTCGCGGTGTCGGCGTTGGCGACCATCTGGACGCTGTTATGGGGCCGGTTCACCATCCCCAACATCGTCGTGGGGGTGGTGGTCGCGACGCTGATCCTGGTATTGCTGCCGTTACCGCCGGTGCCGGTCCAGGGCCGCGTGCATCCGCTGGCGATGCTGCAGTTGGCGGGGCTGTTCGCCTGGTATCTGCTGGTCTCGAGCTTCCAACTGATGTGGTTGGCGATCAAGCCCGGCCCCCCACCACTGACCGGGGTGCTGCGGGTGCCGGTGAATATCAAATCCGATCTGGTGCTGGTGCTGGCTTCGGCCATCACCACGTTGATCCCCGGGTCGATCGTGCTGGAGATCGACCAGGTGCGCCGGATTCTGTATTGCCACGTGATCGATGCCGGATCGGCGCGGTCGGTCGAGCGGTTCCTCGCGCAGGTCGCCCAGGTAGAGCGACTTTTGATAGCCGCTTTCGAGCGCGACGACGAATGGCAGCCGGCGGGAGGAACTGCATGACCGTCATCTGGGCAACCGCGGGCGTGTTGCTGGGGGCCGCCGCGATCATCACCATGTATCGGCTACTGGCCGGGCCCAGCACGCTGGACCGACTGGTGGCGCTGGACACGCTGGCCGCGATGACCATGTGCGGTATCGGCATCTGGGCCGCGGTCAGCCGGGACACCACGGCGACCTACAGCCTGGCAGCACTGGCGCTGGTCGGCTTCATCGGATCGGTGAGCGTGGCCCGGTTCCGGGTGCCCGACGATCCCGAACTGCGGAGGCAGCCATGATCGTTCTCGACGTGATCGCCGGAGTGCTGGTGCTCGCCGGGGCCGTGCTGGCGCTGACGGCGGCGATCGGGGTGGTGCGGTTCGGCGATACGTTGGCGCGAATGCACTCGGCCACCAAACCGCAGGTGCTGGGCCTGCTGTTAGTGCTGGCCGGTGCGTTGATCCGGCTGCGCGGCAGCCACGACGCGGGGATGGTCACCGTGAGCATCATCTTCACGCTGATCACCGCGCCGGTCGTTGCGCACCGGGTCGGCCGGTTGGCCTACCAGGAACAGGACATGACCGAGGTGCTCAGTTTCGACCAGTTGGGCGAACTCAGCGAGGAGGATCAGGCCTCGCGCTGAGGGCGGCGCTGACCTGGCCGCAGCACCGCGACCAGAAAATCCGAATCGTCGGTGAAGGGCCGCAGGTCCCAGGTGCCCAGCAGCAGATCGGTGGTGAGCCCGGCGGCCGCGGCGTCGTCGAAGAACTGGTCGAACCCGTAGTCGCGGTCGGCGCCGAAACCGATGACGACGCGCCCGTCTTCGGCGCAGTGGCGGTGCAGCCGGTGCAGGATCTCGACGCGGGTGCTCGGGGCGACGAACGTCATGACATTGCCGGCCGACACGATCACGTCGAACGATTCGGCGATGCCGCGGGCGGGCAGGTCGAGTTCGGCCAGGTCGCCGACGAGGTAGCGCGGCCCGGGATGATCCTGCTCGGCGGCCGCGATGAGCTCTGGGTCGACATCGACACCGACCACGTCATGACCGGCCGCCGCCAAGACGCCCGCCACCCGGCCGGGACCGCAGCCGGCGTCGAGGATGCGGGCGCTGCGCGGGGCCATCGCGTCGACGAAACGCGCTTCGCCCGCCAAATCCTTACCGGCACGGGCCATTTGGCGGAAACGTTCGATGTACCACTGGGAGTGCCCGGGATCGGCGGCGACTTTCTGCATCCAGAGGCTCTGCTCGACCATGGGTGCATTGTCGCAGGGCGGGGTCACTGGGCGGGCAGGCGGACTTCCAGCGAATCGAGGATGGCCTGCTTGGCGGCGATGTAGTGCGGGTTATCCGGGTCGGTGGTCTGGATGGTGAGGGTGAGCGCCCAGATCCGGTCCTTGGCGTTCTGCACGGCGATGATCAGCCCGGTCGCCGGCCGGCCCTGCAGGTTGTAGGTGATCGTTCGGCTCGCAAATCCCGACACCGTGCCGGGGACATCGGTGTCGAGTTCGCCGACGACGTTGGCGACCGCGGCGCGCTCCTTGGCCAAGGCCTGCGCGGGAAGCCCGACCTGGCCGGTGAGTTCCTCGAGGGTCACCACCGCGTTGGGGGTGAAGCCGTGCCGGCGCAGCTCCTGGTTGAACAGCACCCCGCGCAGCGGCGGGGAGTCGTTGCTGGCCATGAACTCCCAGCCGGGCGGGCGGGGGAGGGTGATCGTCGGTTCGTCGGGGTCGCGGGGATCCAAGGTGATCGATCCCTCGCCGGGCGGCTGGTCGACGGCTTCCATGAAGGTCCTTTCGGTACGTCAAGAACGAGAACCAGGCCAGCGCCCGATCGGCCAGCGCTTGCGGACGTAGCCAGCGCCGAAGCCCAGGTAGGCGAAGATCGCCCCGGCGACGACCGCACCGATCAGGTCCGTCGTCTCGGACTTGTTCATCGAGCTGTAGAACGCAATCGCCAGGAATGTGGCGGACACCATCGGCCCGACGACCCAGTAGAGCCACTTCGACCTTGCGTCCTTGTGAGGGTCCACCGGAATCCCGATGAAAAGCATGACCAGCAGGGCGACCCCGATGAAGCCGTTTGCGTTACTGATGGTGATCGATCTCCCTTGCCGTGCAGGTCAGCCGAACAGGCCGTGCCAAGCATTCGAAATGCCCTCGCCCACATTCTTTCCGAACTCGCTGCCGACGAAGCCGCCGACCACCGCCCCGGCACCGGCACCGACGACCGCCCCGATGGCGGTTCCGGGCCCGGGGCCGAAGAAGGTACCGATCGTCGCGCCGATCTCTGCGCCGGTCTGGGCTCCCAGGCCGGCGCCCACCAACCCTCCGGTGACATCACCCGCGGTTTTGGGAACGACATCGACCAGGGCGGTGCTCAAGGAGGCTCCGTTGCTCACATCGTTCTGGATCTCCATCGCCCCGTTCGCCACCGTGATGAGGTTCCCCGCGAAACCCAAACGTTTGCCGAACTTCTCGACGCTCTCCATGGCTTGCGGCATCGGCAGGCCGCCACCGGGAATCCCGGGGTTCGGTGAGCCGCCCGGCGCGAAGGCGGGCAAGTCGGGACGGACCCAGGGGGCGTTGGCTTGGCCACCTGCCGCCGCCAGGCCGTCGCCGACGTTGCCCCACTTGCCGTTGATCTGGGTGGGTTGGCTCGGCGGCGCCGGTGGGGCACCGGGGCGGGTCATCACCGGTGTACCGGGCGGAATCCAGGGCGGGATGGGCCCGGGGGCGCCGGCGCCACCGTCACCCGCTTTGCCATCGGCCGGCGCACCGGGCGCGTTGCCGGCGTCGCCTACCGGGGGCGGGGTGCCATTGGGCGCGCCGCCGTTGCCTCCGGCCCCGCCGTCGGCATTGGTCGGGGCGCCGGGGGGAGCAGACGCCCCGTTGCCGCCGGCGCCACCATCGGCGCCCGGGCGGCCGTCGGGGGTGCCGTTCGCAGCCCCGGCCCCGCCGTCGGCCCCGCCGGCCGGTGCCGCCTCGGCGTCGTACTTGCGGATATCGGGGTCGTAGCCGTCCTTGACCCGCAGGTTGGTCAGCGCCTGCTGCAGGCTCGTGGAGTAGTTGTCGCGGATGTATGTGGCGTTGTGCAGCGCTGTTGCGGCGTCGTTATTGGCCAGTTGACGAGCCTGCTGGATGTCGGCGTCGTGGTTCTGGCCCTGGCTCGCCTGACTGAGGTAGACCCCGATCTGGGCGTCGAGCACCAGCAGGTTGGCGTTGAGCGCGGTGATGTTGGCCTGTGAGGCGGCACGGGCCTGGGCCAGATCCCCGGCAATGGTCTCCAGGTCGGCGGCGATCTGGCCGAGCTGCTCTTTGGTGGCGTGCAGGCCATCTTTGACGCGTTGCACTTCGGCGCCGTTGTTGATCGGCTGTTCACCGTTTTCGCGGTTGTACTGCTGGAAGTGCTGTTGGGCGGTTTGGAAGGTCTGCTCGGCGGCGGTGGCCGAGCCGGCGGCCTGATGGAACGCCTGGGCCAGGAAGTTGATCTGGGTGGGGCTACCGGCCTGCAGGCTGTCGTCGACCGCCCACGGGTCACCGCCGGCGTGGGCGATCAGGTCGGCGATCTGCAGGTGTTGCAGGGCCGGGCGGCTCACTGGCCAGTGCCGTCGGCGGTGATGTCTCGCAGCAGCTTGGCGTTGTGGTCGTCCATCCGGGTGAAGGTGCTGGCGGCGGTGCGCACGTTCTCGGCGATGCCGGTGAGGTTCTGGTGGTGATTCTGCAGCGCCTCGCGGTGGCCGTCCTTGGCGGTGCCGAGCGCCGCGTGGAAGCTGTGGGCGGCATCGAAATCACCGAACATGCCGGTGCTCACCCCGGCCAGCCCGAGGCGCTGCGCACCCGTATCGGCGTGCCCACCGGCGTCATCGGACACATTGGCTCCGGTGCGCAACACGTGGGGGTTGACGTCCATCGCCTGTACCTTCCGTCGGCCTGGTCGGGGTAGTCAAAGATTACCGACGGACGGGGCCGCGTCAATTCACCTCGGCAGCTGCTACACCAGCGGACGTCCGGTGCGGATGCGCCGGTCCAGATCCCACAGGATCACGTTGAACGGAAAGGCGCGCAGGAACGGCGGCAGCAGATTATTGACGCCACGGAGCAGGCGCATCAACCGGTCGAACCTGCGTTGCCGCTGCGCGTCCCACGGCAGCCGCATCTCATCGCGGAAGCGCTGGGGCAGAAAGCCGGTGGTGATCAACAGCGCAAGGCGTTCGTTGGCCCGCTGCAGCGGTCCGGGCAGGGTCAAGCCGCGCAGCCGGCTGGCCGCGATCGGCTCAAGGTAGGCGCGGACCGCGTCGTCGATGTGCACCTTGTCCAGCTGCTCCTGCCAGTACCGGTCGAAGGCGGCCCGGTCCGGCGGCCACATGTCCTCGGGAACCTGGAGCATGGTGGCCATGGCCTTGCCCTCGTTGTGGTAGTGCCGGTCGGCGTGCTCGTCGTCCATCTCACCGAGGAAGATGCGGTGGATGTCGACGTTGCCCTTGTACAGGCAGGCGCCGACCCACAACTGCAGATCACGGTCGAAGGCGTTGTACTTCACCGGGCTGTCGTTCGTCGAGCGAACCTGGCGGTGCGCACTGTTGACCGCCTCGCGGAACGCGGCCTGCTGTTCGTCGGTGCCCTGGGTTGCGACCACCAGATAGGTGAACGTGGTGCGTGCCCGCTTGATCGGGTGCAGGTCGACGCGTCCGCTTTCCACGCGGCTCTCCAGCACGCCATAACCCACCTCGGGACGCGCTAGTTGCATGATCACGTTGGCCGGCCCGGCCAACAGCGCCACGCCCATCATCATGTTGTCGGTGCAGGAGACCTGCGGCAGCCAGGAACGCCGACGAGGCGCGAGTGCGCTTGGAGAATCGCTCACCGAACGCTCCACCAGGGGAATCGGCTCGCTGATCGTCATGGCTGCACCTCGCAAATTGTGAGAACGTCGGTTTCCTGATATTGCCGAGCCCCGGGGCCGATGTCAACATGGGGGACATGGGGACCGCCGTGCCGGAGCGCCCGTATCGGGGGGTGCAGGCAGCCGAACGGCTGGCCGAGCGGCGGGAACGCCTGCTGGCGGCCGGCCTCGATCTGCTCGGTGCTCGGGACCTGACCGAGCTGACCGTGCGTGGAATATGTCGGCGCGCCGGTGTGGCATCCCGCTACTTCTACGAGAGCTTCACCGACAAGGACGAGTTCGTAGCCGCGGTCTTCGACTGGGTGGTCAACGACCTGGCCACCAGTACCCAGGCCGCCGTGGATGCGGCACCCTACGCCGAACAGACCCGCGCCGGCATGGCCCACCTGGTGGCGGCCATCGCCGGGGACGCCCGCGTCGGCAGGATGCTGTTCAGCACCCGGCTGACCAACGCGTTGCTGGTGCGCAAACGGGCCGAGTCGAGCGCGCTGTTTGCGATGCTGTCCGGCCGCCACGTCCAGAATGTCCTGCAGGTGCCGGGCAACGACCGGATCAAGGCGGCCGCGCATTTCGTGGTCGGCGGGGTGGCCCAGACGATCGGCGCCTGGCTGGCCGGGGAGATCCACCTGCAGCCCGCCCAGCTCGTGGACCAGCTGACCGCCCTACTGGGTCAGCTCGACGACCCGGCGCTGTACCGGGATTAGCTGCGCCGCTTGCGCTGCCTGCGCTTGATGCCCACCCCGCCCCACAGCGAGAAGCCGCGGACGCGCACCGTCGGCGCGCCCGGAGTGCCTCGACCCTCGACGTGTTGGTCGAAGCCGCCCATCACCCCGTGGCCGTGGATGTCGACGTTGACTTCCGGCGGCAGCAGAATGGTCTGCCCGCCCATGATGGAGTAGGCGTTGATCTCGACGTCCGTCGCGGTGAAGTCGGCGTAACGCAGGTCGATGACGCCGCCGCCCCACAGCGAGAACGTGGTCAGCCGCTTGGGCACGTTCCAGCGTCCGCGCCGCTCGAACGAGCTCAGGATCGCCAGCAGCAGCGTGGAGGGTGCGGGTTTGCAGTCGCCACCGCGGTGCGGGCACACCGAGGAACCCGGAAGGTCGGCGCGCAGCCCGTCGAGCTCGTCGTAGGTCTGCGCCGCGTAGGCCTTGGCCAGCCGGTCCTCGTACTCGCTCATCGGCAGTTGGCCCTGCGCAGCGGCGTCGCCGAGCAGCTGCGCCAGCTGGATCCGGTCGGTGTCCGCGGCACGCGCGCGCATGCCGGGGGTGTCGTTGCTTCGCCGGGCTGAGTTTCTCATCGGCTAAAGAGCCTACGACGAACCGATCGGGACGCAAGCACGGTTGCCCACAGTAGCTAACCCGCCCAGCTGGGGGGACGCTTCTGCAGGAAGGCAAGCATCCCTTCCCGGGCCTCGTCGGAGACGAACATCCGTGCCGAGGCCAGGCTGAGCCGCTCCGCGTCACGGTCGAAGCCGGCCAGCACCGCCGCGGTGGTCAGTGCCTTGGAGGCCGCCAGCCCCTGCGGGGACCCCAGCCGCAGGTCGGCGACCAGATCCGCGACGGCCGCTCCGATGTCCTCCACGGCCAGGGTGATCAGCCCGATATCCGCGGCTTCGGCCGCGCCGAACTTCTCGCCGGTCAGGTAGTAGCGGGCCGCGGCCCTCGGCGACAGCTTGGGCAGCAGCGTCAGCGAGATGATCGACGGCGCCACGCCGATCCGGGCCTCGGTCAGGGCGAAGGTACTGGCCGGCCCGGCGACCGCGATATCGCAGGCCCCGACCAGCCCCATGCCGCCGGCGCGCACGTGACCGTCGACCGCGGCGATCACCGGCCGCGGGCACTCGACGATGGCCCGTAGCAGGGTTGCCAGCTCGCGGGCCCGGTCAGCGGCCAGGTCGCCCGGGTCACCGCCGGAGGCCTCACTGAGATCGGCACCGGCGCAGAACGTGTTGCCGGTGTGGCCGAGCACGATCACCCGCACGTTGGGGTCGGCGGCGGCGTCGCGCAGGCCGGCATGCAGTTGCGCGACCAGCCGGCTCGACAGTGCGTTGCGGTTGTGTGGCGAATCCAGGGTCAGCCGGGCCGAGCCGTCTTCGGTGTGCTCCGGCCCGGTGTAGGAGACCAGGGTGTCCATCAGTACGACCGGGGCAGGCCCAGCGACGTCTGGGCGACGAAGTTGAGGATCATCTCCCGGCTCACCGGCGCGATCCGGGCCAGCCGGGACGACGCGATCGCCGCAGCGATGCCGTACTCCTTGGTCAGGCCGTTGCCGCCCAGGGATTGCACCGCCTGGTCGACCGCCCGCGTGGAGGCCTCGCCGGCAGCGTACTTGGCCATGTTGGCCGCCTCCGCGGCGCCGAAGTCGTCCCCGGCGTCATACAGTGTGGCCGCCTTCTGCATCATCAGCTTGGCCAACTGGATCTCGATGTGGTTCTGGGCCAACGGATGCGACAGGCCCTGGTGCGACCCGATCGGGGTTTTCCAGACCTGCCGGGTGGTGACATAGTCGACGGCCTTGCCGATCGCGAAGCGGCCCATGCCGACCGCGCTAGCCGCGCCCATGATGCGCTCTGGGTTGAGTCCGGCGAACAGCTGCGCGATGGCGGCGTCTTCGGAACCCACCAGGGCATCGGCGGGCAGCCGCACGTCGTCGATGAATACCTGGAATTGGCGCTCCGGGCTGATCAGCTCCATCTCGATCGGGGTGTAGGTGAATCCGGGGGTGTCGGTGGGCACCACGAACAGCGCTGGGCGCAGGTTACCGGTCTTGGCGTCCTCGGTGCGGCCGACCACCAGCACCGCTTGCGCCTGGTCGACGCCGGAGATGAACGTCTTCTGGCCCTTGAGGATCCAGTCCGAGCCGTCGCGGCGCGCGGTGGTGGTGATCTTGTGCGAGTTCGATCCGGCATCGGGTTCGGTGATGGCGAACGCCATGGTCAACGAGCCGTCGGCGATGCCGGGGATCCACCGCTTCTTCTGCTCGTCGGTGCCGAACTTGGAGATGATGGTGCCGTTGATGGCCGGCGAGACCACCATCATCAGCAGCGCGCAGCCGTTCGCCGCCATCTCTTCCATGACCAGCGACAGCTCGTACATGCCTGCCCCGCCGCCGCCGTACTCCTCGGGCAGGTTGACGCCGATAAAGCCGAGTTTGCCCGCCTCGTTCCACAATTCGTCGGTGTGCTCACCGGCGCGGGCCTTCTCCAGGTAGTAGTCCTGACCGTAGTTGCGGGCCATCGCCGCGACCGCCTCACGCAGTGCGCGACGTTCGTCGCTTTCGATGAAGCTGGTGTCGCTCTTCGGATCGGTCACAGTGGGTCTCCTTCTGCTTGCTGTTCGGGATGTGCCCCCGCTTCCAAGCGGGCCAGCACGGCGCCGACCTCGACCTGATCGCCGGGTTTGACGTTGAGTTGGGTGAGTACCCCGTCGGCCGGTGCGCTGATCGTGTGCTCCATCTTCATGGCTTCCAGCCAGATCAGCGGCTGGCCGGCGGTCACCGGGGCGCCGAGCTCGGCGCCCACCCGGATCACGTTGCCGGGCATCGGCGCCAACAGAGACCCTTGCGCGACTGCTGACTCGGGATCGGGGAAGCGCGGCAACGCCACCAGGTGCACCGGACCGGCGGGGGAGTCGACGTAGACATCGGCACCGTAGCGGGCAACGGTGAATGTGCGCGCCACACCGCAGGAATCGGCCAGCACCACCTCGTCGGGAGTCGACGAGACCAGGCTGACGTCATCGTTGATGACCAAACCCGTTCGGGTGAACCGATATTCGACCCGGTGTTCGGTGCCGTCATCGTCGGCGTAGGTCTTCGTCTGGTATCCCGACGCCAGGTTGCGCCAGCCGCCCGGAAGGGAGCCGAATGCCTGCGCGGTGGCCCGGTTGTGCCCGGCGTCGGCCAGGGCGGCTGCGACCGCCGAAGCCCGGACGGTCGCGGCGTCGGCCAGCGGTGCCGACAACTCGGCCAGGCCGTGGGTGTCGAAGAACGCCGTGTCGGTGGCACCGTCAAGGAACGCCGGATGCCGTAGCACGTTGACCAGCAGGTCGCGGTTGGTGCGCAGCCCGTGCAGCCGGGCGCGGGCCAGCGCACCCGCCAGCACGGCGGCCGCCTGACGGCGGGTGGGCGCATAGCTGATGACCTTGGCCAGCATCGGGTCGTAGTGGATCGACACCGTCGAGCCGGCCTCGATGCCGGAGTCCAGCCGGACCCCGGTGCGCCGGCACAGGGTGTGGAACCGTGCGGCCACCCCGGGGATGTCGATGGCGTGCAGCAGGCCGGCCTGCGGCTGCCAGCCCCGGGCCGGATCTTCGGCGTACAGTCGCGCCTCGATCGAATAGCCGTGCGCTGCAGGCGGTTCCGGGTCCAGCCGGGCGCCGTCGGCCACCGCGATCTGCAGCTCGACCAGGTCGCAGCCGGTGGTCTCCTCGGTGACGGGGTGTTCGACCTGCAGCCGGGTGTTCATCTCCAGGAAGTAGAACGCCCCGTCCTCGTCGGCGAGGAACTCCACGGTCCCTGCGCCGGTGTAGCCGATCGCGGTCGCCGCCAGGCGGGCCGCCTCGAAGAGCTTGTCGCGCATACCGGGGATGCGTTCCACCAGCGGCGAGGGGGCCTCTTCGATGACCTTCTGGTGGCGGCGCTGAATCGAGCACTCCCGCTCTCCGACCGCCCACACCGTGCCGTGCGCATCGGCCATCACCTGAACCTCGATGTGGCGGCCGGTCGGCAGATAGCGCTCACAGAACACCGTCGGGTCCCCGAATGCCGCGGCGGCTTCGCGCTGGGCGGCCGCGACCTCATCGGCCAGCGCGGACAGCTCGGTGACCACCCGCATACCGCGGCCACCGCCGCCGGCCGAGGCCTTGACCAGCACCGGCAGCTGCGCTGCGGTGACGCCTGCCGGGTCGAGCTCGTCGAGGACCGGGACGCCGGCCGACGCCATCAGCTTCTTGGCCTCGATCTTGGAGCCCATGGAGGTCACCGCGGCCACCGGGGGGCCGATCCACGTCAACCCGGCGGCCTGGACGGCGGCGGCGAATTCGGCGTTCTCGGAAAGGAATCCATAGCCCGGATGCACGGCGTCGGCGCCAGCGGCGCGCGCGGCGGCGATGATCGCCTCCGCCGACAGGTACGAGGAGGTCTCCGGCAGGCGCACCTTCGCGTCGGCTTCGGCCACGTGCGGCATGCCCGCGTCGGGATCGGTGTAGACCGCGACCGTGCCCAGGCCCAGCCGGCGGCAGGTGGTGAAGACCCGCCGGGCGATCTCGCCGCGATTGGCCACTAGAACATTGCTGATCATGGGAGTCCTCACATCCGGAAGACGCCGAAGTTCGACGTCCCCTCGACCGGGCCATTGGCGATGGCGGACAGGCACATTCCCAACACGGTGCGGGTGTCGCGGGGGTCGATGACGCCGTCGTCGTAGAGCCTGCCGGAGAGGAACATCGGCAGCGACTCGGCTTCGATCTGGGCTTCGATCGCCGCACGCAGCGCCGCGTCCGCGGCCTCGTCCACCTGCTGTCCGCGGGCCTCGGCGGCGGCGCGGCTCACGATCGAGATGACGCCGGCCAGCTGTGTGCCGCCCATCACCGCCGCTTTGGCGCTGGGCCAGGCGAACAGGAAGCGCGGGTCGTAGGCCCGCCCGCACATGCCGTAGTGCCCGGCGCCGTAGGAGGCGCCGATCAGCAGCGAGATGTGCGGCACTGTCGAGTTGGATACGGCGTTGATCATCATCGAGCCGTGCTTGATCATGCCGCCCTCTTCGTAGGCCTTGCCGACCATGTACCCGGTGGTGTTGTGCAGGAACAGCAACGGGGTGTTGGACCGGTTGGCCAGTTGGATGAACTGGGTGGCCTTCTGGGATTCCTCACTGAACAGCACGCCGCGCGCGTTGGCCAGGATCCCTACCGGGTAGCCGTGCAGCCGGGCCCAGCCGGTGATCAGCGACGAACCGTAGAGCGCCTTGAACTCGTCGAACTCCGAACCATCGACGATGCGGGCGATCACCTCGCGCGGGTCGAATGGGATGCGTAGGTCGGCCGGCACGATGCCGATCAGTTCTTCGGCGTCGAATTTCGGCTCTACTACCGGAAGTGGTTTCGGGCCCTGCTTGACCCAGTTCAGCCGGGCTACGATCCGCCGGCCGATCCGCAGCGCGTCGAGCTCGTCGTTGGCGAGGTAGTCGCCCAGACCCGAAGTGCGCGAATGCATTTCTGCGCCGCCGAGCGACTCGTCGTCGGACTCCTCACCGGTGGCCATCTTGACCAGCGGCGGCCCGGCCAGGAACACCTTCGAGCGCTCCTTGATCATCACCACGTGATCGGACATGCCGGGCACGTAGGCTCCGCCCGCGGTGGAGTTGCCGAAGACCAGCGCGATGGTCGGGATACCCGCGGCCGAGAGCCGGGTCAGGTCGCGGAACATCTGACCGCCGGGAATGAAGACTTCCTTCTGGGTGGGCAGGTCCGCGCCGCCGGACTCGACCAGCGAGATCACCGGTAGCCGGTTCTGATGAGCGATCTGATTGGCCCGCAGGATCTTTCGTAGCGTCCACGGATTGGAGGTGCCGCCCTTGACCGTCGGGTCGTTGGCGACGATCATGCACTCCACGCCTTCGACGGCACCGATCCCGGTGACCAGGCTGGCCCCCACCTGGAAGTCGCTGCCCCACGCCGCCAATGGGCACAGTTCCAGGAACGGCGAGTCGGGGTCGATGAGCAACTCGATGCGCTCGCGTGCGGTGAGCTTGCCGCGGGCGTGGTGCCGCTCGACGTACTTGGTGCCGCCGCCGGCCAGGGCCTTGGCCAGCTCGGCGTCGAGCTCGCTGAGTTTCTCGGTCAGCGCCGCGGCGGCTTCGGCGTAGGCGGGAGACGCCGGGTCGAGCGTGGATTTGAGAATCATGATTGGTATCCAAGCGTTTTGGCGGCCAGCGAGGTGAGGATTTCGGTGGTTCCGCCGCCGATCCCGATGATCCGCATGTCGCGGTACTGGCGCTCCACCTCGGATTCGGACATATATCCCATGCCGCCGAAGAGCTGCACCGCCTGGTTGGCCACCCACTCGCCGGCCTCCACCGCGGTGTTCTTGGCGAAGCACACCTCGGCGATGAGGTTGACCTCCCCGGCCAGCTGCCGTTCGACGACGTGGTGGGTGTAGACCCGGGCCACGTCGATGCGGCGGGCCATCTCGGCGAGGGTGTTCTGCACGGCCTGGCGGGAGATCAGCGGACGGCCGAAGGTCTCCCGGTCCCGGCACCAGGCCAGGGTCAGCTCCAGGCAGCGCTGCGCACTGGCATAGGCCTGCGCGGCCAGGCCGACCCGTTCGGAGACGAACGCCGCGGCGATCTGGGCGAAGCCGGTGTTCTCGACGCCGACCAGGTTCGCCGCCGGCACCCGGGCGTCGACGTAGGACAGTTCCGCGGTGTCCGAGGACCGCCAGCCCATCTTGTCCAGCTTGCGACTCACCTCGAAGCCGGGCGTGCCCTTCTCGACCACCAGCAGCGACACCCCGGCCGCGCCGGGCCCGCCGGTGCGCACCGCCGTGACGACATAGTCGGCGCGGACCGCGGAGGTGATGAAGGTCTTGGCACCGTTCACCACGTAGTGGTCGCCGTCCCGGCGCGCCGTGGTGCGCAGGTGCCCGACATCCGAGCCGCCACCCGGCTCGGTGATGGCCAGCGAGCCGATCTTCTCCCCGGCCAGGGTGGGAGCGACGAACTCCCCGATCAGCCTTGTGTCACCGGAGGCGATCATGTGCGGCACCGCGATACCGCAGGTGAACAGGGAGGCGAACACCCCGCCCGGGGCTCCGGCCTGATGCATCTCCTCGCAGACGATCACCGCGTCGGCGGCGTCGCCGCCACTGCCGCCGACTTCCTCGGCGAAGCCCGCACCCAACAAGCCGACCTCGGCGGCCTTGCGGTGCAGCTCGCGCGGCAGCTCGCCGGTGCGTTCCCACTCGTCGACGTGCGGCAGAATCTCGCGCTCGACGAAACCACGCACGGTCTTGCGCAGCGCCTCCCGTTCGGGGGTGGTCCAGATACTCACGGTGTCCCTTCTGGTAGCAGTCGCTCCGGAATCTCGAGGTGACGGCTGCGTAGCCATTCGCCCAACCCTTTGGCCTGCGGGTCGAACCGGGCTTGGTAGGCGACCCCTTGACCGAGGATGCCCTCGACGACGAAGTTCACCGCGCGCAGCTTCGGCAGCAGATGGCGGGTGACCGGCAGGTCGGCGGTCTCGGGCAGCAGTTCGCGCAGCTTGGCCACGGTCAGGGTGTGGGCCAGCCAGCGCCACTGTTCATCGGTGCGCACCCAGACCCCGACGTTGGCCGAGCCGCCCTTGTCGCCGCTGCGGGCGCCGGCGATCAGGCCCAACGGGGCGCGCCGGGTCGGGCCGGGCGGCAACGGCTCCGGCACCTTCGGCTCGGCGGCCGGCTCAAGTGCGAGGGTCTCGGCCGCGGGCGAGATGTCCACCCGGGTGCCGTCGGCGTGCACCGCGATGTGCGGCACCTTCGCGGCGTCGACGTAGCCGGGGGTGAACACCCCGTAGACCTGGCCGTCGCCGGGCGGGGCGGTGACGCAGAACCCGGGGTAGCTGGCCAGCGCGAGCTCGATGCCGGCCGCGGAGAACTTGCGGCCCACGTTGGCGGGGTCCGGATCGCGCACCACGCAGTGCAGCAGGGCGCTGGCGGTTTCTTCGGTGTCGGCGTCGGGGTGATCGGTGCGCGACAGCGTCCACTCCAGCTCGGCTGGCCGGACCGTCATCGCCGCCTCCAGCTGGGTGCGCACCAGCTCGGCCTTGGCCTCGACGTCCAGGCCGGTCAACACGAACGTCGTGGAGTTGCGGAACCCCCCGATGCTGTTCAGCGACACTTTGTAGGTGGGCGGCGGTGGCTCGCCGGTCACGCCGGAGATCCGCACCCGGTCCGGCCCGTCGGCGGCCAGTTCAATGCTGTCCATGCGCGCGGTGACGTCGGGATTGGCGTAGCGGGCACCGGTGACCTCGTAGAGCAGCTGCGCGGTGACGGTGTCGACGCTGACCAGCCCGCCGGTGCCAGGATGTTTGGTGATCACCGACGACCCGTCGGCGTGGATCTCGGCGAGCGGGAACCCGGGGTGCAGCAACTTCTCGGTGGGAATCTCGGTGAAGAAGGCGTAGTTGCCGCCGCTGGCCTGGATGCCGCACTCGATGACGTGGCCGGCCACCACTGCCCCGGCGAGCCGGTCGTAGTCGGTGCGAGCCCAGCCGAAGTGGGCGGCGGCCGGACCGACGATCACCGAGGCATCGGTGACCCGCCCGGTGATCACGACGTCCGCGCCCCCGGCCAGGCACTCGGCAATGCCCCAGGCGCCGAGGTAGGCGTTGGCGGTCAGCGGAGAACCCAAGTCCAGCTCGGCGGCCCGGGGCAGCAGGTCGTCGCCCTCGACGTGGGCCACCCGGGTCGGCACCCCGAGGCGGTCGGCGAGCTCGCGCACCGCGTCGGCCAGACCGGCCGGATTGAGCCCGCCGGCGTTGGCGACGATGCGAACCCCCTTGTCATGGGCGAGTCCGAGGCACTGCTCGAGCTGGGTCAGGAACGTCTTGGCGTAACCGCGCTCGGGGTTTTTCATCCGGTCGCGGCCCAGGATCAGCATGGTCAGCTCGGCCAGGTAGTCGCCGGTGAGATAGTCCAGCTCACCGCCGGTGAGCATCTCGTGCATCGCGGCGTGGCGGTCGCCGTAGAAGCCCGAGCAGTTGCCGATCCGAACCGCTGCTGTCATCCCCAAATCCCATCCCTCAACCAACCGGTAGGTTATCCGGTACCGCTGGTGTCGCGTCAAGGCGGACAGCCGCCGGTGAAGCTCGCCCGCCCCCCGGGCGGGGGTTCCAGCTTCGGCTCTGCTTCGTCGAGCCTCGCTGAACCGCGGGCCAGTGTCATTTTGGAGTCGGCCCAGGTAACCGGTTATCCTTTTGCAGAAGTCCCGCCGTTGGTTCTGGCGGCAACCCGCACTATCGAGGAGAGGCTCGACCATGGCCGTGCCGAAGCGCAGAATGTCGCGCGCGAACACCCGTTCCCGCCGCGCGCAGTGGAAGGCTGAGGCTACCGGCCTGGTCAACGTGTCGGTCGCCGGCCGCGCCTACAAGGTGCCGCGTCGACTGCTCAAGGCCGCCCGCCTGGGCCTCATTGATCTCGACCGCCGCTAAAAGGGCTCCGACACGACCGGTGCCTGCCCCTCCAGATCGCCTATCGATGATTGGATAGCACGCATGGCTACCCGGGTACTGGTTGTTGATGATGACCGCGCGGTGCGCGAGTCGTTACGCAGGTCACTGTCGTTCAACGGTTACTCCGTCTCGTTGGCCACCGACGGCGTGGAGGCGCTCGAGGCGATCTCCAGCGACCGGCCGGACGCGATGATCCTGGACGTCATGATGCCCCGGCTGGACGGCCTGGAAGTCTGCCGTCAACTGCGCAGCACCGGTGACGACCTGCCGATTCTGGTTCTGACCGCCCGTGACTCGGTCTCCGAGCGGGTGGCTGGCCTGGACGCCGGCGCCGACGACTACCTGCCCAAGCCGTTCGCCTTGGAGGAACTGCTGGCGCGGATGCGCGCCCTGTTGCGCCGCACCACCGCCGAGGACCTGTCCGAGTCGGTGGCGATGTCCTTCGAGGATCTGACGCTGGACCCGGTGACCCGCGAGGTGACCCGCGGTGACCGGCAGATCAGCCTGACCCGCACCGAGTTCGCGCTGCTGGAGATGCTGATCGCCAACCCGCGCCGGGTGCTCACCCGCAGCCGCATCCTCGAGGAGGTGTGGGGCTTCGACTTCCCCACCTCGGGCAATGCGCTGGAGGTCTACATCGGATATCTGCGTCGCAAGACTGAAGCCGAAGGGGAGCCGCGGCTGATCTACACCGTGCGCGGGGTGGGTTACGTGCTTCGCGAGACCCCGCCCTGATGCAGTTTTTCCACCGGCGGCAGGACGGCGCTTCGGCGCAGAACACGTCCCTGTCGCTGCGCTGGCGGGTGATGCTGCTGGCGATGTCGATGGTGGCGCTGGTGGTGGTGTTGATGGCCGTCGCCGTCTACGCGGTGATCTCGGCGGCGCTGTACAACGACATCGACAATCAGCTGCAGAGCCGCACCGAGATGCTGATCGCCAGCGGTTCGCTGGCCGCCGATCCCCGCAAGGCGATCGAGGGCACCGCCTACTCCGACGTCAACGCCATGCTGGTCAATCCCGGCCGGTCGATCTACACCGCCAACCAGCCCGGGCAGCGGCTGCCGGTCGGACCGCAGGAGAAGGCCGTCATCCGCGGCGAACTGTTCTTGTCGCGGCGCACCGCGGCCGGTCAGCGGGTGCTGGCCGTGCACCTGCCCAACGGCAGCACGCTGTTGATCTCCAAGAGCCTGGCGCCCACCCGCGCGGTGACGATGAAGCTGCGCTGGGTGCTGCTCGTCGTCGGCGGTGTCGGTGTCGTGGTGGCCGCGGTGGCCGGCGGGATGGTTACCCGGACCGGTCTGCGGCCGGTGGGCCGATTGACCGAGGCGGCCGAACGGGTGGCCCGCACCGATGACCTGCGACCGATTCCGGTCTACGGCAGCGACGAATTGGCCCGGCTCACCGAGGCGTTCAACGCCATGCTGCGGGCACTGGCCGAATCGCGGGAACGCCAGGCACGGCTGGTCGCCGACGCCGGTCACGAGCTGAAGACCCCGCTGACGTCGCTGCGCACCAACGTCGAGCTGCTGATGGCCTCGGCGGAGCCGGGCGCCCCGCAGTTGCCCGAGGAGGAGATGGCCGAACTGCGTGCGGACGCAATCGGTCAGATCGAGGAATTGTCCACGCTGGTCGGCGATTTGGTGGACCTCACTCGCGACGACCAACGCGAGGTCACGTTCGAACAGGTCGACCTCAACGAGGTCGTCGACCGCAGCATGGAGCGGGTCCGGCGGCGGCGCAACGACATCGAGTTCGACATCCAGGTGGTGCCCTGGCACGTCTACGGCGACGCCGCGGGCCTATCGCGGGCGGTGCTGAACCTGCTCGACAACGCGGCCAAGTGGAGCCCGTCGGGCGGGGTCGTCGGCCTGCGGATGCGCCAGATCGACCCGACGCACGTCGAGATGGTGGTGTCCGACCAGGGGCCGGGAATCCCGGAGAACGAGCGGGAATTGGTGTTCGAACGCTTCTTCCGGTCCGACCAGGCCCGCGCGATGCCCGGGTCCGGCCTGGGGCTGGCCATCGTCAAACAGGTGGTGCTCAAGCACGGCGGTGCCATCACCATCGAAGACACCGTGGTCGGAGGTCAACCGCCCGGGACGTCGATCCGGATGGTGCTGCCCGGCGGGCCGACCTCCGCCGGCGAGATACCGGCCACGGCCGTCACAGGCGGTTCTCAGTCCACCTAGGCATGGTGGTGAGGCAACTTCACGTCTCGAGGAGCAGGCAGCAACATGATGAACCACCCGGGGTACCCCCCGCCGCGTCAGCAGCCGGAACGGCCCAATCCGGCGGGTGCGTCTGCGGGGGAGCAGCGTGGACCCAACGGCTATCCGGGCCCGGGGGCGCAGAACCCGTACTCGCAGGCGTACGACTGGCGCTATGCCCAGGCGCCGGCCCACCAGGGGCAGCAGCCGTCCTACCGCTCCGCTTATGACGGCTCCTACGGCCGGCCGCCGCTTGCGGGTGCGGGCGGGCCCCCGAGGCGCTCACGCACGGGCGCGCTGCTGCTCGGTGCGGCCGCGATCGCTGCCCTGTCGGGTGTGACCGGCGGCGTGGTGGGTTCGGCGCTGCACTCCGACCACAAAGCGCTCGCCAGCGGTGGCCGCACCAGTCTTCAGGCACCGGGTGTGCCCGCCGCGGTCACTCTGCCGGACGGGTCGGTCGAGAAAGTCGCCGCGAAGGTGGTGCCCAGCGTGGTCATGCTGGAGACCGATCTGGGGCGCCAATCCGAGGAGGGATCCGGCATCATCCTGTCCGCCGACGGGATGATCCTGACCAACAACCACGTGGTCGCCGCCGCAGCCAAGGCGGATGCGACCTCCAAGGCGCCGCCGAAGACCACGGTGACGTTCGCCGACGGACGCACCGCACCGTTCAGCGTGGTGGGCACCGACCCGGCCAGTGACATCGCCGTGGTGCGGGTACAGGGCGTCTCGGATCTGACCCCGATCACGCTCGGCTCCTCGGCGGACCTGCGGGTGGGGCAGCACGTGGTGGCGGTCGGGTCGCCGCTGGGCCTGGAGGGCACGGTGACGACCGGGATCGTCAGCGCCCTCAACCGGCCCGTCTCCACCAGCGGTGAGGCGGGCAATCAGAACACCGTGCTCGACGCGATCCAGACCGATGCCGCGATCAACCCGGGCAACTCGGGCGGGGCGCTGGTCAACATGAACGGCGACCTGGTGGGAATCAACTCGGCGATCGCGACGATGGGCGGCGACTCCACGGAAGCCCAGAGCGGCTCTATCGGCCTGGGCTTCGCGATTCCGGTGGATCAGGCCAAGCGGATCGCCGACGAACTCATCAACTCGCCCGATCACACCGCGACCCACGCCTCGCTGGGGGTGCGGGTCACCAGCGAGCGCAGTCTGCACGGCGCGAAGGTGGTCGAGGTGGTGCCGGGGGAGGCGGCGTCGAAAGCCGGCCTGCCCGAGGGTGCGACCGTGACGGCGTTCGACAAGCGTCCGATCGGCAGTGCCGACGCGCTGGTGGCCGCCGTGCGGTCCAAGGCGCCCGGGGACCAGGTGACGCTGACCTACCTCGATGCGGGCGGAGCGACCAAGACCGCGCAGGTCACCCTGGGTAAAGCCCAGCAGTGACGGGACTGGTGGGGCCGCCCGGGTTTTACGCGATATACGGTTGCAGGCATGGAACAGACCCCAGAACTCGCCGGCCGGGCGCTCGTCGTCGTCGTCGATGACCGCACCGCGCACGGCGATGAGGACCACAGTGGTCCGTTGGTCACCGAACTGCTGGCCGAGGGCGGGTTCATGGTCGACGGCGTGGTCGCCGTCGCCGCCGACGAGGTCGAGATCCGCAACGCGCTCAACACCGCGGTGATCGGCGGAGTCGACCTGGTGGTGTCGGTCGGCGGCACCGGGGTCACCCCGCGCGACGTCGCCCCGGAGGCCACCCGCGACATCCTGGACCGGGAGATCCTCGGCATCTCCGAGGCGCTGCGTGCATCCGGCCTGGCGGCCGGGATTCCCGACGCCGGGTTGTCGCGCGGTCTGGCCGGGGTTTCGGGCAGCACCCTGGTCGTCAATCTGGCCGGTTCCCGGGCCGCGGTGCGCGACGGGATGGCGACGCTGAACCCCCTGGCGGCCGCAATCATCGGCCAGCTGTCCAGTCTGGAGATCTAGGCGCGCCATGCCCGGACTCGGCGAGCACCAGTCCTCCTCCGACGAGCGCGATCCGGATGACGCTCGCGAGATCGAGGAGCGCGAGCGGTGGCTGCGGGACAACGTCCCGCCACATCACGGTTGAGATTCGACTTCGCGCAATCACCCGCGCCCACGCGCCGGCGGCCATTACGGTTCGCTTGGGCGGTGCAGGGCTGCCCGCAGGGATTCCGGGCGGAAGGGGTGCACGGGTGTTCAAAGGATTCAAGAATTTTCTGATGCGCGACGACGTCATCACCGTCGCCATCGGTCTGGTGGTGGCGCTGGCGTTTTCCAACCTGGTCAAAGCTTTTACCGACAGCGTGATCAACCCGCTGGTGGCAGCCGCGCAGCCGGACACCTCCGGGCTGGGGCTGGGCTACCAACTCGGGGCGGAGGGCAACGAGGCGACCTTCGTCGACCTCGGGGCATTCATCTCGGCGATCATCTACTTCATCGTGTTCATGGCGACCATCTACTTCTTCATCGTGTTGCCCTACAAGCACATTCAGAAGCGGCGCGGCAAGACGGTGTTCGGCGACGCGCCGCCCACCAAGACCTGCCCGGAGTGCATGTCCGAAATCGCCGCCGAAGCGACCAAGTGCAAATTCTGCGCCAGCCCGCAGCCGGCCGCTGCGGCTTGACGATTCAGCGCAGGGTGAGCGTCACCGCTTGACCCAGTGCGGCACCGGCCACCGCCACCGCGGCGGTGGCCGGCAACGCCACCAGCACCACCCGATCGTCGTGGTTCTGTTTGTCCGACACCAGCACCACAATCCCGCCGGACGCCACCACCTTCGGCGCGCCCGGGGGGTCGGCCCCGTCGTCGGCGGTCACGACGTCGACGACGTCGCCGGGGCGAACCAGGTCGACCAGCGCGGCGTCGGCTGGGTGAACTCCCACGATGCGGGCGTCCGGCCCGGCGACCGCGTCGGTGAGCCGGCTGCCCAGAAGACGGACATCGGTGAGGACCTCGCCGCGGCGTGCCGGACCGGCCAGCGTGGCGGCCAACACCGACGACAGATCGGTCGCGGCACCGTCGGGAACCGTTCGCGCCGAGTGGTTTTCCAGCGCGACGTCAGCGGCGGTCAACGCCGTGCCGGGGGCCAGGTCGCGACTGGCTACCACCACGTCGACCCGGTCACCCTGCGGGTCGGAGCGGATCGCCGCGACGCCGGCCAACACGACCAGGGCGCCGGCGGCCGCCCGTCGTGCGCGCACCGTGCGGGCCCAGTCCGGGCGTAGCGCCTGCGAGACACGGGAGATCAACGTCGGGTTGAGCGACTCGCCCATGGCGACACGGTAGGTGGCCGGCCCGCGCGGGATCGTCGACCCGGGCGCCGGCTTGTGGATAACCCGTTACGCCGAGGCGGCAGCCGGGGTGGATGCGGCGTCGGCCTTGGGCTTGTCGGCGGCCTTCGCGCCGCCGTCGCTGGAGGCCTTGGTGCCACCATCGCCGGAACCGCCGCTGCCGGAATCCGTTGACGTGGCCTTGGCCGAGCTGCTGCCGTTCGAGGACGTCTTCCCCGCATCCCGGCTGTCGGTGCGGTAGAAACCGCTGCCCTTGAACACGACACCGACCTTGCCGAAGATCTTGCGGAGGCGACCGTTGCACTCCTCGCAAGTGGTCAACGCGTCGTCGGTAAAGGCCTGGACCACGTCGAAGCGGTTGCTGCACTCGGTGCAGGCGTAGCTGTAGGTGGGCACGCGAACCTCCGTGGATCGAACAATCGGGTTAGCACTCTACCGTGCTAAGTGCTAGAACCGCTATCTGGCTGTCGGCATTCCAGCACCACCAGGCCTTTCCCCGGCGTCAGGGCGTGGGTCATCGGCACGTCATGCGGTTCGGCGGGCAGATTGTCGAGCAGCTCCTCGTCACGTACGACGGCCACCAGCGGGATCTGCGGGCGGCGCAGCAGCAGGGAGCGGTCGTAGAAACCGGCACCGCGGCCCAGTCGCGCGCCCCGGCGGTCCAGCGCCAGCGCCGGGACCACGACCAGATCCGCTTCGGCCAGCGCCTCCGCCGGAAGCCACGGCGGCGCCGGTTCGAGCAGCCCGAACCGGGCGGGCACCAGGCTCTCGGTTCGGTAGTCGCCCCACATCAGCGCCAGCGGTGTGCCGTCGTCTTCGGTACGCACCACCGGCAGCAGCACCCGGATTCCACGCTGCGTCAGCCCGTCGAGCATGGCGGCCGAACCGGGCTCATCGCCCACCGGCAGGTACGCGCAGACCATGCGGGCACCACCCGCCAGCCGCTGCAGGTGGCCGGCCAGCGCGCGGGCTTCGGCATCATGCACTTCAGGCGGTACCGCGCGGCGGGCTGCGAGCATGCGTGCGCGCAGCGCAGACTTAGCGGCCGCCACCCCGTTGTCGGTCACGCCTGTCAGCCTGTCAGCACCGGCTCGCCCGCCGCCAGGGGGAGGAGGCGGAGTCGATTGCGGTTATCGTGTGAGCAATGCCCACGCCGAAGGTTCCGATTCCGCGCACCGCCATTGTGCCCGCGGCGGGTTTGGGTACCCGCTTTCTGCCGGCGACCAAGACGGTGCCCAAGGAGTTGCTGCCGGTCGTCGACACCCCGGGAATCGAGCTGGTTGCCGCCGAGGCGGCCGAGGCCGGAGCCGAGCGGCTGGTGATCGTTACCTCCGAGGGCAAGGACGGCGTCGTCGCGCATTTCGTCGAGGATCTGGTGCTGGAAGGCACGCTGGAGGCGCGCGGCAAGAAGGCCATGCTGGCGAAAGTGCGGCGGGCCCCGCAGTTGATCAAGGTGGAGTCGGTGGTGCAGGCCGAGCCGCTCGGGCTGGGCCATGCCATCAGCTGCGTGGAACCCACCTTGTCCACCGACGAAGATGCCGTCGCCGTGCTGCTCCCCGACGACCTGGTGCTGCCGACCGGAGTATTGGAGACGATGTCGGCGGTGCGGGCGCGCCGCGGCGGCACCGTGTTGTGCGCGATCGAGGTCAGTCCCGACGAGGTCAGCGCCTACGGCGTTTTCGACGTCGAGCCCGTCCCCGACGATGACAACCCGGATGTGTTGCGGGTCAAGGGAATGGTCGAGAAGCCCAAGGCCGCCGACGCCCCGTCGATGTATGCCGCTGCCGGCCGCTACGTGCTGGATCGGGCGGTGTTCGATGCGCTGCGGCGTATCGACCGCGGGGCCGGCGGGGAGGTGCAGCTCACCGACGCCATCGCGCTGCTGATCGCCGAGGGCCATCCGGTTCACGTGGTCGTACACCGCGGATCGCGACACGACCTGGGAAATCCGGGCGGCTACCTCAAAGCTGCGGTTGACTTTGCCCTGGATCGCGATGACTACGGTCCGGACCTGCGCCGGTGGCTGGTGGCGCGGCTGGGGTTGGCGGAGAACTGAGGCGAAGTCGGTCTTAGCCGGCCCGCATCGGACCGAGGCTTTCTGAGAAAGGCGCACCGTGCGTTCGGTTGAGGAGCAGCAGGCCCGGGTTTCGGCTGCCGCGGTGGCACCCCGCCCGGTCCGGGTGGCGATCGCCGAGGCGCAGGGCCTGATGTGTGCCGAAGAGGTCGTCGCCGAGCGGCCCATGCCCGCCTTCGACCAGGCCGCCATCGACGGTTACGCGGTGCGCAGCGTCGACGTGTTCGGCGCCGAGGCGATCGGCGACAGCTCCGACGCCGCCGACCGGGACGCAGCCGCCGTCACCCTCCCGGTGCTGGGCACCATCGAAGCCGGGGCCCGCACCCCCACCCGACTACAACCGAAGCTGGCGACCCGGATCCAGACCGGGGCTCCGATGCCCACGCTGGCCGACGCGGTGCTGCCGCTGCGCTGGACCGACGGTGGCAACTCCCGGGTCCGGGTGCTACGCGGCGTGCGCCCGGGGGACTATGTGCGCCGCATCGGCGACGACGTGCAGCCCGGCGATGTCGCCGTCCGCGCCGGCACCGTCGTCGGCGCCGCCCAAGTGGGTCTGCTGGCCGCGGTGGGCCGCGACCGGGTCCTGGTCCATCCGCGGCCACGGCTGTCGGTGCTGGCGGTGGGCGGCGAACTGGTCGATGTCACCCGCACCCCGGGCAACGGGCAGGTCTACGACGTGGACTCCTACGCGCTGGCCGCGGCCGGACGCGATGCGGGGGCCGAGGTGAATCGCGTCGGCATTGTCAGCAGTGACCCCAAGAAGCTGCGCGAGGTGGTCGAGGGACAGCTCAACCGCGCCGAGGTGGTGGTGATCGCCGGCGGGGTGGGCGGTGCGGCCGCCGACGAGGTGCGCGCGGCGCTGGCGGACCTCGGCGAGATCGAAGTCGCCCGGATCGCGATGCACCCGGGTTCGGTGCAGGGATTCGGGCAGCTCGGGCCGGAAGGGGTTCCGACATTCCTGTTGCCGACCAACCCGGTCAGCGCGCTGGTGGTGTTCGAGGTGATGATCCGTCCGCTGATCCGGTTGTCGCTGGGCAAACGTGAGCCGATGCGCCGGATAGTGCGGGCGCGGACGCTGGGGCCGATCAGTTCGCTGCCGGGTCGCAAGGGCTATCTGCGGGGCCAGCTGATGCGTGACCAGGAGACCGACGAGTACCTGGTCCAGGTGCTCGGGGGGACCGGCGGCACCTCGTCGCACCTGCTGGCGACCCTGGCCGAGGCGAACTGCCTGGTGGTGGTTCCCGAGGAGGTCGAGCAGATCGCCACCGGCGAGATGGTGGACGTCGCCTTTCTGGCGCAACGGGGCTGAGTCCGGGTACATGCTGGTCAACCTGTGGCCCTTCAAGGCCGTCCAGCACCCCGGCTGGCCGACGGTGCTCGGGCCGCTGCGGGTGGCCGCGGGGGTGATCCGGCTGCGGCCGGTGCGGATGCGCGACGGCGTGGCCTGGAGCCGCATCCGGTTGGCCGACCGCGCCCACCTGGAGCCGTGGGAGCCCAGCGTCGAGGCGGACTGGGTCAGCCGGCACAGTTCGGCGGCGTGGCCGCCGGTGTGTTCGAGCCTGCGCACCGAGGCCCGCTACGGACGGATGTTGCCGTTCGTGATCGAGCTCGACGGCCGATTCTGCGGCCAGCTGACCGTGGGCAACATCGCCCACGGTGCGCTGCGCTCGGCGTGGATCGGCTACTGGGTGTCGAGTGCGGTGGCCGGCGGGGGCGTGGCGACCGGGGCGGTGGCGCTGGGCCTCGACCACTGTTTCGGGCCGGTGCGGCTGCATCGGGTGGAGGCCACCGTCCGGCCGGAGAACGGGGCCAGCCGGGCGGTGCTGGCCAAGGTGGGCTTCCGCCAGGAAGGTCTGCTGCAGCGCTACCTGGACGTCGACGGCGCGTGGCGGGACCACCTGCTGGTGGCGATGACGGCCGAGGAGGTCGCCGGGTCGGTGACCTCCACACTGGTGCAGACCGGCCGGGCCGCCTGGGCTTGATCGAGTTAATCCACCGTGTTGCCCGTGTGATAGTTGTGACTGCCGAGGTCAGCGAGTAAATTACAGGCGTGTAATTGGCTCGGCGCGCCGTCCGGGGCCGTGTCGGCCAGGAGACCTAGCCTTGGCTGGGAAAGGAGCAGGCCACCATGCCCAGCATCCCGCAATCATTGCTTTGGATCTCACTGGTCGTCCTCTGGCTGTTCGTACTGGTGCCGATGCTGGTCAGCAAGCGAGACGCCGTGCGCCGCACCAGTGACGTGGCGTTGGCGACCCGTGTGCTGACCAGTGGGTCCAGCGCACGGCTGCTCAAGCGCGGCGGCCCGGCCGCCGGTCACCGCAGCGACCCCGACTGGCAGCACACTGCCGAGGTCGATGACGTCGAGATCGACGACGACGAGTCCGCCGAGCCGGCCGAGAGCGAGTCGCGGGTGTTTGCCGCTGCCGCCGGTGAGCAGGGCGAGCTCGACTACCTCGACGTTCTCGACGTCGAAGTCGTCGCCGAGGATTCCGACGTGTTGCCGCTGTCGGAGGCGGGGATGGCTGCCGAGGCCGAAGCGCAGGCACGGGCTCAGGCCGAGGCAGAAGCGCAGGCCGAGGCGGAGGCGCGGGCCGAGGCGGAGGCAGCGGCTCAGGCAGCGGCAGCGGCTCAGGCTGAGGCCGAAGCTCAGAGCGAAGCCGAAGATGACGCAGCAGCCGAGCCGGAAGCCGAGGCCGACGGCTACGAGTACGAATACGTCGAGGACAGCTCGGGTCTGGAGGCCGAAGCCGAGGCGCCGGCGCCGGCAGCGGCGCGGCCACGCCGGTATGACACCCAGACCGCCGCGGCCGTCAGCGCCCGCAAGTACGAGTTCCGCAAGCGGGTGCTGCTGTCGCTGGCGGTGGTTCTGGTGTTCTCGGCGCTCACGGCGTTCACCGTGGCGCCGACGGCCTGGTGGCTCTGCGGCGGTGCCGCCGGTGCGACCGTGCTCTACCTGGCCTACCTGCGCCGCCAGACCCGCATCGAGCAGCAGGTCCGGGCGCGACGGGCGCGCCGCGCAGAGCGTCCACGCGCGCAGCGCCAGCACGTCGGCCCGGAGGCGTTCGAGGTGGTGCCCGCGCGGCTGCGCCGGCCCGGCGTCGCGGTGCTGGAGATCGACGATGAGGACCCGGTGTTCGAGCACCTCGAGTACGCGGCGTCGGCGCGCGAATACGACTGGCGCGGCGACCTGCCGCGGGCGTCCGGTCAATAGCGGCTCGGTTTCAGGGGACCAGCCGGGGGCTGGTAGCCTGCTAGCGGTCAGGGGCTATGGCGCAGTTGGTAGCGCGACTCGTTCGCATCGAGTAGGTCAGGGGTTCGATTCCCCTTAGCTCCACCA
>NZ_JCALEE010000015.1:0-48240 GCF_059813225.1 Mycobacterium sp. NGS16
CTGTCGGTGGTGCGGCGAGTGGTGCCACGGGCGGTGCCGGCGGCACCGGCGGGGCCGGGGCCACTCCCTAGGAGCGGCGCCATATGACGAGTCGGTCAGGCCCCGCGCGAAGCGTGCGGGGCCTGACCGCGAATTAGCCGGGCAAGCTAGGACGTCACTGAGACCTCGTGGGTACGCCCAGAGCTAGCACGACTGCCGGTGGTGCGGCGCCCGGCCCACTTGGTAGGAGTCGATCGGTGAAGCTCCGCGCCCGACCTGATCAGGCGCGGAGCTTCACCGTCCGCTGATGAGAGCCCTGAGACCGTCCGCCGCGACATACGCAACTCAGGCCAGCGGCGGCATAGGTGGGGCTACTTCTACTCGCGCCAAGAACTGGCGTGCTGATTCGCCCACCGCCCAGAGAAAAAATACCAAACGAATGAAATCAGCGCAGTTACTGAACTTTCGGTAGACAATTGACGCGCGCGCAAGTACTGTGCTCTTCCTGAGGGCCCTATTAACAACGGCCTTCCACCGTTTCGGATTTATTGGAAGGTCAGGGTTTCGACATGGTCGTTCGGCGCGGCGTCACGGGCAGCGGCACTGTAGGCAGGGGCGGTTCGAGTCGGCGGAGCCGGCGGATCGTGGGTGCGTCCTCGGCTGTCGGAGCGTTTCTGGCTTTCGGGATGGCGCCGCTGGCGTCGGCGCCGGCAGCCAACGCCGACTTCGACGACTTCATTTCTGATCTGTTCGAGCCGAGTGCCTGGGGCAATTTGTCGAACGATTTCAACGGCTTGTTCACCGGTTCGGACTGGGGTGTCGGCGCGGCAGACGCCTCGGGCCTGGATCTGGCCGAGATGTGGGACGCCTACTTCTATATGCCGTTGCACGACAGTCTGCAGGACTGGATCAACTCTGACTTCGGCTCACAGGTCAACGGCATGATCAACCAGATGTTTGCGCCGTTCACCGACGGTTTTTGCGGGATGATCTGCAACGGCGCCGACGGCACCGCGGAAAGCGTCGACGGCCAGGCCGGTGGCTTGTGGTTCGGCGACGGCGGTGCTGGCTGGACGTCGAACCTCGAAGGCGTTGCCGGCGGTAACGGCGGTCATGCCGGGGGTATCGGCAACGGCGGTGACGGTGGTGCCGGCGGCCTTGGTGCCGACGGTGGCAACGGTGGCCATGGCGGGGAGATGTGGGGCAACGGCGGCGACGGGGGTGCGGGCGGGGCCGCGACTGCGACCCTGGCCGCCGGCAACGGTGGCAACGGTGGTAGCTCGGGTCAGGCGCAGGACTTCTTCGGCATGGGCGCCGTGGGCAACGGCGGCGACGGTGGTATCGGCGGTGCTGGCTGGACCGGCACCAACGGGGCGACCGGCAGTACGCCTGGGGCCAATGGCGGCAATGGGGTGGCCGGCACCAACGGTGGAAACGGTGGTGCTGGTGGTGCCGGTTCATCGATCCTGGGGATCGGCGGCAACGGTGGAGCCGGCGGTGTCGGTGGCAATGGTGGCAATGGCGGTGCCGGGGCGACGGGCGCCGCCGGCACGTTCGACAACAACGGTGACGGCAACGGCGGCGGCGGCGGTAACGGTGGTGACGGGGCGCTTGGTGGTAACGGCGGCAAGGGCGGGGCGGCCGG
Organism: Mycobacterium sp. NGS16; assembly: GCF_059813225.1. Lineage (NCBI taxonomy): Bacteria > Bacillati > Actinomycetota > Actinomycetes > Mycobacteriales > Mycobacteriaceae > Mycobacterium > Mycobacterium sp. NGS16. Next base: position 1,625 of record NZ_JCALEE010000015.1, read on the forward strand.
CGTGGGTGCGTCGTTGTTCGGTGGTAGCGGTACCGCGGGTGTCGGCGGTAACGCGGGCAATGGCGGGGCGGCCGGGCTGGCCGGTGACGGTGGGGCCGGCGCGGCCGGGACCGCTGCACATCTCGATGGCGGCAACGGCGGCCAGGGTGGCGACGCGGGCACCGGTGGCGCGGCGGGCAGCGCTGGCACCGGCTCGACCAACGGCCAGGCTGGCACGGCGGGCAACTTGCCGACGGTTCCAACCGGCAACGGCGGCGCCGGTGGCAACGGCTACGACGCGTCGAGCGATGTCAACGCGGTGGCAGGCGCCTCTGGAGGCAACGGCGGTAACGGCGGCCACGGCGGGTCCTACGGCAACGGTGGCCATGGCGGGAACGGCGGTACCGGCGCGGCCGGAGCTGGCGGTGCCAACGGAGCTTTGAGCGGCAACACCGTCACGCAGAGCCCGACCGCCGGGCAGGCCGGCGGCAACGGCGGCAACGGCGGCGCCGGCGGCAACAGCGGTACCAATGCCGGCAACGCCGGCGCCGGCGGGGATGCCGGCAACGGCGCCGACGGCGGCACCGGCGGCCACGGCGTCCAGATCCCCATCAACCAGAACTTCGGGAACGTCAGTGGGCCGAATTCCAACGGCGCGCTCGGTGGGGCTGGCGGATCCGGCGGCAACGGTGGGGCCGGCGGCAAGGCCCTGTGGGACGGCGGGAACGGCGGCAACGGCGGCAACGCCGGCACGGGCGGTAACGGCGGTACGGGCGGCCAAGCCGGCGACCACGACAACAACTTCGCGACTGTCGACGGGAGCGGTAACGGCGGCGCCGGTGGTGCCGGTGGCGACGGCGGCAACGGCGGTGTTGGAGGCACCGGCGGAGCCAACGCCGTAGACGGCACCCTGGGCAACGGCGGCAACGGCGGCAACGGCGGCGACGGCGGCAAGGTGTTCGACGGCGCCACCACCGGTCAAGACGCAAACCCGGTTAAGCCGCCGGCGCACGGCATCGGCGGTGACGGCGGTGTCGGTGGCAACGGCGGTACCGGCCATCACGCGGGTACCGGCGGCAACGGCGGCAACGGCGGTGGCGGCGGATCCGTTCCGCTCGATGAGGACGGCAACCCGATCGGCGGCGTCAACGGTGACGCCGGCGGAAACGGTGGCAACGGTGGTGCCGGTGGCGCCGGCACGTCAGTGGCCAACGGTGGTGACGGCAACGGCGGCGCCGGTGGCAACGGTGGCAACGGCGGACGCGGCCAGGACGGCGCCTCCTATGAGGCTTTGAGCGGCCTCAACCGAGCTACCGCGGCCCCCTTCGGTCCCCGCGACGCCAACGCCGGCGGCGCCGGCGGCAATGGTGGTGATGGCGGTGCCGGCGGTGCGGCCGCCGGTGGCGCGGCCGGGCAGCAGGGCAACGGCGGCAACGGTGGCGACGGCGGCACTGGTGGCGCCGGCGGCGACGGCGGTGTCACGTTCGGCAATGGCACAACGCTGACCAACGGCACCGACGGCGGCGCGGGCGGGGCCGGCGGTCTGGGCGGTTCCGGTCACAACGCGGGCAACGGCGGCAACGGTGGTGTGGGTGGCAACGGCGGCAACGGCGCTGACGGCACCGCCGCGCACCCGGACGGCTACAGCGGTGGCGACGGCGGCGACAACGGTGTCGGCGGAGCGGCTGGTACCGCGCACGGGGGTGCGGACGGTACCGCTGGTGACAGCAGCCCGGGCAGCGGCGGTAACGGTGGTAACGGCGGTAACGGTTACGACCCGTCCACCGATCCCAACGCGGTCGCCGGTGCCAACGGCGGAAACGGCGGCAACGCCGGCAACGGTGGCGATTACGGCAACGGCGGCAACGGCGGAAACGGCGGAAGCGGTAGCGCCGGCGCCAACGCCACGGCCCTCGGTGCCGACGGCCAGGCCGGTGGGGCCGGGGGCAACGGCGGCGCCGGCGGGTCCGGTGGGGCCCACGCAGGCAACGGCGGCAACGGCGGCAATGCGGGCAGCGGCGCCACCGGCGGCACCGGCGGCCGCGCCGCGGTGACCACGGGCGCATCCGGCCCCACCGTCGGCGGTGCCGGCGGTGCGGGCGGTGACGGCGGTACTGGTGGAGCGGCAGGGACCGCTACCGCCGGAACAGCGGGTCAGCTGGGTAATGGCGGTAATGGCGGTAACGGTGGTACCGGCGGCCAGTCCGATGACGGCATCCCGGCGTTCCCGAACAGCTTCAGCAGCGCGGGCGGCGTCGGCGGTGCTGGCGGCCAGGGCGGCACCGGCTATCAGGCCGGCGACGGTGGTGCGGGCGGTGCCGGCGGCGCGGCGTCGTCCACACCTGCCCTCAATGGCAACGGTGGACCCGTCCTTGGAGGCGCCGGCGGTCACGGCGGCAGCGGTGCGGACGCCATCGCCGGCGGGAACGGTCACGGCGGCGACGGCGGTGCCGGCGGTAACGGCGGTGCCCCGAACTACAACGCGGCCCCCGGCGGGTCGAGCACGGGCGGTGCCGGTGGTACCGGCGGCAATGGCGGCAGCGGTCTGGGCGCCTCCGGCGTCGGCGGCAATGGCGGGGCCGGAGGCAACGGCGGAGCACTGACGACCAGCACCGGATACAACACCCACGGCGGCGTCGGCGGCCAGGGCGGCGACGGCGGCGCGGGCGATCCCAGCGGCACCCTCGGCACCGGCGGCAGCGGGGGAGCCGGCGGCAACGGCGGAGATGGTGGCAACGGCGCGAACCTGGCGACGTCAGTCAACGTCATCCAATTGGGCAGTGTCGTCAACGGTGGCAACGGTGGCGCCGCCGGTGCCGGCGGCACGGGCGGTGACGGCTTCAACGCCGGCGCCGGCGGCGATGCCGGAACGGCTGGGAACGGTGGAAACGGCGGCAATGTGGGCACCGCTTTCGAGAACCACGACGGCGGTAACGGCGGTAACGGCGGCCACGGCGGCAGCGGCGGCCTCGCCGGAACAAGCCACGGCGGTACCACCGGGACCGACGGCGCCGACTCGGACGGCGGTGACGGTGGTGACGGTGGCAACGGCTTCGGCGGCTCCGCCGGCGGCGACGGCGGTGATGGCGGCAACGCCACGGGCGAGGGCACGACTGGTGGTCACGGCGGCAACGGCGGCCACGGCAGTGTCGGCACAGGTAGTAGGTCCGGCGCCGGCGGTAACGGTGGTGCGGGCGGTGCCACCTCGGGTGTCGGCAGTACCGGCGGTGCCGGTGGTGACGGCGGTGCGGGCGGCGATGCCGGTCGGAGCGCACAACTCGGCGGTGCCGGCGGTAACGGAGGTGCTGGCGGTGCCGCCAGTGGTACCGGTAGCACCGGCGGTGCGGGCGGTGCCGGCGGGCACGGGGGCAACCCGTTGGTCAATGTGACCATCGGCGGTAGAGGTGGCGCCGGTGGTGTCGGGGGCAGCGGCGACACCGGCGGCAACGGCGGCGAAGGCGGTGCCGGTGGCACCACTACTGATGACACCATCACCACCGACTTTGCCGGAGCCGGTGGTGCCGGCGGGGCCGGCGGTGCCGGTGACGCCGGGGATGGCGGCCACGGCGGTAACGGCGGCGATGGCGGCGACACTCGCGACAGCGCCGACTTCAAAGTCAGCGGTGCAGGTGGAGCCGGTGGTGCGGGCGGCAGCAGCAACTCCGGCGCCGGCGGCGACGGCGGTAACGGCGGTGCCGGCGGAACCGGACAGATCGGTGGTAAGGGCGGCGCCGGCGGCAGTGGTGGTACGGGAGGCACAAGCCAGACCGGTGCCGGCGGTAACGGCGGCAGCGGGGGCGACGGGGGTAACGGCAGCATCGGACCCAACGCGATCCAGCAGCCTGGTGGTTCCGGCGGCAACGGCGCTAACGGCGGGTCATCCGGGTCGACGGCCGGTGAAGCAGGCACATCCGGCAGCCCGCAGAACAACGGTGGCGGCGGCGCCGGTGGCGCCGGTGGCGCCGGCGCCCAGCCCACGCCATAGGAGTCGCTCGGTAACAAGGAGCGCAGCAGCCCCGCGCGGCATAGCCGTGCGGGGCTGCTGCATCGGCGCCAGGCGTCGCGGCTTGTGGGCAACATGGCCAGTACCGAACGGCTCCGCTTTGGAGTGCAGCCACGTTGGCGCGTATACGAACGTGGACGTGACTTCGACGCCCAGCCGTGCCTGGCAGAAATCCAACGCGCGCACCCACTAACGTGGACGCGGTGGATTACCAGAAGAAACTGATGCCCGTTTTCGGCGCCGTGCTGCTCGGCGCGCTGTTCACCGGCGGTTGCAGCAGCACGCCGGTACACACCGAACAGGCACCGGACGCCGCCGCGGCCACCGAGTTCGCCAAGACGCTTAGTGACAAGGTCACCATCGACGCGATGATGGCGCACCTGCAGAAGCTGCAGGACATCGCCAACGCCAACAACGACACCCGCGCCGTCGGCACTCCCGGCTACGACGCCAGCGTCGACTACGTGGCCAACACCTTGCGCGAGCACGGTTTCGACGTCGAGACCCCGGAATTCATCGCCCGGGTGTTCAAGGCCGAAAAGGGCTCGGTGCAGCTCGGCGACAAGACCGTGGAAGCTCGCGCCCTGCAGTACAGCCTCGGAACCCCGCCCGAGGGTGTGACCGGACCGCTGGTCGCCGCGCCGGCCGATGACAGCCCGGGCTGTAGCGCAGAGGATTACGAGGGGCTGGCCGTCAAGGACGCCGTCGTGCTGGTCGACCGCGGAACCTGCCCGTTCAAGGAGAAGATGGCCGTCGCCGTCGAGAAGGGCGCGGTGGCGATGGTGGTCGCCGACAGCATCGACGAGGAGAAGATGGGCGGCACGCTGGGCGAGGCCACCGAGGTCAAGATCCCGGTGGTGAGCGTGACCAAGGCCGACGGTGCGATGCTGCGCGCTGGGCACGGCACCATGACCGTCAAGCTCGACGCGCACACCGACGAGATCCCGGCGCGTAACGTGATCGCCCAGACCAAGACCGGATCGACCGAGAACGTGGTCATGCTCGGCGCCCACCTGGACAGCGTCCCCGAGGGGCCTGGCATCAACGACAACGGATCCGGGGTCGCCGCGGTGCTGGAAACTGCTCTGCAACTTGGTGACTCGCCGCAGGTGAACAATGCGGTGCGGTTCGGGTTCTGGGGCGCCGAAGAGCTCGGCTTGATCGGTTCGCGCAAATACGTCGAGTCGCTCGACATCGAGCAGCTCAAGAACATCGCGCTGTATCTGAACTTCGACATGCTCGGCTCGCCGAACCCCGGTTACTTCACCTACGACGGCGACCAGTCGCTGGACGCCGATAAGCGCGGACAGCCGGTGGTGCCGGAAGGCTCGGCCGGCATCGAGCGCACCCTGGTGGCCTATCTCAAGTCCGCCGGCAAGGAGGCGCGCGACACATCGTTCGACGGTCGTTCCGACTACGACGGATTCACGCAGGCCGGTATCCCGTCCGGCGGATTGTTCTCCGGTGCCGAGGTGAAGAAGTCGGCCGAGGAGGCCAAGCTGTGGGGCGGTGCCGCCGATGAGCCGTTCGACCCGAATTACCACCAAAAGGGCGACACCATCGACAACATCGACCGCGACGAATTGGCCGTCAACGGCCGAGGCGTCCCCTACGCCGTCGGGCTGTACTCCCAGGACCTCAGCGGCCGCAACGGTGTTCCGGTCCGGGACGACCGCACCCGCCACCTCGTCACCACCCCGTGATCCGTCCGGCGGGCGCCCTACTGCTGGCAACCGCCCTGTTGGCCGGCTGCTCGCCGGAGCCCGCCGGGCCGCCGCTGTCGAATCGGCTTGCCGGTCAGGTCACGCTCGACGCGATGCTGGTGCACCTGCAACGGTTGCAGGAGATCGCCGACGCGCACCAACATCACCGGGCCGATGGCACGCCGGGCTTCGACGCCAGCGTGGACTACGTGGTCAACGCGTTGCGGGACAAAGGTTTTGATGTCGAAACCCCCGAGCTCACCCGGCTGGACACCACGTCGCCGGGCAAACCGACGTTGACCGTCGGCGGTATCGGCTACCCCGTCGACCAGGCGTCGCTGCTGGTGCGCACCCCGGCTGGGGGAGTGAACGGGCCGGTGGTCCGCCCGACCCGGTCGACCGGTTGTGCGGCGGCCGACTATCCGGCCACGGCGCCCCGCGGCGGTATCGCCGTGGTCAGCGACGCCGGCTGCTCGGTGGTGGTCAAGCAGAACGTGGCCGCGCAGCGCGGTGCCGCCGCCCTGATCGTGGTCAGCCTGCCCAGCCGCAACGGCGCGCCAGCCGGCCTGTTCCCGCCGGACTACTACGACCAGCTGAGCCTGCCGGTGGCGGTGACCGGCCGCGACGGGGACCGCGCGCTGCGCGGCGCCACCGGCACGGTGCGGCTGGTGTTAGACGCCACCACCGTCAAAGTCACCTCCCGAAACATCCTGGCGCAGACCAAAACCGGCTCCCAGCATGACGTCGTGATGGTTGGTGCGCACTTGGATGGCGTGGCGGATGGGCCGGGGATCAACGACAACGGCACCGGGGTGGCCGCGGTGCTCGAGACCGCGCTACAGCTGGGACCGTCGCCCGCGGTGACCAACGCGGTGCGGTTCGCGTTCTGGGCGGGAGAAGAACAACAGCTCGGTGGCTCCACCGATTACGTCTTCCGGCTCGACCGCGAGGCACTCAACGACATCGCGGTCTATCTCGACTTCGACATGCTCGGCTCCCCGAATGCCGGCTTCTTCACCTACGACGGTGACCAGTCGGCGCTGCCGAGCCGCGACATCGCCCCGGCCGACGTGCCCGCCGGATCCGCCGGTGTGGAACGCACCCTGGCCGGCTACCTCAACCTGGCAGGTGTGCGGCCCGCCGACATGCCGTTGAGCAGCGACCACGACTACAGCCCGTTCGTGGTGGCCGGAGTTCCGATCGGCGGGATCACGACCGGGGCGTCCCAGCTCAAGACCACCGCCCAGGCCCGGCTGTGGGGCGGTACACCCGGGTCCGCGTTCGATCCGAATTATCACCGTCCCGGCGACACCATCGACAACATCGATCGGCATGCGCTGGCGCTCACCGGATCCGCGGTCGCGTTCGCGGTGGCCACCTACGCGGAGTCCGCCGGGGGGCCCAACGGGGTTCCGCCCCGCGACGCGCGCCACCGGGTACCGTTGGCCCCGTAGCCGTTGCGGCCAGCCAAGTCCGGAGCGCAGCACCTTGCGCTGCGTTATTCACCCGGGTGTGTTAATAATGCTCTGAAAGTGACAGGCCCGGCCGGGAGTTGATTAAGGGGTGGTTATCACGCTTGGTGCCACGAACGACCCGGCCGGACGTACGGGTGCCCACATCAGGCGGCGCCCCAAAGACCGCAAAGCACAGATCACCCGTGCGGCGGCGGAAGCGTTCAGTGCGCAGGGCTACCACGCGACCAGCATGGAGGCGATCGCCTCACGAGTGGGGATCTCCGCGCCCGCGCTGTACCGGCACTACCCCAGCAAGTACGACATGTTCGCCGTCGTCGTCGGTGCGCTCGGCCAGCAGTTGCTTGACTGCACGGCCTTCCTCGACGACCTCTCCGACGCCGCGTTAGAGCAGGATCCGGCGGCGGTCATCGACCAGATCGTCGAGGGGCTGCTGGCTACGGCAATCCGCAACCGGGAGGCCGGCGGGTTGTACCGGTGGCAGGGCCGTTACCTGCAGCCCGACGACCAGGCCAAGCTGATGGCGCAGATGCGCACGGTCATTCGGCGCATCGAACGTCCGATCGGCGCGCTGCGCCCGGAGCTGAACTCCGCGGAACGCTGGACCTTGGCGTCGAGTCTGCTCAGTGTCGCCGGCAGCATCCTCGGCCACCGGCTGCGTCTGCCCGACGAAGAAGTCCAGCCCTTGCTTGTCGAGACCGCGCGGGCGGTGGTGGCCACCCGGCTGCCGCAACCGGAAGAGGTCGGGGTCAATCGCCTGGCGGTGTGGCGCCTCTTCACACCGGACGCCGGACCCTATGAGGCTCTGCTGCACGCGGCGATCCTGCTGTTCGGCAAGCAAGGCTACGCCGAGACCAGCGTCACCGAGATCGCCGAGGCCGTCGGCGTCCCGGCCTCCGGGGTGTACCGGTATTTCTCCAGCAAAGCCGATATCTTGACGACGGGTCTGCAGCGCGCCATGGACCGGATCGCCGGGGAGATGTCGGCGATCGCGAGTGTCTTCGCCGACCCGCGGGAGGCGCTGACCCGCCTGGTGGAGGCCTATGTGGCGACGGTGTTCGCCAATCCCGAGCTGGCGGCCGTGTACGACACCGAGCGGGTGAACCTCGCATCGTCCGAGCGGGAGCTGCTCCGGGACTCCGAGCGCGGTTTCATGGACACCTGGGCCAAGCCACTGATCATGGTGCGGCCAGGACTGGACAGCGACCACGCGCGGTTCCTGGTGCATGTGCTGGCGGTACTGCTGGATGACATGGGTCGGGTGGTCCGTGAACATGCGGCGAAGTACGGCGAGGACGCCGCCCCCGGCGGGCCGGGCTATGCCCAGGCCTGCCTGCGCAAACTGATGGAATCCATTTTGCTGGGGCCGGCTGACGGCTGAGGCCTATCACCGAGTCGTCGCGCGGCTCAAGCGATTTGGTAGTCCTCCAACGGAAACCGGGAGCCCTCGCGCACCGCGTTACGCACCGAGGTGGGCCGCAGCAGTGATGCTTCGCCGCTGTGGTTGAAGTAGTAGGAGCGTGAGGTGGCACAGTCGCCGGCGTAGAACACCGAGCGGTCCAGCCGCTTGGTCATCTCGTCGAGGAAGCGGGCGTTGGCGGCCTCGGTGACCTCGAAGGTCGTCGCGCCGCGGCGCTGCACTTCGCCGAAGAGCCGGCCCATGTGGCGCATCTGGTATTCCATCGTGTTGAAGAACGACAGGCCGCAGAACGCATACGGGCTGGCCAGGCTCAAGAAATTCGGGAAGGCCGGAATCGACACCCCCTGGTAGGCCTGGAACCGGTTCTCCCGCCACCACTTACCCAGATTCCGCCCGTCGCGTCCGACGATCTCGATCGCCGGGAAGTTGGCCTCCCACAGATCGAATCCGGTGGCCAGCACCAGCGTGTCGATGTGGCTCTTGCGCCCGTCGACGGTGACGATCCCGTCCGGTTCGACCCGCTCGATCCCAGCCGTCTCCAGGTGCACGTGCGGCTTGGTGAAGGTGCGGTAGTAGTCGTTGGACCAGCTGGGCCGTTTACAACCGATGTCGTAGCTCGGGGTGAGCTTGGCGCGCAGCTCCTTGTCGCGGATCGAGATGAACCGGTGGATCTTGCACAGGTCCATCGCGGCGACCGAAAGCCGCCGGAAGTACGGGAAATTGAGCACCCCGACGAACGTCATGAATTCCAGCAGATTGTCGGTCACCCACCGCAGCGCCCGCTGGGCGAGCGGGACGCGCGCGAACAGCCGCTGCACGGCGGGGGAGAACCCGAAGTCCAGCTTGGGGGCCACCCAGATCGGCGTGCGCTGATACACCGTGAGGTCACCAACCGTCTTGGCCAGCTCCGGGATCAGCTGCACCGCGGTGGCGCCGGTGCCGATCAGCCCGACCCGGCGGCCGGCGAAGTCGTGCTGAGCGTCCCAGGCGGTGGTGTGCACCACCTTGCCGGCGAACCCGGCGATTCCAGGGATGTCCGGGGTGTGCGGCTGGGACAGGAACCCGGTCGCGGTGATCAGGTAACGAGCGCTCAGGGTTGCACCGTCGGCCAGGCTCACCTGCCAGCACTGGGCCTCCTCGTCCCAGCGGGCGCCCTCGACGGTGGTGTTGAATCGCATGTGGCGGCGCACGTCGTACTTGTCGGCGACGTGCTCGGCGTAGCGTTTGAGCTCCGCGCCGGTGGCGAACAGGCGCGACCAGTGCGGGTTGGGCTCGAACCAGTAGGAGTAGGTGGTCGACGGGATGTCGACGGCCAGGCCGGGATAGCGGTTGACGTGCCAGGTCCCGCCCAGATCGTCTTCGCGCTCCAGCAGGACGATGTTGTCATATCCGAGCTTCTTGAGCTCGATCGCCGCGCCCATCCCACCGAAGCCCGCACCCACGATGACGACGTCGAAGCGCTCCGTACTCATGAAAATCTACGGTACCTGACTCGCCAGTAACCAGCGAAGTTCACCGGAGGGTGTTCAGCCCAGTAGTCGCAGTGCGGCGTCGACCGCCAGGGCCGGCACGTCCAGGGTTTTGGAGGCGAGGTCGTGGCGGGCACCGGTGATCTCCACGACCTGGTGCGGCGCCGGGATCAACGCGGCGGCGGTGCGCAGCTCAGCGGGCGTGCCGAAGGGATCCGAAGTGCCGTGGGTGAACACCGTGGGCACGCCGATGTCGCGCAGGTGGTCGGTGCGGGTGCGCTCCGGCTTGCCGGGCGGATGCAGCGGGTAGGAGAACAACGCCAGCAGGTCGACCGGGGCGCCGCCGGCGGCCACCACCATCGAGGTCTGCCGGCCGCCGTAGGAGTGCCCGCCGGCGATCAGCGGACCATCGGCCAGCCCGCGGGCATACCCGATCGCCGAGGTGATGCCGTCCCGGTCGCCGGCCCCCGACCCCGACGGTGGTCCCTTCGGGCGCCGTCGGCGAAACGGCAGGTCGTAGCGGATCGCCAGAAAACCGCGCCGCGCCCACTCGTCGCACAGCCGGTGCAGCATCGGTGAATCCCGGTTGCCGCCGGCGCCGTGGGTAAGTAGCACGATCCCCTTCGGGGTGCCGGCGGGGTGGTGGCTGATTCCGGCGATGTCCTGGAGAGTCATCGCGTCAACCGGAACAGCGGCGAGACCGGACCGTGCCCGTGGCCCAGCGGGTACGCGGCGCGCAGGCACTCGGTCACCCAGCGTTTGGCGAAGGCCACCGCGTCGGGCACGGAGTACCCGTGCGCCAGCGCGCATGCGGTCGCTGCGGCCAGCGTGTCTCCCGCGCCGTGGTCGTCGGCGGTGGCCACGCGTGGCCCCGGAAACTCCCGAAAGCCGGTGCCGTCGTAGAGCAGATCGGGACTGTGCTGCGCCGACGGCAGGTGCCCGCCTTTGACCAGCACCCAGCGTGGCCCCAGGGCATGCAGTGCCCGGGCGGCCGCCCGCTGCGATTCGGCATCGACGACCTCGACGCCGACCAGCAGCCGTACCTCGTGCAGGTTAGGAGTCACCAGGGTAGCCAGCGGAAACAGCTTGTCGCGCAGCGCGTCTAGAGCCGAATCGGCCAGCAGTGCATCACCGTGCATGGACGCTGACACCGGATCGACCACGAGTGGAACCGACAGATGGAGTGCTCGCCACGTCGCGGCCACGCCCGTGATGATCTGCGCCGAGGCCAGCATCCCGGTCTTGGCGGCCTGAATCCCGATGTCGGGCACCACCGCTTCGACCTGCGCGGCGACGATGTCAGGAGGCACCTCGTGAAAGCTCTTGACGCCCACCGTGTTCTGCACCGTCACCGCCGTGACCGCGACGCAGGCATGCACGCCGAGCAGCGCGCAGGTGCGCATGTCGGCCTGAATGCCCGCGCCGCCGCCGGAATCCGACCCCGCGATGGTCAGCACCCGCGCCGGTGTCGACCCGGGCGGGGTCAGCGGCAGGAACTCCACTAGGAGGAGATGGGCAGGTATACCCGGTTGCCGTGTTCGGCGAACTCGGCCGACTTCTCGTCCATGCCCTTGGCGATGGCGGCGTCGATCTCCTCCTGGGTTTGCAGCCCGTGCTCACTGGCGTAGTCGCGCACGTCCTGGCTGATCCGCATCGAGCAGAACTTCGGCCCGCACATCGAGCAGAAGTGCGCGGACTTGGCCGGCTCGGCCGGCAGGGTCTCGTCGTGGTATTCGCGTGCGGTGTCGGGATCCAGCGACAGCGCGAACTGGTCATACCAGCGAAACTCAAAGCGCGCCTTGGACAGTGCGTTGTCGCGGTCCTGGGCGTGCGGGTGCCCTTTGGCCAGATCGGCGGCGTGTGCGGCGATCTTGTAGGCGATCACCCCGTCCTTGACGTCCTTGCGGTCCGGCAACCCCAGGTGCTCCTTGGGGGTCACGTAGCACAGCATGGCGGTGCCGGCCTGCGCGATGATCGCCGCGCCGATCGCCGAGGTGATGTGGTCGTAGGCCGGCGCGATGTCAGTGGCCAGCGGCCCGAGGGTGTAGAACGGCGCCTCGTCGCACAGCTCCTCCTCCAATCGCACGTTCTCGACGATCTTGTGCATCGGAACGTGCCCCGGCCCCTCGATCATCACTTGGGCGCCACGGGATTTGGCGATCTTGGTCAGCTCGCCCAGGGTGCGCAGCTCGGCGAACTGAGCCTCGTCATTGGCATCCGCGATGGACCCGGGCCGCAGTCCGTCGCCGAGGGAGAACGTGACGTCATAGCTGGCCAGGATGTCGGCGAGCTCTTCGAAGTTCGTGTAGAGAAAGGATTCCTGATGCCGCGACAGGCACCACGCCGCCATGATCGAGCCGCCGCGGGACACGATGCCGGTGACCCGCTTGGCGGTCAGCGGCACATACCGCAGCAGCACCCCGGCGTGCACGGTCATGTAGTCCACACCCTGCTCGCACTGCTCGATCACGGTGTCGCGGTACAGCTCCCAGGTCAGCTTCGTCGGATCGCCGTTGACCTTCTCCAGTGCCTGGTAGATCGGCACCGTGCCGACCGGCACCGGGGAGTTGCGCAGGATCCACTCCCGGGTTTCGTGGATGTCCTTACCGGTGGACAGGTCCATGATGTTGTCGGCGCCCCAGCGGGTGGCCCACACCATCTTGTCGACCTCTTCGCCGATCGAGCTCGTCACCGCGGAGTTGCCGATGTTGGCGTTGATCTTCACCTTGAACGCCTTGCCGATGATCATCGGCTCCAGTTCCGGGTGGTTGTGGTTGGCCGGGATCACCGCGCGGCCGCGGGCGACCTCGTCGCGCACCAGCTCGGCGGGGAAACCTTCGCGGGCGGCGATGAACGCCATCTCGGCGGTGATCTCCCCGGCGCGGGCGCGCTGCAGCTGGGTGCCGCGGTCGCGCACCACGCCCGGGCGGGCCGGCAGGCCCCGGTGCAGGTCGATCACCGCGTTGGCATCGGTGTAGGGACCGGAGGTGTCGTAGAGGTCGAAGTGCTCGCCGTTGGTCAGGTTGACCCGGCGGAACGGCACCTTCATCGCCACGCCGCCGGGGGCCTCGATCTCGCGATAGACCTTCTCGCTGTAGGGGATGGGCCCGGTGGTCACCTGCGGCTCGACGGCTACATCGGTCATGTTCTTCCTCTCCCTTGCCGGCATTACCCGGTCAGGTTCGTACGGTCGACGGCCCCGGCCGTCCTCTCAGCGCACTGGTTGCGCTCCCGCGGTGTGGATTTCTGCCCTGCAACTACTGCACTGCCACGCTATCGCAGCACGGCAGCCGATGTAAGGCGCTGACCTGGCTGCGCGCGGCGCAGATTAGGCATCCGATCCTTTGCATAGCTAATATATGTGCCTTGGCTTAGTGAAAGATGCGGGTGAGCTATGACAGCGCAGATCGAGAGGACGAATGTCGATCCCGGCGCGCTAGCCACCTCCCGTCGCCGGCTGCGCTACGACCGCGACCACCCGCGCTACAAGTGGATCGCGCTGTCCAACACCACCCTGGGCGTGCTGCTGGCCACCATCAACGGCTCGATCGTGCTGATCTCGTTGCCGGCGATCTTCCGCGGCATCGGCCTGAACCCGCTGGACCCGGCGAACGTCAGCTACCTGTTGTGGATGCTGATGGGCTACCTGCTGGTCTCGGCGGTGCTCGTGGTCTTCTTCGGCCGGCTCGGCGACATGTTCGGGCGGGTGCGCATCTACAACGCCGGTTTCGTGGTGTTCACGGTCGCGGCGATCGCGCTGTCGATCGACCCGTTCGACCTGGGGCCCGGCGCGCAGTGGCTGATCGGCTGGCGAGTGGTGCAAGGGGTCGGCGGGGCGATGCTGTTCGCCTCGTCGTCGGCGATCCTCACCGATGCCTTCCCGGCCAATCAGCGCGGCATGGCGCTGGGCGTCAACCAGGTGGCGGCGGTCGCCGGGTCCTTCGTCGGCCTGCTGCTCGGCGGGCTGCTCTCGGAATGGGACTGGCGGGCGGTGTTCTGGGCGGGGGTGCCGATCGGCGTGCTGGGCACCATCTGGTCGGTGCGCTCACTGCACGAACTCGGTGAACGGGCACCGGCCAAGTTGGACTGGGCAGGCACCGTGACGCTGGGACTCGGCCTGACCGTGCTGCTGACCGCGATCACCTACAGCATTCAGCCGCACGGGAATTCGCCGACCAGCTGGACCAGCCCTGCCGTTCTAGGCGCGTTGGGCCTCGGGGTAGCGCTGCTGGTGCTGTTCTGCGTCATCGAACTGCGAGTGGCCGCCCCACTGCTCGATGTGCGGTTGTTCCTGATCCCGGCATTCGGCATGGCCAACGTGGCGGGGCTGATGTCGGCGATCGGGCGCGGCGGGCTGCAGTTCATGCTGATCATCTGGTTGCAGGGCATCTGGTTGCCGTTGCACGGGTACAGCTTCGAATCCACCCCGCTGTGGTCGGGGATCTATCTGCTGCCGATGACGGCCGGGTTCCTGCTGGCCGGACCGGTGGCCGGGTCGCTGTCGGACCGCCATGGCGCCCGGCCGTTCGCCGTGGGCGGCATGGTGCTGATGGCGGCGACATTCGTGGCGTTGATGCTGCTCCCGGTGGACTTCGACTACCGGGTGTTCGCGGCGCTGGTGTTCCTCAACGGGCTCGGCGGCGGCATCTTCACCGCCCCCAATAGCGCCGTGGTCATGTCGAGCGTGCCGGCCGATCAGCGCGGAGCCGCGTCGGGCGTGCGGGCCACGTTCTTCAACGCCGGCACCTCGCTGTCGATCGGGGTCTTCTTCTCCCTGATGGTGATCGGCCTGGCCAACACGCTGCCCGCGGCGATGGGCGCCGGGCTGCAACAGCAGGGCGTGTCGGCCGCGGTGGCCGATGAGGTGGCCGGGACGCCGCCGGTGGGCAGCCTGTTCGCGGCATTTCTGGGCTACAACCCGATCGCCGAGCTGCTGGGGCCCTCCGGAGCGCTGGATCAGCCCGGCGTCAATGCCCAGGCGCTGACCGGGCACACCTTCTTCCCGCAGCTGATCTCCGGGCCGTTCCACACCGGGCTGGCGGTGGTGTTCGCCGCCGCGGCGGTGATGATGGTGCTCGGTGCGCTGAGCTCCTGGGTGGCTCCGGGGCGCTACGCGGCCGAGCCGGTGAACCTGTCCGACACCAGCCTGGGCAGCAACGTCGCGGAGCCCGATTCGGGCGCATCCGCGCACGTCAAGCCGGTCCGACACGCCCGGGAATCACAGAGTTGACCGCGGCTTGACCGTCATGCACTATGGAGCACGCAAGCACCTCGTTAGGTGAGGCGTCTGCACGGACACAGGCCACTGACCCCGAACGTCGAAAGACGCCCCGGGTCAGGACAGCTCCTCCCGGCTTAAGGGTTGAGCCCAAGTGGCTTCCGAAATATGGACACGCCGTGTAGTGCCGAAGCTCTGACGAGAGGGGTGCGGTCTCCCGACAGTCGTCGGAGCTGCCTCCCGAGCATGCGGTGGAACCGGTACGCCCAAGCGTGCCCGCGACCGAGAGGAGGTGAGGGACGAATGAGTTCCGGTGATAGTCCGAGCCGATATCTGACGTCTGTTCCGTCCCCATCCGAACGGTCGCATACCGCCTCCAGCTGAGCCCCAACCCCGGACTCCTCGCTGGGCGCGTAGCGCCGTTACGCGACTAGGAGGCCATCATGGTTGCAATCGCTTACAACGACATCCCGGCGCCGGCCCCGCGTGCCGCGAGCACGGCGAAGAAGCTGGACCCCCGACGGGCTGCGCCCGCCGCGCCTGCCTCGGACCCGGTCGTCGACATGACCACCCGGCTGCTCAGCGGCCCCCTGCACCAGATGTATGCCCTCCTGTGGCGGGTCGGGGTGCTCAGCGTCGACCACTGAGGTCTAGACGTCTTCGAGGGCCTCGCCGAGTTGCTCGAGTACCTCGCTGCGGTGGTTGTTGGCCAGAATGTGGCCGGCAGCCACCGCAACGGCAACCGGCCAGTCGATGATCTCGAAGGCCGCCAGCAGCGCCAGCCCCCCGTAGTAGGCCAGCTGGTCGGGACGGGGCACCGTCACCTTGCCGACCAGCGGCAACTCGACCGCGAAGGTCTCCGCTTCGCGGATATGGGCCACCGCTTCCCGTTGCGACGCGCCACGCCGCGGCTTGTCCGCCATCATGAGCCTCCTGGTGGCGACGGGTCGCCGGATGATCGGGTCGCGGCCGTTCCGCGACGAGAGCCGGTGTCCCCATTGTGCACAAGCCGCAGTCGCGGCGCGGGGTGGCCGTTGGACCTTGGGGTGCCGTCCGGCTGGCGCGGCCCCGGCACCATGAACTCGGTGGGCTTGTCCGCGATGTCCTGCCAACTGGACAGCAGCCGGGGCACCACCGCCGCACCGACGGTGGCCACCGTCGCCGTACCCAGCGCCTGGGCCCAGCCCACCGGGCCCAACGGGGTGCAGCCCAACAGCTGACTGACACCGGGAATGGAGATCAACGTCCCCATCACGCCGAGCGAGCCGACCGCGGTCAGCACCACCAGCGCGTCGTGGGAGTCCAGCAGTGTCTGGCCCAGCTGGGCGGCCACCAAGGACACCAGGGCGACGGTCGACGCCCGCTGCTGGCGGCCGGTGAACGACGCCAACGCCCATGCGCCGACCGCCGACGACGCGGTGGTCACCCCGCGCACCGCGACCGCGCGCCACAGCGCGTCCGGGTCCGGCCCGCGAGCGGCCGACGCTGCGGACTCGCTCAGCTCGCTGACCGCCAGCGCAGTGGCCGGCAGCGCATCGGTGAGCATGTTCACCAGCAGCAGCTGGCGGGCGTTCAACGGTGAGCGGCCGGTGATCGCACTGCCGATGATCGCGAACGCCACCTCACCGGCGTTGCCGCCCAACAGCACCGCCACCGCGGCCTGCACCCGCTGCCACAGTTCGCGGCCCTCGTCGAGTGCGTCCAGCAGCGCATGCACCCGACCGCCGACCAGCACCACATCCGCAGCGGTGCTTGCCGATTCGCTGCCGTGCGCCACGACGGCGAGGCCCACGGTGGCCGCCCGGATCGCGGCCGCGTCGTTGGCGCCGTCGCCGACCATCGCCGACACCTTGCCGGTGCGCTCCAGGGTCTGGACGACCTGAACCTTGTTCTCCGGCGACATCCGGGCGAATACCACCTTCTCGTTCACCGCTTGCTCTTGGCCCTTGCGGGACAACGCATCCCAGTCCGTGCCGCTGATCACCTGATCGGCGCTGACGGCCAGTCCCATCTCCCGGGCGATCGCGGTAGCGGTGACCGGGTGGTCACCGGTGATCAGCCGCACCGGGATCTTGCGGCGGTCCAGTTCGGCCAACAGATCGGCGGCTTCCGGGCGCGGTGTGTCGGCGATCCCCAGCAGGCCGACGAAAGTCAGTCCGGCACCGCAGAATTCGGCGATGTCCTCCGGATCCGGATCATCGCCGAGGACGGCGACCTGTTCGGGGGACAGCTCGCGCCGGGCGACGGCGATCACCCGCAGGCCCTGGCCGGCCATGTCGAGCACCGTTCGGCGGATCGCCGGGTCACCGCCGCAGGCGGGCACTACCACCTCCGGGGCACCCTTGACGCACAGCTCGGCGCCGTCGACCGACGCCGAATAACTGCGGCCAGAGCGGAATGGCAGGTGGGCGACCTCGCCGCGATCAGGGTCCACCACTTCGGCGGCCACCGCGGCCTCGACGATCGCGGCATCGGTGGCGTGCACCTGCCGCCCGTTGGTCGCCGGCGCGGCGTGCGCTGCGGACGTCAAAACCTGGTCGGCCGAGTAACCCGGTGCGGGTTTGACCTGGGTCACCCGCAGCCGGTTCTGGCTCAGCGTCCCGGTCTTGTCGAAGCACACCACGTCGACGCGACCGAGCGCCTCCACCGAACGGGGAACACGTACCAGCACACCGGATTTGGTCAATCGGCGAGCGGATGCCTGCTGGGCGAGCGTCGCCACCAGCGGCAGCCCCTCCGGGATCGCCGCGACGGCGATCGCGATGCCGGACGCCACCGACTGGCGCAGCCCGATCCGCCGGAGCATGCCCAGCCCGGTCACCAGCGTCCCGCCGGCCAGGCTGATCCGCCACGCCTTGCTGGTCAGCAGGCTCAACTGGTGTTGCAGGCCGACCGCGGACTGCTCACCGGCGACCAGGTCGGCGGCCCGGCGACTGTAGGTGTCGCCCCCGGCGGCGGTCACCAGCGCCAACGCCGTTCCGGTGATGACCGTGGTGCCGGCGTAGACCATGCACTCGCGTTCCGGCAGTTCCGCCCCCGGGGTGGCCTCGACCTGCTTGACCACAGACAGGGATTCGCCGGTCAGTGAGGACTCGTCGACCTCGAGGTCGTCGGCGTCGATCAGTCGCCCGTCGGCGGGCACCACCTCATGCGAGCGGACCTCGATCAGTTCACCGGGCCGCAGATCTTCGGCGTTCACGTCGCAGTAGGTGCGGTCGTCGGTTGTGGCGCCCAGGATCACCTTGCGGGCGGGTGCCACCTGCTCGTTGAGCAGGACATTGAGCCGTCGCTCGGCCACCAGTCGCTGGGCGGCCGCCAGGACGGCGTTGCCGCCGAGCACCGAACCCACCAGGACGGCGTCGACCGGCGAGCCCAGCACCGCGCTGGCCGCTGCCCCCAACGCCAGCACCGGCGTGATCGGGTCGGATAGTTCACTGCGCACGGCCTGGGCGAACTGCCACAACAGCCGGGGCGGTGCGGTGCGCTGCGCGCCGCGGCGGGCCAGATCGACGGCGGCCAGCGCGGCCGCCGCCGCCGGAGCGCGGCGGGTCTCGGCCGGGACCTCCAGGTCCGGCGGCGGAAGTACCGCCTGTACCTGCTCGACCGACATCGCGTGCCATTCGTGCACCGCCGCCGGCCGCGGCGTCGCGGCATCCACCGCACGCCGGGCCAGCCAGTAGCCGGACAGCGCGCCGGCCGCCGCGCCGGTGGTCACCGGGCCGGGCCCGCGACCGCGCACCCCGGGCAGCATCAGCAGCGCACCCAACGTCGAAGCGCCGGTGGCGATCTCGACACCGCGGCGGGCGGCGGAGCGAGCCGCCGGCAGCGCGTGCAGCACTCGCCACGCGGCAGCCAGGTCGGTCAGCAACACGTCGGCACACCACGGCGGGCGATCCCGTCCCGGCAGGATGCCCAGCGCCACGTCGGCGGCCGCCAATGCTTCGACCGCGGCCGTCGACAGCACCGCGACATCGTGACCATCGGCCTGATAGGCGCTGACCGCGGCGACCAGCGCCTCGTCCACCGAGGCCCCGTCCAGTGGTCGGATGTCGTCGAAGATCGGGCGCAGCTCGCCGAGCGCCTCGGTCTCGACCGAGACCACTTCCACGTCGGCATGCCGGGCCTCGGTCACCACCGCGGCGGCCAACGGCAGCAGCGCGGGCTGGAACGACGCCTCGACGCCGGCGCGCGGACCGATCCGATGCCAGCCCGGTGTGAGGCCAGGGTCGCTCAGCCGGGCTTGGGCCTGCGCCCACACGGCGCGCAGCTCGTCGTCGTCGGCGCCGCGCACCTGCATCACCCGCAGGTCGTCGCCGCACAGCACCCGCGGATCGATGATCACGGTGTCGATCCGGTCGAGCTCACGCAGGCTGCCCGGCCGCAGCACCACGGCGCCGTGCTGGTCGGCCAGACCGCGGCCCAGGGTCGCGGCGAAGGACTCGCGCGCGGCGCGGGTGCCCTTCGGCGCGGCCACCGCCGCGGCGGTACCGGCCAGGTCGGGGCTGCGGGTGGCGGCGCCGATCACCCCGGCCCCGACGGCCTGCGCCCAGGCGCTACGGGTCAGATGCCGTTCGACCGGACCCGGCGGACGCGGCGCCGGCCGGGGCGGGACGGTCACCGCAGGGTGGTCGGCGTAGTCGGCGAGCTCGGGTTCGCAGCGGCGCCAGGCCCGCGCCGCGGCGCGTTCCTCCCCGGCGCGCATCGCCTCCATCGACAGGTCCACCGCCAGCGCGGTGGGTGCCTGGTTGAGGGTGTGCACGCCGGCACCGGCCAGCGATAGCAGGGCGTCGGTGGCCTGCTTGCCGATGCTCTCCTCGAGCAGGCGGCGCAGCCGCGGCTGGTAGTCGACGACGATGACGCCGGCTTCCAGGCCCAGCGGCAGCCCCGGCAACCGCAGCAGCCGGCCGAGGGTCGCCAAGCCCAGACCGGCGACGTTGGCGCCGACCGTCAACGCGCGTAACGCCTGCGTCATGCCGTCCCCGGGCAGGCTCGCCGGCGGGCGGCCACGGTGGGCCAGCCGACGGTACCGGTTCTCGGTGTCGGCGACGACGCGGCACAGCTCGCGCAACGAGACCACGTCGGCGGCGGACGAGTCCAGGCCGACCACCAGGCGCGACAACGGGTGGTTCAACCGGACGGAGGTGACCCCGGGTAGCGCCCGCGCCGCACCGAGCACGGCGGTTGCCAGCTCGGCTCCGGTCGGTCCGTCCAGCCCGCGCACCTCCACCCAGGCCCGCTGCTCGCCGCGGAAGCACCGCCGGGACAGCGACCACCCGGTCTCGGCATTGGGCAAGACCGCGCCGGCTAACCCGGCCGCAGTCTGCACCGATGTGTCTACCAGCGCGGAGGTGAGTTGGACACCGAAGTTCGCTGCGCGCAGCGGAAGAGAGTGCCTGACGGCACGGCCTAAATCCACTCGGGCCCGATCAGTGGCGCGCGCGAGCGCTGCTGCCGCTGCGCGACTGCCGTGCGGTGGTCTTCTTCGGCTGCGGGCTGCGCCGCGGGGAACCCGCCGGCTTCCCGGACTTCACCGACTTCAACGGCCGTGCGGCCGCGGTCGGAGCCTTCGCCGGGGTTTTCGCCGGGGCCGCCGTCGGCGCTTTGCCGTCCTCGGACCGGCCGTTGAGTTGCTTGAGCACCAGCGCGGTGCCGCCCACCGCCACCAGCACCGGCCACTCGACCAACCCGGAGACGCCCAGGGCGCCCAGGGTCAGTGCGGCCGCGGGGGTGGAGTGGCTGCCGGTGCTCAGGCCGCGTTGCGCACCGCTGGCCGCACCCTTCAATCCGCCGATCACCCCGTTGAGCGCGGCCCCGCCGATCGCGCCGGCCGCCTCGGTGGTCATGGTCGCCGCGCGGGTTGCCGCCCCGGCCACCTTCCGTACCGTCCCTGCGACGGCGTTCATGGGTATTCCCTGCCCTTCAAATGAGCAAATTGGTTAACCCGATCCATCCTATGCGCTAATCGGCGAACACCGGGAAATCCACACAGAATTCATATAACCGCGGCCCGTCAGACCCGCTGAATGTCCACCAGCACCGGCGCGTGGTCGCTGGGCGCCTTGCCCTTACGCTCTTCACGGACGATCTCGGCGTGCGTGACCCGAGTCGCCAGCGCGGGGGAGCCCAGGATGAAGTCGATGCGCATGCCCTGCTTCTTGGGGAACCGCAGCTGCGTGTAGTCCCAATAGGTATAGACGCCGGGGCCGGGGGTGAACGGCCGCACCACGTCGAGGTACTGCGCCTCGGTCAGTGCGCGGAACGCGCTGCGCTCCGGCTCTGAGACGTGCGTCGCACCGTCGAAGAACTCCATGCTCCACACATCGTCGTCCTGCGGGGCGATGTTCCAGTCGCCGACCAGCGCGATCGGCGCCGACGGGTCGTCGATAAGCCAGCTTTCAGCGGTATCACGCAGCGCGGCAAGCCATTCCAACTTGTACGTGTAATGCGGGTCGTTCAGTGCGCGACCGTTGGGCACATACAGGCTCCATACCCGCACCCCGCCGCAGGTGGCGCCCAGGGCCCGTGCCTCCACCGCCGGGTCGGCGTCCGGTTTGGCCCAGACCGGCTGCCCGGGGAACCCGACTTCGACGTCGTCGAGCCCGACCCGGGAGGCGATCGCCACCCCGTTCCACTGGTTGTGGCCGACATGTGCCACCTCGTAGCCCAGTTCGTGGAACGGCAGTGTGGGGAACTGCGCGTCAGTGCACTTGGTCTCCTGCATGGCCAGTACGTCGACCTGCGCGCGGGCCAGCCAGTCGGTCACCCGGTCCAGCCGGGTGCGGATGGAGTTGACATTCCAGGTTGCCAGTCGCAGTGCAGTCACCGAAGTCACCCTAGATGGGCGTCCAGGTAGCGGGTGCGGTGCTGGGCGGCGAACCCGATCGCCTCGAAGAAGCCGAAGGCGTCGGGATCGCCGGGCCCGCCGGTGGGCACCTGGGCGTAGCCGCGGGTGGCGCCGCGGTCGACGCCCCAGGCCTGCAGGGCGGCGCAGACCGCTCGCCCGTGGCCCTGGCGCCGCCGGTCCTCGACCACCCGCAACGCCGTTACGCCCAGCCAGCGGGTGCCGTCCGGGCCGGCGGTGACCGCACCCCGCCCGACCGCGATCCCGGGGATCGAGGCGAACACCACCTCGCCGTCGACCACCGCGGTCAGCACGCCGAGCGGCGGCGCCGCTTCGCCGTAGCAGGCCAGCCAGTCGGCGTCGGGTTCGGCGGCCAGCATCACAGCGCCGCCGCGCTCCCCGGTGGGCAGATCGCACACCAGGGTGCGGGTCTCATACCGCGTGGGAATTCCCTCGGGCAGTCGCAGCAGCCGTTCCGGTACCGCCAGGTACGGCGGCAACCCCCGCTGCGCGTACCAGTCGAGGATCGCCGGAACGGTGTTTCTGTGGGCGAACATGTCGAGGGGCACAGCGGAATTGGCTTGCAGCCCAGCGCCCGGTGCGGCCCGCAGCAGCCAGCCCTCGAGCCACTGGTGTTCGCTGCCCGGCCAGGCCAGGGCGGCGGCGTGCTCGACGGAGCGGATCGCCGAGTTCTTCACCGGCCGATCGGTCAGCCGGCGCACATAGAGCACGTCGGCGTGCCGGCATTCGTGGACCACCCCGTCCGCGGAGCGGACCCGCACCAGCGGCCCGGTCGCCACCAGATGCCCCACCACATCGCCCATCGGCGGCTCGGAGCCGGGCGGGCGCAGATAGCGCAGGCTCACCCGGACGCCGATCTCAGGGAGTTCGGGTGGCGGGGACATCACCGGCTGGTCAGTGGCCGAACGGATCGGGCACGTCGCCGGGCATCCAGGACAGGCCCGGGACGCCCCAGCCGTTGGATTTCACCGTCCGCTTCGCCGCGCGGGCATGCCGGCCGACCAGCATGTCGAGGTAGAGCAAGCCGTCCAGGTGTCCGGTCTCGTGCTGCAGCATCCGGGCGAACAACCCGGTGCCCTCCAGCGTGACCGGCTTGCCGTCGCCGTCCAAGCCGGTGACCCGCGCCCATTCCGCCCGGCCGGTCGGAAACGATTCACCGGGCACCGACAGGCAGCCTTCATCGTCGTTGTCCGGATCAGGCATCGTCTCGGGGCGCTCGGAGGTCTCCAGCACCGGGTTGACCACCACGCCGCGGCGCCGGGTGGTCGAGCGGCGGTCGTCGGCGCAGTCGTAGACGAAGACCCGCAGCCCCACGCCGATCTGGTTCGCGGCCAGGCCGACCCCGTTGGCCGCGTCCATAGTCTCGTACATGGTGTCGATCAGCTCACCCAGGTCGGCCGGCAGTGAGCCGTCTTCGGCGATGGGAACCAGACTGGTCGGGGTGTGCAGGACGGGATCGCCCACAATGCGGATGGGTACGACGGCCATGACCGAAAAGCTTAAGCGGGCGGTTCAGCGAGGCTCGACGGAGGAGAGGCCAAGCTGGAGCCGCCGGGTTCATTCGGCCATCGGTGCAGTGCAGCGGCCACGGCGACTCGCGGGACCGGCTCCCGGTTCAACACCGCCTGCCGTGATTGAATATTCGCTCAGGACACGCCGCCGATAAACGCAACGAACGGTTCAACCACAGAACTTTCCGGAAGGGTCCAGGAAACGATATGGACGGCGCTATGGCGCAAGCGAATCGCTCAGGGGACGATTCGGAACCCATCGACGGCCTGAGTCGCCGCGAGCGCGACATCTTGGCCTTCGAACGGGACTGGTGGAAGTACGCCGGCGCCAAGGAAGAAGCCATCAAGGAGCGGTTCGCACTGTCGGCGACCCGCTACTACCAGGTGCTCAATGCGCTCGTCGACCGGCCCGAGGCTCTGGCCGCCGACCCGATGCTGGTCAAGCGGCTGCGCAGGCTGCGGTCCAGTCGGCAGAAGGCGCGCGCGGCCCGGCGTCTCGGATTCGATATCACCTGAATCACCCGGAACCCTTGATAGCTGGCCGTTTATCGGTTATGGCCTGCTCCTCGATACAGTAGGCGCAATGAACGAGCACGTTCCCGACTCCTCCCGACTCCCGCTGCGAGCCATGGTGATGGTGCTGCTGTTTTTGGGCACCGTGTTCCTGCTGGTCGGGTTCCAGGCACTCGGATCGTCGGGCAGCGAGGACGACAGCAGCCACTCGCCGACGTCGAAACCCATGACCACCACCTCGGCGGTCGCCAAGCCCGAGCAGCCCGCCCACAAGTCCGACGTGCGGGTCTACAACATCTCCGAGCAGGCCGGACTGGCCGGGCACACCGCGGACCGGCTGCGTGAAGCCGGCTGGAACGTGACCGACGTCGGGAACCTCGAGCTGCCCGAGGTCACCGAGACCACCGTCTACTTCAGCGACGCCCCCGGGGAACACGATTCGGCCACCGCCGTGGCCGGCATGCTGCACGCTGCCGTGGCGCCGCGCGTCCCCGACGTAGCCGAGCAGCCACCGGGCGTCATCGTGGTCGTCGCGGGTTAAGCTCCTCGCATGGTCACAGGTCACCGCAGAGCTCTTGCCGCCGCTGTCTTCGCCACTCCGGTCGTGATGCTGGCGGCGTGCAGCCCCCCCAACGAACAGCCGTCGGACGCGCCGGGCACCACCCCGGCCATCTGGACCGGATCGCCGGCGCCGTCCGGTGCGGCCACCGAACCGGGTGCCTCGGGCGGCTCGGACAACCTCGTCGCGCACCTGACCGCCCCCGACGGTGGCCAGGTCGCCACCGCGACGTTTGAGTTCAGCAAGGCCGGTGGCAAGGAATTCGTCACCGTCACGGTGCAGACCACCAGCCCCGGCGTGCTCACGCCCGGCTTCCACGGCATGCACATCCACGGCGTGGGTAAGTGCGAAGCCGACTCGGTGCCCCCGGGCGGCGGCGCACCCGGCGCCTTCCTGTCCGCCGGTGGGCACTTCCAGGCTCCCGGCCACAGCGAGCACCCGCAGAGCGGCGACCTGACCTCGCTGCAGGTGCGCTCCGACGGCAGCGCGCTGCTGGTGACCACCACCGACGCGTTCACCCGCGACGAGCTGCTGGCCGGGGAGAAGACGGCCCTGATCATCCACGCCGACGACGACAATTTCGCCAACATCCCGGCGGACCGCTACACCCAGGTCAACGGCACGCCCGGCCCGGACCAGACCACGCTGACCACCGGAGATGCCGGTAAGCGGGTTGCGTGTGGTGTTATCGGCACCGGATAGCCCGCCCCACAACAGGGCTTCTGCGAGGTCCGAAGCTCGGATCGAGTTCGCTCACTGCGCCCGGCCCACCCTCGGCGTGGAATGGGAGTTCGCGCTCGTCGACGCGGCGACCCGCGACCTGAGCAACGAAGCCCACGCGGTCCTGTCCGAGCTCGGCGAGAACCCGCGGGTCCACAAGGAACTGCTGCGCAACACCGTCGAACTCGTCACCGGTATCTGCGACAACACCGGCGAGGCGATCGAGGATCTGCGCTCGACGCTGGCGACCACCCGGCCCATCGTGCACGACCGGGGCATGGAACTGTTCGGCGCCGGCACCCACCCGTTCGCGCAGTGGTCGGCGCAGAAGCTGACCGACGCGCCGCGCTACGCCGAGCTGATCAAACGCACCCAGTGGTGGGGCCGGCAGATGCTGATCTGGGGCGTGCACGTCCACGTCGGAATCTCCTCGGCGCACAAGGTGATGCCGATCATCTCGTCGCTGCTGCTGTACTACCCGCACCTGTTGGCGCTGTCGGCGTCCTCGCCGTGGTGGGGTGGGGAGGACACCGGCTACGCCAGTAACCGGGCGATGATGTTCCAGCAGTTACCCACCGCGGGGCTGCCCTTCCAGTTCCAGACCTGGTCGGAGTTCGAGGGCTTCGTCTACGACCAGAAGAAGACCGGGATCATCGATCACATCAACGAGATCCGTTGGGACATCAGACCGTCACCGCACCTGGGCACCATCGAGGTGCGGGTCTGTGACGGGGTGTCCAATCTGCGCGAATTGGGCGCGCTGGTGGCGCTGACCCACTGCCTGATCGTGGACCTGGACCGGCGGCTGGACGCCGACCAGTCCCTGCCCACCATGCCACCGTGGCACGTGCAGGAGAACAAGTGGCGCGCGGCGCGCTACGGCCTGGACGCCGAGATCATCCTCGACGCCGACAGCAACGAGCGGTTGGTCACCGAGGACCTCGACGACCTGCTCAATCGGCTCGAACCGATGGCCGCGCGACTGCACTGCGCCGACGAGCTGGCGGCCGTCGCCGACATCTACCACAAAGGCGCGTCCTATCAGCGCCAGCGCCGCGTCGCCGAGGAACACGACGGTGACCTGCGCGCGGTCGTCGACGCGCTGGTTGCCGAACTGGACATGTGATGGAACTGCCGATGTTCCCGCTGGAGTGGGTGCTGCTGCCCGGCGAGGAACTGTCGCTGCGGATCTTCGAGCTGCGTTACACGGTGCTGGTCGGTGATCTGATGCGCAGCGGCGACCCGCGCTTCGGGGTGGTGCTGATCGCCCGGGGACGCGAGGTGGGCGGCGGCGAGCAGCGCCACGATGTCGGGGCGATGACAGCCATTACGCACTGCACCGAACTCGGTGGCGGCCGATACGCCTTGCGCTGCCTGACCGGCGAGCGGATCCGGGTCCGCGAGTGGCTGCCCGACGATCCCTATCCGCGGGCGATCGTTGAGGTGTGGCCCGATGAGCCGGCAGAACCGGTGAGCGACAACCAGTTCCGTGAGCTCGAAGACCGCATCGTGATGCTGCACAAGCGGATGGCGATGGCCCGTCGCCGGTGGGTCATGCCGGGGCGCAACGCCATGCTGGGGGGCCGCCGGCTGCGGTCGCTGGACCCGGTGCAGCGGCTGTATTCGCTGGCCTGCCGGGTCCCGATGGGGGAGGCCGACCGCTACGCGGTGCTGGCGGCGCCCTCGCTGCCCGAACGGATGAGCGCGCTGCACGAGGCGATCGAGACGGTCTCGGCCCGCGTCGAATTCGATCTCCCTCGCTGATTCTGCGGTGAGGGCGACAAAGTGCGAGTAACTTCCGCCCGCACCGCAGAGTCAACGCTTATTTGAGCATGCTGCCCGCGTCGACGGTGAGCGGAAGCCCGGTCACGTAACGGGATTCGTCCGAGGCCAGGAACAGCACGGCATTGCTGATGTCCACCGGCTCCACCCATCCGATCGGCAGCACGTGCATGAGCTGGGCGACGACGGCCATGTCGTCGGGTCCGGGGTTCTCCAGGTCGGGGCGGAACAGCTTCATCGTTCCCTCGTTCATGAACAGCGGCGTGTTCACGTTGGTGGGGTGCACCGAGTTGACCCGGATGAAATGCTGGCCCAACTCGACGGCGAAGGTGCGCATCAGCCCGACCACGCCGTGCTTGGCCGCGATGTAGTGGCCGGTGTGCGGGTAGGCCTTGAGGCCGCCGACTGAGCTGGTCAAGACGATGGATCCGCCGTTTCCGCCGGAGATAAGGTGGGGAACACCAGCTTTGACCGTCTTCCAGACGCCGGACAGGTTGACGTCGATCATGTCCTGCCAGTCGGCCTCGCTGGTCTTGTCCAGGGTCTGGCCACCGTTGCCGATCCCGGCGTTGGCCACGATGATGTCCAGTCGGCCGAGCTGCTCGACACCGCTGTCGACCGCGGCCTTGAGCGCGTCGAAGTCACGCACGTCGACCTGTGCCGTCACGATCCGACGGTCCAATCCCTTGACCAGATCAGCGGTCTGCGCCAGGTCGTCGGGCGTCGGAGCCGGGATCTCCTCGTTGCTGCTGATCCGCGCGCAGACATCGACGGCGATGATGTCGGCACCTTCCTGCGCGAGTCGCACCGCGTGACTGCGGCCCTGACCGCGGGCCGCGCCGGTGATGAGCGCGACCTTTCCCTCCACTCGTCCAGCCATGTTGCGCACCTCGTCTCGTTGTTGGTCGATCGATCAGCAAGGCTGGCACCAACGGGCCGGGTTGTCAACCGTGGGTTGCTAGTCGGCCGCAGCCGACGGAGCCGCCAGCCGGCCCAGTTCGCGCTCGACGAGGGCGCGCAACTCATCGTGGCCACTGTTGACTCCGACGGCGTCTTCATTGCACAGGCTGCGGGCGGTCTGCGCGATCAGCATGGCGACGGCGACGGGCGGATACTTCTGCAGGTCGACGCCGTTGGTGCGCAATGCCACCGTGACGGCCGCGGTCTCGATGTCGCGGACCCGTTCGGCGTAGGCCTTGAGCTCGGTCCGGATCGCCTTGCGGTGGTTGGCCAGCGCCATGAACTCGGTGTTCAGGCTGGTCAAGCGGGCATCGCCGTTGATCTCCCACAGTGTCCGGAGCGGATCGTCGTCGGTGAGGGCGGCGCGCATCCGCTCTAGCGCGGCGTCGGCGCCGGCGCGCAGCACCTCGACGAACAGGTCGTCCATGGTGGGGAAGTAGTAGTAGACCAGGGCTTGCTTCACCCCGGCCTCGGCGGCTACCCGCCGCGAGGTTGCCGCGGCATAGCCCTCGTCGCGCATGAGCCGGGCTGTTGCTTCGATCAGCCGGCGGCGGGTGGCGCTATCGGTCGATCTGGCCTTGCGCGGCGGCGTCATTCAGGCGACCCTGGCGCTGCGATTGCTTGACCATCCGTCGCCGCACATGGTAGGCATGACGCATTCTAGCAATTTGATCGATCGATCAGCGCGACGAGGTCGTGATACGAGCGAAAGGGCGCATCGCGTGGTGACGGATCTCGCGGCGGTGGACTACTTCTCCGACCCGGAGGTAACCCAGAATCCCTACCCCTATTACGAGTACCTGCGCGGATGCGGGCCGGTCTTCGCCGAGCCGCACCACGGCGTCGTGGCCGTCACCGGCTACGAAGAGGTGCACGCCGCGTTCAAAGACCACGACTCGTTCTCGGCGGTCAACGCCATCGGCGGTCCCTTCCCGCCGCTGCCGTTCGAGCCCGAGGGCGACGACATCACCGAGCAGATCGAGGCGCACCGGCACGAGTTCCCCATCTTCGAGCACGTCGTCGTCCAGGACCCGCCGGCGCACGAGCGGACCCGGGCGCTGCTGGGGCGCATCCTGACTCCGGTCCGGTTGAAAGAGAACGAGGACTTCATCTGGCGGCTGGCCGACCTGCAGCTCGACGAGTTCATCGCCGACGGCCGATGCGAATTCCTGATGGATTACGCCAAACCGTTTGCGACGCTGGCGATCGCGGACCTGCTCGGCGTGCCCGACGACGACCGCGCCGAGTTCCGCCGGGCGCTCGGTGCCGGTGAACGCCCGGGCGCCCGGGTCGGCGCCCTGGACGGAGAGCCGGTCGGGCTCAACCCACTGGAGTATCTCGACGACAAGTTCAACGGCTACATCTCCGATCGGCGCAACAACCCCCGGGCCGACGTGCTGACCATGCTGGCCGAGGCCACCTACCCCGACGGGTCGATCCCGGAAGTGATGGACGTGGTGCGTCCGGCCACCTTCCTGTTCGGCGCGGGCCAGGAGACCGTCACCAAGCTGCTCGGGACCATGGTGCAGGTCCTCGGCGAGCAACCCGAGTTGCAGGAGCGGCTGCGCGAGAACCGCGACCTGATCCCGCGCTTCATCGAGGAATCGCTGCGGATCCAGAGCCCCACCAAGGTCGACTTCCGGCTGGCACGCAAGTCCACCACGTTGGCCGGGGTGCCGATCAAGGCGGGCACGGTGCTCATGCTCTGCCTGGGGGCGGCCAACCGGGATCCGCGAAAGTTCGAAAACCCAGACGAATTCAACATGGACCGCAAGAATGTTCGCGAGCACATCGCCTTCGGCCGCGGCATCCACACCTGTCCCGGCGCGCCGCTGGTACGTGTCGAAGGCCGGATCACCGCCAACCGCATGTTGGACCGCATGCGTGACATCAGGATCAGCGAAGCGCACCACGGCCCGGCCGGTGAGCGTCATTACGCCTATGAGCCGACCTTCCTGCTGCGCGGCCTCACAGCGCTGCATGTCGAGTTCGACCCGGTCGCCTAACAGATCCAGCGAGCCGAAAGGCGGGCAATGTCCCTGAATTCTGTAGTGGAAGAACTGCGCCGGCGTCCCGGCTCCGGTGAGGTGATCCCGATCATCGATCCGGCCACTGAGGAGCAGATCGGCGAGTTCAACGACGGCGGCGCCACCGCCATCGACGACGCGGTCGGGCGGGCCCGGGCCTCCTTCGACGCAGGGGTCTGGAGCGCGATGCCGGCCCGGGAACGCGCCAAGATCCTTTGGCGCGTCGCCGATCTGATCGATGAGCACGCCGAGGAACTCGCGCAGATCGACTCGCTCAACACCGGGATGCCCCTGGCGCAGGCGCAGATGATCGTGCCGACCTGTGCCGAGATCTTCCGCTACTACGCCGGCTGGTGCACCAAACTCAACGGTGATGCCTATCAGGTGCAGATGACCGGCGGCATCTCCGGCGCCTATGCCGACATGCACGCCTACACCCTCAAGGAACCCTACGGCGTGGTCGGGCTGATCTTCCCGTGGAACGGGCCGTTGTTCAACGCCTGCACCAAGCTGGCGCCGGCGCTGGCCGCCGGCTGCAGCACCGTGGCCAAACCCGCCGAGGAGACACCCCTTTCGGCGCTGGTTTTAGAGCGCCTGCTGGTCGAGGCGGGTGTTCCCGACGGTGTCGTCAATCTGGTCACCGGTTACGGGCACACCGCGGGCGCAGCACTGGTCGATCACCCCGGCGTCCAGAAGATCGCGTTCACCGGTTCCACCGAGGTCGGCAAGCGGATCGTGGCGGCATCGGCCGGAAACCTCAAGCGTGTCACCCTCGAGCTCGGCGGCAAATCTCCGGTGCTGATCTACGACGACGCCGACCTGAACACCGCGATCACCATGGCGGCCATGGGTATCTTCATCCACTCCGGGCAGGGGTGCATCTGCGGATCCCGGATCTTCGTGCAGCGCGGCGTCTACGATCAGGTCGTCGAGGGTATCGCCATGGTGGCCAACAACCTTCGGTTGGGCGGGCCCACGGATGAGGGTGCCATGATCGGGCCGCTGATCAGCGAGAGGCAGCTCGACCGGGTGATGGGATACATCGACGAGGGTAAGCGGGACAGCGTCGACGTCATCACCGGCGGGCACCGGCTGGACCGCCGCGGCTATTTCGTGCATCCGACCGTGCTGGCCAACGTTGATCCGGCAATGCGGCTCTACCAGCAAGAGATCTTCGGTCCGGTGGTCACCGTGCTGCCATTCGACGACGACGACGAAGCCGTCGCCCTGGCCAACGACTCCGACTACGGTCTGGCCGCCACCGCCTGGACCCGTGACCTCAGCCGCGCCCACCGGCTTGCCAAGCGGTTGGAGTCCGGAACCGTTTCGCTGAACTGCCAGTTGGTCTTTGATCACTCGGTGCCGTTCGGCGGGTACAAGCAGTCCGGCTGGGGGCATGAATGGGGCCGCGAGGGCGTCGAGAGCTTCCTGCAGACCAAGTCGGTGTACGCGCAGCTGTAGGGAGCCATTCAGCTCATGCCGATGCGAATGTTCTTGATCTGCAGGAATTCGTGGAGTCCGTCGACTCCGCCGGTGCGTCCGAACCCGCTCTGCTTGTAGCCGCCGTAGGGACCTTGCGGCGCGATATCGCTGGAGGTGTTGACCCAGACCGACCCCGCTTCCAGCTGGCGAGCGACGCGGTGAGCGCGCTGAAGATCGCGGGTGTGCACGAATGCGTTCAGCCCGTAGCGGCTGTCGTTGGCGATGCGCACCGCATCGGCATCGTCGCCGAATCTGATGACGGACACGACCGGGCCGAACGTTTCGGTCTGGGCCAACTGTGAAGAGTTGTCAACACCGCCGAAGACCGTCGGCTCAATGTAGTAGCCCGGTGCGAGCTCACCGCCGAGCCGCCGGCCGCCGGTGAGCAATTCCCCGCTGCCGTCGGCAACGGCACCGTCGATCACGCCCAGGACGCGATCGACCGCCGACTGGCTGATGACTGGGCCGAACGTCACTGTGGGGTCGAGCGGATCGCCAATGCGGGCATGGCCGATCACGGTGAGGAACTTCTCGAGGAAGGTGTCGTAGACCGATTCATGCACCAGTAGTCTGCTGGCGCAGGCGCAGCTCTGACCCGACTGCATCAGCGGCCCCTGGTGTGCTGCCATGACCGCGGCGGCGTCCAGGTCGGCGTCGGCGAAGACGATATTGGCCGACTTGCCGCCGAGTTCGGTGACCACCGGGGTGAGATTGACCGCTGCGGCCTGTAGCACGTCGCGGGCAGTTGCCTCACCGCCGGTGAAATGGATCTTGCCGATGCCGGGGTGGCGTACCAACGCATCGCCGCCCTCGGCGGCCGCCGGTACCACGTTCACCAGACCGGGCGGAAGGCCCGCTTCCAGGCATAGCTCACCGAAGCGCAGTGCGGCGAGCGGTGCCAGCTCGGACGGTTTGAAAACTACGGCGTTGCCGGCCGCCAGCGCGGGTGCGACGCATGATCCGGCGACAACCAGTGCGCCATTCCACGGAGCGATAATGCCCACGACCCCGAATGGTTCGCGTTCGATCAGATTGACGTCGAACGAGCCGTTCACCGGAGTGCTGGACCCGTGCGGCTTGTCGACGTAGCCGGCGAAGTGGCGCAGGAATCGCTCCAACAGGATCGCGTTGCCGGCGAAAGAGATCGGCACCGCGTAGTCCTGCACATTCAGCGCAGCGAGTTCGTCGAGATGCTGGTGCACCACGTCGGCGAGGTCGATCAGCAGATCACGTCGCCGGTCGACGGTCAGCGCTATCCACTGCCGCTGAGCCTCTCTCGCAGCAGCCACCGCGCGGTCGATCTCATGGGCGCCGGCCAGTGTGACCGTGGCGTTCGGTTGCCCGGTAGCCGGATAGATATGCGCGTGTGTGACGGGCGCCGTCATGCAACGCCTTCCGCAGCCCACTCCTGGGTGACGCGCTGCTTCTGCTCCTCGACCACCTGGGCCAGCCGAGACGCCTTGGCCCAGCCATAGTAGGCCCCGAAATGCAGCACCAGCTCGTCCATTTCGCCGAACGTCACGTCGCGGCTCTTCAGCGCGGCATAGACGTGGCTGAGGATCGGATACGGGGCGTCCTGGAACGCCACGCAGGCCACGGTCACCAGCCGCCGTTCCTTCATGCCCAGCCCGGGCCGCAGCCACATCTCGCCGAAGACGAAGTTCAAGATGCCCGCACCCGAGTACGGGTCGTCCCGCCCCGGCGCGTAGGGCAGACAGTTGACGTCCCGAAACGCCTGCTCGCCGACGCTCAGCCGGACTTCGGGATCGCTGGGGGTGGTCAGTGGCAGCAGCGGAGTCGGCGGCGGCACCGGTTCTCCTCGTTCGGCGTGGATACGCTGCCACTGCGCGTCGACGATCATGTTGAACAGCGAGGCTTTCGGCCATCCTGAATACACCGCGAAATGCAGTACGGTCTCCCGCATTTCGTCGATCGTCAGATCTCCACCGACGAGCGCGGCGTAGACATGGGCGCGCAGCGGCTCCTCGGTGTCTGCCGCGGCGAGGCAGGGCAGCGCGATGAACCACCGGTCGCGCCGGCTCAAACCCGGACGCTGCCACACCTGCGCGAAGACGAAGTCGAATAGTGTTTCCGTTGTCGGGGTGCAGTGCGGTGCCGGGACGGTCATCAACTCGGCGAAGGCGCGTTCGCCGCGCCCCGCCTCACCGGAGGGTGACACCGGCGTCAACCTTGAATTCCAGGCCGGTCACATGCCGTGACTCGTCGGAGACCAAAAACAGCACCGCATTGCTGACGTCGCGAGCCTCGGTCATCACGATCGGTAAGGCGTTGGAGAAGATCGGTCCCAGGTCGGCGCGGGTCTCGTGCAGCAGCCCGTGCAGCGTGTCTGGCCGCATCCCGGTTTCGACCCCGGTCGGATGCACGGTGTTGACCCGGACATTCACTGCCGCAAGCTCGTTGGCCAGGGCACGGCTCATACCGACCACCCCGTGCTTGGACGCCGTGTAGGGCGTGTGCAGCGGGCTGCCCTTCAGGCCCGCCACCGAACTGATGTTGATCAGGCTGCCGCCGCGCTCGACTAGATGCGGCAGCGCCGCCGAGCAGGTGTTCCACGCTCCGACCAGGTTGACGTCGATGACGGTGCGCCACTGCTCGGACGTGGTGGTGTCCCAGGTACCCGCGGTGAGCACCCCGGCGTTGGCTACCGAGGCGTCCAGGCCGCCCAAGCGGGTGACTCCGTCGTCGACCGCGGCGGCCAGCGCGGCGGCATCCCGCACGTCGACTACCTGGGTGACCGCCCGGCGTCCCTGTTCTTCGACCAACCGGGCGGTCTCGTACAGGTCATCGGTTGTGGCCAGCGGATATTCGATCTCCGGCAGCGAAGCGCAGATGTCGATCAGGATGAGATCGGCGCCTTCCTCGGCCAAGCGCACGGCGTGGCTGCGGCCCATGCCCCGGGCGGCGCCGGTGATCAACACCCGCTTGCCGGCTACCCGCCCGCTCATAGCTTGTTGCAGAAGCCGGCGTCTACGGGGAAGGTGACCCCGGTGACGTATCGAGCAGCGTCGGAGACCAGGTAGGCGATCGCGGCGCTGATGTCCTCCGGCTCGAGCAATTCGACCGGCATCGGGTTCTGCAGATGTGGCCCGCCGTCGGGATAGTGCTCCAGAAACGACGTCATCGCTGGGTTGACCGCCATCATGGTGTTCACCGCGGTCGGGTGCACGGTGTTCACCCGGATACTGTGCGGGGCAAGCGCATTGGCCAGCGTGCGCATCAGCCCGACGATGCCGTGCTTGGATGCCGCATAACCCAGTCCGCCGCCCTGCAGGCCGCCGAATCCTTTCAGGCCGGCTGTCGAGCTGGTGAACACAATCGACCCGCCCCGGCCGCCGGCGATCAGGTGCGGGATGGCGGCCTTGGCGGTGTGGAACGCCCCGACCAGGTTGACGTCGATCACGTCGGTCCACATCTGCAGGTCTTCGGCGTCGGTCAACTCGCGAAAAGCCATCGTGGCGATACCGGCGTTGACGCAGACGATGTCGAGGCGACCGAAGTGGTCGACGCCGGCGTCCAGGCTCGCCTTCAGCGCGGCGAAATCGCGGACGTCGGCGACCGAGGCGAGCATCTTGCCGCCCTGGGCTTCCACCAGCGCGACGGTCTCGTCGAGCTCCTGCCGGCTTGCCATCGGGTAACCGTTGGAGGCGATGTCGGCGCAGATGTCCACCCCGATGATGTCGGCGCCGTCGGCTGCCAGCCGAAGCGCATGGCTGCGGCCCTGCCCGCGCGCCGCGCCGGTGATGAATGCGACTTCTCCGTCCAGAGAACCCATGCCGGTACAGTAACCTGGTTACTCGCCGAGGGGCAAGGGGGATCAATGGACAGTCCGGAGGATCGGATCCTGGGCATCGTCGTCGAGATTCTCGAAACGCAAGGCTACGACGCCGTTCAGCTCCGCGAGGTCGCCCGCCGGGCCCGGATGTCGCTGGCGACCATCTACAAGCGGTATGCCACCCGTGACGAGCTCATTCTCGCCGCGCTGGACGCCTGGATGGCAGAGCACCGCTATTCCGGCGTCGTCCCGCATTCACGGGAGCCCGGGGAACCGCTGTATGACGCGCTGATGAGGCTGTACCGCACCATCTTCGAGCCGTGGGAACGCCATCCGGCGATGCTGGCGGCTTACGTTCGGGCCCGCTCTGGGCCCGGCGGTGAGAAGTTGGTCCGCCGGGGACTTGACGTGGTCGGACCCGCGATGCGCGCGGCACTCGGCGACGTCGACGAAGGCTTCATCGCCGACTTGGATGTCATCATCTCGAACCTGGTGTACGGACTGTCCGCCCGCTTCGCCGCTGGCGAGATCGCCATCACCGACATCCTTCCCGGCCTGGACCGCGCGGTGTACTGGCTCACCACCGGATATGAAAGGGGCTCCGGCAGTTAACGTCTGGTCAACGCGAACACCTTGATCTCGCGTGCGGCCCGGTGTCGGTAGGTTTGGTAGTTGTTGACGTAGTCGACGAATCTCTGGTAGGCCCGGTCACGCTCCTCGCCGACAACCTCACTGGCGAGCACCGGAATCTCCTTGCCGCCCATGGTCACCCAGGCGTTCGGCTCGGCGATGAGATTCAGCGCCCAAGCCGGGTGGTGCGCTTGACCGAAGTTGCTGCCCACCAGGTACAGCCGATCGCCCTCACGCATGTAAGCCAGCGGGGTCTGCCGACGCTGGCCGGACTTGCGGCCGGTCGTGGTGAGCAGCAGCAACGGCACCGCCATCGGCCCGAAGATGGTGAACCGACCGCCGCTGTGATCGAGCAGCCAGCGGTCCAGCGGAGTGCCTTGACGGATGAGCCAGGCGCCGGGTTTCGACCCCGCGACTGCGCCGATCACCCGCCGCGCCAGCGGTCCGGGGTCACGGCCCCACCGCACCTCGGGAAAGGGGTCGTCGGTCATGTCGCTGATTATCCAGCGTTTTCTGCGCCGTCGTGCCGTATCAGGTTTCCCAGCGGCGGCAACCGCCCCGTGCCGACCGGTGGCAGATCTTGCCGGATCGGATAGCGCCGGGCGCTATCGAGCCGGCGCGGCCCGAGTTCCGCGTACAGCAACGTAGGCTTTGGCCATGCCGGACATCGGGTTCAGCGCGGTGGCACCGATCATTCCGGTGCGCGATCTCGATGCCGCCCTGGACCGCTACCGCCGGCTCGGCTTCACCACCCATCCCTACGACGGGCCGGCGCGGTACGGATTCGCCGAGCGCGGCCCGGTGTCGTTGCATCTGAGTGAGTGGGCGCAGCACGATCCGCTGCCCACCGCGGCCAGCGTGTACCTCTACGTCGACGACGCCGACGCGCTCTATGCGCAGTGGGCGGCAAGCGGAGTTCCGGGACGGTTCATCGAACCGGTCGACACCGACTATCGGCTCCGCGAGTTCGCCTACGTCGATCCCGAGGGCACCTTGCATCGCGTCGGGTCACCGCTGCCGGCCACGATCGTCAGCGCCAGCCGCGACGTCGCCGCCCCGGCCCCGCGGATCTTCGAGTTGATCGCCGACCCGGCTCACCAGCCGCGCTGGGACGGCAACGACAACCTGGCCGAAGCTCCTGCCGGACAACGCGTGCACGCGGTCGGTGCGATGTTCACCATGGCGCTCACCTCGGGCGCCGTCCGGGAGAACCACGTGGTGGAGTTCGAGGAGGGACGCCGGATCGCCTGGCTGCCGGCCGAACCCGGAAAGCGGCCGCCGGGGCACCTGTGGCGATGGGAGCTCGAGCCGCTGGACGAGGCCCACACCCGCGTCACCCACACCTACGACTGGTCGCAGCTGACCGACCCGAACCGCAAGCAGCGGGCCCGTGCGACCACCGCGGACAGACTGGCGGCCTCGCTGAGCCGGCTCGCCGAGCTGGCCGAGCGCGGCTGACAGCCGGAAGCTAACGCGCCGCGGTGAAGGAGCGCAGCGCATCGATCTGCGCGGGATCCAGTGAGGGCCGGACATTTTCCCGCGCCGCGGTGATATCGGCGTTGGTGACGTCGGCGGCGTCGATACAGCGGCGCATCGCGGTCAGGGCCGCCTCGCGCAGCAGCGCCACGCAGTCCGCGGCGCTGTAGCCGTCCAGGTCGGCGGCCAGCGCGTCGAGGTCGACGTCATCGTGCAGCGGTACGGACTTGCCGGCCACCCGCAGGATCTGCCGGCGGGCGTCGGCGTCGGGCGGTTCGACGAACACCAGCTTCTCCAGCCGGCCCGGTCGGGTCAGGGCCGGATCGATCAGCTCGGGGCGGTTGGTGGCGCCCACCACCACCACGTCGCGCAGCGGGTTGGCGCCGTCGAGCTCGGTGAGCAGCGCGGCCACCACCCGATCGGTCACCCCCGAATCGAAACTCTGGCCGCGCCGCGGTGCCAGGGCATCGATCTCGTCGAGGAACACCAGCGAGGGGGCGGAATCGCGGGCGCGCTGAAACAGATCCCGCACCGCTCGCTCGCTGCTGCCCACCCACTTGTCCATCAGCTCGGCACCCTTGACGGCATGCACGCTGACCCGTCCGGAGCCGGCCAGGGCGCGCACCACGAAGGTCTTGCCGCACCCCGGCGGACCGTAGAGCAGCACACCGTGCGGCGGGTCGACACCCAAACGGGTGAAGGTGTCCGGATGCTGCAGCGGCCACAAAATCGCTTCGGTCAGTGCTTGTTTGGTGGCCGCCATGTCTCCGACGTCATCGAGGGTGACCGAGCCCACGGAGACCTCGGCGGCCGCCGAGCGGGACAGCGGACGGATCACGCTGAGCGCGCCGGCCAGATCCTGCTGGGTCAGCACCGGCTCCTCGCCGCTGTCGCTGGCCCGCGACGCCGCGCGCAGCGCCGCCTCGCGGACCAGAGCCGACAGATCGGCCGCGACGAAACCCGGTGTGCGCTCGGCGATCTCGTTCAGATCCAGGGTGGTATTGGGCACCGACTTGAGCAACCCGCCCAGCAATGCGGCGCGGGTCGCTCCGTCGGGAAGGCTCAGGCGCAGCTCCCGGTCGCACAGCTCCGGGGCGCGCAACCTGGTGTCGACCCGATCC
The DNA here is from genome assembly GCF_059813225.1 of Mycobacterium sp. NGS16. Taxonomy (NCBI): domain Bacteria; kingdom Bacillati; phylum Actinomycetota; class Actinomycetes; order Mycobacteriales; family Mycobacteriaceae; genus Mycobacterium; species Mycobacterium sp. NGS16. The sequence goes on from NZ_JCALEE010000015.1 coordinate 40,325, forward strand.
GGCAGCGCGGAAGTGGCGATGAACGCCACCCCGTCGGCGGCGACCGCGGTGCGCAGCTCGGCCAGGATCAAGGTGCTCACCGGCTCGGGCGGATCCGGCAGCAGCGCATCGATGTCGGTGATCAGCAGCACCCCACCGCCGTCGCGCACGTCGGTGACCGCCGAGCGCACCGCCGCCAACCGCTCGTCGGGGACTGTGGCCCCGATCTCGGGCCCGTCGAGCTCGACCACCCGCCGGCGTGCACACACCGCCCGCACCAGCGTGGACTTGCCGACCCCGGGTGGGCCGGACACCAGCACCCCGAGGTTGGTGCCGGCGTTGAGTGATTTGAGCAGGTGTGGTTCGTCCAAGGCCAGCTTGAGCCATTCGCTGAGCTTGTCGGCCTGTGCGGTGCAGCCCTTGAGGTCGTCGACGCTCAGCGGCGCGGCGGCGGGTGCGCTGGTCGGGTTGGTCGGCATGGTCGGCGCGGATGCCGTGCCGCTGCCCCAGGTCACCGACGAGCTGGGTTGCACGCTGACCGGCCCGGCCGGGTCGACGTCGGTGACGGTCAGCAGCTCCGAGGTCCAGCTGATCCCCACCGCGGAGGCCAGCGCGGTCGTCGCGGCGGACGTCGACGTGCCCGGGCCCAGATCGCGTGGCAGCAGCGAGACCGCGTCGCCGACGGTGAGTACCTTGCCCAGCAACGCCTGACGCAGCGTGGCCGGCGACAGTGCCTGCGAAACCGAGGACCCGCTCAACGTCACCGCACGGGCACCGTAGACGGTGACGGCGGCCACCACCACGGCGGTCCCGTCGCGCAGTCCGGCGTTGGACAGCGTCACGTCGTCGAGCAGCACCACCCCGGCCGGGGAGTCGGGGGCGGCCAGCCCGGCCACCGCCGAGGTGGTGCGAGAACCGGTCAGCGACACCGCATCCCATTCCCGAATGCCGAGGGCGGCAATGGCTTCGGCGTGCATCCGCACCACGCCGCGGCGGGCGTCGACGGCCGAGGTGTTCAGCCGGGCGATCAGGGTCAGGTGGCGGGAGGACCGGGAGGCATCGCCATCCCGATGCTCTTCAATAGAACCCATGCGGTCATTATCGACGTACAGTGGCGGCCTGCTGTCGGCGCTCTGCGCGGTCACGCTGCTGGCGGCACCGCCCGCGGCCCACGCAGATAACCCGTTGACCGACCTCGTCGACGCCGCGGCCCAACGCCTGCAGGTCGGCGACGACGTGGCGGCGGTCAAGTGGCACTCCGGAGGCGCCATCGAAGACCCGGCCCGGGTGCAGCAGCAACTGGCCGCCGTGGCCTCGGCCGCTGAGGTCCAACACCTCGACGCCGGCTATGTGCGTCAGGCTTTCACCGACCAGATCGCGGCCACCGAAGCCCTCGAGCACTACCGGTTCGCGCAGTGGAAGCTGGACCCGGCCAGCGCCCCGGCGGTCGCGCCCGATCTGGCCACGTCGCGGGCCCGCATCGACGGCTATAACCGCGTCATGCTCACCCAGATCGGATTGCGGTGGCAGCAGCTGCACGCAGCGGAATGCGCCCCGCGACTCGACGAGGCAATCCGGGACGTCAGCGCTGCGCGGCAGTTCGACGAGTTCTCCCGGCGGGCGCTGTCGTCGGCGACGCGGGACTACTGCACCGGGTAGCTCAACGCCCGGGCTTGCGCAGCCGCAGCCGTGCCATCGATTGCCCGCTGGGCCGGCGGATGCCCAGCCGGGGCCCCGGTCGCGGCTGCGCCCGGCGGATCGCCCGGCGCGCGGCGCGGCGCTCCCGCGGGGCGTGCTCCCAGGCCTCCGGGTGCGCGGCCACCCAGCGTTGGCTGCGCACCGAGAACGGGATGGTGCACAGGTAGGTCACAATCAGCACCAGCACCAGCACGTAGGGGAACAGGAAGGCCGCCGCGGCCACCAGGGCCAGCACCGCCAGCAGTACCGCGGCCAGATGCGGCGGCACCGACACGGCGTGCATCTTGCGCATCGGGATCCGGCTGACCAGCAGCATCGACGTGCCCACCACCCAGGCACAGGTGAACCACTGCGACGTCCACCAGCCATCGCCGAACTGCAGTTTCGCCGCCAGCAGCCCCATCAGCGTGATCGCTCCGGCCGGAGCAGGCATCCCGACGAAGAACTCGCGGGTGTAGGCCGGCAGGGTGGCGTCGTCGAGCAGGGCGTTGAACCGCGCCAGCCGCAGCACCACGCACACCGCGTAGAGCAACACCACGATCCAGCCCGCCGGCTGGGTGGACAGCAGCGACACGTAGATCACCACCGCGGGCGCGACGCCGAAGTCGACCGCGTCGGCCAGCGAGTCGATCTCGGCGCCCATCCGCGACTGGGCATCCAGGATGCGAGCCACCCGGCCGTCGAGACCGTCGAGGATGGCGGCCGCGGCGATCAGCGCCATCGCCACGTGCGGCTGACCGTCCAGTGCGTACTTGATCGAGGTCAGGCCGGCGCAGATGGCCAGCACCGTCATCGAGCTGGGCAGGATGTGCAGGCCCACCGGGCCCCGGGTGCGGCCCGGGGTGGATGTCGTCATGGCAGCTGGGCCAGCACGGTCTCACCGGCGACCATGCGCTGCCCGACACCGACCAGCGGCTGCGTCCCGACCGGCATGTAGGTGTCCAGCCGCGAGCCGAACCGGATCAGCCCGTAGGTGTCGCCGATCGCCAGGTGATCGCCGGGCCTGGTGGCGCAGACGATGCGTCGCGCCACCAGCCCGGCGATCTGCACCGCGATCACCTCGGCGCCGTCGGCGGTGCGGATCCGCACACTGTTGCGCTCGTTGTCCTCGCTGGCCTCGGTGCGGTCGGCGGACCCGAACCGGCCGGCCCGGTGCATCACGTCGAGCACCTCGCCGCCGACCGGGGCCCGCTGCACGTGGGCATCGAACACCGACATGAAGATGCTGACTCGTGGCAGCGGGGTGTCGGGCAGGCCCAGTTCCGGGGGCGGGGTCGCGGTGTCGACCAGGCAGACCATGCCGTCGGCGGGGGCCACCACCACACCCGGGCGGATCGGCGGCACCCGTCGGGGATGCCGGAAGAACCCCGCGCTGGCCCCGGCGGCCAGCAGCCCGGCGCCGCGCAGCCAGCGCTGCTTGCGGCCCAACGCCGCCAGGCCCAACGCCCCGGCGACGAACGGCAAGCCGGCGGGGTGCATCGGCGGCACCGTCGAGCGCACGAGCTCGATCAGGTGCCGCAGACCGCCGGGATCATCAGCAGCGCGGGGTCGTCTGGCCATCCGGCCATCTTAGAAGCTGGGGGGACTCACCCGGTCAGGTCCCAGACCTCCACCGCGGTGCCCACCGGCAGTTCGGTCACCTCGTCGGCGATGTCGAGCAGGCAGTTGGCCGACGCCAGGTAGCGCAGATGGTGCGAGGCCGGCGGCCCGTAGTTGGTGACGGTCCCGGTTTCGTGGTCGAGCAGTCCGCGCCGGAACTGCCGCCGCCCGGCCGGCGAGGTCAGCGTCTCGCTGAGGATGGCGGTGCGGCGCGGCCGGTCCGGTGCCGGCAGATCCATCGCGCGGCGCAGCGCGGGCCGGACGAACACCTCGAAGGACACCTGCGCGCTGACCGGGTTGCCCGGCAGCGTGATGATGGCTGCGTCGCCGACCCGGCCGATGCCCTGCGGCATGCCCGGCTGCATCGCCACCTTGACGAAGTCCACGCCCTGATCGCCGTCGCGACCGAAGACGTCCTTGACCACCTCGTAGGCGCCCGCGCTGACGCCACCGCTGGTGATGACCAGATCCACCGCGCCGTCGCGCACGCCGTAGCGGTCGAGCACCGCGGTGAACTCGGCGGTGTCGTCGGCGACGGTCGCCGCGGCCACCACCTCGGCACCGGCGTCACGCAGCGCGGCGGCCAGCATCACCCCGTTGGACTCATATATCTGTCCGGGCGCCAGCGTCGTGCCCGGCTTGACCAGTTCAGTGCCGGTGGAGATCACCAGCACGCGTTGCCGTGGGCGCACGGTCAACTCGGCCAGGCCCAGCGCCGCGGCCAGGCCGGCCGCCGGCGCTGTGACGAGCTGGCCGGCCCACAGCACGGTGGCGCCCTCGGCGACGTCACCGCCGGCGCGACGGATGTGGCGTCCCCGCGCGGTGGCGGCACTGATCGCCACCACCTCGGTGCCGCCATCGGTGGCTTCGACGGGAACTACGCCGTCGGCGCCGAATGGGATCGGCGCACCGGTCATGATGCGGTGCGCAGTACCGGGCGCCAACGAGGGGATGTCGGTACGGCCGGCCGGAATGTCCTCGGTCACCGGCAATTTCACCGGATGCTCAGGGGTCGCCGTGGCCACGTCGTCGGCTAGTACGGCGTAGCCGTCCATGCCGGAGTTGTCGAAGACCGGCAAGGAGATCGGCGCGGTCACATCCGCGGCCAGGGCCAGCCCCTCGGCGTCGGACAGTGGCACCGTGACCGGTGGGCGGGCACGGATCAAGTCGGCGACGGCGCGTTGGTGCTCTTCAACGGATCGCATGACGACAGTCTGAACTAGACGGGGTAAGTGATTCCTGTCAGTTCCTCGGAGACCGCCCACAGCCGCTGCTGCAACTCGACCTCGTGCGCCTGCTTGCTGGCGTCGACCAGCTTCGGATGCCCGCGCTGCTCCCCCAGACCACCCGGCCCGTAGTACTGCCCGCCGGCCACCTCGGGGTCGGTGGCGGCACGCAGCGTCGGCAGTGCGCCCATCGCGGCGCTCTGGACGACCAGCGGCATCAGCAACCGGTCGGCCGGACGCAGGAACGGCGGCAGGTAGCGGGTCAGTTCGGTGTTGGCAGTGCCGGGATGCGCCGCGACGGCAATCGTCGATTTGCGTTTGGCGGCCAGCCGCCGCTGCAGCTCGTAGGTGAACATCAGGTTGGCCAGCTTGGACTGGCCGTAGGCGGCGATCCGGTTGTAGCCGTGCTCCCACTGCAGGTCGTCGAAGTGGATCGCCGCCATGATCCGGTGCGCCATGCTGCTGACCGTCACCACCCGGGACCCCTTCACCCGCATCATCCGGGGCAGCAGCAGGCCCGTCAGCGCGAAATGCCCCAGATGGTTGGTGCCGAACTGCAGCTCGAACCCGTCGACGGTGGTCTGTTTGGGGGTGTACATGACACCGGCGTTGTTGATCAGCACGTCGATGCGGGGATGGGCAGAGCCGAGCGCTTCGGCGGCTTCGCGGACTGAGGCCAGCGAACTCAGATCCAGTTCCTGCACCTCGACGGCGGCCTGCGGGCTGGCGTGGTGGATCCGTTCGGCTGCCGCACGTCCCTTGTGCAGGTCGCGCACCGCCAGCACCACCGTGGCGCCGTGTTCGGCGAGCACCAGAGCAGTGTGATAGCCGATTCCGGTGTTGGAGCCGGTGATTACCGCGACGCGCCCGGTTTGGTCGGGTACGTCCTGTGCGGCCCATTTGTCCCGGCTCCCCATTCCCGAAACGATACCGACGCCGGCCGGTTCCGCACCCTTGCAGATGACAGCGCTGCGACGCTAGGTCATTCTCTGTTGCATGGCGCCCAACGCAAACCGTCCCGGGGAGGTCACCATGGTCGACCCCACCAATCCACCGAGCTCTCGCGCGCCATTGGTATGGGCTCTGGTCGGCGCGGTGCCCTGGCTGGTACTGGCCGTGCTGCAACTGGGGTGGGCGGTCGCTGATGAGCGGCTGGCCTGGCTACACATGGTCGCCCTAGCGGTCACGGCGTTGGGGCTGCTGGTCTCCGCGGTGATCGCGCCACTATGGCGTTATCGCGTGCACCGGTGGGACATCAGCGATCAAGCCGTCTACACGCGCACCGGCTGGCTGGTGCAGGAGCGCCGGATCGCCCCGATCTCGCGGGTCCAGACCGTCGACACCTACCGCGGGCCACTGGATCGACTGCTTGGCTTGGCCAACGTCCGGGTGACGACCGCGTCCTCGGCGGGGGCGGTGCACATCGTGGCGCTGGATGCCCCGGTCGCCGACCGGGTGGTGGCGCAACTGACCGACATCGCCTCGCTGGGCGCCGGGGACGCCACATGACCGCTGAACCGGCTTGGCAGCGGCTGAGCCCGCGGATGTTGCTGGTGCATCCGCTGCACGAGGCGCTGCGTGAGCTACCGCTGCTGATCGCGATCGTCGTGTTCGGTTCGGCCACCGACAACTCGGTGTGGGTGGTCGCGGTGGTGTGGGTGATCGCCGTGATCGGGGTGACGCGCTGGTTCACCACCAGCTATCGCATCGAACCCGACCCCCAGGGCCGGGTGCAGTTGCGCTCGGGCCTGCTGCGCCGCAAGGTGCTTTCGGTGCCGCGCAACAGGATTCGTTCGGTTCAGACCGACGCCCGGCTGCTGCACCGGCTGCTGGGGCTCACGGTGCTGCGGGTCAGCACCGGCCAGCACGGCACCGGGGACACCATGTTCGAACTCAACGCGGTGGAGAGCAGCCAGGTGCCGCGGCTGCGCAAGATCCTGCTGGCGCACACCGGGGGTCCAGCGGAATTTGGGCCGGCGCCGACCCGCGCGACGGTGCTGGCGCGGTGGCGCCCGTCGTGGTTGCGCTACAGCGCCCTGAGTCTGTCCGGGCTGGTGACGATCGGCGCCGCGGTGGGTGCGCTCTATCAGAGCGGCGCCTGGGCGGCGCTGCAGGATTCGGCGCTGAGCGGGGCCTGGCGTGACGCCGCCGGGCGGTTCGGGGCGCAGCAGACCGCGGCGGTGATCGCGGGTCTGGTACTGGTGGCGGCGATCCTACTGGCGGTGCTGCGATCGGCGCTGACCTACGGCAACCTGGTGTTGTCCCGCAGCTCCGGGGCGGCCGGCGACGTGTTGGAGTTGAGCTACGGACTGCTGCGCGTGCGGCAGCACAGCTACGACATGCGCCGGCTGCGCGGTGGAACGCTGCGACGGCCGCTGTTGGTGCGGCTGTTCGGCGGCGCGCGGTTGGACGCGGCCATGACCGGTGTCACCGGGGCAGGTGAATCCTCGGTCCTGTTGCCGCCGTGCCCGCGAGCCACCGCCGAGCAGGTGCTGGCCGGGCTGGTCGCCGACCCCGTCGTGGTCACCGGCCCGCTGCGCCGGCACGGCCCGGCGGCGGCCCGCCGACGCTGGACCCGCGCGATGATGCTGCCGGTGGCGGGTGGGGCGGTGCTGGCGGCGGTCGACGGTGTGCCGCTGTGGTACTGGCCGGTCTGGGCGGCGCTGACGGTATGCGCGGCGCTGCTGGCCGCCGATCGGGCGCGTGCGCTCGGGCATCGCGTTGACCCGCAATGGCTTTCGGCCCGCACCGGTAGTTGGGAACAGCGCCGCTACTGTATCGCCACCGCGGGCATCATCGGCTGGACGGTGCGCCAGAGCTGGTTTCAGCGCCGTGTCGGAGTCGCCACCCTGATCGCGGCGACCGCCGCCGGTGTCAAGGCCTACCGGGTGATCGACGTGCCGGAGGAGTGGGCGTGGTCGGTGGCCGCGACCGCTTCTCCATGGGTGGCACACAGCAAGTGGGCGCGATAGCCCCGTGATTTGCAACCGACGGGCGCGGCGGCTCCCGCTGGACGAAGATGCCCCCTTGCGGAAACTTAGAACTATCTTGTAAATTATTTTCCACGTAAATTCTTCGCGGGTGGCCGACGGATAAGAGCCCGTTTTTTGCGTGGTGGAGGGCATGCGGGGCCTGCCGGGGGCTGGAGGCTGCTCCATCGGTGCTTTTCGTGGGCGCGTAGCTAAAACGAGAAGTGCTTAGAGGACGTTTTCGGCTCGCGGAGCTCCGGTCAAATTCGGTGCCGATTTCGCGAATTCGCGATCACTGAACCTAACTTCGTTTACGCTGCGTTGCTTAAGGGAAGCTGAGCGATTTTTGTGGGAAGGGATGCGGGGATGATGGCTGGTCGGCGTGAAGAGGGCAAGAGTCGGATGCGGTCGCGTCGGGGCAAGCGCACGGTGGGTGCCGCCACCA
>NZ_JCALEE010000016.1:0-10478 GCF_059813225.1 Mycobacterium sp. NGS16
TTCCTTCGTTCCCTTACTTCGACTCCGATTCCGACTCCGAATTCGACTCGGGGTCGGCGAGATCGTTCTCACTCCAGGTGTCCGGCAGCATCGGCACACCCGGGCCGCCACCGAACCCGTCGCCGGCCAGAGTGGTCAGCCCCGCCGCGGTCGCGGCGCGCCGCGTGCCCAGGGTTCCGGTGAAACCCAGCGCCCCGGCACCGCGCTCCGAGCCCGTCATCGAGGACGCCGGCACGGGCTCTTGCGCCGGTCCAGAGCTCGGACCGGAATCCATGTCCATGAATTCGTCGGCGTGGTCGTGCAACACCGCGCGCCGGCGTCGCCGCGCCCGGGCCTTGTCGCGCGCCGAGCTGCGCACCGCCGCCGCGGCCGCCGGTACCCGCGAGGCCGGCGCCTGCGCCTTGTTCCGATCGGTCAGGGTGGGCCCCAGCCCGGTGCCCGGATCCGCCCCGGCGACCAGGTAGCCGAAGCCCATCACTCCGGGGGCCGGTGGCGGCGGCGCCACCGCCGAGGTCGCCGGCGCTGCCGGCACGCCCGGTGCACCCGGGGTGGCGATGCCGGAGGAGAAACCGGTCACCACCGCGATCGGCCGCTCAGGCGACGGGGCGACGGCAACCGGCAGCATCGGCTCGTCGGGTTCGTCGGCCACACCCGGCTCCAGGTTGACCAGCTGGCTCAACGCCACGCCGAGAATGATCGGCAAAAAGGCTGGGGCGGAGAGCATCACGCCCCAGAAGGTGAAACCGAACGGGATGAAGAACGCCTCGTAGGCGATGAAGAACAGCAACGGGAACCAGGTCGCCAGCGCGGCGGGGCCGCCGCTGATGATCTCGCGAATCACCCCGACCGGATCCTGCAGTAGCTGGCCGAGTTGGTTGAACAGCTGGGTGAAGAAATCCCCACCACCCGGTGCGGCATCCGCGGGCTGCACCGAGTCGGCCTTGACCACCGGGGGGGCCTGCACCGTGCGCGGCGCCGACGCCAGTGCGGCACCGGAGACCGCATGGTAGGTGCTCATGGTGGTCGCCGCCTGAATCCACATCCGGACGTAGTCGGCTTCGTTGAGCGCAATCGGGATGGTGTTGATGCCAAAGAAATTCGTGGCGACCAACACCCCGTGCGTCATGTGGTTGGCGGCCAGCTCCGCCAGTGTCGGCATCGACGCCAGCGCGGACGTGTAGGCCGAGGCCGCCACCTCATGCTGGGCGGCCACGCCGGCACTGTCCGCGCTGGCCTTGCCCAGCCACGCCAAGTAGGGCACGTGCGCCGCCAGGTACTGCTCGGCGCTGGGCCCCTGCCAGGCGCCGCTTTGCACCGCGCCGAGCAATGCGGTCAATTCGTCTGCGACCGTGGCGTACTCGACGCTCAGCGCATTCCATACCCCGGCAGCGCTCAGCAGCGGACCCGGTCCGGGACCGCTGCTCAGCAATGCTGAATGCACCTCCGGCGGGGAGGCGATCCAGACCGGGGCGGAGATCATCAGGCGCCTCCGGCCCCCGCGTGGCGTGCCACGTAGGTGGTGGCGGCTGCCGCGTCGCCAGCGGCATAGTTGACGCCGGACTCACCGACACCGACACCGGCGCGACCGAGCTCGGTGGTGCCCTGGGCGGCCACCGCGGCGTGCTCGCTGCCCTGCGCGCTGAACCCGGCCGCAGTCTGCAGCGACACCGGGTCGGCCGCCGGCGGCACCACCGCGGTGATCAGCGGGGCGGCGCTGGCCTGTGCGGCAGCCAGGCGGGCGGTCAACGCCTCGACCGCTGCGCTGGCGGCGGCGAGACCTTCCGGAACCACATTGAGCGTCATGACTCCTCCTCCTTATCGCTCCATACCTTTTCGCGCATCAGCGCGTCAGACTTTGGCTGAACAACGGATTGACCAGCTGCAAGTAGGTGGGTTCGTCGTTGTCGCCGAGCAGCATCGCCCGGCCCGCCGGGAGCCGCCCGAACCGCTGACCGCGGATCTTGCCGGAATCGGCGGGGTTGCCCGACAACATCACGGTGGTGGCCTGCAGGTCGTTGAGGCGACGCAGCAGCGGGTTGGTCATCAACGCGTGGGCCGACCCGGTGGCACGGCCGGTGACGATCACCCGCAGCCCCAGATCACCGGCCTGCGACAGCAGCGGAATCAGGTTGGTCCACGGTCGCTGGCCCGCGTACGGCCCGGTCAGTGCCGGGGAGTCCGGGATCGAGTCCACGTCGTCGATGATCAGGTAATGGGTGTGTCCCTCGTAGGTCCAGCTGGCCAGGTCCGCCGCCGAGAGCCCAGCCGGCGGCCGGCGGGAACCGATCAGCGCTGACAGGCCCAGCATCGCCGGGATTACCCGATCGACGTTGGCGGTGTACTCGTTGTCGGCGAACAGCGGTTCGTCGACCAGGTGCAGCCGGCGATCGAGCACCGTGAACGCGACCTGCTCGGCGGTGCTGTTCTCCCGCACCGTCCGGATGATGTGCCGCAGCAGGGTGGTCTTGCCGGACTTGCTGTCCCCGAGCGCCATCACCAGGGGGTTGGCGGTGAAGTCCAACTCCACCGGCGCCAGGTCCTCTTCGCGCTGACCGATGACGACCCGCTCCGGGCCCGGCCACAGCGTTCCGACCTCTTCGGGGGCCAGGTTGGTCGGCAGCAGTCGCACTGGCGGCGCGGCCAGACCGGGGTGGCGGGCGTTGATCTCGGCGATCTGGCCCAGATCCGGTTCCGCGATCAGGAAGTGCTCGGCGGCCATGGTCAGGCCGCGGCCCGGCTGGTTGGCCGGCACGGCCTCGGCCGGCCGGGTCAGGGCCCCGGCCACCCGGACGTTGCTGTCCCGTGGGTCGTGCAGCTTGAGCTCAAGGCGCAGCCCCAGCCCGTCGCGCATCGCCAACGGCACCTCGAGCCAGCTCGGGGTGGTGACGACGACGTGGATGCCGTAGGCCAGGCCGACGTTGACCAGCTCGGTCACCTTGGCCAGCAACGGGTTACGGGTGTTGAACTGGTCGGTGTTGTCCCGACTGAACGCGTACAGGTTGTCGATGACCAGGAAGACCTCGCCGTACCCGTCGTTGAGCGAGCCGATACTGCCGTCACGGAACGCCTCCCGCTGCTGGCGCGCGGTCAACAACTGCTCGAGTTCGCCGAATGTACGGCGGATCCGCTCGGGTTCCAGCCCGGACGCGACGCTGCCCACGTGCGCCAGGTCCTCGAGCGCACGCAGTTGGCCGCCGCCGTAGTCCAGGCAGTAGAACGTCACCTCACGCGGCGAGTGCAGGCTGGCCGCCGAGAGGATGAAGGTCTGCAGCGCAGTCGTTTTCCCGGACTTGGGTCCGCCGTGGATGAGCATGTTGCCGCTGGCCGAGCGGGCGTCGAACACCAGCGGGTCGCGCCGCATGTCGAACGGCTTGTCGATCTCACCCAGCGGCCAGCGCAGCTGCCGCTCGCCGACACCGGCCCGGGCCAGCGCCGCGGTGAGCGGGATCGGCTCGTCCAGCGGAGGCAGCCACAGCGCCGGAGCCTGCGGGCCGTAGTGCGCCAGCTGGTCGCCGATGGTGGCGATCAACTTGCGCGGCGGCGCGTAGGTCTCGTCGTCGGGCTCGGCCACGATGGTGGTCTCCGCAGCGGCCACCGGGCCGGCCGTGAACAGTTTCGGCTCTGGAATCGCATGCATCACAACGGCTTTGGACTGCCGCGGCGGGTCGTAGATACCGTCGACGTAGGTGCTGCGGAACTTGATCGGCGCCGCGCCCGGAGCGGGCACCAGGAAGCCCTCGCCCTTGTGCTCCTTGCCGGATTCGATGTGATAGGCGTCCTCGACCCCGATGATCTGGCGGGAGACGCTGGGGCTGGCCACCTTCAAACCGATTCGGTAGGAGGTGTTCTTGTCGATGTCCTTGATCTTGCCGACGTCGAGGGTCTGCGAGGCGAACAGGATGTGAATCCGGAACGACCGGCCTTTGCGCGCGACGTAGTCGAACAACTCGGCGTACTCCGGGTGGTCGGCGAGCATCAGGGTGAACTCGTCGGCCACGACGAACAGCGTCGGGATCGGGGCCAGATCGTGGCCGGCGGCGATCGCGGCCTCGTACTCGGTCACCGAGTTGAACGCGCTGCCCTGCACCCGACGACCGGCCTCCCGCAGCAGCAGCTCCCGGCGGGCCACCTCGCCGCGCAGCGTGTCGGCGAACCGGTCGGCCAGCGAGCGCTTCTCGGCCATGTTGGAGATGACCGCGACGACCTGCGGGAAGTTCCGGAAGATGTCGGCGCCGGCCTCACCCTTGAAGTCGGCGTAGATCACGATGAGCCGGTCCGCGGGGTGCGTGGTCAGCAGCGACAGCAGGATCGACATCAGCGTCTGCGACTTACCGGAGCCGGTCATGCCGATCATCAGGCCGTGCGGGCCCATCCCGCCCTCGGCCTCGTCCTTGAGATCGAAGATCAGCGGCTCACCGGTCGCGGTGACTCCGATCGGGACCCGCAGTTCCTCGTCGCGGCTCCGGGGCGCCCACAGTGAGGCGACGTCGAGGCGAGAAGCGTCGGGGATGCCCAGCAAGGTGGTGAAGGTGGCGCCGCGGGTACCGGCCGAACGTAGCCCGGCGTGGGTCGGGTTGGAGTCCCAGCGCGACAGCCGGCGCGCCAGGTGGGCGGCCTCGTCGGCGGCCAGGCGGTCAGCGTCGTCAACGTAACGCTGCCAGCCGCCGGTCTGCCAACGGTCGATGGACTCCCCGTCGCCGTTGATGCGCAGGATGGGGCGCTCCGGGTCGGAATACTGCTCGCGGTTCGGCGCGACGCTGCCGCGCTGCACGATGGTCACCCCGGCACGGGCGGCACCCAGCGAGGAGGCGGCCAGGTCGAAATCCGGGTCGTCGATGATCACCAGCAGATGCCGCGCCGTCTCGGCCGGCTCGCCGGTGAACGGCGGGCGCTCGGCCAACGCCGGCGCCAGCAACATCGCCAGTTCCTCGGGGCTGCTGGTCAGGTAGCGCGCCGGGCCGACACCGTCGACCGAGCCGGGAATGTCTACGTGCGGCAACCACTTCAGCCAGGACCAGGCCGGGCTCTCCAGGTCGGGGCTGGCCAGCGCCACCCCGAGCATGGTGGGGTCGTGCCAGGTGACGGCCTGGGCGACCCAGGCCCGCACGGCACCGGAGACCTCGTCGGCGGTATCGGCCAGCACGGTGATCCGGGACACCTTCGTCAAGTCCAGGCCGACAGGCACGTCGCGCACCGTGCGCTGGGTGTCGAGCAGGCTGCGTAATGCGCTGTGCGACACCGGTTCCAGGTCGATCTCGTCAGCGGTGTCAGTGACCCGTACCGCGCTGGCCAACGGCACCGAATGCCGCCCGGTGCGCACCACCAGGAAGTCGTCGTCGTGCGGGTCGCGCTCCCACTGTCGGCGCGAGCCGGGAACGGCGGCCAGATCCGACGGGTCCGGGTGCGACCATTCGGCGGCGGCCCGCTGCTTAGCGGCCGAACCCCGGATGTTGTCGCGGACCACCGACAGGTAACGCAGGTAGTCGGCGCGTTCGGCGTCGACCTCGACGGTGCGGGCCTTCTTGTCGCCGCCGCGGTAGATCCCTGCCGCCGCCACCAGCAGGGCGAACGGGAAGAACAGCATCACCGGGGAGATCAGCCGCATCCCGGTCGCGACCATGGCGATCACCATGCCCACGATCAGGATCACGATCACCACCGGCAGCGCCCGCTGCAAGAACGACGCCGGCACCATCCGGGGCAACTCCGGCGGCGGCTCGATGGTGATGGTGCCCTTATCGGTGGGCGGCGCCGGCAGCCGGCGGCGGGCCTCGAAGATCAGTCGGCTCATCGGGTCTCTCCCCCGTCAGTGGCACCCAGCTCGGTCGTCGCCCGGCGAACCGGCCGTTGATCCGGCGCCAGCGCGTCGTGGGCCAGCAGTGCGTCGGCGCGCGACAGGGTGGGCCCCAGCGCGAACTGCGACAGCACCGACCACGGGATGGGCAGCGCGGGCTGGCTCAGCCCGAGCGCGGCGACGGTGTCACCGTCGCTGCCGGCGGTACCGGCCTCGGTGTTGACGCCGTAGCGCACCCCGGTGTCGGAGATCCAGAACAGCGGGCCCGCACCGGCGTTGGCCGTCGGATCGCCGCTGACGCTCTGGGCGAAGTAGCCGGTGCCCGGGGTCAGCGCAACCCGGGCGGCCGTCCCGCCGACACCGGCGCCGACCAGATCCAGGGTTCGGACGCCGTCGCGCAGCGGCAGCGAGGAGCCGGACAGCAGCGTCAGCGAGCTGGTGCTGGCCCCGGCGGCTCTGCTCCAGTGCGCACACGTCAGCGGGTCGGACACTGCATCGGTGATGCTCACCGGCTGCTCGGGGAAGCGGGAGGTGTCCAGGGCGTGCGACACCGGCAGCCGGGCGATGTCGTCGGCACCGAGCAGCGGCGGCCGGTCCAGCCCGTGCGAGTCGGTGTTGCGCAGCACCGCGGCGAGAACCCCGGAGATGGGCTGCAGGCCGTCGGGCAGCACCGCGTAGTAGCGCAGGGTGCCTTGCGCGTTGCCCTCCAGGGCGTGCGCCGCCACAACCGCGCCCACCGGCGCGGCCGCCGGCAGCTCGAACGCCGGCTTGTCGCCCGCGCCGGGAATCACCGGCGCGGTCAGCGCGGGCGCCTCCGGGATCACGTTGAACAGCCCGGTCGCGATCGAACGGGGCGTGGGGACCGGCGCGCCCCGCTCGCCGAGGCCGAGCGCGCCGGTGATGGCACGGTCGGACAGGTCGATCCGGCTGCGCTTGCCGTCCCACAGCAGCCAGGCGCCGGTACCGTTGTCGGCCAGCACCGCGTGCTGCGCATCAAGCGCGCCGGCCCGGGATCCGCCGTCGCCCAGCGGCCCGGCGATCACCGTCACCCCGGCGTCTGTGCCGCCCACCGAGTCGCACACCGTCCAGTCGGCGTCGCGGCTGGTGTTCTGCACCATCCGCTCCGGGGCGCCGGGAATACCGATCAGGTTGCCGCGCGGAATCTTGTCCAGCCCAGTGCTTTTCACCGCGGTCGGGTTGACTGGGCGCCCGACGATCAGCCGTGCGGAGGTCAGGTTGAGCACCGGGTGCAGCTGGTCGCCGACGCGCACGTACAGCGCCGAGGTCGACTTGTCGGCCAGCACCGGGTCGTTGGCGGCCGCACTGTTGGGCCAGATCAGGGTGAACACGAAGCAGCCGCCCGCCACGGTGGCCAGCACCAGCAGACCCATCAGGACCGCACGCGCCTGTGAGCGCAGCGGCTCCACCAGCATCCGGGTGTCGTGCAGGGCCACTCCCGAGGCGATCCGCCGCATCACGAACCGCCAGCCGCTGACCTGGTGTTTGGTGACGAAACCCCGCCGGTACTCGACCCGGTCGGGGTTCTCGTTGACCGGGGTGCGGGATGCAAAGGAGCGCCGTTCGTCCTCGGTCCGGTCGGAGGAAGCGGCGCTCACGCGTTCGCCTCCAGACCCAGGCCACGCAGCAACGGCGTCACCGAGTTACGGACATCTTCAGTCGTGATGGTCATGAGCTCCTCATCGGTGAACACACCGGTACCGGACTGTTCGGAATGGTCGAGCCGGAACTCGCGCTCCTCCTCGGAGCGTTCGACGAGGTTCCGGACGAACCGGCCGTTGCCGGCGATGTCGAGGCTGCGCCGCGCGATCCCGTTGGCATCGGGGTGCGACGCGGCGGCCAGCTGAGCGAACAGCGCCTGCATCTCCTCGAGCGCGGACTGCTCGAACCGGCTGTCGCGCTGCTCGGCCATCTTGTAGGCGATCTCGACCAGCTCCGGCGGCTGGTAGGACGGGAAATCGATGCTCCGGGTGAACCGCGACCGCAGACCTTCGTTGGTGTCGAGGAATCGGTCCAGGTCAGCGCGGTACCCGGCGACGATCACCACCAGGCGATCGCGGTCGTTCTCCATCCGCGCCAGCAGGGTGTCGATGGCAACCAAGCCGAAGTCATTCTTGGCGCCGGTGGCCACCAGCGCGTAGGCCTCGTCGAGGAACAGCACGCCGTCCAGTGCGCTGTCGATGATGGCGTTGGTCTTCGCCTCGGTCTCACCGATGTGCTGACCGATCAGGTCGGCACGGTGCACCTCTTTGATGTTCTCTTTCTTCAACAGCCCCAGGCCGCAGTAGATCTTGGCGACCACGCGCGCGATGGTGGTCTTACCGGTCCCGGGCGGCCCGGCGAACACCAGGTGGTGGGTGCGCTGGCCGACGGCCAGTCCGTGCTGCTTGCGCACCACCTCCATGGCCACCGAGCTCTTGAGCCGCTGCACCTGGTTCTTGACCTCGGCCAGGCCGATGAACTCACCAAGTTCCCGTTCGGCCTCGGCCAGCAGCTCGGCCTTGCGCTCATGGGCCGCCGGGTCGATGAAGTCCTCGGCGCTCGGCTCGGTCTCGGGGTCCCAGGGATCGGTCCGCGCCTCGATCCGCGCCGCGGTGGTCGTGACGATCCCGAAGCTGGTGTCCAGCAGGGCGTGCTCGACCTGCTCGTTCTCCGGGTTGGCGGCGTAGAGGTCCTGCAGCACCTCTTCGGCCGTCTCCTCGTCGCCCTGTGCCCGCAGGATCAGCCCCTTGGCCAGCGCCCCGTCGGTGGCGGCGACGGCGATCGGCCCGTCCGGCTCCTCCAGGTAGGACAGCGCCGGGGCGTACATGCCCAGCCGGGCCAGCGCGATACCGAGCGCGATCTTGGCGGCGTGGGTGAACAGCTCGTCGCGGTCGGGGTCGTTGACGATCGGGGTCAGCAGCTTGACCATGTCCGACCAGCGCCCGGCATGGTGGTTCACCGCGATCGCCAGCCAGCGCGCGTCGTTCCAGTCCGGACGGCGCTGCGTGATCTCGGCGACCAGCTCGTTGGCCTCCGCACAGCGGCCCGCCATGGCCAGTTGGGCGGCGTGCGCCAGGTGGAAGTCGTCGGCTTCGGTGGCGCGCAGCTTCAGGTACAGCCCGGTGTCGTAGTGGAAGCCCAGCGCGCCGGCCGGTAGGTCCAGGCGCCGCTGCAGCGCCCCGGCGCTGGCCGCGGTCGCCGACACGGCGGCCAAGACCCGCGGCGACTGGTCGCCGGCGGCGGCCAGGCCGGTCCAGGCGTCGCACTGCTCGTGCGCGACCCGGGTCAGCGCCGCGAAGCCGGCGCGAGCCGCGGCCAGGTCGGCCGGCCGTTGCCGCTGGTACACCGGGATCCCCAAGGCACGGCAGCAAGTGGCGAACCGGCTGAGGGTGTCCTCGTCAACCCGTGGCTGCGATGTCAACAGAGCCGCGTCACCGGTGTTCATGCGTGGCTCGTCCCTTCAGCAGTGTTGCCTAAGCTAACTCGGCTGAAGTTAGCATTGCATAAGCTAACTGTCGAGGTGGGTAGAGACGACCGTCGAGTGGCTTCCATCACCGCGCTCCGACCGCCGTTGGCAGGTAGATCCGGCGCGGAAGCACCGACATCGTTCCAACCCATTCCCGGCTCCTTATTGAAAATCATTTTCGATTGCTGTGGAACGTTACCCCATCAGGGCTCGTTTGACGACGGCGCCCGGCGTTCTTGACCGCGCGCTAGCTCTTGACCGCCCGGACCAGGGCGGTGCGCGCGATCATCGGTCCCTCCTCGGTATCCGGACCGGGCACGGGGCGGCCCAGTTCACGCAAGTAGTCGGCCAACGGTGTCGCGACCGCGGACCAGCCCCGTTCCCCGAACCACTGATCGGCCGGCGCGCAACGCTCGTTATAGACCAGTCGGTGGAAGATGCGGCTGTCGTCGCCGGCTGCGACTTCGGCCTCCACCGCCGCCTGGAACACCTCGGCCGGCAGGGGGGCACCGTCCTCGACCGCGACGTGGCTGCCCGACGCGGCCAGGTCATCGAGGCCGGTGTAAAGCTGATGCTGCGCGTCGGCCGACAGATACATCAACAGCCCCTCGGCGATCCACGCCGAGGGCTGGGTGGCGTCGAATCCAGCATCGCGCAGCGCCTGCGGCCAGTCCTCACGCAAGTCGACAGCTATCTCACGGCGTTCTGCTTTGGGCCTGATGCCGCGCTGCGAGAGCACGTAACTCTTGAAGGCGAGTACCTGGGGCTGGTCCAACTCGAAGATCGTCGTCTGCTCCGCCCACTCCAACCGGAAGGCGCGGGAGTCCAGCCCTGCCGCCAGAATGACCACCTGCCGCACCCCGGCAGCGGCGACGCGGCGGAAGTAGTCGTCGAAGTAGCGGGTGCGCGCACCCTGGAAATTGAGGAAGTGTTCCCCGAAGTCCCCGGTCAGCAGCTGATGGTCGGGGAGGTTGCCTTCGACGACGGCCTCCCAGTCACCGCCGGCTGCCCGGCAGAACAACTCGGCATAGGGATCGACCGCCAAGGGATCGGGTTTGCGGGCTTCCAGGGCCCGCGCGGCGGCCACGAACAAGGCGGTCGAACCGACGCTCGTGGTGATGTCCCAGCTGTCACCTTCATTACGCATTACAGGCATTCCACTGACCCTACGCCGCAGTAACCAGCGTGGAATCCCCGCTTTACCAGCGCTCTGCGACC
>NZ_JCALEE010000017.1:0-7845 GCF_059813225.1 Mycobacterium sp. NGS16
GTTTGGTGCCGGCGGCCCCGCAGATCCCGTTCATCTCCACGGTGGTCGACCCGGCCGGGCCGGCGCCGGTGCTCAACGGCGACTATTGGGCCAACAACGTGCGCCAGCCGGCCCGCGTCAGCCAGGCCATCACCGCCGCGGGCGAGAAGTACGGCACGTTCATCGAAATCAGCCCGCACCCGATCCTGACCCACACCATCGACGAGAACCTGGAGACGGTGCCGCACTGCAGCGTCGCCACATTGGTGCGCAACGGCGACGACACGGTCAGCTTCCACGAGCACCTCAACAGGGCACACCCGGTCAGCCCTCGGGAGCTGCCGCACCCGGCCGAGCCGCACCCGGTGCTGCCCGCCTCGCCGTGGCGGCACACCCACCACTGGCTGGAGAACGAAAACTCCGTCAGCGCAGCCGAATCCGCACCGCGGCCCGGCGTACTGCTGGGCACGCACATCAAGATCGGCGCCACGCCGACCGTGCACCTGTGGCAGGCGCGGCTGGCTCCGGAGTCCAAGCCATACCCGGGTGTGCACCGCAACAACGGTGTGGAGCTGGTGCCGGCATCGGTGCTGCTGCAAACGCTTTCCGAGGCCGCGATCGCGGTCAGTGGGCAGCCGGCCGTCAGCGACATCCGCTTCGAGCACCCGATCCTGGTCGACCGGCCGCGGACCATCCAGGTCGTCGCCGACGCCGAATCGGTGGTCATCTTGTCGAAGTCGGTGTCATCGAAGTCGGTCACCGACGACGACGCCGGCGTGCGCTGGATCAAACACCTCAGCGCCCGTATCACACCCCGCGGCGAACCCGCTTCGGACGGCACCGCGGCGATGCACAAAAACGGCCACGCCGGAACGCAATTCGATGACGACGCGGTGACCTCGCTGTGGCTGACCTGGGGCAGCGAAGGCCGCCCCTTCGACTGGTCGCTGGTCTCCGGGCGGTCGACGCCGGTGGAGCTGCGGGCCGACATCGAAGCAGCAGAGTCCGCGCCAGGGACGGTGGCGCTGCTCGACGCCGCGCTGCACGTCGCGCGGCTAGTGGACGGGTCCAACCCGGAGTTGATGGTTCCCGCCGCGGTCGACAGCATCCGGTTCGCTGCTGCACCGCCCGCCGACGGCCGGGCCGGCGTCACCGTGCACCGGCGCGACGGCGGCGACGGGCCGCTCGTCGTCGACATCGCGGTGACCACGCCCGACGGCGGACGCTGCGCCGACATCCGCGGACTGCGCTACGCGGCGCTGGACACCGCGACCCCCGCCCAGGACCCCAGCTCGATCGCGCACGCCATCGAATGGCGGCCCTGGGACGCCGCGCCGGGCACCCCGGACCAGCCCGGCACGC
Source organism: Mycobacterium sp. NGS16 (assembly GCF_059813225.1). Classification (NCBI taxonomy): domain Bacteria; kingdom Bacillati; phylum Actinomycetota; class Actinomycetes; order Mycobacteriales; family Mycobacteriaceae; genus Mycobacterium; species Mycobacterium sp. NGS16. The sequence goes on from NZ_JCALEE010000017.1 coordinate 1,342, forward strand.
TGGCGGTGGTCGGCGACGGCGCCGCTGCCGAGGCCCTGCTGGGCGGACTGACCGCAGCCGGTCACCGCACGGCCGGCATTGCCGAGGCCCAGGCCGTCGTCTACGTCGCCGACTCCCGGCCGGACGAGTCCGACCTGGACTGCGCGTCCCGCCTGGTCGGCGAGGTGTCCGACCTGGTGGCGCGGCTGGCCGAGCGGGACACCCACCCGCCGGCGCTGTGGATCGTCACCCAGGGCGTGCACGAGGCGGCGTCTGATGCCGCGGTGCGCCAAAGCTGCCTGTGGGGCCTGGCCGGGGTGATCCGCGCCGAGCAACCGCAGCTGTGCGGCGGCTTGGTGGACCTACCCGCCGACCCCGCCGGCATCGCCGAGGGCGTGGGGACGTTGTCGGCGGTGCTGCGCACCCCGGCGAAATCCATTCTGGTGCTGCGCAACGGCCAGTTCCTGGCGCCGACGTTCACCCCGATCTCCGGTCCGCCGCAACGCGAGCCGATGGTGTGCCAGCCCGACGGCGCCTACCTGATCACCGGCGGCATGGGCGCACTCGGCCTGCTGATGGCCGGGTGGCTCGCCGACCGCGGCGCCCGCCGGCTCGTATTGGCCGGGCGCAGCGCGCTACCGCCCCGGCGCGACTGGGACAACGACGACCTCGACGCCGACATCCGGCATAAGGTCGCCGCCATCCGGGCGCTGGAGCGGCGCGGCGTCAGCGTCGACGTGGCCGCCCTGGACATCGGCTCCCGCGACGGCGTGGTCGACCTGCTGGCCCGCCGCGACGCGGCGGGAGCACCGCCGATCCGCGGCATCATCCACGCCGCCGGCGTCACCGAGGGCCAGCTGCTGACCGAGGTCGACGACGACCGGCTCCGGGACACCATGTGGCCGAAGGTCGCCGGCGCCCAGGTGCTGCACGAGCTGTTCCCGCCGGCCAGCGTGGACTTCTTCTTCATGACCGCCGCGGCGGGCGCGGTGTTCGGGGTGCCCGGCCAGGGCGCCTACGCGAGCGCGAACGCCTACCTCGACGGGCTGGCCCGTGCCCGCCATCTGCGGGGCTGCCACAGCGTCAGCTTGGACTGGGTGGCCTGGAAGGGCCTCGGCTTCGGCGCCGAGGCGCACGTCGTGCTGCACGAGTTGGAGCGGATGGGTTCCCGCCCGATCTCCCCGGCCGAAGCCTTCGCCGCCTGGGACCACGTGGAGCACTACGACGTCGCCCAGGCCGTCATGGTGCCGCTGCCCCTGGAAGGCTCCGTAGGGAGGCCGGGATCCTCCGCTGCCGACGGTGCCGCACCGACCCGCGACTGGTCGCAGCTGCCCGCCGATGAGATACTCAGCGAGCTGGAAATCGGGTTGCGCAGCATTCTGGCCCGCGAGCTTCGCATGCCGGAGGCCGATCTGCAGTTGGACCGGCCGTTCGCCGAGCTCGGCCTCAACTCGGTGATGGCGATGGCCGTCCGGCGCGATATCGAAGCGCTCGTCGGCCTGGAACTGTCGGCGACGATGCTGTGGAACCACCCGACGACTGCGGCGCTGGCGGCACACCTGACCGGCAAGCTGCTGCCGCAGGAGGAGTCCGGCGACGACCCGGCGGCCGCCAACGGCGCACTGCCCGAGTCGGCCGACAGTGTGTTGAATGAGCTGTTCGACAGCGTGGAATCGGCTCCGGCCGGATGGGACGGGATCTAGTGGGAATTGAGTCCCTCGCATGACCGCAGCATTTGACGAAGAATCCCTGCGCCACTGGCTGGCCGACTACCTGGTCACCAATATCGGCTGCAGCCCCGACGAGATCGATTTCAACGCGTCGCTGAACGACCTGGGCGTCGGATCCCGCGACGCGGTGGTGCTCTGCGGAGAGCTGTCGGAACTGCTCGGCCGCAAAGTCTCGCCGGTCGAGCTCTGGCAGCACCCGTCGGTCGCGGAGCTGGCGAAGTTCCTCATCGAGCCGGAGTCCGCCGACGAGGAGTCGACCCCCGAGCCGGGCCGGCTCGGCTCCGACGAGCCCGTCGCGGTGATCGGTCTGGGCTGCCGGTTCCCGGGCGACATCGACTCGCCGGAAGCGCTGTGGCAGTTCCTGATCGACGGCGGCAACGCGGTTACCGAGGTGCCGGCCGACCGTTGGGCGCCGTTCGACGACGGGTCGCCCGAGACCACCAGTGCGATCGCCCGCACCACCCGGTGGGGTTCGTTCCTGAGCGACATCGCCGCCTTCGACGCGGAGTTCTTCGAGATCTCCAGCCGCGAAGCCGTCAAGATGGACCCCCAGCAGCGGCTGCTGCTGGAAGTGGCGTGGGAAGCGTTGGAGCACGCCGGGATTCCGGCGACCTCCCTACGGCGCTCGCAGACCGGCGTGTACGTCGGGGCCAGCATCACCGAGTACGGCTGCCACGCCTCCGCCGACCTGCAAGGCGTGGACGCCTGGAGCAACGCCGGTGGCGCACTGAGCATCATCGCCAACCGGCTGTCGTACTTCCTGGATCTGCGCGGCCCCTCGGTGACCGTGGACACCGCGTGCTCGTCGTCGCTGGTCGCTCTGCACCTGGCGTGCCGCAGCCTGCGCACCGGCGAGTGTGACACCGCCATCGCCGGCGGGGTGAACCTACTGATGTCCCCGGCGGTGTTCCGCGGCTTCGACCAGAGCGGTGCGCTGTCGACGACGGGCGCATGCCATGCGTTCGACGCCGAGGCCGACGGTTTCGTCCGCGGCGAGGGCTGCGGTGTCGTGGTGCTCAAGCGGCTCTCGGATGCCCGGCGCGACGGCGACCGGGTGCTGGCGGTGGTCCGCGGATCGGCGATCAACCAGGACGGCCACTCCAACGGCCTGCTGGCGCCCAACCCGGCCGCCCAGATGGCGGTGCTGCGTTCGGCCTACGCCGACGCCGGTATCGCGCCTCAGGAAGTCGACTACGTCGAAACCCACGGCACCGGAACGCTGCTCGGCGACCCGATCGAGGCGCGGGCGCTGGGCACGGTACTGGGACGCGGACGCCCCGCGGATGCGCCGCTGCTGCTCGGTGCCGCCAAGTCGAACCTGGGCCATCTCGAGGCGGCCGCCGGCATGGTCGGCTTCATCAAATCGGTGCTGGCCGTGCAGCGCGGGCAGATCCCGCGCAACCTGCACTTCAACACCCCGAACCCACACATCGCCTTCGACCAGTTGCGTCTGAAAGTCGTTGCCGAACAACAGGACTGGCCGTCCACCGACCACCCGCGGCGGGCCGGGATCTCCTCATTCGGCTTCGGCGGCACCAACGCGCACGTGGTGATCGAGCAGGCGCCACCAGCCAAAGTCACTGCGCGCGAAGCAGATCCAGCGGTCACCACGCTGGTGGTCTCCGGGCGGACCCCGGAACGGATCGCGGCGACCGCCGGCGACCTGGCCGCCTGGCTGAACGGTGACGGCGCCGAGGTGGAACTGCCCGACGTCGCACACACCCTCAACCACCACCGCGCCCGCCAGGCCCAGTTCGCCACCGTGTGCGCCCGCGACCGCGGCCAGGCCATACGCGGTCTGCAGGCGCTGGCCGCCGGCACGTCGGCTGATGGTGTCGTCGGTCCGCACGACGGGCCATGCGGGCCCGGCACGGTGTTCGTGTACTCCGGGCAGGGCTCGCACTGGGCCGGTATGGGCCGGCAACTGCTCACCGACGAACCGGCGTTCGCCCGGGCGCTGGCCGTGCTGGAGCCGGCGTTCGTCGAACACGTCGGGTTCTCGCTGTGGCAGGTGATCTCCGGCGGTGAACCGGTCAGCGGCGACGCGCAGGTCCAGCCCGTCCTGATGGGGCTCCAGCTGGCCCTGACCGAACTGTGGCGCTCCTACGGGGTGCACCCCGACGCCGTCATCGGTCACTCCATGGGGGAGGTGACCGCCGCCGTGGTGGCCGGCGCCCTGAGCCCGGCCGATGGCTTCCGGGTGATCGCGGCCCGCTCCCGGCTGATGTCGCAGCAGGCCGGCCAGGGCGCGGTGGCGTTGCTGAATCTCGACGCCGAGACTACCGAGTCACTGTTGGCCGCCTACCCGGGTGTCAGTGTGGCGGGCTACCTCTCGCCCAAGCAGACCGTGGTGGCCGGCCCGGTGGCGCCGGTTGACGCGGTGATCGCCGCCGTGAGCGCCCAGAACAAGTTCGCCCGACGGGTCAACATGGAAGTGGCCTCGCACACCGCGCTGATGGACCCGATCCTGCCCGAGCTGCGCGCGGCGCTGACCGGCCTCACACCCGAGGTCGCCACCATCCCGTTCTTCTCCACCGTGACCGAGAGCGCCATGCCCGCCGGTGGCATGCCGCTGCTGGACGCCGACTACTGGGTGAACAACGTGCGGCAGCCCGCGCTGCTGGCGCAGGCCGTCACCGCCGCCAGCGCCGAACACACGACCTTCGTCGAGGTCAGTGCGCACCCGATCCTGACCCACGCGATCGCCGACACCTGCGAGGCCCTTGGCGGGCACCACCACAGCGTGGGAACCCTGGCGCGCAACGCCGACGACGCGGTCAGCTTCCACACCAACCTCAACCGGACGCACACCGCCCAGCCGCCGCAGACACCGCATCCGCCGGAACCGCATCCGGTGCTGCCGACCACGCCGTGGCAGCACAACCGCTACTGGATCGAGACCGTTGCCGTCCGCAGCGCCGCCGGCCCGGTGAGCAGCGGCGCTGACCGGGCCACCGGCCACCCCGGTGCGGTGCCCACCGACTGGTGGTGCGAGCTGACCTGGCCGGCCAGCGACGTGGCCGCGGCCGACACCGCCGAGCAGTCCTGGTTGGTGATCGGCGACGATGTCCTGGGTGCCGAGATCGCCGCGTTGCTCGGTGGCACGGTGACGATGCTGGCCGCCGACGCCGACCCGGCGGCACTCGCCGCGGCGCTGCCCGGGGCCACCCACGTCCTGTACGCGCCGACGACGGCGGCGGCCGACCTCAGTGCGGGCCCGGCTTACCAGGTGTTCAACACCGGCCGGCGGCTGGCCGCGGCCATGGCGGATCAGCCAGTCCCGGCGAAGTTGTTCCTGTTGACCCGCAACGCCCAACCCGTCGGCGACGGCGACCGGGCCAATCCCGCCCATGCCGTGCTGTGGGGCCTGGGCCGCAGCCTGGCCCTGGAGCATCCCGAGATCTGGGGCCGGGTCGTCGACGTCGACGAATCGGTTCCGGCCGCGCTGGTCGCCGGGTACCTGCTCACCGAGGCCGGCGCCGCCGACACCGAGGACCAGATCGTCTACCGCGCCGGCGTCCGCCGCGTCCCGCGGCTGCGCAAGGGCCGTCCGACCGGGGCCGCCACACCCGTCGAATTCGACCCGGACAGCTGCCATCTGGTGATCGGGGCTACCGGCAACATCGGGCCGCAGCTGGTTCGGCAGCTGGCGGCCAGCGGGGCCCGGACCATCGTCGCGGTGTCGCGGCGCCCGGGCACGCGTCTTGACGAGCTGGCGGCCGAATTGTCCTCGACCGGGACGACGCTGGTGACGGTGGCCGCCGACGCGGCCGACGAGACGGCGATGAGCGCGCTGTTCGACCGGTTCGGTCCCGACCTGCCGCCGCTGGCCGGTATTCACGTGGCGGCCTTCGCCGGTGGGCCGGTGACCCTGCGCGACATGACCGACGACGACGTCACCGCCATGTTCCGGCCGAAGCTCGATGTGGTCGCGGTGCTGCACAAGCTGTCACTGCGCCACCCGGTGCGCCACTTCGTGCTGTTCTCGTCGATCTCCGGAATCACCGGGTCGCGCTGGCTGGCGCACTACACGGCGACCACCACGTTCCTGGACACTTTCGCCTACGCACGTCGCGCCGCCGGGCTGCCGGCCACCGCGATCAACTGGGGCCTGTGGAAGTCGCTCAACGACACCCAATCCGACGTCGAACGCCAGGTGACGGTGGAGTCCGGCCTCGAGCCGATGAGCGACGACGTGGCGATCGGAGCGCTGCCATTGGTGATCGGCGCCCACAGCGCCGTGCGGCACACCGTGGTGGCGGCGGACTGGCCGCGGCTGGCCACCGCCTACCGCACCCGGGCGGCGCTGCACATCGTGGATGACCTGCTGGCCGTTGCCGAGCCGGCCGACGGTTCGGCGCCGGTGAGCACCGAGTTCCGCCGCGCCCTGACCGAAGCCGAACCGCAACAGCGCCTGGAGATGCTGCGCGACCACGTCACCACACAGGTCGTGGCCGCCATGGGCCTGGCGTCACGGCACGCCTTGGACCCCACGGCCGGATTCTTCGCCTCCGGCATGGATTCGTTGATGAGCGTGACCCTGCAGCGGGCGCTGTCGGACAGCCTCGGCGAAACACTGCCGGCCGCAGTCGTATTCGACTATCCGACCATCGAAGCGCTGACCGGGTACCTGGCCACGATCCTGCCCGAGCTGGTGGAGGCCGCCGAACAGGACAGCACCGACGCCTATGACGACATGAGCGATGACGAGCTGCTCGCGCAGCTGTCGGAGAGGTTGAGTTGAGCGGGATGGTTGGGGGGTCGGCCGCGTCGGCCGGAGGGTCGGATCGTCGCT
>NZ_JCALEE010000018.1:0-4934 GCF_059813225.1 Mycobacterium sp. NGS16
GGCGAAGCTGGAACCGCCGAAAAACCCCCGCCATTCTCGGTAGCGTGCCGGTGAGGGAAGGAGCTCCCGTGCACTACACCCGCACCGATACCATCGCCGCTCGCCCAGCAGAGGTGTGGGCAGTCCTAGCCGATGTCGAGCACTGGCCGGACTGGACGGCATCGATGCGCGAGATCGTCCGACTCGACTCCGGCCCGCTGCGTGTCGGCAGCACCGCGCGTGTCCGCCAACCCACCGGCCGGCCGATGGTCTGGACCGTCACCGAGTTGGCTAACGAGCGGTCGTTCACCTGGACCGCGTCGGCATCCGGAATCCGGTTCACCGGCTACCACGAGCTCACGCCGACGGAGTCCGGTGTCCAGGCGGTCCTGACCTTCACGTTGACCGGTCCGATGGCCTGGCTGGGCCGGTTGCTCGCCGGTGGACGTATCCGACGCTATGTCGATATGGAGGCCGAGGGACTCAAGCGGCGCTCGGAAGGCCGCGCGACGACCTAGCGGCGATCGCAACAGCGACGGAGCCGGTGGCAGCAGGTCGGCGCCATGAATGTAGCGGCGTTACCTGCAAGGACACCGGGGGCTGTGGCCGATCGGATGCCGAGATGCACCAAACGGCGAGATTTGCAAGTTGACATGTGCCAAGCTCCATGTCTACCGTGGGGCCAAACCTACGGAACCGTAGGTTTGGCCGGGGGGCCAATCGACTGACCATATGTCGATCCGGGATGGAGCAAACATGCCGAACGTCCAGACAGCGCTGCTGCATGAGCTGGAGCCGATTGTCGAGCAAAACCTCAACCGTCACCTCAAGGCCGCCAAGCCCTGGCTGCCCCACGACTATGTGCCGTGGAGCAAGGGGCGCGACTTCGCGTTCCTCGGTGGCGAGGACTGGGTTCCCGAGGACTCGCCATTGGATCCGGTCGCGAGGGCCGCGCTGCTGGTCAACCTGCTGACCGAGGACAATCTGCCGTCGTACCACCGGGAGATCGCCACCCGCTTCGGCCGGGACGGCGCCTGGGGCTCCTGGGTCGGGCAGTGGACCGCCGAGGAGGGCCGCCACAGCATCGCGCTGCGGGACTACCTCGTCGTCACCCGGGGCATCGACCCGGTGAACCTCGAGAACATGCGGATGCAGCACACCATCGCCGGCTACGACTCCGGCGACAAGACTCCGCTGCAGGCGCTGGCCTACGTGTCGTTCCAAGAACTCGCCACCCGGGTGTCGCACCGCAACACCGGCAAGGCCTCGGGCTGCCCGATCGCCGACCAGTTGCTCGCCCGGGTCGCCCTCGACGAGAACCTGCACATGGTGTTCTACCGCAACCTGATGGATGCGGCCCTGGACATCGCGCCGGATGCGGCCATGTGCGCCATCCGCGATGAGGTGCTCGGCTTCTCGATGCCCGGGATGAACATGCCCGGCTTCCAGGAGAACGCCGTTCTGATCGCCAAGGCCGGCATCTACGACCTGCGCATCCACCACGACGACGTGGTGCAGCCGGTGCTGCGGTTCTGGAAGGTCTTCGAGCGGGACGACTTCGGCCCGGAGGGCGAGCAGGCTCGCGAACAGGTCGACGGGTTCCTCAAGATGGTCGACGAGCGGGCCAGGTACTACGAAGAGAAGGCCAAGGACCGCGAGAGCGTCTTGAGCTCCTGATTCAACCCGTCACGGTCAGATAGATCAGCGCCACGTTGAGCAGGCCGACCACCACCGTGACGGTCCAGCCGAGCACCGAGGTCAGCCGCCGGTTGGCGTCTTCGCCCATCAGGGCGCGGTTCCCGGTGAGTCGGATCAGCGGCGCCAGCGCGAACGGGATGCCGAACGAGAGCACCACCTGGGAGATCACCAGTGCCCGGGTCGGGTCGGTCCCGATGGCCAGGATCGCCAGCGCCGGTATCAGCGTGATCAGCCGGCGCCACAACAACGGCACCGACACCCGCAGCAGGCCTTGCATGATCATCGCGCCGGCGTAGGCGCCCACCGACGTGGAGGCCAGGCCGGAAGCCAGCAACCCAACCGCGAAGAACAGCGCGAGCGTCGGGCCGAGCCCGTCGCGCACCGCGGCGTGGGCGCCCTCGATGGAGTCGGTGCCGTCGTGCCCGGCCAGGTTCGCCGCCGCCACCACCAGCATGGCCAGGTTCACCGCGCCGGCCACCAGCATCGCCAGGCCGACATCCCACCGGGTCACCCGCAGCAGTCGTCGCCGCGCTTGCCCGGCTTCGGCTCGTCCGTGCCGGTCGCGGGCCAGCCCGGAGTGCAGATAGACCGCGTGCGGCATGACCGTGGCCCCCAGGATCGCAGTCGCCAGCAGCACGCTCTCGGTGCCGTCGAAGCGGGGCAGCAGGCCACCGGCGATGTCGGTCACCGGCGGGGGAGCGACCACCAGGCTGGCCAGGAACCCGATCGCGATGATGGCCAACAGCCCACTGGAGACCTGCTCGAAAGCCCGCGGTCCACGCCGGTCGCCGACGACCAGCAAAGCCATCGACACCGCCCCGGTAATCACCCCGCCCAGCATCAACGGAAGCCGGAAAATCAGGTTCAGCGCAATGGCACCGCCCACCACCTCGGCGAGATCGGTTGCCATGGCGACCAATTCGGCTTGCAGCCAATACGCGATCCGGGTCGGGCCGCGGGCAACAGAACCGACCGCCTCCGGCAGTGAAAGCCCGGTCACCAGGCCCAGTTTGGCGGCGAGGTACTGCACCAGCGCGGCCATTACATTCGCGGCGACGATCACCCAGACCAGGAGGTACCCGAACGTCGCGCCGGCACTGACGTTGGCGGCGACATTGCCCGGATCGACGTAGGCGATGGCGGCGACAAACGCGGGCCCGAGCAGATACCAGCCCGGCTTTTCCCGTACCGGCTTGCCCACACGCGTCATCAAGGACGAGCGTAGAGCCCCCGTCCGGTGACCAGCGGCAGATCCAGGGTGGTCCGGATTCCCGGCTCGGCGGCCACCACCGCGGGAATCGCGTTGACCACGCGCATCGCGGTGGCTACCAGCCCGGCGTGATTGTGGTCGCCATTGGGACTGGACAGGCACAGATCCAGCGCATACGACGGTTCACCGGTCACCTCGACCCGGTAGGAACCGCCGGGCTGGGCCGGCTGTGGCCACTCCGGGCACAGATCTTTGCGCAACCGGGTGACGTGTTCGAGCACCACGGCCGCCTCGCCGTCAACCATGCCGCGCACCTCGAATCGCAAAGCGGCCGCGGTGCCTTCGGCGATGTCACCGGCGGAGATGGAGAAGTCCTCCGGTGCGGGCACCCGAACGTGTGACTGCTCGACCGAGTCGAGTTCGAGGCCCAGACCGGCCGCGAGCTGACGCACCACCGAACCCCACGCCAGGCTCAGCACGCCGGGCTGCAGCAGCATTGGAATCTCGTCCATCGGCTTGCCGAACCCCATCACGTCGAACATGACGGCGGCGCTGTCATAGGTGGCGTAGTCGACGATCTCCATGCAGCGGATCTGCTGGATGCTCTGGCAGGTGCCGGCCAAGGCCAGCGGCAGCAGGTCGTTGGCGAAGCCCGGGTCGATGCCGTTGATGAACAGGCTCGCCCTGCCGGCCTGGGCAGCATCCTCCAGCGGGGACAGCATCTCCGGCGGGATCACCTGCCATGGGTACTGCAAGAACACCGCGCTGCTGCCGACCACGTTGACACCGGCGTCCAGGATGCGCCGGAAGTCCTCCAGCGCCTCGCCGAGCCGGTTATCGGCCAGCGCGGTATAGACCACGCACTGCGGCTTGGCGTCGAGCACCTGCTGCAGGTCGGTGGTCGCGGACACGCCGGCCGAGACATCGAGGCCGGCAAGTTCGCCGGCGTCTTTGCCGGCCTTGGCATCCGAGGAGACCCAGACACCGGTCAGCTCGAATTCCGGGTTGGTGATCAACGCTTTGAGCGCGTGCACGCCGACGTTGCCGGTGCCGATTTGGGCGACGCGAATGGGCATACCGGTGTCCTCTACAGGTCGGGGATGGGCAGATCGAGATTCGGGAACGTGATGCCCCCGTCGACTTCGAGCACCTTGCCGGTGAGATAGCTGCCGGCCGGCGAGGCCAAATACACTGCGGCGGCGGCGATGTCGTCCGGCTCGCCGAGCCGGCGCATCGGGGTCACCTTCTCCATCGGCTCGCGCAGTTCGTCGTTGGAGGCCACCACATCCAACGCCGAGGTCAGGATCGATCCCGGCGCGATTCCGTTGACCCGGATCTTCGGGCAGAGGTCCATGGCGGCCAGCCGGGTGTAGTGGGCCAGCGCGGCTTTGGCGGTGCCGTAGGCGGCGAATCCCCGCCCGGCCAGCCGGCCCATGGTCGAGGTGATGTTGATGATCGAGCCGCCACCGGAGTGTTCCAGCATCAGCGGCACCGCAGCGCTGGTCAGGGCGTGCGCGGTCACGACATTGAACGTCAACGCGTCCTTGAGGTCTTTGGCCGAGGTGGTCAGCAGCATGTTCGGCATGGTGCCGCCGACGTTGTTGACGACGATGTCGAGCTTGCCGAAGGCGTCGACGGCCTCGCCGGCCAACTTGGCCGTCTCCTCGGGGTGGGCCAGGTCGGCGGCCACGATGTGGGCGCGACGTCCGGCGCCGTCGATCTGTTCGGCGACGGTCTCTAGTTGGGATCGGGTGCGCGCGGCGATGACGACGTCGGCGCCGGCTTCGGCGAACGCAACCGCGATCGCCGCCCCTAAGCCCCGGCCGGCGCCGGTGACGACGGCTACGCAGTTATCGAGTCGGAATTTGTCGAGGATCACGTAGGCACGCTAACAAGGATCCGTCGCCAGCTGAACCCCTTTTCTGAAACACGTTCTAATTCGGCTCCGGGGCCCTCCGGATGTGCGGCTGCACGGGTCAGCCGATTCGGGTACAATCGAACACATGTTCGATAACGGTTTGCCGGAGCCGGCGTCGTTGGCGGAGGT
>NZ_JCALEE010000019.1:0-3466 GCF_059813225.1 Mycobacterium sp. NGS16
GATGTTTTGGTCTTGTTTGTTTTGCAATTTTTGTTTCTTGGTTTTTGTGTGTGTAAGTGTGTAAGGGCGCATGGTGGATGCCTTGGCATCGAGAGCCGATGAAGGACGTGGGAGGCTGCGATATGCCTCGGGGAGCTGTCAACCGAGCGTGGATCCGAGGATGTCCGAATGGGGAAACCCGGCACGAGTGATGTCGTGTCACCCTCCGGTGAATGTATAGCCGGTGGGGAGGTAACGCGGGGAAGTGAAACATCTCAGTACCCGTAGGAGAAGAAAACAAAATGTGATTCCGTGAGTAGTGGCGAGCGAAAGCGGAGGATGGCTAAACCGTATGCATGTGATACCCGGCGGGGGTTGTGTGTGCGGTGTTGTGGGGTCTGCGTTCCTCTTACCGCCGTGAGGGGCAGCAGTGAGAAAAGATCGTGTTAATCGAAGTGGCCTGGGATGGTCTGCCGTAGTGGGTGAGAGCCCCGTAGGTGAAAACATGGTCTCTGCTGTCGCAGTGTCCCCGAGTAGCAGCGGGCCCGTGGAATCTGCTGTGAATCTGCCGGGACCACCCGGTAAGCCTGAATACTTCTCGATGACCGATAGCGGACGAGTACCGTGAGGGAATGGTGAAAAGTACCCCGGGAGGGGAGTGAAATAGTACCTGAAACCGTGTGCCTACAATCCGTCAGAGCCCTCGTTGTGGGGTGATGGCGTGCCTTTTGAAGAATGAGCCTGCGAGTCACCGGCACGTCGCGAGGTTAACCCGGGTGGGGTAGCCGTAGCGAAAGCGAGTCTGAATAGGGCGTATCCAGTCCAGTGGGGCTGGTGTAGTGGCGTGTTGTGGACCCGAAGCGGAGTGATCTACCCATGGCCAGGGTGAAGCGCGGGTAAGACCGCGTGGAGGCCCGAACCCACTTAGGTTGAAGACTGAGGGGATGAGTTGTGGGTAGGGGTGAAAGGCCAATCAAACTCCGTGATAGCTGGTTCTCCCCGAAATGCATTTAGGTGCAGCGTTGCGTGTTTCTCACCGGAGGTAGAGCTACTGGATGGCCGATGGGCCCTACTAGGTTACTGACGTCAGCCAAACTCCGAATGCCGGTGAGTGTAAGCGTGGCAGTGAGACGGCGGGGGATAAGCTCCGTGCGTCGAGAGGGAAACAGCCCAGATCGCCGGCTAAGGCCCCTAAGCGTGTGCTAAGTGGAAAAGGATGTGCAGTCGCGAAGACAACCAGGAGGTTGGCTTAGAAGCAGCCACCCTTGAAAGAGTGCGTAATAGCTCACTGGTCAAGTGATTGTGCGCCGATAATGTAGCGGGGCTCAAGCACACCGCCGAAGCCGCGGCAATCCGTCAGGATTGGGTAGGGGAGCGTCCTGCATCCGGTGAAGCCACAGGGTGACCTAGTGGTGGAGGGTGTGGGAGCGAGAATGCAGGCATGAGTAGCGATGAGGCAAGTGAGAACCTTGCCCGCCGAAAGACCAAGGGTTCCTGGGCCAGGCCAGTCCTCCCAGGGTGAGTCGGGACCTAAGGCGAGGCCGACAGGCGTAGTCGATGGACAACGGGTTGATATTCCCGTACCCGTGTGTGGGCGTCCCTGATGAATCAGCGGTACTAACCACCCAAAAGGTGGTCGATCAATCCCTTCGGGGTGCGACGATCACCGGCTGCGTGGGACCTTCGCTGGTAGTAGTCAAGCGATGGGGTGACGCAGGAAGGTAGCCGTACCAGTCAGTGGTAATACTGGGGTAAGCCGGTAGGAAGTCAGATAGGCAAATCCGTCTGGCATATATTCCGAGAGGTGATGCATAGCCAATTGTGGCGAATTCGGTGATCCTATGCTGTCGAGAAAAGCCTCTAGCGAGCACGCACACGGCCCGTACCCCAAACCGACACAGGTGGTCAGGTAGAGAATACCAAGGCGTACGAGTGAACTATGGTTAAGGAACTCGGCAAAATACCCCCGTAACTTCGGGAGAAGGGGGACCCTCATACCGTCAACACCCTTGCGGTGGGCAGCGGGAGGGGGTCGCAGAAACCAGTGAGAAGCGACTGTTTACTAAAAACACAGGTCCGTGCGAAGTCGCAAGACGATGTATACGGACTGACGCCTGCCCGGTGCTGGAAGGTTAAGAGGACCGGTTAACCCCTTCGGGGGTGAAGCTGAGAATTTAAGCCCCAGTAAACGGCGGTGGTAACTATAACCATCCTAAGGTAGCGAAATTCCTTGTCGGGTAAGTTCCGACCTGCACGAATGGCGTAACGACTTCTCAACTGTCTCAACCATAGACTCGGCGAAATTGCATTACGAGTAAAGATGCTCGTTACGCGCGGCAGGACGAAAAGACCCCGGGACCTTCACTATAGCTTGGTATTGATGTTCGATGCGGTTTGTGTAGGATAGGTGGGAGACTGTGAAACCCGCACGCCAGTGTGGGTGGAGTCGTTGTTGAAATACCACTCTGATCGTATTGGACCTCTAACCTCGAACCATGAAGCTGGTTCAGGGACAGTGCCTGGTGGGTAGTTTAACTGGGGCGGTTGCCTCCTAAAATGTAACGGAGGCGCCCAAAGGTTCCCTCAACCTGGACGGCAATCAGGTGTTGAGTGTAAGTGCACAAGGGAGCTTGACTGTAAGACTGACACGTCAAACAGGGACGAAAGTCGGGACTAGTGATCCGGCACCCCCGAGTGGAAGGGGTGTCGCTCAACGGATAAAAGGTACCCCGGGGATAACAGGCTGATCTTCCCCAAGAGTCCATATCGACGGGATGGTTTGGCACCTCGATGTCGGCTCGTCGCATCCTGGGGCTGGAGCAGGTCCCAAGGGTTGGGCTGTTCGCCCATTAAAGCGGCACGCGAGCTGGGTTTAGAACGTCGTGAGACAGTTCGGTCTCTATCCGCCGCGCGCGTCAGAATCTTGAGGAAACCTGTCCCTAGTACGAGAGGACCGGGACGGACGAACCTCTGGTATACCAGTTGTTCCACCAGGAGCACGGCTGGATGGCCACGTTCGGACAGGATAACCGCTGAAAGCATCTAAGCGGGAAACCCACTCCAAGACCAGGATTCTCACCCATTCAGTGGGATAAGGCCCCCCGCAGACCACGGGATCGATAGACCAGACCTGCAAGCACCGCAAGATGTTTAGGGAACTGGCACTAACCGGCCGAAAACTTACCAACACAAAGAAACACACGTGTTGCCCGCAACCACACCACAAACCGATAACCCACACCCCACCACCAAACACACTATTGGTGACCCGGTGGACACCCGCCCACACAAGGGCCGGCCCACCACCCACAAAAAAATAGAGTTACGGCGGACATAGCGACAGGGAAACGCCCGGTCCCATCCCGAACCCGGAAGCTAAGCCTGTCAGCGCCGATGATACTGCCCACCCGGGTGGAAAAGTAGGACACCGCCGAACACAATTTAAAAGCCCTGTGGCCCCCAAACAACTTGGGGGCCACAGGCATTT